>OZ244041.1:0-935000 GCA_965215305.1 Alphaproteobacteria bacterium
CCGCATCGTCGCCATGCGCTCACGAGCGCAGTCGTGGGAGCAGGGATGCTGCTTGCCGCCGGGCCGCTAGGCGCGGCCGATGAGATCCATCTCCAGACCGACTGGATCCCCTCCGGCGAGCACGCCATGTATTTCGGCGGCTGGACCAAGGGCTTCTGGAAGGACCAGGGCATCGACATCACCATCACGCGCGGATACGGGTCAGGCGACACCGTCACCAAGATCGCCGGCGGCGCCGCGGACTTCGGCATCGCCGACCTGGGCGCGCTCATCACGGCCCGCGCGCGGGTCGGGGTGCCGGTCAAGCAGATCATGCAGACCTATACCCACTCCCCCCACTCGCTCTTCGTGCTGAAGAGTTCGGGGATCAAGACCTTCCAGGGGCTCGAGGGCAAGAAGATCGGCATTACCCCCGGCAACAGCCACCGCGTCTATTTCCCCAAGGTGGCGGAGCGGGCCGGGACCGATCCGTCGAAGATCGTCTGGTCCAACTCCGATGCGTCGGCCATGGCCGCGCTGCTGATCTCGAAGAAGATCGACGCGGCCCCGTTCTTCGCAATGCACCACTACTACCAGAACAAGGCGGCGAAGCAGGCCGGCGAGGAGATCATGGTGCTGCCCTTCGTCAAGGCGGGGTTCGCGATCTACGCCACCGGGCTCATCGCCCGCGAAGACCTGATCGAGGAAAACCCCGACCTTGTGGGCCGGTTCCTCACCGCCAACAAGAACGCGATGGAGTGGGCCCGCGACAACCGGGAGGAAGCGTGCCAACTGCATGTCCAGCGCGTGCCGGAGGTGGCGATGGACGATTGCATGGGCAGCCTCAACGCCACGCTCACCTTCGTCTTCAACGACCATTCCGCAGCCACGGGCCTCGGACGGCACGATCCGGAACGCATGGCGTTCACCTATGAGGTGGTGGCGGACGCCCAGGACCTCGACGCCGGCTGGGACTACAGCCAGGCCGTGGACCATCGCTACGTGCCGTAAGCGCGGCTTGCCGCCCGATGCCACTAGAGGCGCCCCGCCGTGATCCGGGTTGAAGGGCTTTCGAAAGTCTTTCACTCCCGGGACGGCGGGAGCGTTGTCGCGCTTCACGACGTGTCGCTGGAGGTGGGGCGCAACGAATTCGTGTCGCTCGTCGGGCCGTCCGGCTGCGGCAAGTCCACGATGCTGCGCCTCCTGGCGGGGCTCGTCGGCGCCACAAGGGGGGTGCTCGAAATCGACGGCATGGCGGTCGCCGAGCCGCGCCGGGATATCGGCATCGTCTTCCAGAGCCCCACGCTCCTGCCCTGGGCCGACATCACCGACAACGTCCTCTTTCCGCTCCGGCTGATGCGCGAGAGGGCGTCCGATGCGCGGGCGCGGGCGCATGCGCTCCTCGAACTGGTGGGCCTCAAGGGGTTCGAGAGCCGCTATCCCCGCGAGCTCTCCGGCGGCATGCAGCAGCGCGCCGCCATCTGCCGGGCGCTGATTCACGATCCCGGCATCCTGCTCATGGACGAGCCGTTCGGGGCGCTGGACGCGCTCACCCGCGAGGTGATGAGCATGGAGCTGCTCCGGATCTGGACCGAGAACCCGAAGACCATCGTGTTCGTGACGCACTCGATCACGGAGGCGGTCCTGCTCTCCGACCGGGTCATCGTGATGTCGCCGCGGCCGGGGCGTATCGCGGAGGTTGTCGATGTGCCGATCGAACGGCCCCGCACGCTTGATATGGAGGGAAGTCGTGAATTCCAGGAATGCACCAGACGAATTCGACGCCGTATCTTTGGGGCTGACGAAACCGACCTCTCCGGCCCGGCGGCGGCTTAGGCGCATCTGGAATACGAGCAGCGAGATCGTCCTCCCGGCGGCGGTGCTCATCGTCCTCGTCGCGGTCTGGGAAGCGTCGGTGCATGCATTCTCGCTTCCCGTTTACCTGCTGCCGGCCCCGAGCCTCATCTGGACCGAGAGCCTTGCGGTCGCGGACACACTTGGCGGCCACACCCTCGCCACGCTGCGCACCGTGATGTACGGGTTCATCGCGTCCATCGTCGTCAGCCTGCCGCTGGCGGTCCTGCTGACCTCTTCGCGCTACGCCTCGGCCACTATCTACCCGCTTCTCGTCTTCACCCAGTCGATCCCGAAGGTAGCGCTCGCCCCTATCCTGGTGGTGATGCTCGGCGCGACGGAGCTGCCCCGGGTCATCGTGACGTTCCTGGTGGCCTTCTTCCCGCTCGTCATTGCGGTCGCGGTCGGGCTTCTTTCCGTGCCGGCCGACCTTGTCGAGCTCGGGCGATCCTTCAAGGCGTCCAAGATGCAGGAGTTGATGCGGATCCGCCTTCCCTATGCAGTCCCGTTCGTGTTCAGCGGGCTCAAGGTCGCAATCGCGCTCTCGGTTGTAGGCGCCGTGGTGGGCGAGTTCGTCAACGCCGACCAGGGGCTCGGCTACCTCATCGTTTCGGCCACCGCGTTCTTCCGGACACCGGTCGCGTTCGGGGCGCTGATCCTGCTCTCGGTGCTCGGCGTGGTGCTGTTCCAGCTCGTTGTGATTGTCGAGCGGATATTCTTTCCCTGGTCGGCCGAGAGCGAAGAAACGGTCATCGTCTAGGCGGCGCGAACCCCGCAGCGAGGAGGACGGAACCCATGCACACGATCATTCGCGGCGGGCGGCTGCTCGATATCGAACGCCACTCGGCGGAGCCGGCCGACATTCTTGTCGAGGGCGACATCATCCACTCGGTGGGGCCGCCCGGCATGGCGGCCCCCGCAGGCGCCGCTCTCCGCGATGCGACCGGCCGGCTGCTGATGCCGGGCCTGGTGAATGCCCACACGCATGGCCACAACAACCTCGCCAAGAGCTTCGGCGACCGCTGGAACCTCGAATTGCTGCTGAACGCAGCGCCCTGGATCACCGGCAGCCGGACACTGGAAGACAAATATCTCTCCACGCTCATCGGCGCGGTGGAGATGGTGCGCAAGGGCTGCACCGCCGCCTATGACCTCAATTTCGAATTCCCCGCGCCGACCCCGGAAGGACTGGAGGCCATCGGCCGCGCCTACGGGGATGTCGGAATGCGGGCCGTGGTCGCGCCGATGATGGCCGACCGCACGTTCTACCAGGCGATACCCGGCCTGCTGGACGCGCTCCCGGACGCGGAAAGGCGCGACGCGGAGGCGGTCGCGGTCGAGCCGTTCCGGACCAGCCTTGCGGCATGGGAGCGCGCGCTCCGGTCCTGGCCCTTCTCCCGCGACCGGGTCCGGCTCGCGCTTGCGCCCACGATCCCGCACCATTGCAGCGAAGAGTTCCTCCGGGCGGCGAAGAATGCGGCAGCGGAGCATGGCGCGGGCTTTCACACCCATCTGGGCGAGTCGAAGGTGCAGGCTCACACGGGGATGCGCCTCTACGGCATGACCCAGACGGCGTATCTCGACCGCCTCGGCGTGCTCGGCCCGGAGTTCACAGCCGCGCATGCGGTGTGGCTGGACGGCGACGACATGCGCCGGATCGGGGATGCGGGCGGCGCGGTCGCGCACAATCCAGGCTCCAATGCGCGCCTCGGCAGCGGCCTCGCAGCAGCGCGCGCGCTGCTCGACGCCGGCGTGCGTGTCGGCATTGGCACCGATGCCTGCACCTGCTCCGACAATCTCAACATGTTCGAGGCGATGCGGACTGCCTCGATGGTCTCGCGCATACAGGAGCTCGACCCCGAACGCTGGCTCGCTACAGACGAAGTGCTGACGCTCGCCACGAAAGGCAGCGCCGGCGTGCTCGGCTTCGGCGACGAGATCGGCGCCATCAAGCCCGGAGCCAAGGCGGATATCGTTTTCCTGGACCTCGGGCAGATCAATTACGTGCCGCTCAACGACCCGGTGAACCAGATCGTCCATGGCGAGGACGGCACGGGCGTCGAATCAGTGATGATCGGCGGACGCATGGCGCTCGAAGGCCGGCGCATGGTCACGGTGGACGAGGCGAAGCTCGCCCGCGACGCGGAAGCGGCGGCCGAACGCCTGGCAGCGGCCAATGCTGGCGCGCGGGCAGCAGCCGAACGCCTGGAAGGGCCAGTCAGGCGTTTCGCGCTGGCGCTAGCCCGCGAGGACTACCACATCGAGCGCCACGCCCGCTGCACGCATTAGGGCATGATCCGTTCGGGCTGGCTGGATCGCATGTCAGGGCCGGGACTGTCACCCCGGCCTCCGCCTGTCCTCCGCGGGCTGCGGTGGTATGGGGCGTCATGCGAACTGCGAAACCGGGGCGTTGACGGCCGTCATGCTTGCCATGACGCGTCGGCGAAGCCGGAATGAACCCAGGCGATAAAGCTGTATATGTCGTGGACTGGCAGGCCCGTCTCGCGGCGGACAGCGGCGGCGTAGGGGGCCATATTGGCGCATTCCAGCACGAGGGCGCCGACCTCCGGGCAGCGGGCCGTGAGGCGGCGGGCGGCGGCGGTGACATCGGCTTCGGCCGCCGCCATGTCGAGCCAGGGCTCATTGCCGATCAGCACGCGGGTCAGCTCGTGCCCGCCCTCCGTGCCTTCCACCGGCGTGTCCGCGCGGGCGCCGACGGCGGTGAAATGGTCGTCCCAAAGGCTCTCGCGGCTGACCGTCACCACGCCCGTGCGCTTGCCGGGCGGGAGCATGAGGTCCAGCGCCGGCACCTGCATGAGCGTTGATGAGGCGACCGGCACGCCGGCATGCGCGGCGAGCTCCGACTGGAACAGCGAAAGGAAGCCGCAAACAGTAGTGAGCACTGTTGCGCCGCGGTCCACCAGCCGCCGGGCGGCATCCAGGAAGGCGCCGTCCAGCCCTTCGGCGCGGCGGCGCACCACCCGCTCGGGCGTCGCGCCGCGTACGATCTCGTAGAGCACCGGGAAGGGCCAGGTGTCGCCATTGCCCATATCCCCCGGCACGCGCGGAAAGCGGGCGTCAAGCATGAGGATGCCGAGCGCCGCCCCGCCAATCGGCGCGCCTCCGAGTGCGACTGTCATCGCGGGAAGACCCTGGGCGCCAGGCTGGCGTGGAACCAGGCGAGGAAGCGGGTCCGGTCATAGACCGGCTGGCCGCTGGTGGCGTGGATGTCGGAGGCGAAGGGACCCATCTCCGGCTCCTCCAGCAGCCAGGCGGCGATGGCGGGATGGTCGGCGGCGGCCCGCGCGGCGGCGGCGAGGAGGCTGTCCCGCGCACGCCCGATATCGAGCCTTTCCTCGTCCGCCGCCACGGCATCGGCCAGATAGCCGGGCGCGGCGATCCTGCCATTGCCTGCGGAGAAGGCCAGCACGCCAAGCGCCGCCTGCGGCGGGAGCATGGCTTCGACCAGACCCCGCTGCGCCGCGAGGCCGCCGGCGAAAGGCGCGTCGAGCGTGTCCGCAAGGTCGAATTCGGCGTTGAAGGTAAGCCCGATGCCTTCCGCGCCCTCGTCCAGCAGGCGCTCCGCGGCGGCAAGCGCCACCGCCCGGTCGGCCCGCTCCAGCACGGCATAGCGCACGCTGAAAGGGAAACTCCGCGCATTCGCCGGATCGCCGGGCAGGCGGGGGAAGCGCGTCCGCCGTACCAGCAGCCCGAGCCGGGCGCCGTAGAAGCTCCTGCCGCCGGGAAAGACTGCATTCATGAACCGGCCGGCCCCCATTCCCTGCAAACAGCCGCCGGCAAGCTTACGCGGCGGAGGCGCCCGATGCTATAGAAACGCTGGCGGCTTCGCGGGAACGGAACGATGAACGCATGACCGACGGCACGCCGGGACGGGCGGCGCGGTTCGAGGGTCGGTCGGGCCCCCTGGCGGTCCTGCTGCTGCGCAATCTACTGTTCTCGATCCTGACGCTCGGGATTTACCGGTTCTGGGGCCGAACGCATGTCCGCCGCTTCGTCTGGCGCCATACCGTGCTGCTGGACGACGCGCTCGAATATTTGGGCACAGGCGGGGAGTTGTTTATCGGCTTCCTGATCGCGGTTGCTTTGCTGTTTCCGGTCTTCGCAGCCTATTCGGCGCTGCAATTCGTGTTTGCGGACGGGACGGGCCCTGCGCTGCTCGTGCTCGAAATCCTGTATTACCTGGTGCTGTTCTTTCTGGTCCAGATTGCGATCCACCGCATGCGCCGCTACCGGCTGACGCGCACCGCCTGGCGCGGCGTGCGCTTCGGGCTCGGCGGCTCGTCTCTCGCCTATGCGCGCATCGCCTTCGGCTACAGCCTGCTGACGGCGGCGACTCTGGGGCTGGCTTATCCCTGGATGAGGGTCGCGACGCTGGGCTATTTCGCCCGGCATGCCTATTTCGGCGCGGCGGGCCTCGCCCTTGCACCGAACCCCCGCTGGCTGTTCCGACGGTGGCTGGCGGTTATTGTCTCTCTGGTCGGAGCGTCGGGACTGTTTGCAATACTGAATTTGGAAAATTTCACAGCAATGCTGCGCTATGAAGAACACGAATCGTTCAACATACCTTACCCTGTTTCATCGATAACTTACTGGCCCTTGTTGCTTTTACCGATTTCTTTTATTTTCTGGATGCGGTATCGAGTCATGGAATTTCAGCACTTCATGAATTCATTGACTATCGAAGATGTAGGGTTCAGATCTCAGATTGGCATGAAATTCGTTTTTGTTCAGTGCGTCATCTATGTTGCCGTCCTCATGGCGGCCTGGGTATTTGTCGGCGGTTTTTCCGTGTTTATGATGATCGGCTTTGTGACAACGGACGGAGGAACAGGGCTCTTATTTGTCCCTGTTTTTCTGGTTATCCTGCTGTTGTTTTCTTCCGGCATCATCAAGACCCTGTTCCTGGACATCCCGTTGCTGGCGCATGTCTGCGAAACGCTGGACATCTCCAATGCCGGGGCGCTCGACGAGATCGCCCAGTCCTCCGCGTTCGCGCCGCGCTATGGCGAAGGGGCGGCGGAAGCGCTCGATGTCGGCGGATTCTGACACATGGTCCGGTATCCGGCTCGCTATTATGACGGGCTGACGGCGCGCCCGCGGGCGGTCGAGGTCGAGATTGCGGCGACCGGGCTCGCAATTTTCGATAAGTCCGGCCCCGTGCTCGCCTCCTGGCCGGGCGAAGGCATCCGGCTTGTGGAGCGGCAGCGCCCCGGCGAACCGATGCGGCTGGGACTGGCCGGCACGACCGCAAGGCTCATCCTGAACGATCCGCGCGCGATGGAACCGCTCCGCCAGGTGGCCCCGCATCTGTCGCGGCGGCAGCGCGTCTCCGCAAGGACAGTGGCGCGGCTCGCCCTCTGGGCCGTGCTGGCAGCCGGATCGCTGGCCGGCATCCTGCTGGTGCTCATTCCCCTGCTGTCGGTCCAGCTTGCGGCCGTCACGCCCGAGCCGGCCAAATACCGTCTCGGCCGAACCGTCCTCGTCCATCTCGTCGACCTGCTTCCCGGTCCGCGGACCGCAGACGGCGGCCGTTACTGTTCCGACCCGGAAGGGCTGGGCGCGCTGCAGCGCCTTGTCGAACGCCTCGGCGCAGACCTCGAGAACCGGCCGACGGTGCATTTGGCCGTCGCGAATGTCCGCCCGGTCAACGCCTTCGCGCTGCCGGGTGGCATCATGGTCTTCACGCGGGCGCTGCTCGATGAGGCGGAAAGCCCGGAGGAGATCGCCGGCATCGCCGCGCATGAGCTCGGCCATCTCGCCCATGACCATTCGACCCGCGCGCTCTACCGTTCCTTCGTCGTGTCGCTGCTGGTCGGCGTGCTGCTGGGAGACCTCACAGGCGGCGCCCTGGCCGGCGGGCTGGCGGAGTGGCTGGTCAAGACCGGCTATTCGCGCGACGCCGAGCGGGATGCGGACGACTTCGCGCTCGAGCGGCTCCGGGCCGCCGGCATCGGCGCTCAGGGCCTGGCCGATTTCTTCGCCCGTCTCGAGGCGAAGGAGGCGGGCGGGAACGGGCTGCTTGCCCGCATGCTCTCCACCCATCCTGCGACCGCCGAGCGCCTGGCGCATATCCGCAGCGCCGGCGCGCCCGGTCGCCGCGCCGCCATGAGCGAGGAAGACTGGGGATATATCCAGCGAACATGCCTGACGCTTCAAACCGCGCCGCCGCTGCCGTAGAAAACCAACGGCCCGACAGGGGCGGGGCACGGAGGAGCGGGGCGATGGCGGACGCCGGCCTGACATTCACTTTCGGCATCGAAGAGGAGTTCTTCCTGGTCGATCCCGAGACACGCGACATCATTGCCGATCCCGATCCCGCCATCATGGAGCGGTGTCGGCGGGAGAGCGGCCCGCACAGCGTGGTGCCGGAGTTCCTGCGCTCGCAGCTCGAAACCAACACGCGGGTATGCCATTCCATCGCGGACCTTCGCACCGCGCTTGCGGAGACGCGCCGGCTGGTCGCGGCGGCGGCGGAAGCGCATGGCGCCCGCGTCATGGCCGCCTCCACGCACCCCTTCGCGGCATGGCGGGAGCAATTGGTGACGGCGAAGCCGCGCTATCGCGAGTTCGAGATCCAGATGCAGGAGGTCGTGCGGCGCTTCCTGGTAGGCGGCATGCACATCCATGCGGGCTTCGGAGACCCTGATTCGCGCATTCGCGTCATGACCGCCATCCGCCGCTACCTGCCGCTGTTCATCGCGCTGTCGGCATCCTCCCCCTTCAACGCCGGCAGCTATACCGGGTTCAACTCCTACCGCGCCATCGTCATCGGCGCCCTGCCCCGCACCGGTATGCCCCGCGCCTTTCGCTCGCAGGCCGATTTCGAGCGGCTGGTAGAGGAATATCGCCGCGCCGGAACCCTCCGCGACAGCAGCGAGCTCTGGCTGGATATCCGCCCGCATCATGCCTATCCGACGCTCGAGCTCAGGATTTGCGATATCTGCCCGCGCATGGATGAGGCCATCGCGCTGGCGGCCTTCTATGCCTCGACGCTGCGCTGGCTGCTGCGGCGCGATATGTCGGAGGGACTGCCCGCCGAGCCCTCCACCGAAATCATCGCGGAGAACTGCTGGCGCGCCCGGCGCTACGGGACGCTCGCTTTTATCGGTGATGCGGAGCGCGGCGGGCGCACCGACATCGCGGACTGCGTCGAGGCGCTGCTGGAAGACGTCACAGAGGACGCGCGCGCACTCGGCTGCGAGCGTGAGCTCTGCCGGATCTCGTCGATCCTGCGCGACGGCTCGTCCGCCGATCGGCAGGTCGAGCGCTACCGCCTGAGCCTGCTGGACGGCGCGGACGGACAAGAAGCGCTGCATGCCGTGGTGGACCAGGTTCTGGAGGAGACGCGCGCGGGCAGCAGCGCATAACTGGTTGAACGGCCGCGCGAAACGGCGCAGCCTTGGCGGAGTCCCCGATAGCGAGGCGGCTTCGGATGGCGGGTCCGGCGGGAGAGTGGATCGCGGGCGGCGCAGCGCTGCCGGTCGCTGCTGATGTCGAGGCGGCGGAGACCTGCTGGCGGCGCTGGCGCGAGGCCGCGGAGGCGGCGGAGGATGAGCCCCTGCGCGCCTTCATGCTGGCGGCAGCGGATGGACCGGCCGGACGGCTTCTCTCCTCCGTGTTCGCGAACAGCCCCTATCTCAGCCACAGCCTGATCTCCGACCCCGGCTTCGCGCGATTGCTACTGGAGGCGGGGCCTGATGCGGCCTATCGGGCGGCCCATGACGACGCCGCGAACCGCACGGACTTTGCGGAGGAATCCCTCGCCGGCGTCATGGCCCGCCTGCGCCGGGCCAAGCGGCGCGCGGCGCTCGCCATCGCGCTTGGCGACATTGCCGGCGTCTGGCCGCTGGAACGGGTGACAGGCGCGCTCTCCGGTTTTGCTGAAGCGGCGCTGGGCGCAGCCTTCCGGCACTTGCTGCGCGGCCTTCACGATTCGGGCGAACTGGCGCTGCCGGAGCCCGACGATCCGGAGCGCGGCTCGGGCCTGTTTGCGCTCGGCATGGGCAAGCTCGGCGCCCGGGAGCTCAACTATTCGAGCGATATCGACCTGATCCTGTTCTTCGACCAGGACCGCGCGCCCTATGTGGGCCGGCGCGGCGTCCAGCCCGTCTTCACCCGCCTTGCGCAGGGCCTTGTGCGCATCATGGGTCAGCAGACCGCCCAAGGCTATGTGTTCCGCACCGATTTGCGCCTCCGCCCCGACCCGGGCTCCACCCCGCCCGCCGTCTCGGTGCGCTCGGCGGCGTTCTACTACCGCAATGCCGGGCGCAATTGGGAGCGCGCGGCGATGATAAAGGCGCGTCCCGTCGCGGGCGATATCGAGGCGGGTGAGGCGTTCCTGGAAGGGTTGCAGCCCTTTGTCTGGCGCCGCCATCTCGATTTCGCCGCCGCGCAGGATATCCGCGCCATCAAGGAACAGATCGACGCGGCGCGCGGCGCGGGCGGAGGGGGTCTCGAAGGGCACAATGTCAAGCTCGGCCGCGGCGGCATCCGCGAGATCGAATTCTTCGTGCAGGCGCAGCAGCTCCTCTGGGGCGGGCGCGACCGCGGCCTTCGCGGCAGCAGCACGCTGGAGGCGCTGGAGACGCTGGTGTCGGCCGGCCATGTCGATCCCGGCGCGGCAGTGGAATTGCGCGCGGCCTACGGCTTCCAGCGCGGCGTCGAGCACCGGCTGCAGATGGTGGACGACCGGCAGACCCACAGCCTGCCCGACAGCGAGGACGGCATGGCCGGCATTGCGGCCTTCCTGGCCTTCCCCTCTGCCGGCGCGTTCGCGGACCGGCTGAACGGGCATATCGCAGCGGTGGAGCGGCATTACGGGGCGCTGTTCGAGGACTCGCTGGACACGCCCGACGCCGACGGCGTGGACTTTTCGGCCGAAGGCGCGGCGGAGGCGGCGCTCGCGGGCATGGGCTATGGCGATAGCGGGCAGGGCGCGGCGATCCTGCGCCGCTGGCTCGCAGGCGGCGCGCCCGTTCTGCGCCGCGACGAGGCGCGCGCGCTGCTCACGAGATTGCTGCCGAAGATACTGGCGGCGCTGGCGGGCGCGCCCGACCCCGGCGCGGCGCTCTCGCGCTTCGACCGCTTCCTCGCCGGGCTGCCGCCGGACCGACGGCTGCTTTCCCTGCTGGCGGCGCGGCCGGAATTGCTCGGCATCGTAACGGATGTCGCGGGCTCCGCGCCTCTGCTCGTCGCCTGGCTGACGCGCCGTCCGCTTTTGCTGGAAAGCGCGCTCAGCCGCGACTTCACCGACCTGGACCTGCCGGACGAGGAAGGCCTGGAGCCGGAGATTGCGGAAGCCGCCCGCCGCGGGCTGGTGCGGCTGTTCTATGCGCGCGAGTTCGGCCGGGCGGAAATGCAGGCGGAGCTGGAGGCGGCGGCCGGCCGCGCCAGCGGCCTGCCGGAGCTGCTCGATGCCGTGCGCCGCTGGGCGAATGATCGCCTGTTCCAGATCGGCGCGCATTTGCTGCGCGGGCGGCTGTCGCCCGAAGAAGCCGGGCCGCCGCTCGCTGATATCGCCGATGCGTGCATCGGCGCGCTGATGCCGGCGGTGCAGGAGGCGTTTGCGGCCGCGCATGGGCGCATACCGGGCGGCAGGACGGCGGTGCTTGCGTTCGGCGAACTCGGCGGCCGCGACATGACGGTGAACTCCGAACTCGACCTCATGCTGCTTTACGACCATGAGGGTGCGGCATCGGACGGTCCCCGGCCTCTCGACCCGGACATCTATTACGCAAGGCTTTGCCGTCGCCTGATGGCGGCGCTGACGGCGGAGACGGCGGAGGGCGGGCTCTACCGACTCGATATGCGGCGGAGGGAAACCGGAAGCCGCGGCCCGCTCGCCTTTTCGTTGCAGGCCTTTCTGGAATATCCGCATGACCGCGCCGGGGCCCCGGAGCTCGCGGCATTGCGTCGCGCGCGGGTCGTGCGGTCCGAGGGCGGGCTGGGAGAACGCTTCGAAGAGGCGCAGCGCGCCGTTCTCGCCGCGCCGCGCCCGGCGGACCGGCTCGCCGCCGGGCTGGCCGCGCTGCGCGGGCGAAGGGCGGACCCCGGCGGCGGACTTCGGGATATCGAGCACAGGGCCGGCGGCCTTCGCGACGTCGCGGCGGCGGCGGACTTCCTGCGGCTGCTTCACGCCGCCGGGCGGCCCGACCTGCTGGACAGCGATTCAGCAGCGGTGTTCGAAGCAGCGCAGGCACTGGGCTCCATCGGCGCCGAGGCGGCGGAAGACCTTGCGGCGGCGGCGCGACTCTGGTGCAATCTCTGGGGGCTCGCGCAATTGGGCGCAGACGGGGACCGCGCGGCGACCGCTGTCGGGCCCGCGCTGGTCGGCGCCATCGGCCGCTCCGGCGGCAGGCTTGTCTTCGACGCCCTCACGCGGTCGGTCGAGGAGATTTCCGCGCGCGCGGCCGCGCATGTCGATGCGCTTCTGGCGGACGGGCGGTGATACCATCCGCGATCCGGGGGCGTATAGGATTGCAGGGAATGGCGGCTATAATCGAAGCGGCCGGCGCACGGACTGCACCGGGAACCGCCGAACGAGCACAGGAGGAACCGGCATGGAAGTCAGGATGGAACGGCGCGGCGGCGCTTTGCTCGCGGTGCCGGAGGGCCGCATCGACAGCGCCACGGCACGCGATTTCGAAAGCAAGATGAAGGCCGCGATCCAGGATGACGACCGCGCCGTCGTCGTGAACCTTTCGCAACTCTCCTACATCAGCAGCGCCGGCCTCCGCGCGGTGCTGGTGATCGCCAAGGGCCTGTGGCGGCGTGATGCGAGCTTCGCACTGTGCGCCCTGCCCGACACCGTGCGCGAAATCGTCCAGCTCTCCGGTTTCGACAAGATCATCCAGGTTCACGCCTCCGAGGGCGAAGCGCTCGAAGCGGTCGGGAACTGACGACCCGCCGGAGCGAGGAACCCTGCCCCGGACCCGGTCCGGGAGACAGCCGGGCCGAGGCTGCCAGGGTCTCCGCAATGCTTCATCAACGGTTCCGGACCGGGTCGGGTTGGCAGATGGGCGCGGGACCGACATAATCCTGTCTGCGTCCAGCGAACCGGGAGGGAAAAAGCATGGGCTATCCGTTACGCGCCGCCGCATTCGGCCTTGGCGTTGCAATGCTGGCGGGCTATGCCGGCACAGCGCTTGCGCAGAAGGACGGCGGCATCCTGAAATTCTATCACCGCGGCACGCCGCCCAGCGGCTCGATCCACGAGGAGGCAACCAACTCGACGCTCTCGCCTTACATGGGCGTCTTCAACAACCTCATCATGTACCGGCATGATGTCGCCCGGAACAGCCTGGACACCATCGTGCCGGACCTGGCCGAGAGCTGGAGCTGGAACGACGATGGCACCGAGCTCACCTTCAAGCTGCGCGAGGGCGTCCAGTGGCATGACGGCAAGCCGTTCACCTCGGCGGATGTCAAATGCACCTGGGACCTCCTGCTCGGCAAGCGCAAGGCAAAGCTGCGCAAAAACCCGCGCAAGGCCTGGTACAAGAATCTCGAGGAGGTGACGACGAACGGCGACCATGAGGCCACCTTCCACCTGAAGCGCCGCCAGCCGGCCTTCATCGCGCTGCTGGCATCCGGTTATTCGCCAGTCTATTCCTGCCATGTGCCGCCGAAGAAGATGCGCACAGCGCCGATTGGCACCGGGCCGTTCAAATTCGTGAGCCTGAAGCAGAACGAGCATGTGAAGTTCACGAAGAACGAGAACTACTGGAAGGAAGGCAAGCCGCATCTCGACGGGCATGAGTGGACCATCATCAAGAGCCGCTCGACCCGCGTGCTGGCCTTCATCGCCGGCGAGTTCGACATGACCTTCAACGTCGATGTCAGCATTCCGCTGCTGAAGGACGTCCAGGCCCAGGCACCGGATGCGGTGTGCGAGCTGGTCACGACCAATGTCAGCACCAACCTCATCGTCAACCAGGACAATCCGCCCTTTGACAATGCGGATATCCGCAAGGCCATGGTGCTCACCATAGACCGGCAGGCCTTCATCGACATTCTCGGCCATGGCGAAACCCTGCAGGGCGGCGCCATGATGCCGCCGCCGTCGGGCGTCTGGGGCATGCCTCCGGAGTTCCTGGAGACGGTCGCGGGCTACGGGCCTGATGTCGAGGCGAACCGGGAGGAAGCGCGCAAGATCATGGCGGGCCTCGGCTACGGGGAGGACAACCGGCTCAAGGTCAAGGTCTCGACCCGGAACATCGCCACCTATCGCGACCCGGCCGTCATCCTGATCGACCATCTGAAGCACATCTATATCGACGCCGAACTCGACACGGTCGAGACCAGCAACTGGCATCCCAAGGTGGCCCGCAAGGACTACATGGTCGGCCTGAACCTGACCGGCATCGGCGTGGATGACCCGGACGCCAACCTCTACGAGAACTACTCCTGCGGCTCGCAGCGCAACTATACGGGCTATTGCAAGGAGGAGATGGAGGCGCTGTTCCAGAAGCAGTCGATGATGAGCGACCAGGAAGAGCGCAAGAAGCTGGTCTGGGAGATTGACAAGAAGCTGCAGGAGGACGCGGCCCGGCCGATCATCTTCCATGGCAAGTCTGCCCAGTGCTGGCAGCCCTATGTCAAGGGCTTCGTCACGCATGTGAACAGCCTCTACAACAACTGGCGCCTGGAAGACGTCTGGCTCGACAAGTAGCCTCGGTCTTCCACCATAGAATGACCGGGGCGTCCCGCGGGACGCCCCGGTTTCCCTGCACTCAATCGCCGCAAAGGCACGAGACAGAGAGGGGCAGGCCTTGGGCGCCTATATCGTCAAGCGCTTCCTGTTGATGATCCTGACGCTTGTCGGGATGTCGATCATCATCTTCGTGCTGCTGCGGCTGATGCCCGGCAATATCGCCGACATCATGTTCGATTCCGCCGGCTTCATCGATCCGGCGGAGAAGGCCAATATCGAGCGTGAACTCGGCCTCGACCAGCCGATCCCGGTCCAGTATTTCGACTGGATCCGCGGCCTGATCGTCTGGGATCTGGGCTTCTCCTTCGTGTCGGAGATGCCGGTGGTGGACGAGATCCAGCCGCGCATCCCGATCACCGCCAAGCTGGCGGCGCTGTCACTGTTCTTCTCCGTCCTGTTCGGCCTGCCGCTCGGCGTCATCAGCGCCGTGCGACAGAACTCGGGCATGGACTATCTCCTGCGCTGCATATCGCTGAGCGGCCTCTCCCTGCCCTCCTTCTGGCTGGCCCTGCTGATCCTGATGGCCTTTGTCCACTATGCGGGCTCGATCCCGATCTATACCGACCCGCCGGAGAATCTCTGGGACGAATTGCTGCTTTACAGCATACCGGCCGCGGCCGTCGGCTTCCGCTCGTCCGCGCTCATCATGCGGCTCACGCGTTCCTCCATGCTGGAAGTGATGCGCCAGGACTATATCCGCACGGCGCGCTCCAAGGGGGCGACCGACAACTCCGTCAACTACCACCACGCGCTCAAGAACGCGGTGCTGCCGGTGACGACCATCATCGGCATCGAGGCCGCCTTCCTGATCGGCGGGCTCATCATTACCGAGACGGTCTTCAACATCCCCGGCGTCGCCCATTTCCTCGTCGAGGCGATCCTGATGCGCGACTACCCGATCGTGCAGAACCTCGTGATGCTGATCGCGCTGGTGACCGTGCTCATCAATTTCCTCGTGGACATGCTCTACGCGGTGCTCGACCCGAGGATCAAATATGCCGACTGACCGACGCCCCGACCTGCCGCCGTGCGAGGGATCTGGCGATGGCTGAAATCGACCATCAGGCGGAACTGACACGCGCCGGCGCCAATGTCTCCGGCCATTGGAGCCGGATGCTGTTCTATGCGCGCCAGCATCCGCTGGGCGCCATCGGCGCCGTGATCGTGATCGTCTTCGTGCTCTCGGCCGTCTTCGCCGATGTACTGGCGCCGCATGACCCGCTGCACACCTCCGCCCCGGACTCGCTGAAGGCGCCCGACACGACCTTCGTGATGGGCGCTGACATGATGGGCCGGGATGTGCTGAGCCGCATCATCCACGGCGCGCGCATCTCGCTCACCGTGGGCGTCGCCTCCATTCTGCTCGGCGGCATTATCGGCATCGTCATCGGCCTCATGTCCGGCTATCTGCTCGGCTGGTTCGACCTCTTGATGCAGCGCCTGATCGACATCATGCAGGCCTTGCCCCTGCTCGTGCTGGCGCTCGTCATGGCGGCGTCGCTCGGGCCGTCGCTGGAAAACACCATTATCGCCATCTCGATACCGCTCGTTCCCAATGTGGCGCGGGTCGTGCGTTCCAGCACGCTCTCGCTGCGCGAAATGCCCTTTGTGGAGGCGGCGCGGGCGGCGGGCATGAGCGAGGTCAGGGTGGCGGTGCGCCATGTGCTGCCCAACACGCTGGCGCCGCTCATCGTGCTGTTCACCGCGCAGCTCGGCGCGGCGATCCTGGTCGAGGCGTCGCTTTCCTTCCTCGGCCTCGGCGTGCCGGAGCCGCATCCGTCATGGGGCCGGATGCTGTCGGAATCGGCGGCGGAATATGTGCGCGTCGCGCCCTGGCTGGTGATCTTCCCGGGCATCGCGATCAGCCTCGCCGTGTTCGGCACCAATCTCTTCGGGGACGCCGTTCGCGACATCCTCGACCCGCGGCAGCGGAGCTGAGCCGGAACATGGGGTGCGAGACATGAGCGCCGACAGAACAGCCGCCCTCGACGACGGGGCGGCGGCGGCCACGGAAGCGCCGGCCGAAGAAACCGCCCTCGACGTGAAAGACCTGCAAACCTGGTTCTACACCCGCCAGGGGATCGTCAAGGCCGTGGACGGCGTGTCCTTCAATCTGAAGAAAGGCGAGACGCTCGGGATCGTCGGCGAGTCCGGCTGCGGCAAGAGCATCACCGCGCTCTCCGTCATGCGGCTGGTGCCGGACCCGCCAGGCCGGATCATCGGCGGGCAGGTCATGCTCGACGGCAAGGACCTGCGGGCGCTCGACGAGGCGGAGATGCGCCTCGTGCGCGGCAATGAGATCTCGATGATCTTCCAGGAGCCGATGACCTCGCTCAATCCGGTGCTGACCATCGGCTACCAGATCGCCGAGGCGCTCATCCTGCATCGGGACATGAATCGCTCGGAAGCATTGTCGCGGGCGGTCGAAATGCTCGACCTGATGCGCATCCCGGAGTCGGCGCAGCGCGCGAGGGAATATCCGCACCAGCTCTCCGGCGGCATGCGCCAGCGCGCCATGATCGCCATGGCGCTTGCCTGCAACCCCAAGGTGCTGATCGCCGACGAGCCGACCACCGCGCTCGATGTCACCATCCAGGCGCAGATCCTCGATCTCATCGTGCGCCTGCAGAAGGAGCTCGGCACGGCCGTCATCCTGATCACCCATGATCTGGGCGTCGTCGCGGAAACGACGCAGCGCATCATCGTCATGTATGCAGGCCGCAAGGTGGAGGAAGCGGATGTCGTGCCGCTCTTCGCCAACCCGATGCATCCCTACACGCACGGCCTGATGGCCTCCGTGCCGCGCCTCGCCATCATGAGCGGCGAGGAGGCCGCCACCGAGCGCCTCGAGGAGATTCCCGGCATCGTTCCGCCGCTGAACAATCTGCCGCCCGGCTGCGCCTTCGCGCCCCGCTGCCGCTTTGCGGACGACCGCTGCCGCGCCGAATATCCGCCCTATCAGGAGAAGCAGCCCGGCCACTGGGCCGCCTGCTGGCACTCCGAGCGCCTGTTCGGAGCGGGCGCATGACGGCCGCTGCGGAAACCGCCATCCAGCCTCCCGTGCTGGAAGTCGAGGGGCTGAAGAAACACTTCCCGGTCAAGAAGGGGTTGCTGTCCCGCAATGCCGGCAAGGTCTTTGCCGTTGACGGCGTGAGCTTCCATATCGGCCCCGGCGAGACGCTCGGGCTGGTGGGCGAGTCCGGCTGCGGCAAGTCCACGGTCGGGCGCACCGTGCTCCGCCTGATCGACCCGACGGAGGGGACGATCCGGCTCAACGGCCGCGATGTGACGCATCTCGGCAAGACGGACATGCGCCCGGTGCGGCGCGAGATGCAGATCATCTTCCAGGACCCCTATTCCTCGCTCAATCCGCGCATGTCAGCGGGCGATATCGTGGGGGAACTGCTGCGCGTCCACGGCCTCGGGACTGCCGCGGAACGCCAGGACTGGGTGGCTGCACTGTTCGAGCGCGTCGGCCTCAGCCGCGCCCAGATGAACAGCTTCCCGCATGAGTTCTCCGGCGGCCAGCGCCAGCGAATCGGCATCGCCCGCGCGCTTGCGCTCAACCCGAAGCTGATCGTGGGCGACGAGCCGGTCTCGGCGCTCGATGTGTCGATCCAGGCGCAGGTCATCAACCTGCTGATGGATCTGCAGCAGGAGTTCCGGCTTTCCTACCTGTTCGTGGCGCACGATCTCGCCGTGGTGGAGCATATCAGCCACCGGATCGCGGTCATGTATCTCGGCCGCATTGTGGAATACACCGACAAGCGGACCCTCTTCACTGACCCGCAGCATCCCTATACGGAGGCGCTGCTCTCCGCCGTGCCGGTGCCTGATCCCCGGTTGCGCCGGAAGAAGATGGTGCTCCAGGGCGATGTGCCGAGCCCGATCAATCCGCCCTCCGGCTGCCATTTCCACACGCGCTGCCCCTATGCCGAGGCGCGCTGCCGGGTCGAAACGCCGGCTCTGCGCGAAATCGCGCCGGGCCACACGGTCGCCTGCCATCTGCGCTGACGCGGCGCCGGCAGCGCCTTGACAGCGCCGCCGTCCGGCACGCAGTCTCGCAAGCTGAGAGAGAGGAGGTCGTCCGTCCCGATGCACTGCCGGCGTAACCCGGATGTATAGCTATATCGTGCGCCGGCTGGCGTTTGGCGGAATCACGGTGTTCGGCGTGTCGATCATCGTGTTCCTCATCATGCGCGTCATGCCGGGCGACCCGTTGACCGCGATCTTCGGTCCGGAAGGCATGACCAAGCTGACCGAGGCGCAGCGGCAGAGCTATATGGAGGAGCTCGGCCTCGCCGACCCGTTGATCGTCCAATATGGCAACTGGCTCTGGGACATCGCCAAGGGGGAGCTCGGCCGCTCCTTCTTCCGGGCGGAGAGCGTCGGCGAAATGGTGCTGCGGCGCGGCCCGTTGACGGCGCAGATCGCCATCCTGTCGGTCATCCTCTCCTGGATCCTCGGCATCCCGGTGGCCATCATCAGCGCGCTGCGCCCCAATACCGCCGCCGACAACACCGCCCGCGTGATCTCGATCACCTGCCTTGCCGTGCCGGGGTTCTGGCTCGGCATGCTCATCGTGCTGGGCCTCCTGTTCGGCTTCGGCTACCGCGCGCCGCAGACTGCCGGCGGCCTGGGCCTGTTCGAGGACCCCGGAACCGTCCTGCAGATCATCATCGGCCCAGCCTTCGTGCTGGCGCTCGGCCAGGCCGCCTATATCGCGCGCATGGCCCGCTCCAGCCTGCTGGAGGTGATCCGCGAGGATTATGTGCGCACCGCCCGGGCCAAGGGGCTGAACGGGCGCCTCGTGGTCAGCCTCCATGCGCTGCCCAACGCGCTGCTGCCGGTCATCACGCTTTCCGGCATCCTGCTCGGCTTCGTGCTGGCCGGCTCGATTCCGGTGGAGCGCGCCTTCGGCACGCCAGGCCTCGGCTACGCCATGTTCACCGCCGTCAATGAGCGCGATATTTTCGTCATGCAGAACCTCGTCTTCCTCTATGCCGTGGTATTCGTGATGCTGAATATCACCGTGGATATCATCATCGCCTGGATCGACCCGAGGATCAGATATCGATGACCGCGCCGTCTGAAACCCCGACTGCCGACGAGACCGGGCGGGCGGCGCGGCCGCTGCCGACCCGTGTATGGGGCGGCCTCCGGCATTTTGCGCGGCGCTCGCCGCTGTCGGCCTTCTGGGGCTGTATCGCGCTGCTGATTGTGGGCATGGCAGTGGCTGCGCCGGTCATCGCGCCCTACCCGCCGCTCAAATCCGATTTCCGCAGCATGCAGAAGGCGCCGTATGAAGCCCATTTGTTCGGCACGGACCAGATCGGCCGCGACACGCTGAGCCGCGTCATCCATGGCAGCCGCACCTCGCTGATCATCGCCTTTGCAGCGGTGCTGCTCGGCACGACGCTCGGTTCTCTCTGGGGTCTGGCCTGCGGCTATCTGGGAGGCCGGTTCGACATTGTAAGCCAGCGCATCATCGAGTTCCTTCAGGCCTTTCCCGACCTGATACTCGCCATGGCGATTGCCATGGCGCTCGGCTCCGGCACGGTGACGGTCATCATCGCCATTGCGATCACGCGCATACCCTTCGGCGGGCGCGTAATCCGCTCCGTTGTGCTCTCGCTCAAGGAAATGTCCTTCGTGGAGGCGGCGCGCAGCCTCGGCGCCTCCAACATGCGTATCATGCTGTTCCACATCCTGCCACAATGCGTGGCGCCCTACCTGATTCTCGCCACGACCCATCTCGGCGTCGCGATCATCATCGAGGCCTCGCTCGGCTTCCTTGGCGTCGGCATCCCGCCGCCCGCGCCGACCTGGGGCAACATGCTGGCGGATGCGCTCAATGCCGGCATCGTGCCGCCCTGGTGGCTGGTGCTCTTCCCGGGCGTGGCGATCACCATCACCGTGCTGGCGTTCAACCTGTTCGGCGACGGCATTCGCGACGTGCTCGACCCGCGCCTGCGCGGCGCGGTCTGAGCCGGACTAGGCGGTCGCGGCGCCCGGCAACGAGGCCGGCTCCGCGCCTGTGCCGTCATGCAGGTGGCAGGCGGCCCAGTGGCCGGCCTGTACCTCACGCAGCATGGGCACGTCGCTGCGGCAACGCGCCATCGCGTAAGGGCAGCGCGAGTGGAAATGGCATCCTGAGGGCGGGTTGATCGGGCTCGGTACGTCGCCTGCCAGAATGACGCGCTTGCGGCCGCGGGCGCGCGCCTTCGGCATCGGCACCGCAGAGAGCAGCGCCTCCGTGTAAGGATGCAGCGGCGTGTCGAACAGGCTGGTCTTGTCGGTGATCTCGACGATGCGGCCGAGATACATGACCGCGACCCGGTGGCTGATATGCTCCACCACGGCGAGGTCATGCGCGACGAACAGGTAGGACAGCTTCAACTCGTCCTGCAGGTCCATCAGCAGGTTGATGATCTGCGCCTGGATCGACACATCGAGCGCCGAAACAGGCTCATCGCCCACGATCAGGTCCGGGTTGAGCGCGAGCGCGCGGGCAATGCCGATGCGCTGGCGCTGGCCGCCGGAGAACTCATGCGGATAGGAGTCCATATACCGGCTCCCGAGCCCGACGCGCTCGAACAGCGCCGCGACACGGTCCTCGCGTTCCCGGCCTTCGGCGACCCCGTGGATCGTCATCGGCTCGCCGACGATGGAACGGGCCGGCATGCGTGGATTAAGCGAGGCATAGGGGTCCTGGAAGATCATCTGCATACGCTGGCGGTGGGGCATCATCTCCGCCGCGCCGAGGTCGGTGATATCCTCGCCGTCCAGGCGGATGCGCCCCTCGGTCGGCTCCAGCAATTTGAGCACGGTGCGGCCGACGGTGGACTTGCCGCAACCGGACTCGCCGACCAGCCCGAGCGTCTCGCCGCGCCTGATATGGAAGCTCACCCCGTCCACGGCGTAGACATGGCCGCCGACGCGGGAGAACACGCCCTTGTAGATCGGGAAATGCTTCTTGAGGCCCTGCACATCGAGCAGCGGGGCGGCGTTTCCGGGCGCGGCGCTCATGCCGTTCCTCCCAGCAGGCGATCGGCATGCCAGCAGGCCACCCAGTGGCCCGGGCGGTGGCGTTCGAGCGGCGGGTAGTCCTGCCGGCATTGCGCGCTCGCATAGCGGCAGCGGGGCGCGAAGGCGCATCCCGGCGGCAGGTTGGCGAGGGAGGGCACCATGCCCTCGATCTCGTTCAGGCGGCCGCGCCCGGTCTCATCATGCGCCGCCGTCTCGAGGCTCGGAATGGCGCCGAGCAGGCCCTCCGTGTAGGGATGGCCCGGATGGTCGAAGAGCTCGTCCACTTCCGCCTCCTCCACCTTGCGCCCCGCATACATCACCACGACGCGGTCGGCATTCTCGGCGACGACGCCCATGTCATGCGTGATCAGGATCACCGCCTGGCCCTGGCTGCGCTGCGTCTCGCGCATGAGGTCGAGGATCTGCGCCTGTATGGTGACATCGAGCGCGGTGGTCGGCTCGTCGGCGATCAGCACCTTTGGGTTGCAGGAGATCGCCATGGCGATCATCACCCGCTGTCGCATGCCGCCCGAGAGCTGGTGCGGATATTCATGCGCGCGCCGCTCCGGCTCCGGAATATGGACCTCGCGCAGCATCTCGATCGCGCGGTCCATCGCCTCGCGTTTCGAGAGGCCCTGGTGAAGCGCGATGGCCTCGCTGATTTGCTTCCCGACCGTGAACAGGGGATTGAGCGAGGTCATCGGCTCCTGGAAGATCATGGAGATCTCGTTGCCGCGCACCTCCTCCATTTCGGTCTCGGTCGCGTCCAGCAGGTTGCGTCCCTCCAGCCGTATGGCGCCGCCGACGATGCGGCCCGGCGGGCTCGCCACGAGCCTGAGGATCGAAAGCGCCGTCACGCTCTTGCCGCAGCCGGATTCCCCAACGACTCCGAGGGTTTCGCCCCGGCGCACGCCATAGGAGACGCCGTCCACCGCGCGCACCACACCGTCATTGGTGAAAAAATGCGTCTGCAGGTTCTCGACTTCGAGAACGCTCTCGGCCGCTGCTGCCGGGGCCTCCTGCCCGGCCCCTTGTTCGAGCGCTTCGGTTCGGTCCATAATCGAGGCTCCTTAGAATGCGGTGGCTCCCGCGACGCCCGACGGAGAGCTGCCGACACGGGAGCATATCGCATCCGGGGCCGCAACGGTTCCGATTCAGTCGGGGGGACACCGCCTCCGATTCAGGCAGGGAGGAGCATTATGGCTCGAAAAGGATTTCTGAACCCGCATTGGTCACGGCGGCACTTCCTTCAGGGAAGCGCGGCGGTGGCGGCTGCGGGCGCATACGGCCTGTCTTCGCGCAGGGCCAGTGCCGCCATTCCGATGGAATATGACGGCTCGAAGTTCCAGCTCGCAGCGACTGAGCCGAACCCGAAGTCGGGCGGCGTGCTGCGCTACGGCATCACCATGCGTCCGCCGCATCTCGACTTCCACCAGTCGGGGACGATCAACAATCTCGGCAGTCAGGCTTGCATGTACGACAACCTGATCCGCCATGACCCCCGCGACAGCGGCCAGTCGATCATTCCCGACCTTGCCCATAGCTGGGAAATCTCGAAAGACGGCAAGACCTACACCTTCTTCCTGCGCAAGGGCGTGCATTTCTCCGACGGCGCCGAACTCACTTCCGCGGATGTGAAGGCGACCTTCGACCGCATCACCAAGCCGCCCGAGGGCATCAACATCCCGCGCAGTGCGCTGTTCCCCTCCGTCGAAGAGATCGTTGCGCCCGACAAGTACACCGTCCAGTTCAAGCTGTCCGCGCCCAGGCCGCCGGCCTTCATCATGGGCGCCATCTCCAGCGGCTGGAACGGCATCGTCCGCAAGAAGACGCTCGAGGACAACAACTACAACCTGCGCAAGACCCTCGACGTCCCCGGCACCGGTCCGTTCCGCAGCGTCCGGCGAGTCGAGCAGGAAATCTGGGTGATGCAGAAGAACCCGGACTACTGGATGGAAGGGTTGCCCTATCTCGACGGGATCGAGTTCTATCACGGCCTGCCGTTCTCGCCGGAGCTGGGCTCGGCCTTCCTGGCAGGCCGGACCGACTACGCCCGGCTGATCGACCCGGTGACGCGCAGGGAAGCGGACGCCCGCGACGACATGACGGCGACCGACTACTACCAGAGCGTCATCCAGGCGGTCTGGCTCAATGCCGACCGCGAGCCGTTCAACGATCCGAGGGTGCGCCGGGCCATGCACCTGGTGTTCGACCGGCCGGTGCTGGTGGATGTCGTCAGGGATGTGGCGCCGATGCTGGTCGGCGGCTTCATCTACCCGTTCTCGGATGTGGCGACGCCGAAAGACCAGCTCACCAAGCGCCTCGGCTACCAGCCGGACACGATGGCCTCCATCAAGGAAGCCAAGGCGCTGCTGGAAGCCGCAGGCCATGGCGACGGCCTCAAGGGGCTCGACTTCGTGGTGCGCGACGTGGCGACCTTCAAGCTCTGGTCGCAGGCAATCCAGGCGATGCTGGCGCAGGCACTCAACATCGAGTGCGAGCTGCGCACCGTCGTGGAATCAGTCTGGTTCGACGACACCAATAACGGCAAGTTCGACCTCTCGGTCGGCGCCATCGTCTCGACCCTGATCGACCCGTCGGACTACTTCAACACCTGGTACGGTCCGGGCGGCCCGCAGAACTACTCGCAGTGGGAAGACCCGCGCTTCACCGAGCTGCTGACGGCCATCGACAACGAGGTCGATCCGGCGAAGCGGCAGAAAGCGATCACCGCGGCCGAGATGGTGATGGAGGAGAACCCGCCGGTGCTCCCGATCTGCTGGGAGAAGATCAACGACGGCTGGTACAACTACGTCAAGGGCCACAACCCCTACAACTATTTCGGCCTTTACGATGTCGGGCGGTTCGACACCTTCTGGCTCGACAAGTAGTCTTCACCGGACGGTCCGGCGTGGCCGTATCGGAACGTTGCAAGCCCGCGCCTTCCCGGCGCGGGCTTCTTTCTTGAGGACGGGGCCGCATCCGGTATGCCGCATCTGGTGATCTTCCTCGGGCTTTGCCTGCTCGGCCTTCTCGTGGGCTGCATCATTGTCTAGCCGGGCCCTGTTCGCCGCCGCTCTGCTCTTCGCGGCGGCCTGCCAGCCGCTGCCGCAGGTCATGGAGCGCGACAAGGCGAGTGCGCTCCTGGCGCTGCCGGAAAGCGTCGGCGTGCGTGTGGGGCGCGTTCACGGGGCGCCGCCCGAACTGGAGGACCGGCTGCGGCGGGCTCTCGAAGAGGCGCTGCACCGCCGGGGGCTGCCGGCCAGCCGGCATGAGGGCAATCTGCTGAGTTTCCGGCTGTCCGGGCGCACCGAGCCCGATGCGGTGGCGGAAGGCGCGGCGCCGTCCGGCCTCATATGGGAGCTGCGCGCCTGGGACGGCAGGCAGGCCGGGCGCTTCGAACAGCAGGTCGAGGGCATCGGCGCCGGGGCGCTGGCCGCGCTTCTCGAAGAGCTGGCGGACGAGGTTGCGCGGCAGGTTCGCGCCGAGCAGCCCGTCGCCGGCGATCCGGTCCGGCTGAAAATCTCTGTCGCGCCGATTGCCGGCGCGGACGCCGAAGCGACCACGCCGCTGCTGCGCGCGCTCGAAACGGCGCTTGCGGGCGCGGGGCTGGATGTCGTGCCGCCGGCCGCGCCGAGCCATCTGCATGTCTTCGGCAGCGCGGAGATGGGGCCGGTTCATGCGGGCCTGCGCGAATTGCAGCTTGGCTGGTCCGTGGTCTGGTCAGACGGACGGGAGGTCGGCAGGGTGGATCAGGCCAATGCCGTGCCCGCCGCATGGCTCGAGGGTGCGTGGACATCGCTGGCCTCGGCTGCAGCCGAGGGCGCGGCCGCAGGCATTTCGGACCTTGCGTTCAAGGCGCAAATGGAAGCGCTGCCGAGGGGTGGAGCCGCGGGGCGTAGCCGGCCCTGAGCGCCCTCAGCGTGGCCGGCGGCGTCAGCGTCTCGACCGCGCCGACCGGCCGCTCGATGGCGGCGTCGTAGCCCGCCGGCGTATAACGCAGCAGCCGCGGCCCCCGTACCAGCCAGGCGGCCCCGTCCCGGACCGCGAATGCGCCGTCGGGCAGGCCGGCAGCCTCGAAGCAATGGACGCGCCGACGGCCTCCATCGAGGCGTTCAGCATGCAGCACGCGGTCGATCTCACCGGCGCGCGGGCCGCCGCCCCAGCAGACCGCATAGGCCCTGGCGGCGTCCCGCCGGCATTCGAAGCAGGGCCGGTGCCCGGCAGCGAGCGCGACCGCCTCGTCGAGGAAGAACAGTTCCGTATAACGCCCCGGCGCCATGACCTGCCGCTTCCGGCCGCGGAATTCGGTGAGGCAGCAGATCCAGGCCTTGTGCGCCCAGCGCCGCCGGCCGAGCCTCCGGCGCTCGTCATGCAATATGCCGCGATTGCCCATCATCGTCCCCCGCTCGGGCGTGGCGACAATATCCCCGAACGGCGTCACACGGTTCTGCAGCGTCATGGCCCCGTTCCCCGATACGCTCCCCCCGTCACCCCGGCCAGAGCATACCCCCTCTTGTCACCCCCGGCCGAAGCACAACCCCCTTCGCCACCCCGGACGGAGCGCAGCCCTCTTTGTCACCCCGGACGGAGCGCACCCCCCCTTTGTCACCCCGGACGGCGCGTCAGCGCCGATCCGGGGCCCAGGCGGCCGGGCAGGCAAGTGTCCACCAGGTGTCCCGGGTATTTTTTCTCATGAAGGCTTGACACCCGGGAATCCGTGATAGGATGGGCAGAGAGGAGGGAGCCGGCATCCATGGGGCCGGGTCGCCTCCTCTTTTCGCGCCGGTGCGAAAAAAGAACCCGTAGAAACAGGAGGGAGAGCTATGTCCTGCATTTGTCTCGCGCGCGGGCGCAATCAGGTGCGCGAACCGCGCCGGCACCGACACGCGCCCGCGCGCATGCGAAACGCGCGCAAAACAGGGTCCCGGCGCCGGCAGGGAACGAAAGGAGGCCTATGCCGGAAGTGAACAGGGGTTATACGCTGCCAGCATGCCGATCATGACGAAACATGACATTACGGGCCCTGTCGGAGAACGGTGATACCGGCCGGGCTCCCCGGAGGAGGAGTCACCCATGACCGAAGTGAACGACCGCACGGCACTGCGCGAGGCCGGCGCGCGCCTCGCCGAAGACTACGGACTGCCCGTGCCATCCGGCGCGCCGGGCCTCGACGCCTTCGCGCTCGAAGCGGGTTTCGGTTCGCTCTGGGCGGACCCCGCGCTGCCGCCCGCCGACCGCATGGTGGCGGTTCTCTCCGCGCTCGCCCAGAAGGACCGGCAGTCGGCAATCGCCTCCCATATCCGGCCGGCGGTCGAGGCCGGGCTGGACGCGCGGGAACTCCGCGAGATTTTCGTGCAATGCGGCCTGTATGGCGGCCTGCCGATGGCGGCGCATGCGCTTGGCACGCTCAACGCGCAACTCGGCTATCCGCCGCGCGAGGACGAGGACGCGCGCGACCTGGCGGCGCTGGAGGCGGACGGGCACGCCATGATGCGCAAGCTGCATGGGGAACGCGCGGAGACCGGCTACGCCGCGCCCGGCAATGCGGGCTCCGCCGGCCTCTACCGTATCGCGATCCTTTACGGCTACGGCGCCATCTGGAACCGACCGGGCCTCTCCCACAGGCGGCGCATGATCGTGGCGCTGGCGAGCTTCGCCGTGCTGGGCCTGCACGACACGCTGGCCAAATTCGCCGCCTCGGCGCGCGCCATGGGCCTCGCGCCGGCCGAAATCGCCGCCGCCATCGCCCAGACCGCCCCCTATGCCGGCTTCCCGCCCGCCCTCAATGCGCTTGGCCGCCTCGCCGACGTGCTGGCGGCGGATTGACAGGCCGCCTCAAACCACCGCCCGCGGGCTGAAGCCGAGGCTGCGGGAGCGGAAGTGGAGCATGGCGATCAGGAGGAAATTCATCGCGTTGAAGGCAACGCCTGCAAGGAAGGCCGGCGAATAGGAGCCGGTGACATCGAATATGTAGCCAGCAAGCGTGCCCCCGATCGCCATGCCGGCGCCCGCGAACATGTATTGCGCGCCGACGCGCCAGCCGATCTCGGAAACCGGGAACCATAGCCTGAGCAGCAGCGGGTAGCAGGGCATGATGCCGGCGAAACCGAGCCCGAACAGGAGCGCCGCGACATAGAGCCCTGTCAGGCTCTCGACCATGGAGAAGACAACCATCATGACAAGCTGGCAAAGCGACCCGATCAGCAGCGTCGGCGCGGCGCCGATGCGGTCCGACAGCATGCCGAAGGCGATGCGGCTGAAGAAGCCCGCCACCATCAGCACCGACAGGATTTCCGCCCCGCGCTCCTCCGCATGGCCGAGGTCGGAGGTATGGGCCACGAGATGGACGATGGGCATGGACATCGCCCCGCAACAGCCGATCACGGCGAGCCAGAGCGTGCCCTGCACCAGTTCGGGCGGCCATTCCAGCACCTTGCCGCCGCGGGCGGCAACGAGACGCGCCGGCCCCGGCGGCGGCACCGGCGGCTTCGGGCGGATCAGCCAGCAGAGCGGCACCATCGTCACTACCGCGAAGATGGCGTAGTAGAAATAGGTCTGCTGCCAGCCGACCGTGCCTTCGAGATATCCGAAGACGGTGGGCCAGAGGGCCCCGGACAACCCCTGGCCCGACGCGATAACGGCGATGGCGAGCCCGCGCCGCCGGTCGAACCAGCGGGTCGCATTGGCGACGAGTGGTGCGATCATCGCCGACTTGCCGAGCAGACCGATCAACAGGCCGTTCGCGACCCAGAAGCCCCACCGGGTGTCCGACTGGCTCGCCACCAGACTGCCGAGGCAGATCATCACGGAGCCGAACAGGATCGGCTGGAGGATGCCGCGCTTGTCCATCCACCAGCCCATGGCGATGCCGCCGATGCCGGTGCCGACCATGAGCAGCGAATAGGCGAAGGAAGGCACCCAGCGTTCGCCACCGAGATCGGCCGCGATGGGCTTGAGCGCGACGAAGAGCAGCGTCGGGGCGCCGAGCGCGATGCTGTTCAGGATGAGCGACGCCCAGACGATCACCCAGCCGTAACGGACCTCGACACTTGCGGATTGATGGTCGGACATGACGGCATGGCGCTCCTGCGACTCCCGGATAGGCGGGGCGCTGCGGAGCCCGCCAGCCGTCAGTCTTTCATCGAGACCGGGCGTTTCTCCGGAAGACAGGGAACGGCCAGGGGCCGGGCATCGGCATCAGGCGCGGCCGGCGAAGGAGGAGAGCATGGAGGCGTCCACGCCGAGCTTGGCGATGGCGCGGGCCCATTTGGATTCGAGCGCATCGTCGAACAGGATGGCGTCGTCGGCCGGGGCGGTGAGCCAGCCATTGTCCTGGATCTCGCCCTCAAGCTGCCCCGGCGCCCAGCCGGCATAGCCGAGCGCGAGCAGGCGCTTATGCGGGCCGTGGCCCACGGCGATGGCCTTCAGCACATCGATCGTCGCGGTCAGCCGGATGCTGTCCGATACAGCAAGCGAACCCTCCCGGTCGTAATCGGCGCTGTGGAGCACGAAGCCGCGCCCGGTCTCCACCGGCCCGCCGGACAGGATCGACATCTCGGCCTCGCTGCTCTCCACGCCCAACTGCTCCATAAGGTCCGTGAAGGAAAGCGATTCCATCGATTTGTTGATGACAAGGCCCATTGCGCCCTCGTCGCCATGGGCGCACATATAGATGACCGTGCGTTCGAAGCGCGGGTCGCTCATGCTGGGCATGGCGATCAGCAATTGACCGGTCAGCCAGCCGTCCTCGGAGAGGTCTTGCGTCATGGCTTCGAGTGTAGCACAGCGGAGGCGGGTGTGAAGGCGCGCGCTACGGCGTTGCGGATGCTCGTCGCGCTCCTGGCGGCGGTCGCGATTGCCGGGGAAACGGCGGCGGCGGCGTCACCCTGGGCGCGGACGCCTGAAGCCGCGGTGCGCCTCGTGTCGGCGAGCGAGGCTGTGGGCAATCTCGACCGGCTGCGCCTCGGACTCGAATTCGAACTCGCGCCCGGATGGAAAACCTATTGGCGTAGTCCCGGCGACGGCGGCCTGCCGCCCGCGCTCGACTGGACCGGAAGCGGCAATCTGGGCGAAGCCGGACTCACCTGGCCGGCGCCAGCGCGCTTCACCATTCTCGGCATAGACAGCGTCGGCTATGAGGACGGCCTTGTGTTGCCCATGGATGTGCAGGTCATCGAACCGGGACAGCCGGTCAGGGTCGCACTCCGCGTGGACTATCTCACCTGTTCCGACATCTGCGTACCGCAAAGCGCCGATCTGGCGCTCACCCTGCCGGCGGGCCCGGCGCAGCCCTCGGCGGAGGCCTTTGCCATCGACCGCTGGCGCGGCCGCGCGCCCCGCCCGGAGACGGCGCCGGGCCGGGCGGAGCTGATCGGCGAGGGAGACGGTGCGGCCCTTTATGTCGCTCTGCCCGGCATCGAGGCGGAGGACATCTTCATCGAGGCCGGAACCCTCGCCGCGTTCGGCCGGCCGACGCCCGTTGCAGGCGGCCTCGCCGTGCCGGTGGCCTGGGCGAAGGGCGGCCCGGAAACGCTGCTCGGCCGCGAACTCGTGGCAACCGTCACAGGCGCCGGCGAGGCCCTGGAACAACGCCTGCGCGTGGCCCCCGCCGGCGAAAGCGCATCAGGCGCCGCATACGGTATCGCGATAATCCTGGCGCTGGCGCTTGCCGGCGGCGTCATCCTCAACCTCATGCCCTGCGTATTGCCGGTGCTCGGCATCAAGCTCATGCATTTCGCGGGGCTCGGAGGCGCCGGGCGGGGCCGGGCGCGGGCGGAATTCCTCGCCGTCGCCGCGGGCATCGTGTTTTCCTTCTGGCTGCTGGCCGGGGCGGCGATCGCGGCGGCGGAGGCCGGCATGGCAGTCGGCTGGGGCGTCCAGTTTCAGCAGCCGGCTTTCCTCGCGGCGATGCTGATCCTGCTGCTCCTGTTCGCGGCTAATCTCTGGGGCGCCTTCGAGATTCCCATGCCGCGCTTCGCGGGCGGGCTCCGGGGCGGCCCGTTCCTTACCGGCATGTTCGCAACCCTGCTGGCGACCCCTTGCTCCGCGCCCTTTGTCGGCACGGCGGTCGGCTTCGCACTGACGCGGGGGCCGGCGGAGGTCGCGCTCATCTTCACGGCGCTCGGCCTCGGCCTGGCGCTGCCCTATCTCGGCGTGGCGGCCTTTCCGGGCCTGGCGGCCATGCTGCCGAAACCGGGCCGCTGGACGATGCGGCTGCGCTTCGTTCTGGGCCTGGCGCTGGCGGGCACCGCGGCATGGCTGCTGACCGTGCTTGCGGTGCAGATCGGCTGGCCCGCCGCCTTTGCCGCGCTGGGCGCGGCAGCGCTGGCGGCGGCGCTTCTGGCGGCCTGGTCGCGGCTCCGGCGGCGCGTGCTTGCAGCCGGGGCAGCGCTGGCGGCGGCGGTGAGCCTCGCGGCGGCCGTCGCCCTGCCCGCGGCCATGCAGCAGGCTGTGCCCGAAGGCCGCTGGCTGGCCTTCGACGAGGCGCGGATCGAGCCGCTGATATCCGAGGGCCACACGGTCCTGGTCGATGTGACCGCCGACTGGTGCATCACCTGCAAGTTCAACAAGGCGGCAGTGCTGGACCGGGGGCCGGTTGCGGCCCGGCTCGCGAAGGACGTGGTGGCGATGCGCGCGGACTGGACCCGGCCCGACCCGGCGATCTCGGCTTATCTCGCCCGCTTCGCCCGCTACGGCATTCCCTTCAACGCGGTTTACGGCCCGGGCGCGCCCGCCGGCATCCCGCTGCCGGAGCTGTTGACGGACGGCGCCGTTCTGGACGCGATGGACAGGGCCGGGCGGAGAGGCTGACGCGGCGATCGGGCTGTCCCGGCGGGCTCACGAGACAAGCGCCTCCAGCGCCGCATCGGAGTGGCGTGCGAGCGCGGCGTCGATGGCGCGGCGGCCCATGAGGCAGAACGCGGTCGAAAGCGCGTCCGCGAGCGCGGCGCGCGGCGCCGATACCGATGCCAGACGCCAGTATGCGGCAGGATCCCCGGTTCGGGGATCGAGGATATGGCCCGCCCCCCTCGTGACGTCCAGCAGGGTCGCATGCGGGGCGGAGGTCGCGAGCGCGCGGTCCGACAACGCCTTGCGGGCAACAGGGGTGCCGTCGGGAAGGACGATTCCCGCGCGCCACGGCGTTCCTTCCGCGCGGCGTCCGAGCGCCCGTATCTCGCCGGTATCGACCAGCACATCGACCAGCCCCCGGGCGCGCAGCAGGGCGGCGATCCGGTCGGCGATATAGCCCTGCGCGACGCCGTTGAGCGTCAGCGCCATGCCGGGGCGCCGGAAGCGGATCAACCCGGCCCCGACCTGCACATGCCGCCAGCCGGAGGCCAGCAGGGCCGCGCGCATCTCTACAGGCGTCGGCGCCCTGTTCTCGCCCGCCGCCCGTGCATGCAGCCGCCAGAAGGGCTGCACCGTCGGGTCGAACGCGCCGCCTGTGCTCTCATTGACGAGCCGGACAAGGTCCAGAAGCTCCAGCATTTCATGCGAGGGATGTTCGAGCCGTCCGAAGCGGTTCAGCCGCCTGAGTTCCGAACCGGCGCGGTAGAGGCTGAAGATGTCTTCCAGCCGCGAAATCTCCGCCTCGACGCGCCCGGCGAGCCCGGCTGCCGCTGCGCGGCCCAAGCCGTCAAACGCAATCGAGGCAGGCGCGCCCAGTGCGACGCCCCGCCAGCGAAACGTTGCGGCCCGGGCGGGAGCCTGCCAGGCGAGGGTGGCAGCGGCCGAAACGGCGAGGAAGCGGCGTCGGGTGATCTTCATCGCCGGTCTCTCTTGGCAAGCTCGATCTCGACAGGCGCCAGAACGGCAGCATCCGGAATGTCGGCGAAGGCCAGCACCTCGCCGCCATGCCGGTCGGCGAATCCCGCGGCGGCTTCAACCGAGGAGAAAGGCACGACCTCCGGCGCGCCCATGCCGCCCCGGACATCCCCGCCGACGACGAAGCGGGCCTGCCGCGCGAGGATCCAGTTGTCCGGTCCGGGCGCGGCCCAGCTCGGCGCCGCGCCCATGTCGGACACATAGATGGCGAGCAGGTCCGCATTCCGCTCCGGCCCTTTCGCATAGGCAAGCGCATCGCGCACCTGCGCGAAGAAGATCGGCTCGGGGAAGCCCTTCAGGTGGATTTGCGCCTTGGGTCCGTCATGGTCGAGCACCGTCATCATGCAGTAATGGCCGACCGCCTCGGCTGTCAGGCGCACGGGGTCGGGCAAGGCGGCCTCCTCCTCGCCGCAGCTTGCAAGAAGCAGGAGAACGAGCGCGAGGCGCTTCACGGCGTGATCCTCGAAATGGCGAGCCGGGCGAGGCCGAGCGCCGCCACGGGCCATAGCAGGAGCGAGGCGAGCGGCGCCGCGCCCGGCAACGCATCAGCGGCCCCGGCCATGCCGCTCGCCAGCGCGACCTGCCCGGAACCAGCCACATTCCAGAGCCGGAAGGCATCGGCCGGGTTGAGCGCCAGCAGCCAGGGAAACAGCGCCTGGGTGAAGATGCCGCCATCGTCCGCGACCACGGCGCCGAGCAGGCCGAGGTCGTAGAGCACGACCAGCACCAACCATAGGCCGACTGCCATCCCGGCGCTGCCGGCCGCGCTGCCGGCAAGCGCGGAAACCGCGTAGCCCAGGGCCAGAAAGGTTGCACCCAGAAGGATCGAGGAGCCGATCAGCCGCGCAAGCGCGGCAAGGCTTTCGGGCCCTGCGCCGCCTGCCGCCGCTGCAGCGAGCCCGGCCGCGCCGAACCCCACCGCCATGGCGAAGGCCAGCACCGCCAGATGCGCAACCAGCTTGCCGGCTAGCAGTTCCCCGCGCGTCAGGCGGTAGCTCAGCAGCAGCGCAAGGCTGCCCCGCTCGCGCTCGCCAGCGACGGCGTCGAAGGAGAGCAGCAAGGCCAGCAGCGGCGTCAGATAGACGGCCAGCGTCGTCATCGAGGCGACCGATACGGTGAGCAGATCGACGCCGAGGGTTCCGGTCGGCGCGGAGCCTGCGAATGTGAGCGCGAGCGCGAAGAGCAGCATCAGCAGGGCGGCGGTTAATGCCCAGCGGTTGCGCCGCGCAATGCGGAATTCGGCGCCTGCGACGGCCAGCATGCGGGCAATCACGGCGACGCCCCCTCGGAATAGTGCCGGTAGATGTCCTCCAGGCTCGGCGGCGCGATATCCAGATCCGCCGCCAGCGCGCCGAGGCTGGCGATTTCCGCAAGCCGCGCCATTTTCTCCGAAGGCGGGCACAGGATTTCCACCGATGCGCCGTTCAGCCGTTTGCCGCCGATGCGCGCCTGCAGCTCGGTAGCGCGGTCTCCTCTTGCCGTGACCCGGAGACGGACGGGCAGCCCTGCCTCGGCCCTCAGTCGGACAAGCGCGTCGCAGGCGACCAGGCGGCCCTCGCGCAGGATCGCGATCCGGTCCGCGCGGGCCTCCAGCTCGGCGAGCGCATGGCTTGCGACCAGGACGGCGGTTCCTTGCCCGGCCATCTCGTCGATGATCCCGTAGAGCTGTTGGCGCGACACCGGGTCGAGCCCGCTGGTCGGTTCGTCCAGCAAGGCCAACGCCGGGCGGCCCAGCAGCACCTGGGCGAGGCCGAGCCTCTGGCGCATGCCCTTGGACCAGCCGCCGATGCGCCGGTCGGCGGCGTCCCGGAGGCCCACGCGGTCCAGCAGGCCGGAGACCTCTGCCTGCGGGACGCCGGCGAGGCGCGCGAACAGCCCCAATTGTTCGCGCCCGGTAAGCGCCGGATGAAAGGCAAGAGCTTCCGGCAGATAGGCCGCCGCCTCCCGCGCGGCACTGCTCCCGGCGGGCGCGCCCCCGACCGAGACCGCCCCGCTGTCTGCCGGAACAAGGCCGAGCGCGAGCTTCATCAGCGTGGTCTTGCCGGCGCCGTTATGGCCGAGCAGGGCCACCCGCTCGCCGGCGCGAACTTCCAGCGACACCTCATGCAACACGCGGCGGGCCCCGTAGACCTTGCTGGCAGCCGAGACGGAGAGGGCGCTATCCGTCATGGCTTGTCCCCCAGCCGGGAAGCGCGATCTCGACGGGCTGCATCAGCGGATGGCTGTCGATGACGCCGCCCGGCAACAGCGCCGGGAAGGCTGCCTGCGCCCAGCGCACGAGCTGCACCGCCGGCGCGCCGAGCAGCCATTTTGCCGCCGGCTGGCGCCACAACACATGGTCCATCGCATCGTTCGGGCGGTAGGGGGCATCGGCCACGCCGTCGCCGTCGAGGTCGAAGGCGGCGAAATCGGACCAGTGGTTGCCACGGCCTTCGACAGACCAGTCCATCCATCGGGTGCCGGCATATTTCACCTGCGTGCGGTTGCCGATGAAGGCATTGCCGGAGATCGCATTGCGCTCGGAGCCGGCAGTGAAGTGGATGCCGATGGCGCAGCCCTCGAAGCGGTTGTCCTCGATCCGGTTCTTGTGGGCGTTGTAGATGAAGGCGCAGCGATTGGCGCCGTTCAGCACGAGATTGCCGCGGACCTTCGAGCTGTTGGCATAGTTCAGCATGATGCCGTGCTCGGCGTCGCCGATGGAGGCGTTGCGGAGCACCCTCACGCGCTTGGAATACATGATCGCATAGCCGAGGTCGTTGCCGATGGAGAGGTTGCCCTCGACCGTGCTGCTATGGGCGTACATGTAGTGGACCGCGAAGCGCAGGTCCCGGAAGCGGTTGTTCCGGAAGATATTCTTCTTCGAGGTGTTGACGAAGATGCCGTCCCGGCCCCAGCGGATATCGTTGCCTTCCACGACCGCGCCGGGCGCATTCCAGACATAGACGCCATTACCGCGGTCGTTGACCCGGTGATCCCGGCGGCCCTCGATGACATTGCCGGCGACGCGGGCGTCCCGCGCACCATGGATATCGACGCCATAGAGATTGCCGATGAGCCGGTTGTTCCGGACAAGGGCGCGGGCCGCTTTCTTGCCGAGCTTGATTCCGGAGTCGACAGTCTCGTGCGAGGAGCCGGATCCACGTATTTCGAGCCCGCCTATCTCGACATCGGACGCGGCCACGCTGATGACGCTGCCGGTTCCGGGACCGGCTATGACAGCGCCCCTCCGACCGCGCAGAACGAGCGGCCGGTCAATCCCGACCCCGCCCTCATGGATGCCGGGGGCCAGGAGAAGCACATCCCCGTCATTCGCCGCCGCGAGGGCCGCCGCAAGGGCGCCGGGCCGCGCCGGCACCTCCCGCTCCACCGCGAGCGCGGGCGAAGCAAGGAGGACCAACGCGAGCCCGGCGCGGAGCATCACGCCGCTCTCGGCTCGACGAACATCCGCCCGCGCATCTCCATATGCAGCGCATGGCAGAACCACTGGCAGTAGAACCAGTGGACGCCCGGTCGGTCGGCGGTGAAGGTGACCGAGGCCGTCGCCTGTGGCGCGATTTCGAACGCGATGCCGTAGTTCGACAGGCAGAAACCGTGGGTCACGTCGTCCACATCATCGAGATTGGTGATGTAGATCGTCACCTCGTCGCCCTGTTTGACGGTGAACTTCTCCATCGAGAACTCGGGTGCCACCGAATACATGTAGATGCGCACCTTGTTGCCGTCGCGGATCGGCTCCTCGGCGCCGTCCTCCAGGTCGACGCCGTCCGCCGCCGCCTGCCTGACGGCGTCGGAGAAGATCGGGTCGTCCCGGTCCCATATGGTCTTCGGGTTCACGATGTCCCGGCGCACGATGATGCAGTCATGCGGCTCGGCGAAGGTCGCCCCGTCATGGACCACCTTCATCTCGTCCGACGAGATGTCGATAAGCTGCTCGTTCTCGGGTTTCAGCGGCCCGACATTGATGAAGCGGTCCTTGGAGAACTTGTTCATCGAGACGAGCCACTTGCCGTCCGCCTCGGCCGTCTCACCCATCGTGGTGTGGTTGTGTCCGGGCTGGTACTGGACGTCGACCTTGGAGATGATCGGGTCCACATCCTCGCCCGCATAGGCGCGAACGGCCTTTTCGAGGTCCCACTTCACCACCTGGCTGTCGAGGAACAGCGTGGTGAAGGCCCCGCCCTTGCCGTCGAAGGCGGTGTGGAGCGGCCCCAGGCCCAACTGCGGCTCGGCGACGATGCAGGACCGCGGGTCGGCGTTCTCCGAGAAGAGCGCGTCCACCTTCGTCACGTCGATGACCGATACCGTGGGCGAGAGCTTGCCGTTGATGACGACATGACGCTTGTCCGGGGCGGTGTTGCAGCCATGCGGACTGTTGGGGATCGGCACATAGCGCGTGTATTTTGAGCCCTTGCGCCCGTCGAGCACGCGCACCCCGTTCAGCACCTGCCCGTCGCCGGCCGCCACGCCCGCCTCGATAGCCTTGATGTCGAAGATGACGCAGTGGTCCGTCTCGCTTTCAGTCATCTCGGCCAGCGTCATCCCCATCTCGGAATTGTAGCTGGTGGCGAAGGCGTATTTGCCCTGGTAGTCCGCGTCGCAATTGTCGAGATTGCCCGAGACGATCACCTGCCATGAGACCGTCATCGTGTCGCCGTCTATGGCGGTGAAGATGTTGACGTAGTCTTCCGGGCTGTCGAGGATCTTGCCGTCATTGACGAGCGGCGTCTCATGCTCGCCATTGGCGAAGACATAGCCCGTGCGCGGGTATTTCTGGGGACGCAGGCCGTGAATGTCCGCGGCGTTCGGGACCTCGATGACCTTGTCGCACTTCATGATGTCGCAGCGCACCCGCGCGACGCGCGTATTGGCCTTGTCGTTCATGAACAGGTAGCGGCCGTCATAGGTGCCGTCGGTGAACGACATATGCGGGTGGTGCAGATCGCCATTGTCGTAGGTGACGCGGCCCCTCGCGGCGAGGAACGCCTTGGTTTCGGGCAGGAGGTTCTCGGTCAGCACCTTCAGACTCTCATTGGTCTGGCCCCAGCCGGACGCCGAGCAGCGGTTGAAGACCGGCACGCGCATCAGCTCCCGCATGGACGGGATCCCAAGAATGCGCAGCTCGCCCGTCTGGCCGGACGACCAGAAGCCGTAATAGTCGTCGAGCTGGCCGGGCGCGAGCGCGTGACTGCCGGCGGCGGCCCTTGCGCGCCCCGGGCCTGCGACCCCGGCAGCGGCCGTCGCTGCCGCTGCCACCGCGCCGCTTGCGGTCGCCCGCATCAGGCCGCGCCGGGTGACGCTGAGTTTATTCGCTTTGTCTGCCATGACTCCCCTCCTTCCGGGATGTGGGTATGTTGGGCGCTTTGGCGAGCGTGGCGCTGAGCGCGTCGGCGCTCCGTGCGAGGCGTTCCTGGCTCCTTTGCCGTTTGATGCAGACCGGGCATTTGGCCGTGGACTGGTAGAGCACCTGGCAATGCAGGCAGTTCACGCATTCATTCGGATTGATCTCGCCCGTCGGGTGGATGGCCTGGACGGGACATTCATTCGCGCAGAGCTGGCAGGGATGGCCGCATTCGTGATAGCGCCTGAGCCAGGCGAACATGCGGATCCGCGCGGGTATCGCGAGCGCCGCGCCCAGCGGGCAGAGATAGCGGCAGAAGAAGCGCTCGACGAACAGTCCGGCGGCCAGCAGCGCGGCGGCGAACACCACAAACGGCCATTCGCGAACGAATTTGAGCACGATAGCGGTCTTGAACGGCTCGACCTCGGCGAAGGTCTCGGCGAGCGGGATCGAAGCGAGCGAGAGGCCAAACAGCCCGAGGAAGAGCACATATTTGACCGGCCAGAGCCGTTCATGCAGGCCCCAGGGCAGCTCCCATTGCGGCACGCGCAACGCGCGGGCGATCCTGTTGGTCAGTTCCTGCAGCGCGCCGAAGGGGCACAACCAGCCGCAATAGGCGCCCCGCCCCCAGAAGATCAGCGCCGCCGCCACCGCGAACCAGAGGATGAAGACCATCGGGTCGAGCAGGAAGGCATCCCAGGCAAAGCCCGTGCTCAGGCTGCCGAACAGCGCCATCAGGTTCACGACCGAAAGCTGGGCGTTCGCATACCAGCCGAGAAAAAACAGGGTTGCGGTGAGGAACCCCATGCGCAGCCAGAAATAGAGCCGCGCATTCCGCGTCGCCTGGCGCTGAAAGAAGAAGATCAGGGTCAGCAATGCGAGCATGGCGGCGAGCCCGGCGATCTCGAAGCGCCGGTCGTGCCAGACCCGCTGCCAGAGCGCCGACTTCGCCTGCGCCTCATCGGCCTCCGCCTCCGGCGCCGGGCCAAGCGGCAGCAGGTATTGTTCCGGCAGGCGGTAGCCGAGGTCGAAGGTAAGGAAACGCTTCTCCACCGCGCCGACCGCGCGTTGCACCAGCAATTGCAGCCGCCAGGGCTCACCCGGCCGGAATTCGACGTCGGCCGGGATGCGGAACAGGTCGAGTTCCGTGAAGGCCGGCGCGCCGTCAGCGGCGATGGCGCCGATCCGCTTGTGGTCGCGGTCGAAGAAACGGATCGAGCGGTCGCCCTGGATGAGCTGGATCCGGTCGAAAATCCCGCCGCGCACATAGCCTGAGCCCTTGAAGGAATAGCGCCCGCGGCCCGCAACCAGGATGGCGTGGCCGTCCTCGCCCGCCCATTCGGCGAGATTGGCGTATTCGGCCTCGCCGAGCAGGCTGAGCCCGATGGACGGCACGCTCGCCAGTGCCGCGCGCAGGTCGATGAAGGTCTCCTCCGGCGCGCCCCGTTCGGGTCGTGCAATGGCCTTGGGGTCACCGGTCGCCTCGAAGGCGGCATTGACCTGGGAGACATCGAGCGCCAGCGCCCGCACAGAGCCGTCGCCGGCGAGCGTCATCCAGTCAAGGACGTCCCGTTTCGTCCTGTCGATCTGGCGAGCGGGGCCGGCCGCGGCTTCAGGCGCCAGGCCGCCAAGGCCGAGCGCGCGGGCCACCTTGAGGCCGGCGCGGATGACCGAGTCATCGATCACCATCACGGTCACGGTCGCGCCGGAGATAATGTCGAGGTCGTGCGCGGAGCCGCCTGCCATCGCCTCGAGCTTCAGGTCGATACCGGCATAGGACTCGGTCAGCCGGCGCATCCTGGCGTCCGGTATGCCGACCAGCACGATAGGCTCCGAATGTTTGACGAGCCGGACGCCGGCGAGCACGGCGTTCGGCGCAATCGCGGCAACCACATGGATCGGCTTGCCGGAATAACCGGTCGTGCCGACGAAATCCGATGTGAGGAAGGCCCAACCGACGGTTTCGCCGCCCTTCAGCACCGGCACGACGGGAAGATCGCTGCGCAGCGGCCCGTAGCCGGCGGCGCCTGGAACCAGGGCTTCAGGTGCAAGCTTCGCAAGGAAGCGCGGCAAATCGGACGCCCATGCGGCATGCGGCGGAATCCACAACCACAGGAGCAGGCCGACAATCAGGCCGCGGGACACTGGCGTTCCTCCGTGCTTCCGGCGGGGAAGGTAGCGAATTCGGCCCCGGCGCTCCTTGACAGGCGTCAAGCCCGGCCGCCGGTTTCTTGCAGGACGGCCCCGGGCGTTGTAACCCTCCGGAAGCCCGCCGGACTCGTTTCCGGCCGGATGGAGACGAGCGATGGCCGTGGGCGGCGCGGATCTGGAAATCGTCGGACGATTGCCCCTGTTCCAGGGGTTGTCGCCGGATGCGCTCGGCGCGCTGGTCCGGGCCGCCGAGATTCGCGACTGCCCGAAACGGACCGCGATCTTCGAGCAGGGCGAGCCCGTCACGCATTTTTTCGCCGTGCTCTCGGGCTGGGTGAAGTTGTACCGCCTGCGTCCGGACGGGTCGGAGGTGATTATCGAGGTTTTCGGTCCTGGCGAATCCTTCGCCGAAGGTGCGATCGGCATGGCAGACGGCTACCCCGTCTCCGCTGAATTCGTCGAGGACGGCCGGCTGCTTGCCGTGCCCGTCGCGGATTATGTCGAGCGGATGCGCGAGGATCCGGACTTGATCGTCAGGACCTTCGCCTCGCTCGCGGCCAACCTGAAACGGCTGGTCTCGCGAATTGAGAGCGGCAGCAGCCTCGACGCCTCGCAGCGCGTGGGCGCCTTCCTGTTGAATTTCTGCCCGCCGCCGGGCCCGGGCGGCGGCTCTGTCGACGTGCGCCTGCCATACGACAAGAAGCTGATCGCCAACCGGCTCGGCATGAAACCGGAGACCTTCTCGCGGGCGCTGGCGAGCCTGCGGAAGCACGGCGTCGCTGTTCGTGGTGACAATGCGCGCATCGCTGACCCCCTGCAGCTCCGCCGGCATGTCTCCATGGAATAGTCGGCGAGAGCGCCCCCGTCGCAAGGAAGGAGTCCCCCCTTGGCCGCCATGATCGATTACGACGCCCTGCTGGCGCCCGACCTGCCGCCGCCCGCTCCCGGCTGGCGCGGCTTCCCGCCCTATAATTTCATCGGCGGCAATGTTGATGCGGCGAGCATGCCGGTCGAGGACATGATTGCGGCGACCACGGCGGCGCTGCGCCGGGAGGGGACGACGCTCGCCACCTACGGCATGGAAAGCGGCCCGCTCGGCTACCGGCCGCTGCGCGAATTCGTGGCCGACAAGCTCCGGAAGCGCAGCGGTGTTGCGGTATCGCCCGACAATGTCCTCATTACCTCGGGCTCAAACCAGGCGCTCGACCTCGTCAACGAACTGTTCTGCCGGCCCGGCGACACGGTCATTGTCGAGCAATTCAGCTATGGCAGCGCGCTCGCCCGCCTCCGCAAGCTCGGCGTGAGGGCGGTCGGCATCCCGCTGGACGAAGGCGGCATGCGCATGGACCTCCTCGCCGAAAGGCTCGACAAGCTCCGGGCTGACGGCGTGCAACCGAAATTCATCTATGTCATTCCGACGATCCAGAACCCCGGGGGCAGCATCATGCCGGAAGAGCGCCGGGCCGAGCTGCTGCGCCTATCGGCGGCATACGGGGTGCCGGTGTTCGAGGACGAATGCTATGCCGACCTCCTGTGGACGGGCAAGCGCCCGCCCGCCATTGCGGCGATGGACGAGGGCCACCAAGTCATCCATTGCGGGTCGTTCTCGAAGACGATCGCGCCAGCCTTGCGTGTCGGATACATCACCGCCGAGCCCGCTCTTGTCGCCCGCATGGCGGCCTGCAAACGCGACGGGGGCACCGGGGCGCTCGAGCAGATGATGCTGGCGGAATACTGCCGCAGCCGTTTCGACACCCATGTCGGCCATGTGACGGGGCTGCTCAAGGAGAAGCTCGACGCCATGACGGGAGCACTGGAGGAGCATTTCGGCACGGCGGCGGAATTCGTGCCGCCGGAAGGGGGCATCTTCCTCTGGATCTCCTTCCCGGAGGACGTGGACGCGATGAAGCTCGCCGCCGCTTCAGCCGCCGCCGGCATCGCCATCAATCCCGGCCCCGAATGGTCCGCCGACGCCGCGCCTGCCCGCTCGCGCATCCGGCTCTGTTTCGGCAATCCGACCGTCGAGGACATCCGCGACGGCGTGAAGAAGCTCGCCGAAATCTGCCACCGCGAATTCGGGATTCCCCTGAGGAGCGCCAATATCGCGCGGGCATAGAGCATCCTCCCTGTTCCCGCGTCTCTCCCGGAGCAGGCTGTAAGGCAAGCCGCTTCGTTACTTCCCGATGCAGAACTCCCTGAAGATCGTGTCCAGAAGGTCTTCGACATCGACGCGGCCGGTGACGCGGCCGAGCGCGCGGACGGCGAGGCGGAGGTCTTCGGCAGCGAGGTCGATCTGGGGCGCGACGGCGAAGCGGGCAAGCGCCTCGACCGCCTGACTGAGCGCGCGGACATGGCGGGCGCGGAGCGCGCCGGGCGGGCCGGCTACGCACGCGCGCATGGCGTCTGCAATAGCCGCCCGCAGCGCCTCCAGGCCCGCGCCCGTGCGGGCCGAAACGGCGAGGCCGGGCCCGGGCGCTGCGCCCAGATCGGCCTTGGTGCGGACGGCAAGGCCCGTCATTCCGGGAGGCGGCGGCGCGTCGGGAGCCGTCAGCAGCAGGCAGAGATCGGCCGAGGCCGCTTCGACGCGGGCGCGGCGCATGCCCTCGCGCTCGACCGGGTCCTCGCTCTCATGCAGGCCCGCCATGTCGATCAGCCGGACAAGATAGCCGTCCATGACGAGTCGGGCCTCCAGCACGTCACGCGTGGTGCCGGCAGCGGGCGCGGTAATGGCGACCTCGCGCGCCGCAAGCGCATTGAGCAGGCTCGACTTGCCGGCATTCGGCGCGCCCACCAGCGCCACCCGGAAGCCGTCGCGCACGACCTCGCCGCGCGCGCCTGCAGCCAGCGCCTCGGCCATCTCTGCGTGAACCGCCACCGCCGTCTCCGAAACCGCCGCCTCCAGCCCCTCCGGCAATTCCTCGTCGCTGAAGTCGATGGCGGCCTCGATATGGGCGAGCGCCTGCACCAGTCGTTCGCGCCAGCCGTCGAATTGCCGCGCAAGTCCGCCGCCGAGCGCGTGGAGCGCCTGACGGCGCTGGCCCTCGGTCTCAGCGTCGATCAGCTCGGCCAGGCCCTCCACCGCCGTCAGGTCCATGCGCCCGGCGTCGAAGGCGCGGCGCGTGAATTCGCCGGGCTCGGCCGGACGCAGGCCATCCAGCCGCATCAGCGCCGCCTGCACCGCGTCCATGACCACTGGCGCGCCGTGCAGATGCAACTCGGCCGCATCCTCGCCGGTGAAGCTCGCCGGGCCCGGGAACCAGACGATGAGCCCCCGGTCCAGCACTTCGCCACTCTCCGGGTCGCGAACGGCGCGCAGCACCGCCCGGCGCGGTTCCGGCAAGGACCCCGTCAGCGCCGCCAGCGCCCCGGCCGCTTCCGGTCCGGAGAGGCGCAGCACCGCAATGCCGGCGCGGCCGGGCGCCGTCGCCTCGGCGAAGATCGTGTCCGGCAGGTCTCTCAGGCGTCGGGGTCGAGCATGAGCCGGGTGACCCGGCCGCCGCCCTTCAGATGTGTTTCCAGGATCTCGTCGATATCCGCCTCGGTCTCGTAGCGGTACCAGACCCCCTCGGGATAGATGACCATGGTCGGCCCGAGTTCGCAGCGGTCCAGGCAACCGGCGATGTTGATCCGCGCTTTGGGCAACGACCTGGCGCGCGCCTTCATATAGGCGCGCAGCTTCTCCGAGCCCTTCTCGCTGCAACAGCCGCGCGGATGGCCGGGCGGACGTGTGTTGGTGCAGCAGAATACATGCGCATCGTAATAGAGCGCGTCCGCCATTGTTTCCTTCCTCGCATCCGGGCGCGCGCCAGTTTACCCTCGCCACCCATGAGCGAAAACCTGCTTCACCGCGAGACCAGTCCCTATCTGCTACAGCATGCCGACAACCCGGTCCACTGGCGGCCCTGGGGGGAAGCGGCGTTCGAGGAAGCACGCCGAACGGGCCGGCCGTTGCTGCTCTCGGTCGGCTACGCCGCCTGCCACTGGTGCCATGTCATGGCGCATGAGAGCTTCGAGAACGAGGCCATCGCCGGGCTGATGAACCGGCTGTTTGTCAATGTGAAGGTGGACCGCGAGGAACGCCCGGATGTGGACGCGGTCTATCAGCATGCGCTCCAGGGCATGGGCGAGCAGGGCGGCTGGCCGCTTACCATGTTCCTCAATGCAGACGGCGAGCCCTTCTGGGGCGGCACCTATTTCCCGCCGGAGCCACGCTGGGGCCGTGCGGGCTTCCCGCAATTGCTGCGCTCGCTCTCGGAAGCCTGGAGCAAGCAGCCGGATGCTGTGGCCGAGAATATCGGGCGCCTCCGGAAAGCGGCCCAAAGGCTGGCCGAGCCCGCCGCCGGGGCTGGCATAGACGCCGAGACGGATGCGCGCATCGCCATGCGGCTCGCCCGCGCCGTGGACCCCTTCTTCGGCGGCATAGACGGGGCCCCGAAGTTTCCGCAGACAGGCATCTTCACCCATCTCTGGCGCGTTCGGCGCCGCAATGGCAGCGGCGTTTTCCGCAACCAGGTGCTGAACACGCTCACGCATATGTGCGAGGGCGGCATTTACGACCATCTGGGCGGCGGTTTCGCGCGCTATTCCACCGACGAGCGCTGGCTCGCGCCGCATTTCGAGAAGATGCTCTATGACAACGCCCAGCTCATCGACCTGCTGACGCTGGTCTGGCAGGAGACGCGCACGCCACTCTTCGAGCAGCGGGTGCGCGAGACGGTCGGCTGGCTGGACAGGGAGATGACTGCGCCCGCCGCCGAAGACGGAACTGCCGGCTTCGCCGCCGCGCTCGACGCCGACAGCGAGGGCGAAGAGGGCCGCTTCTATGTCTGGACGCGCGCCGAGGTGGAGACGGTTCTGGGCGGCGCGGCGGCGCGCTTCTGCGAGGTCTATGACGTGACGGCGAGCGGCAATTGGGAAGGCCGCACGATCCTGAACCGCCTGCACTCCATGGACGTGCCGGACGACCCGGCGCTCAAGGAAGCGCGCGCCCTGCTGCTCGCCGAACGCGCGAAGCGTGAACGGCCGCTGCGCGACGACAAGGTGCTGGCGGACTGGAACGGTCTGATGATCGCCGCGCTTGCCCGCGCCGGCGCCGCCTTGGACGAGCCGGCATGGATCCGGATGGCCGAGCGCGCCTTCGCCTTCGTCGAGACACATATGACCGGGCCGGACGGGCGGCTTCGCCATAGCTGGCGGCTCGGCCGCGCCCGCCATCCGGCGAGCCTTGACGACTACGCCGCGATGATGCGCGCGGCGCTCATGCTGGAGGAGGCGACAGGCGACAGGCGCTACCGCGAACGAACGCTGGGCTGGCTGGAGGTCGTCGAACGCCATTACGGCGACGGGACAGGCGGCTGGTTCTTCGCCGCCGACGACACGGAACGGCTGATCGTGCGCGCCAGGACCGCCGCCGACAATCCGACGCCGTCGGGCAACGGCATGATGGTGGAAGCGCTGGCCCGACTCTGGTGGCTGACGGGCGAGGCGCGTTACCGGCAGCTTGCCGAAGCCGCGGTGGCGGCCTTCGCCGGCGAGACGGCGCGCAACATCTTCCCGCTCTCGACCCTTCTGAACGCCAATGCATTGCTGCAGGAAGCAGTGCAAGTGGTGCTGGCGGGCGATGACGGCCGGCTGCGGCGTGCAGTTGAGCGGGTGTCTCTGCCGAGCCGCGTGCTCGCTCTCATCGACGCCGGCGACACCCTGCCTGCCGGCCATCCCGCCGCCGGCAAGACGGCCGTAGCGGGCCGTCCGACGGCTTATGTCTGCCGGGGCCCTGTCTGCTCGCTGCCCATCACCGATCCTGAGGCGCTTGAGGCGCTGCTGCGCGACTGAGAGGAGGAGAGCATGCACGACCTGTTGCTGAAGGGCGGACGGGTTATCGATCCCGCGCGCGGCATGGACCGGATGGCCGACATCGCCTTCGCCGAAGGCCGGGTCGCCGCAATCGAGCCAGACCTTCCGCCGGCAGAAGCCCGCGATGTGCGCGATGCGAGCGGCTGCATCGTGGCACCCGGCCTCATCGACCTGCACACACATGTCTATTGGGGCGGCACATCCATCGGCGTCGATCCGGAGGCGCTCGCACGGCAGGGCGCAACGACCACGCTGGTCGATGCCGGCACGGCGGGGCCGGCCAATCTGGCGGGCTTCCGCCGCCATGTGATCGAGCCGGCGAGGCCGCGCGTCCTGCCGTTCCTGAACGTCTCCTTCCCCGGAATCTTCGCTTTCAGTGCCGCCGTGATGGTCGGCGAGTGCCAGGACATGCGCCTGCTGGACGCCCGCGAATGCGTGCGCGTGGCGCGCGAGCATGCGGACCTCGTCGTCGGGATCAAGGTGAGGGTCGGCCTGGGCGCCGGCGGGTCGAGCGGCATCGCCCCGCTCGACATCGCCCTTGAGGTGGCGGAGGAACTCGGGCTGCCGGTGATGGCGCATCTGGACTTCCCGCCTCCGAGCCGCCGGGAGGTCATGGAGCGGCTGCGTCCGGGCGATGTGCTGACGCATTGTTTCCGCTCCTTCCCGAACAGTCCCGCGCATGCCGACGGCCGGGTTCGCGAGGAAACTCTGGCGGCGCGCGAAAGAGGGGTTATCTTCGATATCGGCCACGGCAAGGGCTCCTTCGGCTTTGGCACAGGGCGGGCCATGCTGACTGCCGGATTCCTGCCCGACTGCATATCGAGCGACGTGCACTCGCTCAGTATCGGCGGCCCCGCCTATGACCTGCTTGTCACCATGTCGAAGTTCCTGGTCCTCGGCATGCCGCTCATTGAGGTGCTGCGCGCGGCGACGAGCGCGCCGGCAGCGGCGCTCAGGCGGCCCGATCTCGGCAGCCTGGAGCCGGGCGTAGCCGCCGATGCCTCGGTGCTCGAACTGCGCAGGGGGTATTTCGACTATGAGGATTCAGACGGTGTCGTGCTCGGCGGCGACCAACGCCTGTTCCCGGCGGGGATGGTGATCGGAGGCCATTGGTGGGCCTAGCAGCTATTGATTGACTATAGTTTCAGACCATAGTATGTTCAACATGGCAAGGTTCCGGAGGGAGAGCGGACCGATGCCCCGGCGCAGCGAGCGCTACACCGTGAAGGACATGGCGGCCGCACTGGACGCCGCGCCGGCAACGGTTCGCCGGCACTTGCGATCATTGGGCGTTGATAGCGGTTCCGGCTGGCGCCATGAATGGGACGCCGCTCGCTACCGCCATTTGCTGGAGGTCGTCGGACGGCGCATCGCCGAGGGCGTTCCGGCAAGCCGCATCGCTGACGAAACCGGGCTCACCGGGGATGGGGAGCTGCGGGAGGCGTCTGCGGCATTCGAGGGGCTGGAGTCGCCGGGAGCGCCGGTGGGGATGGAGGAAATGCAGATATCCACCTTCAAAGCCAAATGTCTTGCGGTTCTCGAACGGGTAGGGAAAACCGGCCAGCCCGTTCTGGTGACGCGGTTCGGCCAGCCTGTGGCGCAGATCGTCCCGCCGCCCTCCGGCGACTGGCTGGGCGCCATGGCCGGCACGGGCCGGATCCTGGGTGACCTTACCGCCCCCGCCCTCGACCCGGAGGAATGGGAAGCGCTCGAATAGCGGCGATGCTGCTCGATACACATATCTGGCTCTGGGCGCTGCTCGAGCCGGCCCGGCTCTCCCGGTCCGTGCGCGCCCTGCTGGCCTCGCCGACGGAGACGCTTCGGCTCTCCCCGATCAGCGTGTGGGAGGCGGTGATGCTGGCGGAGCGCGGCAGGATCGCACTGAAGCCGGACCCGCAGCGCTGGCTGGACCGGGCGCTCGCGGCGGCGCCCGTCACCGAGGCGCCGCTTACCTTCGAGGTGGCCATGGCGAGCCGCAGCATCGCCCTCGATCACAAGGACCCTGCCGACCGCTTCATCGCTGCGAGCGCGCTGGTTTTCGGCCTGACGCTGGTGACGGCCGATGCCCGGCTGTTCGACTGCCCGGATATCGAGGTGCTGGCCAACCGCTGACGGCAGCGGCCCGCTACCCCTTTCCGCCGCGCGCACCGAGATAGCGGGCAAGGGCGACGGCGAGCGTGGCGCCTACGAACTGGGCGAGGATGAAGGCGGGCGCATCCTCCGGCCGGATGCCGGAAAAAGTATCGGTGAAGGCGCGCGCCACCGTCACCGCCGGATTGGCGAAGGAAGTCGAGGCGGTGAACCAGTAGCCGGCGGTGATGTAGAGACCGACCGCCCATGCCACGGCCTCGGACCGGGCCTTCAGGCAGAGCAGGATCGTCAGCACCAGCCCGAAGGCCGCGATTCCTTCGGAAAAGACCTGTGCAAAGCCCGACCGCTCCTTGGCCGACGCGAAGAACAGGTCCGGTTGCTCGAACATGATATGCGCACAGGCGACGCCGAGCAGGCCGCCCGCGACCTGCACGAGGATATAGAGCGCGGCGTCGCCCGGCCCGATCTCGCGCCGCATCAGGAAGGCGACCGTGACGGCCGGGTTGAAATGCGCGCCGGAAACCGGCCCCAGGATCAGGATCAGGACGATCAGGATCGCGCCTGTCGCAATGGTGTTGCCGAGCAGGGCGAGGGCCACATTCCCGCCGGCGAGCGTCTCGCCCATGATGCCGGAGCCGACCACCACTGCGAGCAGCATGGCCGTGCCGACGAATTCGGCGGTAAGACGTTGGGAAAGGGTCATGTCGCGGCCTCCAGTGCCGCTACGCCGGGCAGCACCCGGCCTTCCAGCCATTCGAGAAAGGCGCCGCCCGCGGTCGAGACATAGCCAAACCGTTCAACGACGCCGGCCCGGGCGAGCGCGGCCACCGTGTCGCCGCCGCCGGCGACGGTCAGCAGCCCCTTCATGCCGGCCGCCGCCTGCGCCACCTCATTAGTGCCCCGGTCGAAGGGCGGCGTCTCGAAAGCGCCGAGCGGGCCGTTCCAGACCAGCGAGCGCAGCAGCCCCAGCTGGTCGACCAGGCCGGCAATAGTCTCCGGGCCGATATCGAGGATCATGGCGTCGGGCGGCACCTCGTCCACCGGCACCACTTCCGTCGGCGCACCCGCTTCGAGCGCCGGCGCCACGACCGCGTCCTCCGGCAGCACGACGATGCAGCCGCACCGCTCCGCGTCGTCGAGGACATGGCGCGCCATGTCCGCCATATCGCGCTCGCAGAGGCTCCTGCCCACCTCGAACCCCTGCGCATGGAGGAAGGTGTTCGCCATGCCGCCGCCGATCGCGAGCATATCGACCCGGGCTACGAGGTTGCCGAGCAGATGGAGTTTGGTCGAAACCTTGGCGCCGCCGACGATTGCTCCCGACGGACGCCTGGGCGCATTCAGCGTCGCCTCCAGCGCCTCGATCTCGCGCTGCATCAGCCGCCCGGCGGCGGCCGGCAGCAGCCGCGCCAGGGCCTCAGTGGAAGCGTGCGCTCGATGCGCGGCCGAGAAGGCGTCGTTCACATAAGCGTCGCCGAGCGCGGCCAGCCGGGCGGCGTAGTCCGGATCGTTGGCCTCCTCGCCGGGGTCGAAGCGCAGGTTCTCCAGCAGCGCTACTCCACCTGCCGGCAAACCGGCAATGACCGCGGCCGGGTCTTCGGCCGCGAATGCGACCGGCATCGCCAGCGCCTCCGCCAACGCCTCGGCGACCGGGCGGAGCGAAAGCCCGGCCTCGGGCCTGCCTTTCGGCCGTCCGAGATGGGAGAGCAGGACGACGCGCGCGCCGTTGGCTGCAAGCTCGCGGATCGTCGGCAGGGTGCGCTCGATGCGCGTGGCGTCGCCGACCCTGCCGTCGCGCATGGGCACATTCAGGTCGGCGCGCAGCAGCACGGTCCGCCCGGCTGCGTCGAGCCCGTCCAGAGTTGGAACCGCCATCAATTGTTGCCGACCGCGCCGCCCAGCGCGTCCCCGATCTCGTCATGCACGGTAAGGTCTGCAAAGCGGTCGAGATCGGTTGGCTCGCGGTTGACGATGGCGAGGAAAGCGCCGTTGCGCTTCGCCGCAATGGGGAAGCCCGCCGCCGGATAGACCACCAGCGACGAGCCGCAGACGATGAACAGGTCCGCTGCCATCGTCTCCATCTCGGCCCGGCGCATGGCGTCTTCCGGCATGGCCTGGCCGAAGGAGATCGTCGCCGTCTTCACCATGCCGCCGCAGGAAGTGCAGATCGGCAGCGTCTCATCCTTGCGAAAAGCCGCGAGGATATCGTCCAGCTCGTAGCGCAGCCTGCAGTCGAGGCAGGCGGCATAGGTCGAATTGCCGTGCAGTTCGATCACCTTGTCGTCCGGTATGCCGGAGGCCTGGTGAAGCCCGTCGATATTCTGCGTGATGACGGCCGACACGATGCCGCGCTCTACCAGCGCCGCGACCGCACGATGGCCCCGGTTCGGCCTGGCGTCCGTCATGGTCTTGTCGGTTTCGATCTTGCGCCGCCAGGTCTCGCGCCGCATCTCCTCGGAGGAAATGAAGTCGTCGAACATGATCGGCTTGTAGCGGTCCCAGACGCCGCCGGGGCTGCGGAAATCGGGAATGCCGGACTCGGTGCTGATGCCGGCCCCGGTGAACACCACCGCCCGCCGCGCCTTGCCGATCGCCTCCCTCAGCCGTTCGACGCCGTCCATCATCGCCGCCTCCGCCCCGCGTCCGCCTTCCGGTTTTAGGTCACGCCAGGGCATAGCGCGAGTCCGGCCCCGGCGGGTCATCGCCGCAGGCGGCGCGGCCGTCCTCGACCATATGCAGCAGATGCGAAAGCACGGAGCGCCCGGCGGCGCGGTGCAAGCCCGGATCGACATCCGTGTATATGCGCCGGACCATCTCCGGGATCGTCGCCACGCCCGCTTCGAGGCAGGCAAGGATCGCCTGCTCGCGCTCCTGGCGATGGGCGATGAAGGCATCGACGAACGGTCCGGGGTCGGTGATCGGCGGCCCGTGCCCCGGCCACCAGGGCGTCTCTGTCCGCGCCCGCACCTTGCTGAGGCTCGCCATGTAATGCGCCATGTCGCCGTCCGGCGGCGAGACGATGGAGGTGGACCAGCCCATCACATGGTCGCCGCTGAACAGCGAGCCTTCTTCCGGCAGCGCGAAGCAGAGATGGTTGGAGATGTGGCCCGGCGTGAACACCGCCTCCAGCGTCCAGCCCCGGCCTTCGATGCGCCCGCCGTCCGGCACGCGGATATCGGGATCGAAGCTCATATCCCCGCCCTCGGGCGAGTCGAAGGGCCAGTTGCGCCGGGCGCCGATGCCGTGCGGGCCGTAACCGCAAAGCGGCGCGCCGGTCGCCGCCTTGAGCGCGGCGCAGCCAGGCGAGTGGTCACGGTGCGTGTGGGTCGCGACGATATGGGTGACGCGTTCGCCCCGGAGTGCTTCCAGAATTGCGGCCGTATGCGCGGCGTCTTCCGGGCCCGGGTCGATCACCGCCACCTCGCCCTGCCCGACGAGATAGGTATTTGTGCCCTTGAAGGTGAAGAGGCTCGGATTGGCGCTGGTGATGCGGCGCACAAGCGGCGTCAGCTCATAGACCTGCTCCGGTTCGATATCGAAATCCCGGTAAAACGGAATTGGCGCGGCCATGGCTCTCTCACTTGGGTTAAGGACGCGTACCGGATTGATGGTCCGCTGGCCTGCTGCTATCAATTGCGCATGCGCCGGTCAACGCGGATCGCCCCGTCGATACTCTCCGCCGACTTTGCAGAGCTGGGAGCCGCTGTCGATTGCCTGGTTGCAGCCGGAGCCGATTATATTCATATCGATGTTATGGACGGACATTTCGTCCCCAATCTCACCATCGGTCCGGCAGTCGTGCAGGCGCTCCGCAAGCGGACCGACCGGACCTTCGACACACATCTGATGATTTCCCCGCTCGACCCCCTGCTTCCCGAATTCCTAGACGCCGGGGCGGATATCGTGACCGTCCATGCCGAGGCAGGACCACATCTCCACCGAAGCCTGCAGCGGATCAGGCAGACGGGGCGCCGGGCAGGCGTCGCGCTAAATCCCGGCACGCCGGCCTCGGCTGTCGATGCCGTGCTCGGCGAGATCGACCTCGTATTGGCAATGACGGTCGATCCGGGTTTCGGCGGCCAAGGGTTCCTGCGCGCGCAATGCTCAAAGATCGCCGCACTTCGCGCCCGCATCGACGGATCGGGCCGCGAGATCGACCTGGAGGTGGACGGCGGCATTACCGACGAGACTGCCGCCGAGGCGCGGGCCGCGGGCGCCGATGTGCTGGTCGCGGGCAGCTTTGTGTTCGCAGACGGGCTCGGGGGTTGCGCAGGACGCATCCGCCGGCTGCGCGAGGCGGCGCCTTGATCGGCCTGCCGGGCCTTGCGGGGCGGCGGCTGTTTCCCGCGGGGTTTTCGAGACGGACGGACGGCAGCGCGCGCGACCTTACACTTGCGCCGCGCGACCTCTGGCCCGGGATTTCGGGTCGGGGCCAGGAACTGCTTAATGACGGCGGACGACTGGCGGCGGCGCTGGAGGCCCGACCGGGGGACATTGCCGCGCTGCGGCTGCACCGCTTTGACTGGCTGCGCCATCTGCGCGGCATCGGCGGCGACCAGGGCCGGCGAGAGGCGCGGCGCCTGGTAATGTTGTGGCTCGACGCACATGGGAGCGGCCGCGGCGAGGTCTGGCGCGCGGACATCGCCGGCGCCCGGCTCTATGCCTGGCTTGGCAGTTTCGAGTTTTTCGCCGCGAGCGCCGGCGACTTCTTCCGCACCCGGCTCGTCGAGAGCATGGGCGCGCACGCCCGGCTGCTCGCGCGCAGCGTAGAAGCAACGCCGCAGGGCGCGCCGCGCCTCGCCGCGCTGGCCGGCGCGCTCGCCGGCGCCATCGCCTTCGGGCAGCAGCCGGGGGCGCTGCTGCGCCGGATCGAGCGCGCGTTCGACGACCAGTTCTTTGCCGACGGCTTTCACCGCTCGCGCAACCCGGTGGCGCAGCTGGCGGCGCTGCGTCGGCTGATCGAGATCCAGGGTCTCCTGCGCGCGGCGGGCATTGCACCCCCGGAGCGCCTCGCCGACGCCGTCCGCGACGCGGGCCCACCGCTCGCCTTCTTCCGCCATGGCGACAAGCGGCTCGCCTGCTTCCATGGCGGGCACGAATTGGAGAGTGAAACGATCGATCTGACACTGGCGCGGGTGGACCGCCATATCCGCCCGCCGACGCGCAGTATCGAGGCCGGCTATGACCGGCTCCAGGCAGGGCGGACTGTGGTTCTGGTGGACAGCGGTCTGCCGACCGCGAAGGGTTTCGACCAGGGCGGCCATTCGAGCCCGCTTGCCATGGAGTTCAGCGACGGAGCGCAGCGTATCGTGGTCAATTGCGGCGCGCCCGCAGACGGCTCCCGGCCCTGGAACGAGCTGGCGCGGGCCACCGCCGCGCATTCCACGCTGACGGTGGACGACGTGCATGCCGTCGAGATCGACGAGGGCGGCGGCGTGCGCGCGGGCGGGCTCAATGTCGAAGCGCGGCGCACGGAGGCCGAGGGCGGCCTCTGGCTGGACCTCAGCCATGACGGCTACGCGGTTCCCTTCGGCCTCGTGCACCGCAGGCGGCTCTACCTCACAGGTCAGGGCGGGGACTTGCGCGGCGAGGATCTGCTGGAAGGGGATGCCGGCTGGCCCTTCAGCCTGCGCTTTCATCTTCACCCCGATGTGGAAGCGCTGCTGGGGGCGGGCGCAGTAAAGCTGACGCTGCCGGGACGCCAGCACTGGAGCTTCCGCGCCTCCGGCGGCCGCCTCAGCCTCAGCCCCAGCATCTATCTCGGCGAAGGCCGCCCCCGAAACACGACGGCCCTCCTCGTGGAAGGTCGCACGGGCGCGGAAGGCGCAGCGGTGAAGTGGGCGTTTCGAGCTGCCGGGCGCGGCAAATAGGGGCCAATGCAGTGCAGCGGCGCCGGAGCCGGACAGGCGGGTTTCAGCCTTACGCCTGGAGGCAATGGGCGATCCAGGCCGCTGTCAGTTTTTCCTGAACGCTGTTCTGCGAAAGCCTGCCTCTCAGTGTCGGGAAATCCACAAGGTCGAGCGGCTGGTCCTGATTGAAACAGGAATAGACCACCCGCTCCTCGCCGGTCTCCCGATCCCGGTGAAGCTGCAGGCACTGGGCACAGATCTCCTTCATCATGCATTGCATTGGCGAGTTGATCGAACCGATGGCCTTGTGACCCGGTCTGAGCAGGCGTCTGAGCACGCCCTGCCGCGCGGCATCGACCGCCGCCATCATGCCGTCGGAGCCGATGGCCAGAATGCGGTCCACCTCGCGGAGCGGGATCGCCGGCACGCCCATCCGTCCTTCGCCGTAAGCCGCCATCGCCTCCACGATATTGCCGGTATGGGCAAAGTCCTGTGCGCGGCCCGGGCGGAATCCCGGCGCCTCGTCGCAGCACCAGACCACGACATCGGCTGCCGCCTCGATCTCGGCGGTCTTGTAGCGGTCGTCCACCTCCTTGTAGCCCGCAAAATAGAGTACGCGGCTGCCCGCCTCGCGCAGCGCGCGGCCGATAGAGAACAGCACCGCATTGCCGAGCCCGCCGCCGGCGAGCAGGACCGTCTCGCCTTCGGGAATTTCCGTCGGTGCGCCGGTTGGCCCCATCAGTACCACCGGCTCGCCCGGCCGGAGCCGGGCCGCGAGGTCGGAGGAGCCGCCCATCTCCAGGATGATCGTCGAGAGCAGGCCGCGCTCCTGGTCGACCCAGGCCCCGGTCATCGCGAGGCCCTCCATGGCCAGCACCGCGCCGCGGCGGCGGAGCGCATGGCTCTCGAAATTCTGCAGGCGGTAGAACTGGCCCGGACGGAAGGCCCTGGCCGCCGCCGGTGCCTCGACGACGACTTCGACGATCTTGGGCGTCAGCCGCACCACCTCATGGACGCGCGCACGGAGTTCCCGGTTGGCGCGTTCGGCGAGATCGGCATCGGTCGCCGGCGGGCGACTGGCCAGCAGGCGGCTCACCAGCGGATAGGCCTGCTTCACGCCGCCCATCGCCTTCACCACATTGCCGGCGAAAGAGGGATGCAGGTCGCCGAAGAAGCTGACCGCGCGCCCGTCCTCCCGGCGCTGCATCACCACTTCGGGGCGGGCCGGCTTCGTCGTCGGCTCGGGAACGACAGGATTGCCCTCGTCGTCCACGGCTCGGAAATAGCGTCCGTCGAGCGCGACATCGTCGCTCTCGCGCGCGAGCACGGTATTGGGCTGGGTGCCGGCCGCCACCAGCACGGAGCGGGCCGGCAGCGAGACTGTCTCGCCGTCGCCGAGGGCGCGGCGCCGGCCGCGCTCGTCGATCTCCACGCGCTCAAGCCGGAGCGCGCATGCCCGCCCCCGCCGGTCCACCTCCACGGCGAGCGGCGAGAGGCATTCGGCGAAGCGAATGCCTTCCTCCAGCGCCTTCGCCACTTCCTCGTGGTTCAGCGTGTAGCTCGGCGCATCGATCAGCCGGCGCCGGTAGGCCACGGTGACGCCGCCCCAGGCGCGCAGCAATTCGCGAAGGCGCGGCGCTTCGCCGGCCGCGGCCGCCCGCGCCCGCTCCGCCCGGATAGCGCGCGCATGCGTGAGGAATTCCTCCGCGATCTCCGCCTCCGCTTCCGTCCAGGCGACCCGGCCGTCCAGCGCCTCATAACGCGCCAGGAACTTCTCCACCTGCACCGGATAGTAGGCGAGCGCCTCCGTCGCGGTGTCGATGGCGGTGAGCCCGCCGCCGACCACGACCGCGGGCAGGCGTATCTGCAGGTTGGCGATGCTGTCCGTGCGCGCCGCGCCGGTGAGCTGCAGCGCCATCAGGAAGTCGGAGGCCATGCGCACGCCAGGCGCGAGCGCATTCGGCATCGGCACATGGGTCGGCCGGCCGGCGCCCGAAGCCAGCGCCACATGGTCGAAGCCCCACTCGAACGCTTCGTCGAGCCCGAGCGTGCCGCCGAAGCGCACGCCGCCCACCATGGTGAAGGCGGCCCGGCGCTCCAGCAGCAGGCGCACGAGCTTGAGGAAGTTCTTATCCCAGCGCACGGTGATGCCGTATTCCGCGACGCCGCCAAAGCCGGCCATGACGCGCTCCGACAGGTCCTCGCGGAGCTCCGCCATGTCGCGCACGGGCCGGAACGCCTGCCGCCCGCCCGCCTCATCCACGCCCGAGAGCGCGGCCGGCAGCGGCTCGATCTTCAACCCGTCCACCGCCACGACCCTGTGCCCGTCATTCATCAGGTGGTGGGCGAGGCTGAAGCCGGCCGGGCCGAGGCCCACCACGAGCACCTGCCGCCCGCTCTCCGGCAGCGGTAGCGGACGGGTGAAATTCAGCGGGTTCCAGCGCGTGAGCAGGCTGTAGATCTCGAAGCCCCAGGGCAGGTCGAGCGCATCCTTCAGCACCCGCGTCTCGACCTGCGGAATATCGACCGGGTCCTGCTTCTGGTAGATGCAGGACTTCATGCAATCATTGCAGATGCGGTGGCCCGTCGCGGCGCAAAGCGGGTTGTCGATGCACACCGTCGCCAGCGCACCCAGCGTCCAGCCCTCGGTCTTGAGGAGTTGCATCTCGGAGATTTTCTCTTCCAGCGGGCAGCCGGCGAGCTCGACGCCGAACACGGTCCTGCCGAATGCGCCCGTGCGGCGGTCACGCAACCCGCGCGCGCAGCTGTCCTTGCCCTGGTTATGGCAGAAGATGCAGTAATGCGCCTGATCGAGCGCCGCCTTCAGGTCCATGCCCTCATCGGTGAGGCCGAAGCCTTCGCGCCGGCGCAGATGTGTTTCGGCGAGTTCATGGGCTTCCGCGCCATTCTCCGTCCGAGGCTCCGTTTCGATCAGCCGCATGGGGTCGATGCGCCCCGGCTGCCGGAACAGCACGCCCTTGCCATGCCGCGCGCGCCCCTCGGGATGGTGGAGCGCCCAGGCCGCATAGCGCGCTGCCGCCTCCAGCGGCTCGCGGAATGCTTCCTCATCCGCAAGCCAGCCCATCACGGCGCAGGCGAACGCCTCCTCCTCGATCGGAACCGGCATATGCGCCGCGAGCGCCGCCTCGACCGCCGCCCCGGACAGCGCCGCCGCCTCTGCCGGCCTCACCGCGCGCGCAGCGCGGCGTTGCACGAACAGCCGCTTGCAGCGATAGACGGGCGCAAGCGCCGTATGGCGCCCGGACAGCGCCGCCGCCTCAGCCTCGATTCCGAACAGACGGGCCAGGAAGCCTTCGAGATTCGGCGCCAGCGTCAGCATCAGCGCCGACTCGGCTTTGGGCTCCAGCGCGTCCGGTGTCTCGCGGGCCGCCTCCAATTCCGCGCGCAGTGGCTCGTCGAGGCTGTCCAGGAAGAGGGCGTCGAGCCTGAGCAGCCCGCTGCGGCAATAGAGGTCCTCGAAGCGGAGGCCGTCGGCCAGGGTGAGCTCGGTCATGGGCTGGAAGAGCACCTCGCGCGGGCGGGAGCCTGCCCGGTATTGCCGGGCCCGGCGAGCCTCTCTAACTAGGCGTTCCATGTTCGACCGGCAAGCGACCCCGTGCCGCGCCGTGACCGTCTGGCTGCTCTTCATGGCCTCTGCCGTGGCCGCGATGGTCTCGATCGGCGGTATCACGCGGCTCACCGAGTCCGGGCTTTCGATGGTGGAATGGCGCCCGCTGATCGGCTGGCTGCCGCCGCTTTCCGAGGCCGAATGGCAACGGATTTTCGCCCTCTACCGCGAGACGCCGGAGTTTCGGCAGGTCAATTTCACCATCGACCTCGACGGCTTCCGGGCGATTTTCTGGTGGGAGTATGTCCACCGTCTTTGGGGGCGGCTGCTGGGGATGTTCTTCATCCTCCCGGTCGTATGGTTCTGGCTCCGGGGCCGAATCGACGGGCCGCTCCGGCTCCGCTTGCTGCTGTTGTTGGCGCTCGGCGCCCTTCAGGGGCTGATCGGCTGGTGGATGGTGCAGAGCGGCCTCGCCGACCGGCCGGATGTGAGCGCCGCGCGGCTCGCAGTCCATCTTGGCATGGCGCTCGTAATTTTCGCCCTGCTTGTCTGGACGGCGCTCGACCGCATTCGCCCGCATGCCGGTCGCCGCACGCTTTCGGCGTGGCTGCTGCTCGGGCTGGTCGGCATCGCAATCCTCAGCGGCGCGCTGGTCGCCGGCAACAATGGCGGCCTTATCTACAACAGCTTTCCGCTCATGGGCGGCGAGCTGGCTCCACCGGACTACCGCAGCGACCGGAGTTGGTTCGCCGATGCGCTGGAAAATCCGGTGGCAGCCCAGCTCCATCACCGGCTGCTGGCGATGGCGACGCTTCTGGCAGTCTTTGCGGCCTGGCTCCGGGCCGGCGCCAGGCGGGCGGGCACGGCGGAGCACATTCTGCTCGCGGCCGTCCTGCTTCAGGCGGGCCTCGGGATAGCGGCGCTGCTTGCCGTTGTGCCGCTCGGCCTCGCTGCGCTCCACCAGTTCGGCGCCGTGCTGCTATTGGCCGCCGCCCTGTTGCGCACCCATGGCGCCGTCGTTTCCACAAGTATAGAATCAGAAAATACAGATGATCTTTCAGCAATACAGTAAATAAAAATAAAGGCATGTAAACAAAATACAAATAAGACAATATCTATATAAATATAGCCGTTATTGAAAAATCATCCATTTCATGCAAGTTTATATGTTCTCAGCACTTATCCGGACTTGAGGAGTTCTTTACAATGTCGGAACGATTGGCCGAAACGGCCGAGGATGTCTCTCGGCTGGCTTTCGGTTTCATGGCTTCCAAGGCGCTGTTTGTAGCCTTGCATGTCGATGTTTTCAGCCAGCTCGCGGACGGCCCGAAGACGGCGGGCGCGCTCGCTGCGAACACGAACGTGCCTGTCAACAGGATTACGACGCTAATGACGGCGTTGACGGCGATCGGCCTCGTGGATCGGGAAGAGGAGAGCTATTTCAACGCGCCAGCGGCGGCCTCCTTCCTGGTGCGCGGCGCACGCCACGATTTCGGCGATTATCTGCGTTACCAGATCGACCAGCAGATGTATCCGTTCCTGACCCAGTTGAACGAGGTGATGGACGGCTCGCTCGACCCGGAGGCCGTGGACAGCTACCAGCACTGGATGTCGGACCCGGAGCAGGCCATGCTCTACAGTGAGGCGCAGCATGCGGGTTCGCTGGGACCCGGCCGCACGCTGGCGCGGCTGGTCGATCTCTCCGGCTGCCACAATTTGCTGGATGTCGGCGGCGGCACGGGCGCTATGACCATCCGGCTGCTGGAGACCTTCCCCGGCCTCGTCTCGACGATCATCGACTTCCCCAATGTCGCCGAGATCGGATGGCGGTTTATTGCCGAAGCCGGCATGGTGGACCGGGTGCGCTACATACCCGCCAATGCCCTGACCGCCGACTGGCCAACGGAGCAGGACGCAATCCTGATGTCCTACCTGTTCAGCGGCGTCCCCGGCACCGAACTGCCGCGGCTGGTGCAGCAGGCCTATGACTGCCTGGCGCCGGGCGGGCATTTCATCGTCCACGACTTCATGGTGGAGGACGACCGTACCGGCCCACAGATGGCGGCGCTCTGGCAATTGCAGCACATGGCCTTCACGCCGGAAGCGCGTTCGGTCACGCCCGGCTGGCTGAAGAGCCGGATGCTGGAGGTCGGCTTCGCCGTGCCCCGCGATGAGGAAATGGTGCCGGGCATGACCCGCCTGATCCACGCCCGCCGGCTGGATTAGCGCGAAGCTCCTTCGGGTTCGGCCTGCTCTAGATGCAGGCGGCGCCGGCGCGCGCGCAATCCTCGTCTTCCTCCCCGGTGCCGCCGCCGACGCCGCAGGCGCCGACAACCCGCCCTTCGCGGAGGATCGGCATGCCGCCCTTGCCGAGGATCATGCGGCCGCCGTCGGCCGCGACGATGCCCCGGAACGTCGGATGGTCCGCGCGCTCGGTCAGATCGCCGCTCGGCCTGCCGAAGGCGGCGGAGGCGGCAGCCTTGCCCTGCGAGCCGTAAACAGCGGCCCAGATCGCACCGTCCATGCGCTGGAAGGCAATAAGCCGCCCGCCGGCATCCGCGACCGCGACGCAAACGTGAATGCCGAGGCTGTCCGCATGCGCAATGGCGGCCGCGGCAACACGGTTGGCTTCCTGGAGGGTGAGCGGCATGAGCGGGTCTCCGGATGGCAGGGGGCGGGGTCGAGCCGTCGGGCGCGGGTAGTGTATAGCATTCGCGTTATCCCCGGGAGGGAAGCCGGCACAGGAGCCAGCCCATGCGAGTGAACGAGAGAACGCTGGACCTCAGGTCCTTTCTCGAAGACCTGGAAGCGGCGGACCCCGACGCGATCATGCGCATCCCGGAGCCCGTGGATCTCGATTTCGATGTGACCGCGGTGGCGATGGAACTGGAGCGGCAGGGCCGCGCGCCGGTGGTCCGGTTCGACAAGGTCGGGGACTCGCCCTTTCCGGTCGTCGCCAACCTGTTCGGCGACCGCAGACGCTACGCCCAGGCACTAGGCGTCTCCGAAGAGGCGCTGATCCGGACCTGGGGCAGCCTCGGCGACCGGACGATCGAGCCGGCAATTCTGGAAACGGGTCCCGTTCTGGACAGGGTTGTAACCGGCCGCGATGTCAATCTCGGCGCACTGCCGATCATGAACCACTTCGCCGAGGACGGCGGCCGCTACGTCACCAACGGCATTGTCGTCGCCAAGGACCCGGATACCGGCGTGCGCAATGCCAGCTATCACCGGCTCCAGGTCATGGGCCGGACCCGTTTCGGCACCAGCCTGCACAGTCGCCGGCATCTCTGGAACTATGCGCAGCGGGCGGCAGGACGGCGCGAGTCGATCCCGGTGTCCATCGTCATCGGGCACCATCCGTTGTTCGCGTTCGGCAGCGGCCTCTGGAAGGGCCCTATGAACGCCGATGAATACGCCGTCGCCGGCGGCTTCATGGGCCGGCCTCTGGAGCTGGTCCGGGGCGTGACCGTCCCGGTCGAGGCGCCAGCCTTCGCCGAGTTCGTTATCGAGGGCCATATCCTTCCCGGCGTGGAGGCGGATGAAGGGCCGTTTGCGGAGTTCACCGGATATGCCTCGGCGCGCTCGACCCGCCATGTCATCGAGGTCTCGGCGATCCTGCATCGCCGGGACGCGATCTATCAGGACATCGTGCCGGGCATTTCCGACGAACATACAGGCCTGCTGGCGGTGCCCATGGAGGCGCGGCGGCTCAAGGTACTGCAGCAGAACTATCCCAATGTCACGGGCGTTGCGATGCCGAAATCCGGCACTTGCCGCATGCATGTCTATATCGCGATGAAGGATCCGGCGCCCGGCCAGGCGAAAAACGCCGCTGCGACAGCGCTCGGCGAAGACCTCAGTTTGAAGCTCGCCATCGTCGTCGATGACGATGTCGATATCGCGAGTGACCAGGACGTGATGTGGGCCGTCTGTACCCGCATGCAGGCGGACCGGGATGTGAACATCCTGAACAACTGCATGGGCGCCATCCTCGACCCGTCCAACAATGACGGGCTGACCGCCAAGATGATGATCGACGCGACCAGGCCGACGGGCGACTTTCCGCCCCGGCATACGATCCCGGAGGACGCCGCCACCCGCGCGCGAGCGCTGGTCGAGAAGTATACGACCTGATCTCGGGACGGCGGTTCCGGCGCCTTTTGCAAACATGTGCGCCCGCGAGTCTTTGCCTCACAAAATGCTTGGTATAGAGTGAATAATTGCCTTGTCCGTATTGCATCCGCTTCCGGATACACGCCTCTCATTCCGAGGCGCCGGCCGGCGGAGCGGTGCAGCTGATACCCGGATCGGCCGGGCCGCGCATACGGCGGCAAGTGCCGCACAGGCGTCCGGCATGCCGTACGCATGGGGGCGATTGCAGCGGGAGGCCCATGTTGCCGCTGGGGGAACAGCAGCCGCGAAAGACATCCGGGCAAAAAGGGAGAACGCCATGATTCGCTCATATTTTCCACGCATTGCCACCTTTGCGGGGGCGGCAGCTTTTGCTGCCGCTACGGTCATGCTGGCCGTGGCGCCGTCGCCGGCCAAGGCGGAATTGGAGAAAGTCATCATCCGGGTTTCGGTGGACCTGCCGCCGCCGCCGCATCCCACTGCCATCGCCATGGAGTGGTTCAAGGAGCAGGTGGAGTCGCAATTCCCCGAGGGCAGCGAGGTGCGGAACTTCTATGCCGGCGCCCTCTACAAGGACCCGGACGCCATGACCGCCATGACCCAGGGCAATCTGGAGATGGGCTGGCTGGTCTCCGGCAAAACGGCCGCGACGGATATCTGGATGAGCATTATCGGCCAGCCTGGCGTCCTCACCACGGTCGCGGCGATCCACGACCTGGAGAACCAGGCCACCGGCAAGATGCTGCTGAACCGCCTGCGCGAGAAGCACTTTATCGAGCCGTTCGGTTTCGTTGATCTCAGCTTCGCGCTCGCCATTGCGGGCAAGGAACGGCTGCTGGCGATGGACTCATTCCAGGGCAAGAAGATCCGGACCTTCGCCGCTGCCGTGAACCCCGTTGTGGCCTCCTGGGGCGCCTCTCCGGTGGTCATGTCCTTCGGCGACGTGCCGAGCGCGCTCGAATCCGGCGTACTCGACGGCGTCATTACCTCCATCGGCGGCTGGCGCGCCATCACCGAGCAGACGCCCTATTACACCATCGCCGGCATTTCCACGGTGACCTTCGACAACTACTGGGTCGGCGCCAGCCAGGCGTGGTTCAACAAGCTGAACGAGGAGACCCAGGCGAAGATCCGCGAGCTTGTCCTCCAGGCGGTGACGTATCAAAACGAGCTCAACTGGTGCAACGACCAGTTCGCCATAAACCAATACAAGGCCGAGAACCCCTCGGATGTCGGCATTTACTCGGCGACCACCGAGGAAGCGAAGCCCCTGCAGGAGGCCATCGGCAACAATGTCGCCGAATACCTCAAGGAACGCCTGCCGGAGGAAGCGCATGAGTGGGTTGACAGGTTCCTCAAGGAAGGCCGCGAGGCCTCGGCCCGCCTCGGCCCGGGCACGGACCCGGTCGAGAGCGTCGATTGCGCCAAGCATGAGCCGGTGCTCAAGAAAGGGTAGTCCAGGCGTGCCAGCCCGGGAGAACGGGGAGGCCTGTCCGGCCTCCCCGGCCCTGTCTGCATGAACCGCCTCTACTATGCCTGGCGCACGTTCCAGGAACGGTTCGTGCAGTATGTCGCGGCGCTGCTGCTGCTGGCGCTGACCCTGCTGGCCGGGCTGGAAGTCATTCGCCGCTATGTTTTCGGCGTTTCCTTCGAGTGGCAGCAGGATGCGGTCACGTTCGGCATTCTCGCCGGCGTGTATCTGTTTTTCGCCATCACGCAGAGCCGCGGGGCGCATCTGCGGGTGACGATCCTGCTGCTTCTGCTGCGCGAGAAGGCCGGGCGTTGGGGCCGCGTCCTTGCCGGCCTGTTCGAGATCTTCGGTGCTATTGTCGGGCTCGCCTTCTGCACATGGCTGGTATGGTGGGGCGTCGAAGTGGCGGACCTCATGATTCTGCAGGAACGCAAGACCGAAAGCCTAGCCTTCCTTCTGTGGCATTTCTTCGTCGTGTTCCTCCTCGGCATGGCGTTTCTCGCGGTGAGCTACGCGTTCCAGCTCTACCACCACATTTGCGTGATGATGGGCGGTGCCGGACTGGTGGAGCGTTACGAGTCCCACACCGATGAAGGCTCGCTGCTCTAGATGGTCTGCAACTACGAGCCGCCAGGCGCCGGAGGCCCCATAGGAGCCCTGCAGGATGGGTAGTCTGCTCGCCGGCGTCCTGGCCTTTCTCGGATCGGGGGTCACCATCGGCATCGCGCTCGGCGGCGCCAGCGCGATCTACATCCTTTTCGATCCGCTGCTGGATGCGCGTGCCCTGTCCCAGGCCTTCTTTTCCTTCCTGGGCCACTACAGCCTGATGGCGGTGCCGCTGTTCATCTTCGCCGGCTTCCTCATGGAACGCACCGGCATGGTGCGCCAGCTGTTCCAGTTCGCCGAGGCCCTGGTCAGCTGGGTCATCGGCGGCTTCGGGCTTGCCACGGTCACTACCTGCGTGTTGTTCAGCGCCATCTCCGGCTCGAGCGTCGCCGTCGCCTCGGCCATGAGCCTCATCACGATCCCGGAGATGCGCAAGCGCAACTATCCGGACTGGCTGTCGGCCGGCATCGTCGCCTCGGGCGGAGGCATCGGCCTGCTGATCCCGCCAAGCCTCTCGCTCATCATCTACGGCATCGCTACAGAGACTTCGATCGTGCGCCTGTTCATGGCCGGCGTGATTCCCGGCCTGATGCTGGCGTGCGGCATGTTCATTCTCATCATCATCGCCGCCTGGCGCACCAAGAGCCTGAGCCGCGGCCACTTCGCCTGGGGTCCCCTCCTGCGCGCGACCGTGGGGGCGCTTCCCGGCCTCGCCATGCCGGTGCTGGTTCTGGGCGGGCTCTATGGCGGGTTGTTCACGCCGACCGAGGCGGCCGCGGCCGCATGCGGCTACGCTCTGCTCTACGGGCTGGTCACGGGCCGGGGAGAGTTCCTGCGCAACCTGCTGCCGACGGCCGCGCGCGCCATGAACCTGAGCGCCGTGGTGTTCTTCCTGGTCGGCAGCGTCGGCATCTTCCAGTTCGTCGCCGCCAATCAGGCATGGCCGCAGCAGCTTGCGCAGCTGGTCATCGAGATGCAGCTCGAGCCGCTGCCATTCCTGTTCGGCTACATGGCGCTGCTGCTGATGCTCGGCACCTTCCTCGACGGCATCGCCATGATCCTGCTGACAGTGCCAGTCGTCTTCCCGGTGGCCACCGCGCTCGGCATCGACCCCATCCATCTGGGCATCGTTGTCACCATGGGCGTCGAGTTGAGTGTCATCACGCCGCCGGTGGGCTTCAACCTGTACGCGGTCAGCGGCATCGCCCAGATTCCCATCCAGACCGTGCTGCGCGGCGCAATGATCTTCTTCGTGTCGGATTTCATCGTGACCCTCATCATCATCCTGGTGCCCGAACTCTCCACCTGGCTGCCCGGGGTGCTTGGCGGGGCTTCGCCTTTCGGGTAGCTGCGCCTCGGGCTGTTGCGCGCGGTTCAAGGACCGGGTTGCGATGTCCGTCGTGTCGATCCGGGCGGCGGTCAGGCGTCCGGCTCGGGAGCGAAGCCGCGGATTGAAGCGCGCGGAGGGGGGGCGCTATGCTGGCCGGGCGCACAAAGCCCGGAGACAATGTCTGTGAAACCCTATTCTGCCGCCGCAGGATGGCGCGAGGAGCCGCGCTATCCCGACCCCCTGATCGAGACCCTCGACCCGCGCTTCGATCGTTACCGCATCTTCAGCGCGGCGGTGGAACGGCTCTGGACGGGATGCCGCTGGGCCGAGGGGCCGGTCTGGTTCGGGGACGGGCGCTGCCTGCTCTGGTCCGACATTCCGAACAACCGCATCCTGAAATGGGAGGAGGAGACCGGCCGGGTTTCCCTCTGGCGCCGACCCACCGATTTCGCCAACGGCCACACGCGCGATCTTCAGGGGCGTCTGGTGACCTGCGAGCATGGCGGGCGGCGCGTCACGCGCACCGAATATGACGGCAGCGTCACCGTGCTGGCCGACAACTGGCAGGGGAAACGGCTGAACTCGCCGAACGATGTCGTCGTCAGGTCGGACGGCTCGATCTGGTTCACCGACCCGCTCTTCGGCATTCTCGGCGACTATGAGGGCCACAAGGCCGAGAGCGAGACGCCGATGGCCGTCTATCGGCTGGACGGCGCGACCGGCGCCATGAATATCGTCGCCGACGATATCGCCGGGCCGAACGGGCTCTGCTTCTCCCCGGATGAGCGCATTCTCTACATCGTCGAATCGCGCGGCGAGCCGACCCGCAAGATCCTTGCCTATGATGTCGGCGAGGATGGCGCGCTGTCCGGCCGGCGGGTGGCGATCGACGCCGGCCCCGGCGGCACGCCGGACGGGATGCGCGTCGATATGGACGGCAATCTCTGGTGCGGCTGGGGCATGGGCTCGCCGGAACTGGACGGCGTCATGGTGTTCGCGCCGGACGGGACGCCCATAGGGCGCATCGCGCTGCCGGAACGTTGCGCCAATGTCTGCTTCGGCGGGCGCCAGCGCAACCGGCTCTTCATGGCGGCCAGCCGGTCGCTCTACGCGCTCTACGTCAACACGCAGGGCGCGCACCACGTCTAGGACCGGGCAATCCTGACAGGCGCGGCGCGGCGCCCCGGCGATGCTTGAGGCGCTGGACGGCGTCTCGACAGCCGGGCTGGCGGTGGCCGGGGCGGCGGCCGTCGCGGGCGGACTCGTCAGGGGCTTCACCGGCTTCGGCGGGGCGCTGGTGATGGTGCCCGTTCTGAGCCTTGTGCTGGGGCCGGGCGCGGCGCTGGCTGCGGTCTGCGCCTCGGGTGTTCCGGTCATCCTGCAATTGCTGCCGGCGGCGCTGCGCCATGCGGAGCGCAGTTTCGTGCTGCCCTTTGCCGTAGCCGCCTTCGCCGCCGCGCCGGCCGGCACATGGGTGCTGGTCGCGGTCCCGCCCGCCGCCATGAAGATCGCCATATCGCTTGTCGTGCTGGCGATGACGGCGATGATGGTCCGGGGCTGGCGCTTTCCCGCTCAGGCCGGGCCCGGCGTCATGGCGGCGCTCGGCGCGGCGGCCGGCCTCGTCCAGGGCGCGTCCGGCGTCGGCGGGCCGCCTGCCGTCGCTGCCGCGCTCGCGCGGCCGGGCCCGCCGGAAACCCAGCGCGGCAATGTCATCGGCGCGGTCTCCGCCCTCGGCCTCTGCGCGGCGGCGCCCTACTGGCTGCACGGCCTGTTCACGCTCGAGGCGCTGGCCGTCGCCGCCATCATCCTGCCGGCCTATATCGGCTCGACCTGGGTCGGTATCCGCCTCTTCTCCGGCCGGGGCAAGGCCTGGTACCGGCGGGCCGCGCTCGCCGTGCTGGCGGCGGTCGGCCTTGTCACGCTCGCCTTTGCGCTGCATGACTACGGCGCGACGGCAGGACAGGGAGGACATATCTCGTGACCGTCACCATCTGGCACAATCCGCGCTGCAGCAAGTCGCGGCAGACGCTGGCGCTCCTGCGCGAGCGGGGCGTCGAGCCCGAGATCGTCGAATATCTCAAGACGCCGCCGGCAGCCGATGAGCTCGAAGCCGTGCTGGACAAGCTCGGCATGGCGCCGCGTGACCTCATGCGCCGCAAGGAAGCAGCCTACCGGGACGCCGGCCTCGACAACGCGGCGCTCGGGCGCCGGCAACTGGTGGAGGCGATGGCGGCATATCCCGTGCTCATCGAGCGCCCCGTCGTGCTGGCGGGCGACAGGGCCGCGCTCGGCCGCCCGCCGGAGAACGTGCTGGAAATCCTGTAGCGGCTCAGGTCTCGTTCATCCGCAGCGCCGCGATGAAGGCGCTTTGCGGAATGTCCACCTTGCCGAAGCTGCGCATCCGCTTCTTGCCCTCCTTCTGGCGGTCCAGCAGCTTGCGCTTGCGGCTCACATCGCCGCCATAGCATTTGGCGGTCACATCCTTGCGCATGGCCGAGATGGTCTCGCGGGCAACGATGCGGCCGCCGACCGCGGCCTGGATCGGGATCTTGAAAAGCTGCCGCGGGATCAGCTCCTTCAGCCGCTCGCAGAGCTGGCGGCCCCGGCCTTCCGCCCGCACCCGGTGGGTGATGCAGGCGAGCGCGTCGATCGGCTCGTGGTTCACCAGCAGCGAGAGCTTCACAAGATCGCCCTCGCGGTAGTCCTCGATCCGGTAGTCGAAGCTCGCATAGCCGCGGCTCAACGATTTCAGCCGGTCGTAAAAGTCGAACACCACCTCGTTCAGCGGCAATTCGTAAACCACCATGGCGCGGTTGCCGACATAGGTGAGCTCACGCTGGACGCCGCGCCGCTCCTCGCAGAGCTTCAATATGCCGCCCAGATACTCGTCCGGCGTGAAGATGGTGGCGGCGATCCAGGGCTCCTCGATATGCGTGATCTGCACGGGGTCCGGCATGTCGGCCGGGTTGTGCAGCAGGTCCATGCCGCCATCCACGCGGTGGACCCGATAGACCACGCTCGGCGCGGTCGCGATCAGGTCGAGGCCGAATTCGCGGTCGAGCCGCTCCTGCACGATCTCCAGATGCAGCAGGCCGAGAAAGCCGCAGCGGAAGCCGAAGCCGAGCGCCGGCGAGTTCTCGGGCTCATATTCAAAGCCCGCATCGTTCAGCCGCAGCTTGGCCAGGCTCTCGCGCAGGAATTCGAAATCCGCCGTGTCGGTCGGGAACAGTCCGCAGAACACCACCGGCAGGTTCGGCTGGAAGCCCGGCAGCGGCGCGGGCGCGGGCCTGCGGTCGTCCGTGATCGTGTCGCCGACCTGGCAGTCGGCCACCGTCTTGATCGCCGCGCTCACATAGCCGATCTCGCCGGGGCCGAGCCGGTCCGTCTTCTGCCGCTTCGGCGTGAACACGCCCACCTCGTCGATATCGTAGGCGGCGCCCGTCGCCATCAGCCGCATTTTCAGCCCCCGGCGCAATTCGCCCTCGCGGACGCGCACCAGCGCGATCACGCCCAGATAGCGGTCGTACCAACTATCCACCACCATGGCGCGCACATGCCCGTCGCCTTCGACCTCCGCGGCCGGCGGCGGCAGGCGCCCGGTCAACGCTTCCAGCAGCGCCGGAATGCCGTCGCCGGTCTTGGCGGAGCACAGCACGGCATCGCTCGCATCGATGCCGACCACATCCTCGATCTGGCTCCGGACGCGTTCCGGGTCGGCGGCCGGCAGATCGACCTTGTTGAGCGCCACGACGATTTCGTGGTCGTTGTCCACGGCCTGATAGACATTGGCGAGCGTTTGCGCCTCGACGCCCTGGGTGGCGTCCACCACCAGCAGCGAGCCCTCGCAGGCGGCGAGCGAGCGGTTCACCTCATAGGCGAAATCGACATGGCCCGGCGTGTCGATGAGATTGAGCGAATAGGCCCGGCCGTCCGCCGCCTCGTAGTCCAGGCGCACGGTCTGCGCCTTGATCGTGATGCCGCGCTCGCGCTCCAGGTCCATATTGTCGAGCACCTGTTCGCGCATCTCGCGCTCGGTCAGCCCGCCGCAGGTCTGGATCAGCCGGTCGGCGAGCGTGGACTTGCCGTGGTCGATATGGGCGATGATGGCGAAATTGCGGATGTGCTCGGTCATGGCGGCGCGGTATAGCAACCGCCCTGCCACCCAACAAGCAGCAGGCGCGCGCCGGCGGGGGCGGGAGGACCGCCCGGAGTGTCATGATGTGTCATGTTTGTCATGTTTCGTCATGATCCGCGTGCGCAAGGCTCATATCCTCCGGCCGATCCCGGCATAATGCTGTCCCTTCGAGCCCGTCCCGTTCTTCCGCCGCCGTTTTCCGCATCACTCCTCCTGTCCGATCCCCTTTCGTTTCGTCGCTCCGGCCGCCGGCTCGCCGGTGCGGCGGGACCCTTTTCCGCGCGTACCGCGTGCCCGCGCCCGTGCGCCTTTCGCGTCAGCGCGCGATATGCGCGCCTGATTGCGCGCGCGAGACGGCGGACACAGCTTTCCCGTCCGTTCCCACCGGGGCTTTTTTCGGCTCCAGCCAGCATTCTGCGCAGAAGAGGGAAAAGGCGGCTCCGGGAGCCACCTGTCTCTCCACGCCTATCCTATCACGCTTTTCCCACAGTCAAGCTCTCGGCGGGCGAAATATGAACTTTTTCCGCAATACTGTCGGAAGCGGCGGCGCGACCCGGCGCTCAGGCGTCCGTATCACCGTCTCGGGACGCAACAAAGATCAGGACCAGGAAGGTCAGCAGGGCAAGGTTGAAGGCGGTCGGCTTGGCGTTCCACTCGGAGGACTGCCACATCATGAACCATTCATTGGCGACGACGAGGAAGACGCCGAACCAGATGAAGGCTGCGAGGCCGAGCCCGGCCAGCGCCGCGGCCTTGGTGTTGTGGAACAGGCCGGGATCCCGGAGCCGCGACAGCAGGCGGATGCCGCCGACCCAGCAAAGCAGCGCAGCCGCCGCCTCCAGTAGGATGATCGCCGCGAAGGCGGCGTGGTGCAGCGCGGGAGAATCGATTGCCCGCCACATCGTCGATTCACTCCGGAAGGTCGTGTCCATGCTCATCACATGGGCGACAAAACCGAAATTGGCGTCGTAATCCGTCACATTACCGAAGGCGACGAGGGTCAGATAAGCGGCCATGAGCAACACGGCGCCGGCCTTTGCAAGTCGTGTGAACATTACGGCTCCTCCTCTCCTGGTGCGTTCGGATCCGGCTCCCAGCAGAAGGGCGGCAGCACTTCGCTGGCTTCGTCCACATGGCCCATGTCGCGGGCGAACGGCGCCATGTCATGCGTCGTATAGGTCAGCTCCAGCACCGCCTCCCGCACGATCTCCGCTCGCCGGCAGACCCGCCGGACAGGCGGACGCGACATGGGCCGGCTATCTGTCTCTACCGCCATCCGGCGCGGCGAGCAGGCGGCGGAGGATTTTTCCGACCGGGGATTTCGGGATTTCGTCCACGAACACATAGCGGCGCGGGCGCTTGAAGTCCGCGAGCGCGCTGGCGCGGCAGTGGGTGTCGAGCGCCTCGGCCGTTGCCTTGCCATCGGCCACGACGAAGGCGGCGACGATCTGGCCCCAGCGTTCGTCCGGCAGGCCCGTAACGGCGACTTCCGCCACTGCCGGATGCAGGGAGAGCACGCTCTCGATCTCCACGGGCGAGACGTTCTCGCCGCCGGTGACGATCATGTCGTCCACGCGGCCGGTGACGAAGAGCTCGCCCTCCTCGTCGAGATAGCCCGTGTCACCGGTATGGTACCAGCCGTCGCGGAGCGCGCGGGCGTCGGCGTCCGGCCGGCGCCAATAGCCCTCGAAGGCCTCGTCGCTGGCAAGCCATGCCGCGATTTCGCCTTCCTCGCCGGGCAGGGCGTCGCGCGCGCCGTCAAGGCTCCGCACCCGGATGCGCTGGTTGAGCCCGGCCCGCCCGGCGGAGCCCGGCTTGGCCGGCGCGTCCTGGCGGACGGTGAAGGTGTAGATTTCCGACGAGCCGTAATGGTTGACGAATAGCTCCGGCTCGAAGGCTGTATTCAGCCGCTGCAAGAGGCCGTCCGTCATCGAGGCGCCGGCGAAGCCGAGCTTGCGCACCGAGCGCACCCGCGCCCGCGAGAAGGACGGATGCGCCAGCAGGTCGTGATAGAGCGTCGGCGCCAGGTAAAGCGCTGTCACGCCTTCCGCCTCGATCAGCTCCAGCGCCGCCGCCGGATCGAAACGCGGCTGGCAGACGAAGACGCCGTCCACCAGCGCCGACGCCAGCAGCGAGCGCACGCCCATGGTGTGGTAGAGCGGCATGACGCCGAGCGCCACCTCGCCCGGCGCATAGCGGTTCTGCGCGACATGCGCGATGGCGGCGGCCCGCTCCGCGCGGTGGCGGCGCGGCACGCCCTTCGGCCGGCCCGTCGTGCCGGAGGTGTAGAGCATGACCGACCAGTCCTCGGCCGAGGCGGCCGGGGCGGCTGGCGGGCCCTGCAACAGGGCGTCCAGCGCCGGCGCCGCCTCGATGCGGCGGATGTCCTGCGCGCGGGGCGAGGCAGCGACGGCCGCAGCCGCCTCGCGGCCGAAGACGACCGTGTCGGCCTCCGCATCGGCGAGGCAATAGTCGATCTCCTCGGCCTTCAGCCGCCAGTTGAGCGGCAGGATGAGCTTGCCCGAAAGCTGGCAGGCCCAGTGCAGCGTCGCGGCGTCGAGCGTGTTCTGGAGCACGGTCGCGATCCGTCGGCCTTCCAGCCCGCCGGCGAGGCGGAGCGCCCGGTCGAGCCAGCCGGCATAGGTCAGCCGCTCGGCGCTGGCCACGACCGCAAGCCGGTCCGGCGCGCGCTCGGCGGCCTGAATGAGTGCGGCGCCGACATCAAGCATGGGCGGCGTCCAGCGCGGCGGCGACGATGGGCGTGTAGCCTGTGCAGCGGCAGAGATGGCCGCTCAGCGCTTCGCGCAGCTCGCGCTCGGTCGGATTGGGCGTCTCCTGGAGGAAGGCCGTCAGGCTCATCAGGATGCCAGCTGTGCAGAAGCCGCATTGCAGCGCGAAATGGCGGCGAAAGGCGGCGTGCAGCTTGCCGTCCTCCAGCCCCTCCACGGTGACGACCTCCGCGCCCTCGCACTGGGCGGCGAGCGCCAGGCAGGACCGCGCCGGCCGGCCGTCGATCAGCACGGTGCAGGCCCCGCAAACACCGTGTTCGCAGCCGACATGCGTGCCGGTCAGCCCGAGCGTGTGGCGCAGGAAGTCGGAGAGCAGCAGGCGCGGTTCCGCCGCTGCCTCCACGGCCTCGCCGTTTACCGTCATGCGCGGCATGCAAGCGCCTCTTCCACCGCCTTGCGCCCGATGCGCTCGACCAGCCGCCGGCGATAGGCGGCGCCGGCATGGAAATCGTCGCGGGCGTCGATGACTTCCGGGTCGAAGGCGAGGCCGTCCAGCACAATCGGCGTGTCGGCGACACCGCCCACAGCCAGCCGCACGCCGTCAGCGTCGGCCACCGCCGCGAAGGCCGCCAGCGCGAAGTCGCCATGCCGCAGCGCCACCTCGCGGAAGGCGTAGCCCGCGCGCGGGTCCGGCGGCGGCAACTCCACCGCGGTAATCAGTTCGTCCTCTTCGCGCGCGGTCATCAGCGGCCCCTCGAAGAAATCCGCCGCTGCGACCGTCCGCTCGCCGCGCCGCGAGGCGAGATGGACCCGCCCGCCGAGCGCCACCAGGCAGAGCGGCAATTCCGCCGCCGGGTCGCCATGCGCGACCGAGCCGCAGAACGTGCCCCGGCTGCGGGTCTGGTAGTGGCCGACATGCGGCAAGGCGAGGTCAACCAGCGGGTGCAGGCCCGCAAGCTCCTCCTGGCGGACGGCCGCGCCCACCCGCACGCCCCGTTCGCGAAGCTCGGGCAGATGCATGATATCCACCAGCAGGTCGGGCCGCGCGAGACGCATATTCAGCATGGCGACCAGGGACTGGCCGCCGGCGAGCGCCATCGCGCCCTCCGAAGCCAGCGCCTCCAGCGCCTCGCCGAGGCTCGCCGGGCGCAGATAGTCGAAGGGTGCGGGCTTCACGGCAGCAGCGCCGCCACGCGGGCGGGCGTCAGCGGTAGCTCCACATCCTCCACGCCGAGCGCGTCCGCCACCGCATTGGCGATGCAGGCAGGCGCGCTCATGGTGTTGCCTTCGCCGATGCCCTTGGCGCCGAGCGGCGTGAAGGGCGAGGGCGTTTCGAGATGCAGGATCTCCGGGTCCGGCGTCTCGCATGCGGTCGGCGGCGGGTAGTCGGCGAATGTGCCGGCAAGCGGCTGTCCCGCCTCATCATGGACGAACGCCTCGAACAGCGCCGCGCCCACGCCGTTGGAGAGGCTGCCGCGCACCTGCCCGTCCGCCATCGGGCGGTGGAGCAGCCGCCCGGCGTCATGCGCGGTCACGTAGCGGTCTATACGGACCCGGCCGGTATCGACGTCCACCTCCACGCCGCAGACGTCGAAGATGAAGCCATAGGCGGCGGAGCCGTTGATGCGATCCTCCGCATCGGGCGGCCCGAGCTCGGGCGGGGTCCAGAACTCGGTCGCGCGCAAGGCGGGTTCGACCCCCTGCGGCAGCGCGCCCGGCGCCCAGTGCGCGAGGCCGGCAAGGCGCGCGAAGGGCATGTCCCGGCCGGGCCCTGCCCCGACCCTGCCGTTCCCGAAGCGGATGTCTTCCAGCGGCAGGTCGAGCTTCGCGGCAGCAAGCCGGGCCAGCCGCTCGCGCAGGACAGAGGCCGCGCGCCAGGCGGTGCCGGCGACAGCGGGCGCGAAGCGGCAGGAATAGTTGCCGGCGGCGATCGACCAGGCGTCCCGCGCGCTGTCAAACTCGGTCACGACCCGGATGTCGGTGGGCGCAAGGCCGAAGGCGCCGGCTATGACTTCCGCCAGCACGGTGCGATGGCCCTGTCCCTGCGGGGTAGAATCGGCAGTCACGGTGACCCCGCCATGCGGGTCTATGGCGACCGTGGCTGCGGCGAGCGCGCCGTTCTTGAGCCCGCCGGCAAGACGGTCCTCATGTTCCAGCACGGTCGTGATGTAGCCCATATTGGAGACGGTCGGCTCTATTGCGGCCGCGAAACCGACGCCGTAGAGCCGCCCCTCCGCCCGGGCCGCCGCACATCGCGCCCGAAGCTCTTCCAGCGCGGGGCAGGCAAGGTCCACGACCGCGCCGAAGTCACCGGAATCGTAGAGCGCGCCCGAGGCCGTGCGGTAGGGTGTCGTCTTCACCAGATTGCGCCGCAACACCTCCAGCCGGTCGAGGCCCAGCCGATCCGCGATGCGGTGCATCAGCCGCTCCAGCGCGAAATAGACCTGCGGGCCGCCGAAACCGCGATTGAGGCCGCTCGGCGTCTTGTTGGTGACGGCGATGAGGTTCTCGACCTCCAGGTTGGGGATGTCATAGGCCCCGGTCATCGCGCCATGCATCCGGTAGAGCGTCGCCGGCTCGGGGGCCTTGATATAGGCGCCGCAATCCTCCAGCTGCCGGTAGCGGAGCGCCGTCACCTGCCCGTCGGCCGTGACGGCCGCTTCCAGCCGTGTTTCCCGGTTGGTGGCCGAACCGGCGGCCGTCAGATGCTCCAGCCGGTCCTCGATCCACTTCACCGGGCGCCCGGCAAGCCGCGCGACCGCGGCCATCAGCACGATATAGGGCGCCAGGCCCTGCTTGATGCCGAAGCTGCCGCCGGAATCGGGCGGCGTGCGCAGCCGGAGCCGGTTGGCGGGCACGCCGAGTGCGGCCGCCATCACCGGATGCAGCGCGAACGGCCCCTGGAAAGGCGCCGTCACCTCGAAGGCATCGCCGTCCGGGTCGTAAGCGGCGAAGAGGCCAAAACACTCAATGGGCGTGACGGCGCTGCGCGGATAGCTGACCTCGATGGCGATGCGGTGGTCGGCGGCGGCGAAGGCTCCGTCGGGGTCGCCATAGGAGAAGCGCCGCCGGTTCGCCAGGTTGGAGCCGGCGGCGTCATGCAGCAGCGGCGCGCCCTCCGCTATTGCCTCTGCGGGAGAGACGATAGCCGGCAGCGGCTCGTAATCGACCTCCACCAGTTCCAGCGCATCCTCGGCCCGGTAGCGGTCCTCCGCCAGCACGACGGCGACCGGCTCGCCGACATAGCGGACCTTGTCGGTCGCAACCGGGAAATGCCGCATGGGCGTGCGCAGCGCTGCGATGAACGGCTTGAGGCCGGCGGCAATCTCGGGTCCGGCGAACAAGCGCACGCCCTCCGGCGCGGCGATCCGCCCGAGCCGTGCATGGGCATGCGGGGAGCGCAGAATGGCGGCATGGAGCGTGCGCGGCGGCACAGGCAGGTCGTCGATAAACCGCCCCCTGCCGCTGAGCAGCGCCCGGTCCTCAACCCGCTCGCCGCCGAAGGCGCCGGACCAGTCAGGAAGTGTCATGATCTGTCATGTTCTGCCAAAATGGAGCATTTAATCATTGTATCACAGCATGTTGGTGGTTGATCCGCTTTGCCCGTCTTCATAACGCAAGCGGATTGAAACAAACTCCCGACGCCGCTTGTCCATGTCCGTTCCGTCGATCCGTGACGGCTACCGTGGTCGACCGTCGCACGCGGTCGGGCAAAGACGCCGACCGACAACCGTTTTTGTTCGGTCAGGCGGTGACGGCGGGGGATGATGTCACCGGTTTAGGGTTCGCCGCCAGTCTTTTCTGAGGGGGCGGATCCAGATGTCCTTCTTCGGTTGCCGGATAACGGGAGATCGGATCCCCTTGTTTGCCCCGCGAAAACGCGGATCCCGGGCGGTGCCGGCTTGCATGTTCGGTCATGCGGCGCAACTTTGCAGGCAGTGCTTGAGACAGCGGAGGCGCAGGATGATGAGGTTCCTGTTCATGGCAGTGCTGGCCCTGGGGCTTGCGGTTCCGGCGGTAGGGGCACTGGCCCATCACGGCTGGTCGTGGACGACCGGCGGCAATATCGACCTGACCGGCATCATCAGGACCGTCCGCTTGGGCAATCCCCACGGTATCGTGAAGATCGAGGTGGAAGGCGAGGAGTGGACCGCCGAGGTCGGCCAGCCCTGGCGCAACGAACGTGCCGGCCTGAAGGAGGGCGACCTGACCGAAGGGGTCGAAGTCCGGGTGATCGGCGAGCCGGCCGCCGACATGTCGGAACGGCGGGTCAAGGTGGAACGGCTGTTCCTGGGCAAACGGGAGTACGTCCTCTACCCCGGGCGCGACTGAGACCTTGGAGGCCCTGTTGGCAGCGCTCGAGGGGACGGCGCTCGCGCAGCTTCTGCGGAGTTCCCGCTGGGGCTATGCCGCGGTCAACGCCGCGCATATCTTCGGGGTCGCTCTGCTGGTCGGGGCGGTCGTCCCGCTCAATCTGCGGCTGCTCGGCCTGTGGCGCGCCGTTTCCCGCGAAGCGGCGGCGCGGATTCTGGCGCCCGTTGCGGCAAGCGGGCTCGCCCTTGCCCTGCTCACCGGGCTGTTGCTCTTCTCGGTCCGCGCGCGGGACTACAGCGCCGTCGGATTCCTGCAGCTCAAGCTGGCTTTCATCACCGTCGGGGTCTTGTCCACGCTCGCTCTCTGCCGAAGCCACGGGTTCCTGCTCAAGGACGCCCCACGCGCGCGCCTGGTCGGTCACGCTGCCCTCTCGATGGTCTGCTGGCCGGGTGCGCTCGTCTGTGGGCGGTTGATCGCGTTTGCGGGGGATTGAGGCCGATGCTCTGGACGCGCCTGCTTCTCGCCGCCGCGCTGCTGGCCGCCCTTGTTCCCGCTTGGGCGCCGGCGTCCGCCGACACGCGCTTTGCCCGCCTGTCCGAGCCCGGCATCGTTGCTGTCATGCGCCACGCCCTGGCACCCGGCTCCGGAGATTCCGTATCCTTTGCCCTCGACGACTGCGCCACCCAGCGCAATCTCGATGCGCGGGGAAGGGCGCAGGCGCGGGCGATCGGAAGAGCGGCCCGCGCTGCCGGTGTGAGCGTCGATCGGGTCCTCACCAGTCAATGGTGCCGCTGCCGCGACACGGCCCGGCTCCTCGAGCTGGGCCCGGTCGAGGAACTGCCTGCGCTCAACTCGTTCTTCCGGGACCGCAGTCGCGCCGAGGCGCAGACGGCCGAACTTCGGAAATTCCTGCTCGGGCTGTCCCCCGGGGAGACAGTTGTCCTGGTCACCCACTATGTGAACATCCAGGCGCTGACGGGCCAGGGAACCGCCTCCGGCGAAGTCCTGCTGCTTGAAATCGGGCGTGACGGCGCGGTCTCCGTGGTGGACGGGATCCTCATCGAACCCCAACGCTGAAGCCGATCTGGGCTTCGTCAGCAGTGTCTTAGCCGGGCACGCCGTCCATCCATGCCTTGACCAGCCGTCAGGCGATGCTGTCGCGGCGCGGTACCCGGGCACTTCAAGCCGCCGTCAAGCTGAAAGCGGCGTGCCTCTCTGGCAGCGCTTACCGTTCAGCGCACAGACAATCTCCGCAAGCCGACAAGCCGGCGTCCCCGCGTCCAGACGCACCGTGACCCTGCCGAGAACCACCTCCAGGCTCTCGCCGCTCGCCTTAGGAGCTCCGTTCCCCTCCGCCCGGACCACCAGCGGCGCAAACGCCACAGGCGTCTCCGCCGCAGGCAAAACCAGACGGCCGTCCCGCGCCAGCCCACGCCAGGTCGACACCTGGTTCGGGTTGACAGCCCAACGCCGCGCAACACCCCGGACCGTCGCCCCCGCCTCAAGCGTCTCGGCAACGATCCGCGCCTTCACATCTTCCGGCCAACGACGACGGCCCGAAGAACCCGGCATCACCTCAACGTTACTGAGAAACTCTGTTGAGACCTTCATTGAGAAACTCACCTCCCGCTCCCTGCATAGCGGTGAATCTCAAATCACGCCCTCAACTGGAAGGTGCCCCCCGCGCAGCGCTTACGCTTGAGATGCGCCGCCAGCCGGTCGGTCACCGGCCTCAGGTGGAACGCCGCCTTGCCGACCCAGCCGGCCAGCGTCGAGCGGTCCAGATCGAGGCCCGAGCGCGCGTAGATCTGCGCCTGACGGTACAACGGACAATGATCGGCATACTTCGAGATCAGGACATGGGCGATGGCGCCCTCGGTCGGCAGGCCGCCTTCGATCAGCCAAGCCGGCGCCGGCGCCTGGGTGACGCCCTGCTCGCAGGCCCGGCAGGCATATTTCGGGCGCACCGTGACCAGCACCCGGAGCTGCGCCGGCACGATACACTCGCACCAGGCTCAAGCGTCTCCGCTACAATCCGCGCCTTCAACTCTTCCGGCCAGCGACGGCGCCCCTTCGCTCCACCGATCACCTCGACTGGGCTGAAAAACTCCGCAGTGCGCTCCATGGAGAAACTCCTCTACGTCCTCTCGAACGCAGCGGAGTCGCAAATCCCGAAACCAAGCGGAAGGTGCCTCGCCCGCAACGCTTACCCCCTTTCCTTTCTTGGCGTTTACGACACCGCCAACTTGGCACATTGCGATGCCGTCGGGAGGAGCGTCCACTCCATCGCTTACAGCGCACTTCGAATCCGAAGGTCACAGGTGGACTTGTACCTACAATGGCACCGTGTCCCTTTCGAATCCCAGTGTGGAGGATCCGAATAAGGTACGGACTATGCCGTTCAGTTTGTAATATTAAAATTCTGCGCCAACCATGCTTGAACAGTATCTGGAGTGGACAAATTATTACCCTGCAATATCGCCACTATATCTGCGCCCGATATAACAATAATCGGATGCTGATCCTCCTTGATTTCACGGTACGCTTGAAGGTTTACATAGCTGGTGGTTACCAAAATACCGAACTGTCGATGACGCAATCTAGAAATCAAACGAGACATATCTCTGACATTTACTCCCTTTGACATGTTATAGCACTTTGCTTCAAGCGCAAAATCGACCAGAATTCCTGATGCTCCGCTTCCAATGCGTAGCTTCCCAATTGCATCTCGACCTCCATCACGAGAGGGTCGAGTCAAATCGATTTCCGCGATGTCGGGAAGTGATAGTGTTGCAAGTGTTGCTGCACAGCGCTCAAATGCATGGAAGTCGTCCTGAAAATGGTCATGAATTCTCTTCAGAATGGCACAATCTTGTGAATTCTTTGGAATTTGCTCTAATTTGGTTCTGTACTCGAGTGACCTGGTGGCTCGCAATGTTCGATGCACTCCAGTCTCAACCCAATTTGTCCAAGCCGGTGGAGCGTTAGGTGAGTGGGCGTTGCCGGCGATGACATCGTCGATCCACGCCCTTGAAAGGAAAGACTCGTTGAGGAGCGAAAAACGCGCACGATAATTCTGGAATCTATTGCCCTTGGATATCCTCCATAACGCGACAAGATCTTCCGATGCGCGAAGGTCAGTGGTTCCAGGAACAGCTAGTCCTAGGAATACGACATCTCTCCATTCGCCCGTGTTTTCGAAGAGAAATATAGGGGGTACCTGCTGGCGCCCCTCAATACCCGAATGAGCCAATTCAAAAATACGCCGAAGAAGCTCGTTGCCCTTTCTGGGAGTTTCGTGCAACCCAAGACCGGGACTCTTGTTGTCGCCGTAATATGTGTAAACGCCGGTTTCTCGGTCTAGTGTGTCGGGCCAGTCGGGATCCCTTCCTGACGAGGTCAGTACAACGAGCTCCAATGCGTGGATCTTACCTCTATATCTGAAGCCACCGGAGTTGCTGACATTGAGAAGATGAGGGAGAGGGTCGTCGCCTGCATGGCGCTTGCGGTCCCCCTGATACACCGCGTCAACTATAAGATCCGTGGAACGGGAGTCTGAGAAGGGTACGACCTGCATGTCTATGTCCGGCGTTTGGGCTATTGGGAAGCGCTAGAAATGGGACACTTTGCTAACGAATTGTCTTTAGATCGTCTGATGCAGCGGTCATGCCGCGCATGCGATCGAGTACTTTCTCAGTACCCACAACGATTAGATGAGTGCGTGCTCGAGAAAGCGCAACATAAGGCAGTTCCTCGTTGATGACGGTCTCGGGCGTTGCCGCGATGACGATCACTGGGCGTTCAAGACCCTTGAACCGCCTTATGCTGTCGACGATTATTTGTCCTTCGGACTGATCCTGGCAGCGAACCGTACGAAACCCGCCCAGGCGGTCGCCCGGTGCGATCCTCTCAATCGCGGTTTCGGTGGCTGCGAGGACGGCTATATCGTCCGGAGACACGTGCTCGAGTGAACAAAGACGCTCCACGCAGTCGGAGACGAGTGTTCCCAGCTCGTTCGGCCCCTTGATCCTGGTCCAGCGAATTTCCACGCCCTCTGGACCGATAGAATCAACTTCGTGGCCTGTGTAGTGCTGCCGGACCAGTTCGTGTATCCGCCGTGTGTTGCGCAGATTGAGGGTGAGGCGGATGGGGATGAGGGAAACCTCTTCAGGCAGATCGTTGGCGCTGGCGTATACCCGCTGGTTGTTGTCGTAGAATACTCGAAGCAACCTCGACCCGTGGGGGTCCAGGCCTGCCTGCACCGCCGTCCACCAGAGCGGCAGAAAATCCTGCCCCTCATCAACGATGACCGCATCGTATCGTTCATTTTCCAGGCGGTCGTAGGCCTGCAGAAGAAGTTCCGGCCATATGTCGTCGAAGCGTTCGTCTTCTGGACTACCGGCTGGAGGCACGATTTCGGCGCGCGTGGTCAACGTCTCGCAGAGTTCGTGAAATGTCATGGCTGCCACAGGCGGGCCGCTTTTCAGGCGGTGGCGGATGTGCGTCGCCAAGCCTTTGTTGTAGCAGATGAACAGAGTGCGGGCGCCGCGTTCGGCACAACGTCTGGCTTCCTCCAATGCCAGCACAGTCTTTCCCGTTCCCGCCGCTCCGCTTATCGCGACCTTAGGTACGGCCTCGATTGACCGTAGTATATGGAACTGCTGTTGGGTCAGGATCTGGAGCGCCGCATCGTCCTGGGAGAGCAGTGTCCCGAGGGGCGTTCTCAGTTGGAAGGGCTTCGCGAGAATTTTCTCAAGCGCTTGAAGTCCGTCAGGACCCATTTTTCTGGTGCACCCTTCATCCGCCGGCGTGTCTCCGAACCGTTCGAGAACCCAATCCCGGAGGCGTCCTTCGAAGGTTCCTGCGAAGCAGAAAATTCGCTGCGGCATGTCTGCGCCGAAATCGCCAGGCAGTGCCGAGGAGTGCGGGAGCACGACTCCGTGCCGGGCTCGGATACGACGGGCCTTCCAGTACGGAGACGCCTTGAGTTTTCTGAGGAGCTCGTGTTTGGCGCTTCGAGCCTGCTGCACCGGATTCTTGATGTTGTGTGTGACTTTCCATCGATCGCGGCTCGTCCAGCGATCGGTACGCGGGTCGTAGGCAACCGCGCCGCCCTTCACTTCGAGAGTGAGCAACCCCAGTTCGGCGTGTGCGATGATGAAGTCGCATTCCCCGTCTATCTCTTCTCCGTCCGGTCTGAGCCCGAGCCAGGGCCGCGAATAGAACACGACAAATGAGTCGTCCAGAACAGCTTCCAGCCGTCTGAACACGTCGCACTCTGTGTTTCGCAGCGTGTTGCCGGTGACGTCAGGCGGCAGCGTTCGGGGCCACATTAATGCCATGTCATGCGTCTCGCAGCAGCGGGGAGAAGAAGCCTGCATCGGACGAATTCGGCAGTCCCACGAGCAAAGCCCTGTCCAGAAACCGGTTGTACTCCTCACAGGCCGTTTCAGGCGCGAATACACAGGCGTGACATGCGGCGAGGGACAGACCGTCGGCCCCGGCGACAAGCCCTTCAATGCACAGGGGATCGGAGGAACACCATTCCATAGCCCGGACTGCAGCCTCGACGGCGCGCTCGATACGGTGGGATTCACCCTGCCGCTGAAGACCGCCCAGTGTTCCGTCAGCGTCTGAAGTGGCCGTATAGATCAGGAGGCCGGCCATCCCTTCGTCCCCTTCGCTCACGTAAAGGCGTTCGCGCAAAGCGGCCGTGGAGTAGCCACATTCCAGCGTGAGTTGGCGCATCAGCGCATGCGCGAAGGTGTGGACCAACAGATAGCGCGGCGTAATGCTCCATGCGGGGTCGCCTTCGCCGTGACGATTCCGCCATTCGACGAGCCAAGCCGCGTGAACCTTTCGGGCTCGGTCTTGCACGATGTCCAGTACTTCCCAAGGGTGAAGAGTTTCCTGACTGAAAGCCAGGAAGATTCCTTCACCGCGAACCTCAATGGCCGGAAGCCAGCCAGGCTGGCCCACAGCGATTGCCGCGATATCCGGGCTGTCTTCATCCCCGGGAGGATTGATGCGCGTGAAACCCTTGAGGGCGCGAACCTCGCGGAGACGCACAACGCGGACGATTCGACTGAAATAGGGGCGCAGGCTGTCGGGCAGTGAGACGCTCCGCACTTCAAACTCGCGCGCGTCTCTGTCAGCAGTGTCAGCTCCCAAGACGAACTGCCGGTATTCCTCCTGGCGGATATTCAGAATTGCGTCGTCATTGTAGCGAGCGAGCCGGTCCTCCACCTGCTGCGCCAGTTCCTCCGGGCTGAGGCCGAGTTCGTTAAGAACGGGCTCCAGTTCACCCTGCGCCAGCATGCGGATGAACGTGGCTCGGTCCTCAGGCTCTGCCCGGATGATCGGGGTCCAGTAGACTCCGAGTGCCTCCTGAAGAGCGTCCGACCAGGGAGGAATGCTCAGGGCCGACTCCAGGACGGGGAAATACAGGTTGGATGCACCCCGCTGCAATGCGCGTGGCTCTGAGTCGCATGTCTCGTCGGCACCAGCCAGCCATGGTCGCCGTCCCCGGCAATGGAAACCGTGCCATGTGCGTGCACTGAATACGCCGTCCATGGATCGTCTTGCTCCGCATACTCGGCAGCTCAGGATCAGTCCGGCCAGACCCGGCCGTTCCGATTGGAGATACAGGTCGGCACGGTCCTTTTTCTGGCAGCTGTGCTTGTGTGCGACCCAGATGTGCCATGGGAATTCGTCCAAATGCCCCTTTGAGCAGGCCATCACGAAGCGGATCGGCACCGCGAAGACCTTGCGTTGTCCAGGTGCCTCTCGCGTGCAGCGTGCGCAGTATCGATAGGCCCGGCCAGGTTCGTGTGACCAGCGGCGCGCCGGAGCAAGGCGGTCGCATTGCGGGCATTGAAGCCATTCAGGAAACCGAGCCGCGACCAGGGTGCGGCGGTCGGGATTGCCATCGTCGATCGGCCGACTCTCATCGACGACCGGCGGCAGACGAAACCCGTCTACCGAAAGCTTTCTCTGCAACCGCGGTTCTGCAATTCGTTGGGGGTTGCGGAGGCCGGGCGGTGGGAAGGATCTGTCCCATTCCTCAAGCCCGGCCGCAACGGCGGATACAGCCGCACCGTCGGCGCGGAAATCCACAACAGCGCCCGGACCGAACGTCATCAGTGCGGCGCTTCTCCGCAAGTCCCCCAGGTGGTTATTGGCCATGGCCGCTTCCCTCCGATGCTCGATCGCTCAGCCATTCGGCGAGTCTGAACCGCGTCGAGGGTTCGACGCTGCGCATGTTGTTCAGTGTCGGCCACGCTTCTCCCGGCATGCGTCCCGTGGCGCGGAGCGTGGCGGCCCGCTCGGCGTCCTGCAGAAGGGAGCTTCCAATCCGCCAGGGCCACCAGTAACTCTCAGGTGTGCGGAATTCCCAGGTTTCGAGACAGCGCTCCAGTTCCATCTGTACGGCTGTCTCCTCCGGATCGACTGCTAAAGACCTCTGGACGACGTCGCGGATCAGTTCTCTCGCGGCATCAAGGGCATCGTCGCTCAGCGCCGGTCTGTCCAACATGCCGGGAACCAGATGCCGGACGAGGGCGACCAGAACTGCGTGAAGGGCACGGTCTCGAGCCCGGGACGCAAATGGCGTGACACTCGTTGGTTCGACATCCCGATAGAGCGTCTCGTGCCATGTAGGGAAGCTCTCGTAGTGCGACCGGTCGCGGGCCTTGGCATTGTTCAGGACGGCCACGACCAGACCGGGTACATCGCCGCGTCCCACACGGCTCGTGGCCTGTATGTACTCGGCGATACCCTTGGGCTGGCCGTTTACCAGCATCAGGCCGAGGCGGGGAATGTCGACGCCAACGCTCAGCATGTTGGTCGCAAGGACAACATCGAGGGCGCGCTCGTCGTTCGAGGGTATTTCAAGTCGGTCCAGCATGTCTCTCACGTCGGCCTGAGTCCGCCTGGAAGTCAGCTCTTCTATGAACTCGGGGCGACGTGCCGGCTCGTCTCGTCGTTGCGCAAGTATGGAAAGACTGTCGTTGACGTCGTCCTGCATCAGCACGAGTGCGCCGCCAAGTTCGCGCAACGAGTTGAAATAAGACACCAACGTCCAGTACGGATCCCGGGTGGGGTCGTCTGGAGGGCTGCTGGATGCAGACTGAAGAAGCGATGCCGCTACAGCCTGGAGGGTGAATTTCGCCGACCTTCCGGCGGTAGTGATCCCTGCATACCTGCGACCGGGCGCGTCGCGGTCCACGACTGCGAAGGCAGAGTCATCCGCGTCAATACAGGGCGGTGGGAACTGCGCGGTCTCCCGGTCGAACAGCGATGCCACCTGTTCGGATGCGCGCCGGATTGTTGCTGTGGAGCCGATGATTTTCGGGCGCACGGTACCTGTCGAGAACATACGGTCGACCGCAGCCTCATAGAGGCCCGCGACGGTGCCAAGCGGACCGGAGATCAGATGCAGTTCGTCCTGCAGGATCAGATCGGGCGGCTGGCCGGTGTCCAGGCTAAAAAGAGTGTTGACCTGTTTGCGCCGAACGATCTGCGCATACTTGTCAATCGTCCCGATGAGCAGGGTCGGACGTATCCGATATACGTCCTCGTCGACGGTCCAGACCGGGAGAGGGACTTCGGGATGGAACAGAAGGCATTCCTCGTTCTCGCATCGAACGTGAATGGCTCCAGCCTGTTCGTCATGCTCCCACGTCAGTTGCCTGCGACAGGCGGGGCACTGCACAAGCTGTCTCGGGGTTGGCTGGTCCGGAGTGCCTCCAAGAGCAGCGGCTGCGTCAACCACCCTGTTCGGGACCGCCTCGCCACCAACCCATAGCCCGATCGAGAAAGGAGTGGATCCCAATTCAGCGTGGGAAATGCCGGCCTCCGGGATGCGTCCACGCCTGATTGCCTCGCAGGCGAGCAGGACTGCGGCGGCGCGCACGAACTGCTGCGTCGTGAGGAGTCGCAGCGTGTAGCGCATGATCGCCGCAACGCCATCGCCCCGGACTGGGTCCTCGCCGGCGGAGAGTCGTCTGAAGAACGCGAGAAACGCGATCAGTGCGAGGTAGGCCTCGGTCTTGCCGCCGCCTGTCGGAAACCAGAGAAGGTCCATGAACCGGCGTTCTGGGTGCTGCCGATCCACGACAGATGCCGCCGCGAGCAGGATGAAACCAAGCTGGAAGGGGCGCCATTCGAGAGGGCCGCGCTTGCTTTTCGTCGGATCCCAGCCGTGCTGTACATCCATGGCCAGATTCGCGAGCCGAAAAGCGCGCGACATCACCGGGTCTTTGGCAAAGAGGGTCCCCCCTGCTGCCATGCGCGCATGTACATCGCGGCACAACGTGATGTTTCTGTCGGCCGGACCCCGAAACTCCTCCGAGAGCGACGACACTTCGGCCGCCCTGGCGTCGATCCATGTCCGGTAGGCGGCCGGGAGAAGCTGCAAAGCGTCAGCCAGTTCATCTGATGCCGCCATCGCCAGCCACCGGGCGGACAGCGGTCTGTGCTTTGCGTTGTTGCGCAGAGAAGCGAATACCTCGTGACCGGCGGAGCTTGTTGCGTGAACCGTTGTGGTGGGAGTCCAGCTGGTGGCAACCGAACCTGCCGTTGCCGATTCGAGCCCAGGCTCCCATTCGACGGAACAGGTATGACCGATCGCAAACTCGTGCGCGTTACGGTAAAGGAGCGCTCCGGACCGGTCATCGTCGTCGAGAACGGCACGTCGCGACGGCCGTGCCACCAGAACGGTCCCCTGTCGTGGTCTTATCTCAACGCGGACCTGGAACAGTGTCAGGCGCTCGATGCCGTCGCGACCTTCCTCTTCGTCCGGCTCGGCCTGGTTGAGGAGGGTGATGGTGGCTAGTGTGCCGCCTGACCATGCGGCTGAGCGCAGGTGCAGCCTGACACCGGGCGGTGCGCCCAGTGGTTCGAGATCGGCGAACCGGGCGCCGCCCTGAAGGGCAATGGCCTCCACCGGGATGTCATACGCCTTGCGTCGCCATTCCGTCCTGCTTGGAACGCTGCCATCACTCGCAGTCTGGGCGTTCTCGGACTTCGGGTCGGTTTCATCTTCCGCAGGTGTGACGGGCGCATAGGTTGCAAATTGGACGGACACGTCCACTTCTGCACGGTCTTCGGCAGCGCGGGCGGCAAATGACACGCCTGCGGAGCAGGGCCGGCTCATACCGACGAGGGAGATTTCCTCTTCCTCGCCTCCGCCGTCCGTCTCACTGTCCCCGGTGCCCGAGAGACCGAACTGTTCGTCTTCCTCAGCCCCCATGCGGGCCTCGCGCGGCCAAAGGATACCGGTGAGATAGACATCTGACGGGCGCGATGTGAGAACTTCGTCTTCGGTGTACGGGCCGATCAGGTCCCGCTTCAGGCGGTCAAGCAGAGTTTGGCGCACGTCCTCGTTTCCTCTTCTTGTTGCGACCGGGGAAAAACACCGTGCTGTAACCCAGGATGAGCGGTGCCAGCATGATCCCGCTGCTACCCCAGGGTTCGTGAAGTGCCTCGCATTCCGGCGCGTCCGGGGGAAGGACGATTGTGCGGATTCCCTGTACATGCAGGTGCCGGATCGTGTCCGGGGGACGTCTGCGGTTTCCTCCGAGCTTTGCCTGAACGGCATCGGCGACCGCAAACAGATCGGAATTCACGTCCTGCGACAGGACAGCCAGGCATTGCCCTTTTCCATCCTCCCTCAGGCGGAATGCGAAACGCGACGAGCGATCGCTCTCGGCTACGAGGGGTACGGACTCATCCGCAAAGCTGCGAATCCTGGTCTGGCTGGCCTGTACCGCAGCGCCGTTTGGGAAATACGTGCGACCGGCCAGACCTTCGGCGCCAATATCGGTGTCCCGACCGATTTCGACCTGGGCGCGCGGTTTGTTGTCCCTTGTCTTGAGGCTGTATGCCCTGCCGGAACCCTCGATCCGGCTGGCGTACTGGCGATACCCGCGTCCGACCAGCAGTCGTGACCGTCCGCGTGTCGCGCCCACAAACACGACCCGAGCCTCTTCGTCCTGGTCGACGTTCTGGTTGTGTGTACGGGGCAGCATCAGATGCACTGTGTCCGCCTCCCGACCTTTGGATGCGTGAATGGTGCCGACAATGGGGCCGTGAAGCCCGAGCTCGGCGTGACATAGTTCCGCCGGCGGCTGTTTGTGCCCGAGACGCTGCCTCAACTGACGCATTTCCACCACTGTCCGAGTGCGGCCCGCCAGTCGAACCAGGGTAGCCCAGGCAGAATCGAAATCGCAGTTGACGAGGGACGTGCCCTGCACCCTGTCGACCCACAATTCCTCGAACGTGCCCCTGTTCAGATCAGGTTCGGAGTATTCGGACAATGCCGCTCCGATCCAGGGCGTGAGGCATACCGGCAGTCCTGACATTCGCACACGATGTGCAATGCCATTCTGCGTCAACGTCGAGCTTGTCTGTAGTACATCGCAGCGCCTGCGATAGAGGATGAACGCATCTTCAAGTTCTGCCAGAGCTGCGTCGTCAACCCGTGGCGCTTCGCCATGTGCGAGGCTGATGACCTCATCCCTGACTTCGGCGAGCTTGTCTGGCGTCTCACCTGCGGCCGTGAGTACCTTGCGGCGCGTATCAGAGAAAATCTTGAGCAGCCGTTGAGAGCCGGTGCGATGCACGTCGCTCAATTCGCATTCCTGGAATGCACCCGCAGTGCCGCTCCTGATCTTCTCCGGGAATGTTGGCTCTCCGACTTCTCCTGGCCGGACCTCACGGTCGTCGGCAAAGCCGTAGATGGCCTGGGCTTCGTCGGCGAAAACGGTCACACCGCAGAACGACGACAGCCTGCGGACAATGTCGACCACAAGATCGGAGCGAATGCCAACGATGTCCTGTGCCTCGTCAATGACCAGGTGCTCGATGCTTTCAAGGTACTCAGCGACGCTTTCGTCTTCGCGAACGAGTTCGAGCAGTCTCTCGATGCTCTCTTCGTAGGAACCCAGAATTCTGGCTTCGTCATCGAAGCCGGAATGGATAGTCCACGCGTGCGAGTCGAGGGTGGCGATTTTCACCGCATAAGCCGCCGAAGCATCTTCAAGATAGGCGGCGATCCGGTCGCGGATTTCGCGCACGGCAGTGCGTGTGAAACTGATAAGCCAAATGCGGCTGGGCTCCAACCCGTCCTGGTCGATCAGCTGCGAGACCCGCGCGCAGGCGACAGCCGTCTTCCCCGTGCCGGGTCCGGCACCGACCAGAAGGCGGTCCTCCTGCGGCGCGTCGATCACGTCCCTCTGCGACCTGTCCCATTCAATGAGAGCGGGGGCAACGACCTGGAACTCCGGCGCGACGTCGCTTGAGTACGCGTCGTTTGCAATCTGCATCTGCGCGTCATCCGAGGGTGGAACATTGTCGAGATGGATCTGCCCACCGTTGATCAGCGGCCAGAACTGTTTCTTGTATTTGACGACTGGCTTCCCGTCGACATGGCGAAGGGGGCGGATCACCCGCGCGACTTCCTGTCCCTTCCGGAATATGCGGACCTCGATCTGCGTCATGACTTGGTTTCCGAACACGCCGCTATACGGCCATGAATTTCCTGACTGGTTGGCGCATTCACGACTCTTGCATGTCGGAATTCTCGTACTCGGCGATCACGGCCGCGGACTGCCGGCCATGGCGAATGAAGTCGTCGGCGCGGCCCAGGACATCCTGCACTGCCCTCGAATGCCTGCCTCGCAGGGCGCATTCCCAGACCACAAGTGTCCGCCATCCGCCAGCTTTCAGGGCGACAAGCGCATCCCGGTCCCGCTCAATGTTGCGGTTGATTTTGGTCCTCCAGAACGTGACGCGGGTCTTGGGCCACCTGAAGAGTGAGCATCCATGACCGTGCCAGAAGCAGCCATGCACAAATGCCACGGCCAAATGTCTCGGGAACACCATGTCAGGTTTGCCGGGAAGGTCCGCTCCATGAAGCCTGTAGCGGAGGCCGCGTGCGTGAAGCCCGCGCCGGAGGATCATTTCGGGTTTGGTATCCTTGCCTCTGATCCGGCTCATGACGAGCCGGCGCTGTTCCGGCGTCAATACGTCCGTGACTTCGCGTCTTTCGGTGTAGGAACCCACGTCATCCGGCTTCAACGACGGTCCCCATTGTCGGCAATTCAGGTGTAACAGCAGTCGGTCCCGTGGCATTCGCCGGAGCCGGTCGGATTGAGGTTCGGCAAGGCTGCTGTATCAGATGCGCGGTGTGATTGGTCTGGATTGCCTTCATGATTTCTGTCGCGATCGCGCGTGCCATCAGTGGAGGGACCGCATTCCCGATCTGTCGGAAGGCTTGGTTCATCGCACCCGTGAACACAAAGCCGTCAGGGAATGACTGCAACCGCGCCGCTTCCCTGACCGAAATCGTCCGAGCCTGGGCGTTGTCGTAGTGGATGTGGCTGTAACCGTCCTTGCTCAGATGCGCCAGGACCGTGCGGACCGGCTGATCCCGGGCGATTTTCCGCCACTTGTTCGGAAATTTTCCGGCGTCGTAGGGCGGTACGATTAAGCGTCGCAGCGCTCCGTGTTCCGGTGATTCCGGCTCTACCGGCACTCCTTCTCTGGCGAGGCTCGACAGCTTCTCACCGAGCATTTTCAAAGCGAGCCTGTGTGCTTCCGGGTACTGATCGCCCTCCTTCATCCGTGCGAACAGCGCGTAGTCGCGAGGAAGGTACCGAATGACATGGTCGTATATGCCATCTCCGGCCTCGTATCCTGTCCAGTTCTTCATGGACCAGGCGTATTCTGAAACCGGGCGTGTCTTGCTGTAAGGTACCGGGTTGTCGAAGCGCCGCGCACCGCGCTTCAGCACGCCTTCACGCATCAATCTGCGCGCGTCGATTCTTGGAAGATCGCCGATTGCCTCTTCAGCGGTTACGGCAGGCGGCAGTTCGTCAGTGCCCTGGGGCGGGTCCCGATAGTTGTGCGCCTGCTCGAACAGGTCGCCATTGGACAGTACCTTCAGCGCAACACGGCGCGACCCTTCATAGCCGCGAGGCAGCTCGACCCAATGCGTCGGTACGGGAAAGCTGACATGTTCGGCGACGTCCCGGTGATACGCGATCAGAAACATGCGCTCGCGAGTCTGTGGCACTCCATAAAATGCGGTGTTCAGCAGGGTGTAGGCGCTGATATAGCCAAGGTCATCCAGGACTTCGCAGACTTCTTCGGGAACGTTGTGCCCACCGAAATTCATCACGTCCGGCACGTTCTCCATCAGAATCGCCAATGGGCGGCAGGACTTCACGTATCGGAGGTAGGGGGTATAAAGCGTGGCACGAGGGTCGTGACGGAACGCTTCGGGATGCGCCTCGATCTCCCTCAGTTTGGATCTGCCGACCCGCGCGAACGCCTGGCACGGCGGACCGCCGATGACGACATCGAAGGCTTCCGCGACCCTGCCGAGCTTCATTGTCCTTACGAGGTGGGTGGGAGCTGTGGAGACAATGTCGCGGTCAACCGCGTGGAGCGGATCATTCGCATGGAAGTTGGCGCCGTAGGAGGCCGCCGCCGTTGGATCGTTCTCAACCGCGGCTGCGATTTCGAACCCTGCTGCGCTGAAGCCCAGGGAAAGCCCGCCGCACCCAGAAAAGAGATCGAGCACCCGAGGTCTGCCGCCTCTTCGAAGCCTCGACAGCTTTTCCTGGATAATGCGTCTGGTCACAACTCGCCCGGCTCCCGCTGTTCCCGATCGAACAGGTCCGGCTGAGGATCGAAGGTTTCGCTGTCCAGATGATCCCGGACGAGCCGGGCGATCAGCGGCGACTTCTTGTATCCCTTTTCACGGCAATAGGAATCGAAGCGGTTTGCCTCCGCTTTCGACATCAGTACCTGGACGCGGACCAGATCAGTCATATTCTGCAGCGTTCATGCTGACGATACTACCCCTCACTGCGCAGATTTCAACAATAATGTGTACTTCTATGTACTGCGCGAGCCCATCAGGTGGCAGGCGGATGCTCCGGCAAACCACGGTTGCGGGCTGGCTCCCAACTGGCCCCCCATCACTAGGCTGCGCGAAACTTGAGCGGGTAACGACGTCTCCCGGTGGGAGGTGGAACTCACTGATCTGTCCGGCGAGCGGCGGCGCTGATGGGGCAATCGCCGATGAGTTCCTGGGGTATCCGTTGAACGGTTCCCGCCAGAGATCCGTCAGCTGCGCGGGGAAGGCATACGCAACGGCGCCGGAGAATTGAGGTCCGATAGGATTTCAACTGGTTCATCGAAGATCCTGAAGAACCGACCGGGTCTCCATTACCGGATCGGTCAGCGAGCAGGCGCGGTAGGCTGCCGCCTACTTCGGTTAGTGGTGTTCTCCTGTCGGTCTCAGTCACTCTTGCCATTCGCGGCAACTGGATGGAATCGTGATACACTCCCCAAGATGCGGTCCCTGCCGAAGGCTTCGTTGACCTTCCTGAGGAATTCCTTGTATCCGATGCTCACGGTGTGCTCCTGCAAATCTTCTTTGCCTAGATTTTGATCCAGTTCGCCTATGGCACATCGGACGCGGATTTCGAAATTCTTCCTCCTGAGTTCGCTAGCAATCCCGATGCGGGGAGCTTCGAAGATGACTTGTTGGGTAACAGTGGTTGTGCTGTCCGCCATTGCCGCTAAACCAGGTCCCTCTGACGTGTCGGCTAGGTGGTCGAACATTAGGCTGGTTATGAACTGATACTCTGCCGTCGGGATTTTCTCCTGCAGGAGATCTGAGAACGCGTGGACATTCTGAATCAAGGAGATAATATCCTGGGGTTTGGAGGTCGTTGTGAATTCCCGAAATTTCCTCCAAATAAGCTGCGTTAGGTCCTTTACTGTAACTTCCTCGATCACCTCTGTGATGCCCTTAACGAATTCCAATATTTCGAAGCTGTACCCCATGAAGCGCCCTGAGAGGGCCGATCTTTTCTTCTTGAATTTATCGGAGAATAAGTCTCTGACACACGTACCATCAAAAAAGTAATACCTATTATGGATTAACGTGTCGAACAGCTCACGCAACGTCACCTCACCATCCGGTGAACCGTCATAGTCAAGCCTCGGAATCGACCTGTCATTGAAGCGTGCCATCAAGTCGAGCAGGTTTCTTGAATGGGTGGAAACGAGTATTACAAAATCCATCGCCTTTTTGTCATACCGCAAGTCGCATTCTGTGATCTCAGTGTTCCTCGTCAATCGACTGCGCTCTGAGAACCAAGCGTTGTTGTCTACAACGAATCCCTCGATGGATCGCCGGATTTCCTGTAGCAGGAACACCACACTTCCGAGAACCTCCAGCCTGCCACCTTGCTTCGTTGAGTACCGACCAATGACAAAGGGTCTGCTTTCTCTGTACGGCTTGTGCGCACTCTTTTGGTCGGAATGTTCCGTCCTATAGAACGCGATATATCCGTATAGCTTGCAGTCGACCTTATTGTAGAGGAGAACCATGCGTTCCTCTAGCCGTGACGTTTGTTTACTCAATTTTAAAAGTCTCTACTTCGTTATCTGTCTCGTTCAGTTCCCGGATATGCCTCCTATTGTTCTGGAAGCGCCCGATTTCAACGCACCAGAGGTTGCCGCGGCGGCGTTTGCTCGCCCTTAATTCTTCCTACCTGCACGACCTTCTTGCCTTATATGCAAGCGAGTATCCGCAAAAGTAGGAGAGAAGTCAGCAACGCGGCAGCGCTCAGACGGCCCGTCATCGTATCGCAATCGGCTGGAAGCCATGTTTTGGGCGCCCTTGGCGTCGTCGGTCGCGATCAAGCCTGATCACCTCAGAAGGGGAATCGCGTCTATGCGGACTTGGTTGGCGCCCGAGAGTCGGGTTTTCGTACCCACGATCATGTTTCTGCCTGTTGTGCCGCGAGGCGTATGGGCTTGCCGCATCGGCAGCCTGGTTGCGTTGGTGGGCCTGGATTCTCGTTGTTGCCGACGGTGTGAGTGGAAAGCATCCGTCATCGTATCGCAAGCGCGCGGTTTCAACAGCGGGGGCCTCCCGGGCGCCGCCTGTCCGGTTTGCGCGATCGTGCGGCGTTCACCATCCGCCGGCCGCGTTCACCGCGTCCTTGAGCGGCTTGCCGGCCTTGAAGGCCGGGACCGTCGCAGCTTGGACTTCGATCGTCTCGCCTGTCCGGGGGTTGCGCGCCATGCGGGCGGGGCGGTTCCTGGTGACGAAGGCGCCAAAGCCGGGGATGCGCACTTCATCGCCTCTGGCCAGGGCTTCGGCGATTTCGGCGAACACGCCATCTACCGCGTGTAATGCCGCCGTCTTGTTCAGCCCCGTTCGGGCCGCCAGACTGTCGGCCAATTGCCCCTTGTTCATCTATTTCCCTTTCCGGTGTATCGGCAGGGTGTCGGCTTCCCCCATGATCACAGCCGAATAGCACGAATTATCCGTGCTCGCGATTCCTGGTCGGCAGGCGGCCTTACGTCGTGGCGCTCAATGCGCGCCGCCGCACCGGCTGTATGCCCGGTCCGGTCCCCAGGGCAAGGCTCCTCGTCTGTTGCCTCGTTCCCGAATTCCGGCGCGTCTACGGCATGAACCCTGGCAGGGATCCTGCCTTGCCTGCATCCTGTTTGGGGTGCGGTTGCGCCCGCCTCCAGGCGTTCAGGCTGCGCACGAGGTCCGGGATCATCGCCGGCGCCAGCCGGTCGAGCACCTGTGCGGCCGCGACCGTCAATGCCGGGCGTTCATGGCGGAAGGCGGTCAGCGCGCCCATCATGCCGATGGAGGCCGATGCTTCCTCGTCCCTGCGGCGCGCGAACTGCTCCCACAGGCCGGGGCGCAGGCGCATGGCGCGCGCGAAACCGTCAATCCATGGCTCCCACAGGACCTTGCCGGTGTCGGGGTCAAGCTCCATGACCGGTGAGTATTCCTCCGGACACGCCGCCAGCACCCGCGCGACCCGGTTGTAGTGGCCGAGCACCGCAGCATCCTGCGCGCCAGCCTCGGCGGTATGCACGAAGGCGCGGCCTTCGCCCCGGATTCCCGACAGCCATTCCGGGGGCGGGATTGCGGCCGGGCAGACGACCAGGGCTGTGATGTAGCCGTCCAGCGTCGCGACGCTCATCCCGCCCTCTTCGGGCGCCATGGCGTCCAGCAGGGCCTGCAGCCGGTCAAGCTCCGGATCCCTGTCGGTCATCGCCGGGCGGTTATCCGCACTGAATGGCGCGGTCAATGGTGCTTTCCGAAACCTCCGCCGGGCCCGAAGGAATCCGCCTTCCGCGCCAGGCATGGCAACCGCTGGCAGTCGGCTTGCCTCGACCGGCGCCTGCGCCCAGGCAGCCGCCCCCAAACCCAGCGAGCCTCCACCGACAGCGACATCGAAGTGACGATGTCCAGCATGGGCCAATGCTGCCGGCTGCATCATTCCAAATCCCCTGATTTTGTGCGCCTGACTCTGCCAAAGGTTACAAAAGGGTTACCTTTTGTGGCCCAAAGGTTACTTTTGGGTGGTGGACGCTGGTGGCGTCCTCCGAAATCCTTTCCCCGATCGACGCCGCCGCCGCGCGGCCGCCGCTTCCAAACTGCCCGAAGGTGGGGGATGAAGATGGGAAAGGTCGATGGCTCGCTCGGCAGGGAACTTCGGAGCAGGCGCGAGGCCGCAGGACATACCCGCGAAACATTCGCAGCCAAACTCGATATCTCGGAGAAAACCATCGGGAAGTGGGAGCGAGGCCTGGCGATGCCCTCGGCCGTGAACATTCGAATGCTCGAGAAGCTCGGCCTGATCGAAGGATGGCTGGGGCGAAATGGCAGCGGTGAAAAGGAAGGTCTGCAATGCTTGTCCCAGGAAGAAGGCGACCGGATCCTGGAATCCCTCGGATTTCCCGGCCGGGAACTGCAGGACAGGGTGCCAAGCCTCGAAAATGCCAACGAGCGTGAGTTGGTGGCCCTCTTCCGAGCGTTTTCGGCAGAAGTACAGGTGATAATTCTGAAAGTCCTCCACTTGGCAATCGCGAACCCGGATCGGACAGCAGGCGGCAATAGGCAATTGAATCCGTGATCGACAAGCGGGTCGAGGCGCTGATCCCCGGACATGCCGACCGCGCCGCCGCTGGCCCTCGCACTCGTCGCCGCGCAGATCGTATCAACGGTGCTCGAACAAATGGCGGCAGCGCTCATCCGCAATGCCAGGGGCCTCGGCCGTGATGAGACGGCTTACACCTTACTGGTCACCGAGGAGGGTACTGGCTTCCAGTTCGTCCTCCGGCAGCAGACGAGCCTGTTGCTCAGGAGACAGGCACCGAGCGTACTTCATGAGCACCCGGTGGTCTGCCGGGGTCAACCGCCCTACGGCGGCGTGACCCTGGAATGAACGCCCGGGCACCGATGCGCCGGCCTTGATGGATGGTCGTCGGGTCAATCGATCTCGCAGGCTGGCAACGGGTTCGGTTCCCTCGACAATCATTTCCGGAACCCCCGATTTGGCGGGATCTACGGCATTGTCCGGCGTGAAAGCCGGTCCTTCTCCAGGCAAAATTTTATCTTGTTGAATTCGTGGGATAATTTTGGAAAAGGAACCTAGTGGTTCCCTTCCCGGTCCAAAAGGGAACCTTAAGGGGGTGGACGGCCACGCCGCCCTTCGAGACCCTTCCCCGGCAATGACCTGCACGGCGCGTGCCGCGACCTCTCCGGCGCGGCGAACCGTGCGCAAGAGGGGGAAGAATTGAGTGGCCATTCGTCCGAGTGCGAAAGCCGTCGCGCCTCCGTCGCGGCTGTCCCCGAAGCGTCCCGTCGCGGGTTATCTTCGCTCCGCGACCCAACTCCAGGGGGACACATTCCGCCGGCAACTCGAAGCTGTCATCCGGTATGCACGTGACCGCGACATGCAGATCGTTCGGGTCTATTGCGACGAGTGCAGCGGCAGTCTGCGCAGAGGCGTCCGATCCGTCCTCCGGCATATGTTCCGCGATATCAAGAGCGGCGCCGGCGATTTCGACGCCATTCTGCTATTCGATCCAAGCCGTTGGGGCCGCTTTCAGAATCCCGACTGCAGCGCTTGTCTCGAACACGCCTGCGGTACGTCCGGCATTGAGGAGCACTATTGCGCCGAGGGCCTGCCGCGCCGCCGCCGTGGACGCCATGCCGGTGCCGGCATTCTGCGAGCATACGGCCGTTCGGCCGACACACGCTCAGGATGAGGAAACGGTGACCGGCAAACCCGAACCGGATCTGATATCCGAACCGGCAAGGCCGCGTCGCCGCGCCGTCGCCTATCTCCGCATGTCGACCGGGCTCCAGCAATATTCGCCCGACAACCAGATGGCGGTCATCGAGCGCTACGCGGCCGAAAACGACATGGAGGTCGTGTCCACCTATTCCGACGAGGCGAGAAGCGGCCTGCGATACGAGAACCGGCCCGGCATGCAGACGATGCTGGCCGACGCGCAGGGCAGGGAGTCAGGTTTCGACACGATCCTGGTCTATGACGTGAGCCGCTGGGGCCGCTTTCAGAACCCCGACCAGAGCGCGTCCATCGAGTACGCCTGCCAGGAAGCCGACGTCGAGGTCCACTACTGCGTGGAGCAATTCGTCAACGACGGCAGCCCGGTGTCCAACATCATCAAGTCCGTCAAGCGGTCCATGGCGGCCGAGTATGCCCGCGAGCTCTCGAACAAGGTGTTCGCCGGCCAGTGCCGGCTGATCGGGCTCGGCTTCCGCCAGGGTGGCATGGCGGGCTACGGGCTGCGCCGCATGCGCATCGACCAGAACCGCAATCCTCTGGGTCTTCTCGATCGCGGCCATTACAAGAGCCTGCAGACCGACCGGGTGATCCTGGTTCCCGGACCCGACGAGGAAGTCGAGACGGTCCGGTGGATATATCGCCAATTCATAGACGGCGGCATGCTCGAAGGCGAGATCGCGGCGGCTCTCAACGGGCGGGGCATCCGGACGGACCTCGACCGGCCCTGGACGCGCGGCACCGTCCACCAGGTGCTGACCAACGAGAAATATATCGGCCACAATGTCTACAACCGGCACTCCTACAAGCTGAAGAAGACACACAGGGACAACCCGCCGGAAGAATGGGTCAGGGCCGACGGCGCTTTCGAGGCGATCGTCGACGAGCCCTCCTTCTTCACCGCCCGGGGCATGATCCGGGAACGCAACCGGCGGTATTCCGATGACGAGATGCTGGAGCGGCTCAAACGTCTCCTCAGGCACCAGGGCTATCTCTCCGGTCTCGTGATTGACGAGGCCGAGGATATGCCGTCGAGCGGGGCCTACACCTCGCGCTTCGGCAGCCTTGTCCGCGCCTATTCCCTGGTCGGCTTCACGCCCGACCGCGATTACCGCTACATAGAGATCAACCGGGCGCTGCGCCGCTTGCATGCCGGCGCCGTCGAGAGCGCGATCGCCGGGATCGAGGAGATGGGCGGCACGGTCCATCGCGATCCGGCCACCGACCTTCTGACCGTGAACGGCGAGTTCACCGCCTCCATCGTCGTCGCCCGTTGCCTGCATACCAGAGGCGGCGCGCGGCGCTGGAAGATCCGTCTCGACACCGGGCTCGCGCCCGACATGACCGTCGCGCTGCGGATGGACGGCGCCAATGAGGCCGTGCTGGACCATTACCTCCTGCCGCGCCCCGTGCTGGACACGAATCGCATCCGGCTGGCCGACGAGAACGGCCTGATGCTGGACGCCTTCCGGTTCGAGACGCTGGAGTTCTTCTTCGCCATGGCCGAGCGGGCCCCGATTTCGGAGCTCGCAGCATGATCGACACCGGGGGCGGCATCCTCATCGAGATGGTCCCGATAGACCGGATCCGCATCCGCAATCCCCGCGTTCGCGACCGGAACAAGTTTCTCGAGATTATCGACAGCATCGCGAAGGTCGGGCTCAAGCAGCCCATCAAGGTCAGCCGCGCCAGGGGCCCTGATGGGGAGGAGGTCTATGACCTGGTCTATGGCCAGGGCCGGCTCGAAGCCTTCATCGCGCTAGAACAGACGGATATCCCGGCCATCGTCACCGAGCTCTCGGAGACGGACGGCCTGCTCTTGAGCCTGGTCGAGAACGTGGCGCGCCGGCAGCGCCGGCCGGAGGAGTTGCTGCGGGAGTTCGGCGCCCTCAGCGAACGAGGCTACTCGGTCGCCGAGATTGCCCGCAAGACCGGGTTCTCACCCAAGCATGTTCGCAACGTCCTGCGCCTGTTGGAAGCCGGCGAAGAGCGGCTGCTGGGTGCGGTCGAAGCCGGCAGGATGCCGCTCAGGATCGCCGTGGAAGTGGCGTCGGCGGATGACAACCAGGTCCAGCAGATGCTGACGGAAGCATTCGAGAACAAGGACCTGACCCTCCGGCAGGTCGTCGAGGCGAGGCGTCTGGTCGAGCACCGCCGCAGGCGCGGCAAGAACAGACGCCCGTCCAACAGCGCCAGCGGCCGGACGCCGGTCTCCACCGCTGCCGCCATCCGCTTGCTGAAGAAGGAGGCGGCGCACTACCGACGGGAATTCAAGAAAGCGGAACTGGTCTCCGCGCAGCTGCGCTTCATCGTCGAGGCCCTTCGGGTGCTGCTCGCCGACGAGCACTTCGTCACGCTGCTCCGCGCCGAACGGGTCGAGACCATCCCGGCGGCGCTGGCCCGCCTGATCGAACAACCCGGGGACGCCTGACATGGCCCGCACGGTAGCGATGGGCTTCGAGCCAAGGACAATAACTGTCGCGGTTGGTGACATCCTGCCTGTCACGCTGGTGACCGAGAAGATCAGGAAGAGCCGCAAATACAGGCAGATCGAGGCATCCATCCGCAAGGTCGGCATCGCGCACCCGCCCAACGTGGCGCGACTCGAAGGGATGGAGGGCAAGTATCTGCTGCTTGACGGCCATATTCGGATCGACGTGCTGAAGGCGCTCGGTATCGAGGAAGTGGCCTGCCTGGTCTCTCTCGACGACGAGGCCTTCACCTACAACCGGCAGGTCAACCGTCTGGCGACGATCCAGGAACACAGGATGATCCTGAAGGTCATCGAGCGCGGCGTGTCCGAGCGCGCCATTGCCGAGACCCTCGACGTCGATATCGCCAACATCCGCGCGAAACGGAACCTCCTGCGCGGCATCTGCGCCGAAGCGGTGGAGATGCTGAAGGACAAGCACTGTCCGATCAACACCATCCAGGCGCTGAGGCGGCTGAAACCGACAAGGCAGGTCGAGGTGGTGGACCTGATGGTCCGGATCAACAATTTCGGGGTGTCCTATGCCAGGGCGCTGGTTGCGGCCACCCCACCGGAACAGCTGGTCGATGCCGGCAGACCCAATGTCCTCAAGGGCGTCTCTCCTGACGAACTCGCGCGGATCCGCAAGGAAGTGGACAACCTGCGCGACGGCATCGACCGGATCGAGGCGACCTACGGCCCCGATCACCTCAATCTGGTGATCGCCGCGGGACATGTCCGCTCGCTGCTCGGTAACGAGGCGATCGACCGGCACCTCGTGAAACATCATCCGGAGATGCATCGGGAACTCGCCAGCATCTGCGAGGCCACGGCGCTGGTATCCAAGGCCACCGAATAGGGCAGGGTCGGCGGCCAGCGCCAAATGGCCGGTTCGTCTGCCGTGCGGGGGGCAGGCGCCGGCGCCGACGGGGACCCGGACCCGACAAGCGCGGGGACCGCGGGAGACGCCGCACTGTGGGGCGGATCGAGCGCGGCGGTGGGAATGGCGGCGAACCCGTCTGGAGCCCACCAGGCCGGCCGTCATAGGGCCGGCTGCGAGGGCGGTCGGTCCGCGACCGCCCTCGACCGCAGGGGGTAAGCACGCCGACAGCGCCGGACCGCCTCGCCTCCACCTGAGCGGCCTGTAGCGACAGGAGGCGGAGGGCGGCGTTTCCGGGGTGAGTTCAGGGGTCGAAGAGCCCCTTCGCGACGCCACCAGCCCGTGCTCTCCGATATCGAAGACGTGGCCGGTCGCGCACGCCCTTTCCATCACCCGAGGGCCGAGCCCCATGCAGAACCTTCATCCCTCGCCCGAGGCCATCCGCCTCGCCATGGCATGCATCCGGCGCGCCATGGACACCCATGGCGGTGACCGCACCGCACCGATGGATCGGGGCATCGTCCTCCGGAGCGGCTGCCGCACCACGGCCTGCCATGGCGGCTGGTATGCGCTCGGCCGCCTGATGGACCATCCGGCAGTGTGCTGGCGCCACGACGAGACCTTCTACAGCGACCCCGGCGAAACCCTGATGGCGCGACGGCCGGACGGGTCCCTCTCCCCGGTGATGTATTGCGAGGGTGGGCAGTTGCTGGCGCGCGATCTGGGATTCATGAACGCGCCGGCGCTGAGGGGCTGGGCGGAGCGGCATCCCGAGATCTGGGGAAACGCCCATGGCGAGCGGATGTTCGCGGGCGACGGGGCTGCGGCATTCGGCAAGCCGGCCTTCGCACCCGTCCGGGTGGGCGAGATCGTCGCCTGGTGGCTGGCGGTGGCGGAGCGGCTCGACGCAGCGATTCCGGTTCATGGCGACCGCGAGGCTGCGCTGGCGGCGGTCGATGCCTCCACACAGGAGACCGTCGTCATTGAGCCCTGCACGCATGGCTGGCGCCTCGTACGCCGGCCTCGCGCCGAAAGCCTGCTGTCGCTGCGGGACTGCTGAAACCCGCCCTGCTCCTGCCTTGCGCCGCAATGAGTGGAGGTTCGGCGGGGCGTTCGCAGGGTCGGGTGGTCCGGAGGGAGCGCCCGCGCCGCCATCCCGTCCTGCAGGAGCCTGCCGATGACCGATCCCGTGACGATATCCGCCGACTACACGCTGCGCCCGAGCGAACTCGCCGCGACGCTGGCGCTGCTGGTCGAAGCCCGCCAGCCGGTGGTGGTCTGGGGCCCGCCCGGCAGCGCAAAATCGATGATCGCACAGCAGGTCGCCGCCGATGCCGGGCGCGCCTATGTCGATGTGCGCGCCCTGCTGCTCGACCCCATCGACCTGCGCGGCATCCCCTGGCGCGACACGGACGGCCGCACCCGCTGGGCGCCGCCGGCCTTCCTGCCGCCGAGCGACGATCCCGGACGCTGGCTCATCAACCTGGAAGAGCTGCCCTCGGCCGTGCCGATGGTGCAGGCCGCCCTCTACCAGCTCGTGCTCGATCGCAAGGTCGGGGAATACGAACTGCCCGAGGGCGCCTCGCTGATCGCCTGCGGCAACCGCGAAAGCGACCGCGGCGTCGTCCACCGCATGCCGACGCCGCTGGCCTCCCGCTTTGTCCATCTGGAAATCCGGGTCGATGCCGAGGACTGGCTCGCCTGGGGCGCGGCTAACGGCATCGCGCCCGAGGTGCTGTTCTACATCCAGATGCGCCCGGACCAGCTGCACGCCTTCGATCCCCAGGCGAAGGAGAAGGCGTTCTGCTGTCCCCGCACATGGGAGATGGTGTCCGGCATCGTGAACCGCCGCGCGAGCCTCGATCCCGGCGTCGAGCGGGCGCTGTTCCGGGGCACGGTCGGCGAGGCGGCAGCGGTCGAGTTCTCCGCCTTCCTCAAGGTCTGGCGCGAGCTGCCCCATCCGAGGGCCGTCATCGACGATCCGGCGAACGCCATGGTGCCGGACAATGCCAGCGCGCTGATCGCGCTCTGCGGCTCGCTCTACCGCATGGCCGACGACATCACGCTGGGCGCCATCGTCACCTATGCGCAGCGGCTCAGGCGCGAGGTCGGGGAGTTCCTGGTCGGCTCCTGCATCCGCCGCGATCCGGCCCTGCAGCGCTCACCCGCCTTCATCCGCTGGGCCGCCGCCCGCACGCAATAGCCAGACAATCGGGAGACCAAGCCCCATGAACCTCACCCATGACGCCATGCTGGTCGGCCTGCGCATCACCGCCTGGTCGGGCCGGCTTTACGACCGCCAGGCCTCGACCCATGTCGCGGTCCATCACGAGGCCAGCACCGCCGCCGGGCGCTACAACAAGTGCCTGCTGCTCCGGACCGCCTTCGCCGCGCTCAACTCCACCATGAGCGCAGCCCGTACCGCCCACTATGCCAATACCCTGCCCTGGGACGATCAGGGTAGCCGGCTGCTGCCCGTCGCCAACTATGAGCGCTACACCAAACTGATGGACGCCCTCAAGGAGCGCATGGTGCGCGAGCGCGCCCGCTTCATCGAGGACTATGAGGACAATATCGACAAGGCCCGGCTGGAGCTCGGCAAGCTCTTCCGCATCGAGGAGTATCCCTCGAAGGAGTCGCTGCGGGACCGGTTCGGCCTGCGCTACCGCATCATCCCGGTGCCGGATGCCGACCACTTCATGGCGAAGCTCGCCTCGGACGACACCGACCGGGTGAAGCGCGACATCGAAAGCCAGATCGAGGAACGGCTGCACGACGCGGTGGGCGACCTCTACCGGCGCCTCGGCGAAGCGGTCGAGCGGGTCTCGGAGCGGCTGCGCGAGGACGGTGAGGGCAAGCCCCTGGTATTCCGCGACTCGATGATCGGCAATATCCGCGATCTGGTCGACATCGTGCCGAGGCTCAACATCTTCGGCGACGAGACCCTGGCGCAACTCTGCAGCCAGGTGAAGGACAGGATCGCCAGCGTCGAGCCGAATGCGCTCAGGCCGTCGAAGAGTTTCGACCCGATCGCCCGCGCGAGCGTCAAGCGCGAGGCCGATGCGCTGAAGGAACGGTTTGCGGGGTATTTCGCGCCCGTGGCCGAGACCGCCGTCGAGCCCGTGCGGGAGGCGGCGTGATGGCCGGGCACATGCACCGGGAATCGGTTGAGCGGGTCAGCCGCTGCGTCACCGCGCTGCTGCGCGAGCAGCCCTTCTTCGGCAGCCTGGCGCTGCGGCTGCCGATCCGCGCCGATGCAAGCCGGGAGACCCTGGCGAGCGACGGGCGAGAGATCCGCTATGCGCCGGACTGGGTCGCGGAGACCGATGCCCACCTCATCGAAACGGCGATTGCCCGTGTGGTTCTGGCCTGCGCGCTCAAGCACCACACGCGGCGCGGCGAGCGCGACGCGGAACGCTGGCAACGCGCCTCGCAACTGGTCACGCACGGCCTGCTGCGCGATGCCGGCTTCGCCCTGCCGCCCGATGCCGAGGCCTGGGACGGGATGAGCGTCGAGCAGGCCTATGACCGGCTGCCGGAACCCGAGCCGGACAAGGCCGGCAATGACAGCAATCCGTCGCCCCGCGGCGGCGATACCGGTGATACTGGCGCCGGTGCCGACGATGGTTCGCCCGAGAGCGGCAATGGCACTGACGCTGGCGACCCGGCCAATGCCCGCCCGGAACCGGACGATTCCGGACAGCATGGTGTCGGCGATGGATTATCGAGTTGCGATCCCGCCGGCACCGGCGAGGTCATGGACGCCCCGGTCGGCGGCGCCGAAAACGGCGACAGCGACGACACCCCGTCCGCACAGGATATCGCCGCCGAGGAACAGGCCTGGGACGAGGCCATGCACCAGGCCACGAGCCTCGCCAGGGCCGAGGGCAGAATGCCGGGCGCCGTCGAGGAGACCGTGCGCGGCGCCCATGCCTCCGGGATCGACTGGAGGTCGCTGCTCCGCCGCTACATGACCGACGCGGCGAAGCGCGACTACAGCTGGAGCGTGCCCAACCGGCGCTTCATCGACAGCGGCCTCTACCTGCCGTCGATCCGCTCGGAAGGAATCGACGCCATCGCCGTCATCATCGACACCTCGGGCTCGCTCGATCCCGACACGCTGGCGGCGTTCTGGTCGGAGGTGCGCGAGGTCGCCACGGAGATCGAACCGGAGCGCGTCATCCTGCTCCAGGTCGATACCGCGGTGCGGGATGCGGTCGAATACGCCGCCGGCGACCTTCCCGACGGGATCGTCGTCAAGGGCAGGGGCGGCACCGACTTCCGGCCGGGCTTCGAATGGCTGGAGGAGCGCGACATCCAGCCGGGCGTCTGCCTCTACCTCACCGACATGGAGTGCTCGCGCTATCCCGAGACGGAGCCGGACTTTCCGATGATCTGGACAAATTGGGGGAGCCCGCCGCCGGCCTGGAACCGCGAGCCCTGGGGCGAGCGCATCGACATGGGTGCGGAATGAACCGGCAGCCGACGGGCGCTGCCTCGCGGTCCTGCCAACGCATGATTGATTCGGCAGGAATAATAACTATAATTTCTGACAGAAATGAACCCGTGGAGACCCATCCGATGACCGGTGTGGCCGAGGCAATCATGAAGCGGGTGAACGCGCATGGGCGCGGCCGGTGGGTATGCACGCCGAAGGACTTCCTGGACCTCGGCAGCCGGGAGGCCGTCGACCAGGCCCTGTCGCGTCTCGTCCGGGCCGGCCGGCTGCGCCGCGCCGGCAGGGGGCTCTACGACCTGCCGCGGACCAGCGCCGTGCTGAAGCGGCCCGCGCCGGTCGACCTCGACGCCGCGGTCGCCGCGCTGGCGCGGCGAGACGGCATCCGGATCATGCCCGACGGCGCCACCGCCGCGCACCGGCTCGGGCTGACCAATGCGGTGCCGGCCCGGGCCGGCTATGTGACCGACGGCGCCACGCGCACGGTCGGGATCGACGGCGGGACGATCCGCTTCCGCCACGCGGGACCCCGCGTCATGCGCTGGGCGGGCCGGCCGGCGGCGTCGGCGGTCCAGGCGCTGCGCTGGCTCGGTCCCGATGCCGCCCGCGACGCGCGGGTTGCCGCGGCCCTGAAGCGCTGCCTCCCCGAGGCGGCGAAACGCGATCTTGGACGCAACCGGCGGGACCTGCCCGGCTGGGCGCTGCCGCTCGCGCGCGACATTGCGGGCGAAGGGGCGGCAGCGCCATGACGTCGGACGCCTTTGCTTCCTTTCTCGCCCTGCCGGAACAGGACCGGCGGGACGTCTTCGCCGCTGCGGCGCGCCGCCTCGACACCGTGTCGGGCTATGTCGAGAAGGATTTCTGGGTCTGTCTCGTCCTTGAGGCGCTTTTCAACCGGCTGCCCGCCGGACACCCGCAGCTGCTGTTCAAGGGCGGGACCTCGCTCTCCAAGGTCTTCGGGCTGATCCGCCGTTTCTCGGAGGACATCGATCTCGTGGTTCATCGCGACGGCCTGGGCTTCGCCGGGGACCGGGATCCGACGATCGCGACCGGTCTTTCGAACAAGCGCAGGAGCGCGCTGTTCGACGAACTGGCACAGGCCTGCAGCAACTATGTCCTCGGCGACCTCAAGGCCGGCCTGACGGCAACGATCGGCGGGCTGGCGGAGGGATGCGCCATTGAGGCCGACCCGGACGACGCTGGCGGACAGACGCTCCTGGTGGCGTATCCCTCCCTCTATCCCGGCAGCGACGCCGCCTATGTGCCGCCGCGCGTGAAGATCGAGGCCGGGGCGCGCTCAGCCATGGAGCCCGGCGTCACCCGCGCCGTCTCTCCTTACATCGCCGACGACCTGCCGGACTGGCCGTTCGGCGTCGGTAACGTCGCGACGCTCGCGCCCGAGCGGACCTTCTGGGAGAAGCTCCTGATCCTGCACGGCCTGCATTGCGGCTACCGGGACGCCGGGCGGCTGCCGACGGACAAGGACCGGATCTCGCGCCACTACTACGACGCCGCCATGATCGCGGCGACCGCGACCGGCGTCTCCGCCCTCGCCGATACCGTCCTGCTCGACGCGGTCCGGAGCCACAATCTCGTCGCCTTCCGGCAGGCCTGGAAGCGTTTCGAGGAGGCGGTTCCGGGATCGCTCCGGCTGGTTCCGCAACCCGAACTGCATGCGGTCGTCGCGCGGGACTACCGGGCCATGCGCGACATGATCCTGGGCGACGCGCCGGCGTTCGCATGGATCGTGGACCGGCTGCGAGACGCGGAGGCCGAAGCGAACCGGATCTGATTCCGGCAGTCCCGGTCGCACCGGGGCCTGGGCGCCCACCCGCATTTCCTCCGAACCCGATTGCCTGCCCGCAACGCCGCCGTCCCGGTCGCCGGCGCCATGCCACACGCCGTCAGGAGGCGGAGCGAAGCCGGGGGCCGGGCGGCGCGGACGAGGCGGCGGGAGCCGCTCGCCCCGCGTCGCTTCCGCGCATTTCCACACATCATCGAGGGAGGTTCGCATGAACTTCATCGCCCCCAGGGCCGATACCGCCGTGCCGCATATCCGGGAGATTCCGCTCTCCCGGCTGGCACTCGCCCCCGAGAACGTCCGCAAGACCCCGCCCGACCCGCAGGCCGATGCCGAACTCAAGGCCTCGATCGCCGCCCTCGGCCTGCTGGAGAACCTCATCACCCGCGCCGTCGATCCCGGCAATGACGGCGGAAGCTACGCCGTGGTCGCCGGCGGGCGCCGCCTGAAGGCCATGCAGGCGCTGGTCGAGGACGGCGTGATCGATGCCGACCATCCGGTGCCCTGCCAGGTCCGGTCCGGCGATGCCGGGGCCGCCGAACTGTCGCTTGCCGAGAATGTCGTGCGCATCGCCATGCACCCGGCAGACCAGGTGATGGCTTTCGCGAAGCTGGTCGCGGCAGGCCAGCCGGTCTCTGCCATCGCGGCGCGCTTCGGCGTGTCGGAACGCATGGTCGAGCAGCGGCTCCGTCTCGGCAATGCCGCGCCCGAGCTGCTGGATGCCTACCGGGCCGGCGAGATCGACCTGGAGGTGCTGAAGGCCCTCGCCGTCACCGCCGACCGGGAGCGCCAGAGGGCGGTCTGGGAACAGGTCTCCGCCCAGGGCTACCGGCCCTCCGCCTGGCAGGTGAAGCGGCTGCTGACCGAGGAGCGCGTGCCCGGGGCGTCCGCCGTCGCGCGGTTCGTCGGGGTGGACGCCTACGAGGCCGCCGGCGGCGCGGTCATGCGCGACCTGTTCGCCCATGACGACGATAGCGGCGTCTGGTTCGAGGACCCCGTGCTGCTGGAGACGCTTGCCATGGCGAAGCTCCGGACAGCCGCCGACGAACTTGCGACCCGCTGGAAGTGGGCCCGGCCGATGATCGAGGCCGCGTGGGACGATACCGCCCGCTATGGCCGCATCGACCCCCGGCCCGGCACGCCGACCGACGAGGAGCAGGCCGAGATCGAGAAGCTGCAGGCGCGCCACGACGAACTGGCCAATCTCGACGAGGAAGACTGGACCGACGAGCTGACAGCCGAAGGCGAAACCGTCGTGGCACGCCTCGACGAGATCGAGGCCGCCGTCGAGGCCCGTGCGGTTTACCGCCGCGAGGACTTCGCGATGGCTGGCTGCATCGTCACGATCGGCAATGACGGTTCGCTCCAGGTCATTGCCGGGCTCGTCAAGCCCGAGGACCTGCCGCAGCCTGGGGAGACGCAGACCGCCACGGTCGCAGGCAATGGCAGCGGTGCAGCCGTCCATACCCCTGGCGCCGGGGCTGCCGGTCAATACGTTCCCGGCGCCAGCAGCCCCGTCTCGGCCCCGCAGGCGCCGCCGCGCGATCCAGAGGTGGAGGCGCGCAAGGAGACCGGCATCGGCATCGGCCTTGCCGACGATCTGCGCGCGATCCGCACGGCGCTGGTCAAGGCGCATCTGGTTGGGGATTTCGAGGCGGCCTTCGACCTCATGCTGTTCCAGATGGGCCGCGCCGTGTTCGCGCCGGGCTATCACGACCACGCCCTCGATATCGCGGTCAGGGAAACTCCGGACCGGCCGACCATGCGGGTGAACGACGCGGTTTTCGCCGACTGGTCGCCGGGCGAGGCGATGCTGGAGGACCGCTCCGGTCTGCCCATGGACTGGCTGGAGATGGACGACGACAGCGAGTCCTTCGCGGCGCTGCGGGCGCTGCCGCAGGCTGACAAGCAGGCGCTGTTTGCGGCCTGCGTCGCGCGCACGGTGAAGGGCCAGCTCGCCTTCGAGCCCCAGGCCCGGCCTGAACTGGAAGCGACGGTCGCCCGGCTCGATATCGACTTCGCGCAGCATGTACGCCCGACCGCCGCCATGCTGTGGTCGCGCATCCCGAAGGCGCGCCTGCTCGATATCGCCCGCACCGTGCTCGGGGTCTCCTGGGCGTCGATGCGTGCGAAGTCGCGGAAGCCCGTGCTGGCCGAGGCGATGGCAACGGCCTTCGCGCCGGGCGAGACGCCGCTCGGCCTGAGCGCCTCGATGCACGTTGCCGCGCTTGCCTGGACGCCGCCCGGCTTCGATGCCTTCGATGCCGGGCGGGCCGGTGACGAGCCTGACGGCAGTGCGGCGGCCGACACCGCACCGGATGCGGAGGTCTCCGCCGCCGATGCGGAACCCGCGGCCAACGGCGCAGAGCCGGCCCGGGACGGCCATGTCGATCCTGTCGTCGATCGCGAAGCGCCCGAGGCGCAGGCCGGAGAGGTCTCCGCCGAGCCCTCGGGTGATCCCGGGCCTGCCGACGGCAACGGCCATGCAGCCGGGGCCGAACCGACCGCCGGGACTGATGGCGAGGCGCCGGCGAGCTGGGAGGCTCACACCACCGCCGGGGAATCGACGGCAGATGACGAGGACGCCGGTCCCGGTGAGGCCATGCCGCCGGCGTCGATGAACGGTCGCGGCCCGGCCTCGGACCCCATGGCGGTCCCGGAGTTCCTCCGCCGCGTCCACTGACCGCCGCCGCTTCGCCGGCCACAGCGCCCCGCCGGGTTTGCCGCCCCCGGTGGGGCGCTTCCGTTTCCGCATCGCAATGGAGGAAAGTGTCCATGAACCATCCCGAGCCCCGGACGATCCGGGCCCGCATCCACGAAAGTGCCGTTCGGCGCGTCACCCGCACCTATGCCGCCACCCTCGCGGAGATCTTCACAGAGCTTCTCCAGAACGCGCGCCGGGCCGGCGCCACCAGCATCCATATTGCCGTCGAGCGCGCGGCCGATGACGCCGAAACACCCGGCGAACCAGTCTTCGCGGTCACCCTGTCCGACGACGGCGCCGGCATTGCCGACCCGGCCGTGCTGGTGAGCTTCGGCGAGAACGGCTGGTCGGACGAGCTGGTGAGGCGCGAGGACGCCGCCGGCTTCGGCTTCGCCAGCCTCGCGCGGCGCGGCTGCACCGTGTCTTCCCGCCCGCAAACGCGCGATGGCGTGATTGCACCCGGCTGGACCGTGGGACTGGCGCCGGCGCATTTCCTGGGGGAGGCCGACGCCGAAGTCCGGGCCGACCAGGAAGCGCCACTGCCGCATGGAACGGCGATTTCGTTCGAGGCGGCCGAATCGATGGGCGCCATCCGCAACGCGGCAGAGAACGCCGCAAGACACTACCCGCTGCCGGTCGTCTTCCATGATCGCACCGCCGGCGAACCTGGCTGCGGGGCCGAACTGCCGCGCCGCGTCTTCCTCGACGGCACTGTCCATGGCGAACGGTGGCGCGGCCTCGCCTTCGGCGTCTTCCGCGACCGCCATCGCGGCTACAACGATCCCGACCTCAACTTCTTCGGCCTCACCCTGCCTGTCCGCCTGCCGACGGTCGAGACAGTCCATGGCGCCACCTGGACCGTGCGGGCCGATATCGGGGACTGCCCCGATCTGGAACTGGTGCTGCCGGCGCGAAAGGAGGCGGTCGAGAACGACTTCCTCAACGAAATGCGCGCGGCCGCCCGGCTCGCCATCTACCGCGCCATGATGGCCGATCCCAATCCGCGACCCGCCTTCGAGGACTGGACGCGGGCGCACGAGGCCGGCATCGACATCGCCGCGCCGCCGGCCATGCTCCTGCCCTGGCGGCCAGCCGTTGCCGACGACAATGACTGGATCGGTTCCGGCGGAGGCGCCCCCGCCGGGTCCGACGCCCTCGTCATGGCCGCCGACCCGGAGCCGCCCGAGGCGCAGGCGCTCTGGCGCGCCGCCGAACGCGCCGGCATCGCGCCCCGCCTGTTCGAGGCCGACAACAGGCTTGAAGGCTATGGCTGGTATGACGGTCTCGACCGGGTCGGGCACGTCTTCCTCGAGGCCTCGGCGCAAGGGGAATGGATGGCGCTCGACGACTGGCCGCAACCGGAACGGACCCGCCTGGAGCCCGCCCTGCTGCCATCACGGCCCGACGCGATCCGCATCGAACTCGCCGTGCGGTCAGAAGCGGGAGAACGCAATGCCCTTGTCCTGCCGGCCGATTTCGCCTTCGCCGGAGAGGCCTGGTCCTGGATCCATGACACCCTGCCGCTGGTGGCCCTGGACAGCAGGATGCAGCCGCACGAACTCGCCGATCTCATGCGCGCCGCGTTCTTCTCGGCCAGCGACGATGTCGACGCAGACAGTTGGGAAACCCAGCGCAGCCGGTTCGACGAGGAGGCGCTGCATATCGCCACCCGGCTGCTGCTCAACGACGACGAGGCCTGCCGCGCCTCGATCGCCGAGGCGGTCCGGCGCGAACTGATGTGGCTCGCGCCGCACGGCCGCGCCGTCGATATCCGCATCCATCGCCCCGACATCACCGTGACCCTCGGCAGCGCCGACGCGGCTCCGTAGGCCCGAACCCTCATCCCGTCCACCCCCGGGCGCCGGTCTCCGCTTCCAGCCGGGCCGGCGCCCGGCATGTTCAGGAGGCGCCGCTCCCATGACCCTCCCGTTCGACCCATCGAGGACTTCACCCATGCCCGATCCCCGCACCGCCGATCCGTTCGGCCCCGTCGTCTTCGCCTATACCCGCCGCCAGGCGATCGAGGACGGCGTGCTCGTCGACGTCTCCGAAACCGCCCGTGAGGCCGGTTTCAACATCCCCGTCGCGCTCAGCCGCAGCGTATGGGAACGCCTCGTGGCCCTGCCCGAGGGGTATTGCGGCTTCCAGAGCGAGAGCGGCCGCCTCTGGGACGTGCTCTGGATGGCCCGGCACTACGCGCTCGGCGCCGCCGACCGGGACCGCGTGACCATGTCCGTCCTGGTGCTCGACATCCGCAAGGACCTCTCGGACAGCGAGCGTCCGCCCCGCCGGCATCGTCCGATCGTCGCCCTTGGCGCCGGCGACCGGGGTGAGGCGGTCATCACCATCATGTTCCCGGAGGACGACTGAGCGCCTTCGGGGCAGCACGCCACACCGCCATTTCACCTTCTCCTCCCTGTCAAGGAGCATCCCCATGCCCGATGCCGCATGCGGCTTCCACGACATGCCGATCTTCGACATGCCGGCGCCGCCGGCCTCCGTCCGCCATACCGCTCATCGCCGCCGGCTCCGCTCCCGCCTGCTGCGCGCCGGGCGCGAGGCCGTGGACGAGTGCGAACTGCTCGAACTGCTGCTCGCCGGATGCCATGCCGGAGGTGACGGCGCCGCGCCGCGCGCGCTCGCGGCCCGGCCGGACCGGCTGCGCACCGTGCCCGGCCTCTCCGAGGACGCCATCGCCGTGCTCAAGGCCGCCGAGTCGCTCGCTATCCGCATGGCAAGGGAGGCGGCCCCCGCAACTGTCCGCCCATCCCTTGGCAGCTACGACAAGGTCATCGACTATTGCCGCACCCTCGCCGGGCATGGCGAGGTCGAGGCCTTCCATTTGCTCTTTCTGGACCGAAAGAGCCGTCTGGTCGCCGATGAGAGGCAACAGAGCGGCTCGGTCAGCCACGCGCCTGTCTATCCCCGCGAGATCTGCATCCGCGCGCTGGAGCGCCAGGCCAGCGCGGTCATCGCCGTCCATAACCACCCGTCCGGCTGCCCCGTGGCATCCAGAGCCGACATCGACATGACGAAGCGCATCCGGGACGCGCTCAAGACCATCGAGGTCACGCTGCTCGACCACGTCATAGTCACCCCGACGGCCGCACTCAGCTTCAAGCGCAAGGGGCTGCTCTGACGGGTGGCAGCCCGTTCAGCCGTCATCGCCGCCATTGGCGCCGTCCGGTGCGCGGCCCTTGCCCGGCGCACCCCAGGGATCGGGCGTGCTGTGGCCGGGACTGCACGGCCGCCGGAAGCACTTCAGGCCCCAGAGCTCCATATGCTCCACGATTCTCTCGGCTACGGGCCGGAGCCGGTCGTGGTCGCCGGGCCGGCGCTTCTTCGGCCAGAACCGCTCCGCCTTGCGCAGCGCCATCTCGACGGTGAACCGGAGGTCGTCCCGCAAGACCGGGCGGTTGTAATCATCATCCATGCGGCGGAGACTATCAGAAGAACAATACTGGAACAACATGACAGCCCGCCGCGGCTGCGGGTAGGATCGTCGCATGTGTGGGAGATTCACGAACCGGCTCTCGTGGCAAGCGTTGCACGAGCTGATGGGCCTCACCGGCGCGCCGCTCAACCTGCGGCCCCGTTACAACGTCGCGCCGGGCCAGGACATCGCCGTCATGCGCAGCGGAACGGGCGCCGGGCGCAGCCTCGCCCTGTTGCGCTGGGGGCTGATTCCGGCCTGGGCCAGAGATCCGGCCATCGCCTGGAAGCTCATCAACGCGCGGTCCGAGACGGCGGCGGAGAAGCCGGCCTTCCGCGCGGCCTTCCGCCATCGGCGCTGCCTGGTCCCGGCTGACGGGTTCTATGAGTGGCAGCGCCGAACCCGCCAGCCCTGGCTGTTCGCGCTCAGGGACGGCGCGCCCTTTGCCTTCGCCGGGCTGTGGGAGCGCTGGCGGATTCCGGCGGGGGCCGCGCTCACGGGATCGCTCGCCGAACGCCGTCCCGGCGATGCCGTCGAGACCTGCACCATCCTCACCACTGCCGCCAATGACACGGTGGCGCCGATCCACGGCCGCATGCCGGTCATCCTGCCGCCGAACGCCTGGGATCCCTGGCTCGCGGGCGAAGACGTGCCGCTCGCACCCTGTCCGGCGGACGACATGACCGCCCATCCGGTGAGCATGCTGGTCAACCGGGCGGCCCACGAAGACCCGCGCTGCGTCGAGCCGATCACGCCGAACTGATTGCCGGCCGCCCGCCGGCCTGAGCCCCCGACCCGATAACCCTGTTCCGGAGCGCCCCTGCCGTTCCCGAGCGTTCCGCGCCATGCGCCGCCCGGAGTCCGGCCAGCCGGGCCGGGGCAGGCCGGCGGGGCGGGCGCGGGAGGATCCGGTCCGCTTCGCCTCATCCCCCGACATGAAGGAGCCACCATGCTCCACCGAATCACCGGCCGCGCCACGAAGTGCGGCCCCTCCGCCATTTCGGCCATAGCCGGCGTGCCCACGCATGAGGCCGCCGCCGTCATCCGCCGCCTGTTCGACTGCCATGCGATCAACGGCGTCCATATGGACGAGCTCGTTGCCGCGCTCGCAGAGTTCGGCTGGGCGCCCGTCTACGCAATCCGCCATCCCAGGCATCTCGACCGCCCCCAGGCCCGCCGCGAGGACGTTCGCGAGCGTCTCTTCGCGGACGTGCCCTTCGAACTGCGCGCGATCACCCTCGGCACCTTTCTGGACGCCACGCCGCCCGGCACATGGGCGATCCTGGTGAGCCGGCATTTCGTGGCCTGGGCCGACGGGTTCGTGGCCGATTCGGGGGCTTGGCTCTCGCGCCGGCCCCGGCCCTGGCTCCGCGCCGATCCCGACTGCGACCGCGTCGCCCTGCGCCGCGTCCGCGAGGCCGTCCGCTTCGTGTGCGTCTCTCCCGGCGATGCCCGCCGCAACCCGATATCGGAGTAAGCCCATGCCACGGATCATCGAGACCACCGTCTACGGCATCGACGAGTTGCCGGACGAGGCGAAGGAGAAGGCCCGCGCCTGGTATCGCCAGGAGGGGCTGTATGACGAGTGGTACGACTTCGTCCACGAGGATTTCGGGCGCATCTGCGAGATCCTCGGCGTGACGCTCGCCACCACCACGGCATGGCTCCAGGGCGGCGGCACACGCGACAAGCCGTGCATCTACTGGAGCGGGTTCTCCTGCCAAGGTGACGGCGCCTCTTTCCAGGGCTGGTGGAGCCACGCCAGAGGTGCGGGCAAAGCCATACGCGAACACGCCCCGAAGGACGAAGAGCTGCATCGCATCGCGGACATCCTGCAGGAGACCGCGAAGCGCAACTTTTACCAACTGGGCGCCACCGTCCGTCACCGTGGCCGCTACTGCCACGAATACTGCATGGCGATCGAGGTCGAGCGCGACAGCCCGACCTGGCAGCCCCCGACCGACGGTGCCGAGGACACCGTCATAGAAGCGCTGCGCGACCTCGCCCGCTGGCTCTATCGCCGACTCCGCGAGGAATACGAGTACCAGACCTCCGACGAGACCGTCGACGAGGCGCTCATTGCAAATGACTATGTGTTTACCGCACAGGGCAAACGCTTCGGCTGATCCGGCCCGTCCGGGACCCCTTCCGATTTCCTGAACGCATCGCCCGGCCGCGCCCGGGCCGGGCTGCACCGCCATGCCCCGTGCCGACGGGAGTCCGGCCAGCCGGTTTGAGGGCGAGCCGGCGGGGCGGGGCGCCGAGGCCCGTTCCGCGCCTGCCGCCTGCCCTAGACCACGATCCGGGGCTTGCCCGGTCCCTTCCAGCACGGAGACTGCCCATGCTCGACGCCCATTCGGCGCCGGATGCCCTTGCGCGTCCGCCCCTTCCTCCCGTCGCCACCATGGACCCGCCCGCCTCACCGGCCCGGCCGGTTCCGGGCGATGCCCTCTTCGCTGCTGCCCAGGCCCTGCTGCCGAGGCTGGAGGCCGGCCAGCCGCTCGATGCCGCGACCCTCCGCGACGCCATGACGGAGGCCTTTGTAGCGTCCGATGCCGAGGGCGGCTGGGTCTGGAAGGACGCCTATGAAGCGGCGGAGGCGGCGGTGGTGCTGTTCCTGCAACGCTATGGACGGCCCATGCGCGACCGGGCCGGCGCGGGGCCGGACGGATCCCGCCGCATGTTGCGGATGCTGGAGGCGGTCGCCGCGCTGGAACCCTCGCACACACGGCGCTCAGAGGAGCAGGTCCGGCTGCAGCAGTTCTCGACGCCGCTGCCGCTCGCCTATGCCGCCTTGCAGGCCGCCGCCATCCGGCCGGGCGATACCGTGCTGGAGCCCTCCGCCGGCACCGGCATGCTGGCGGTGATGGCCGAATGCGCGCTGGGCGACCGGGCAGCGGGTGCGCTTCACCTCAATGAATATGCACAAACCCGCGCGCGGCTGCTGACCCGGCTGTTTCCGCAGGCCGTGGTGACGGCGTTCAACGCCGAGGCCATCGCCGACCGGCTGCGCGATGTCCGGCCCAGCGTCGTGCTGATGAACCCGCCCTTTTCGGCAACGCCCGGCGTCGACCGCACCCGCCGCGATGCCGACCTGCGCCATGTCCGCTCGGCCGCCTCGATGCTGCCGCCGGGCGGGCGGTTGGTGACGATCACCTCGGCCCATTGCGCACCGGGCGACACCGTCGGCCGTCTTGATCCCCCCGCGCGCTGCGTCTTCACCATGGCCATTGACGGCCGCGCCTATGCAAGGCGGGGCACCGGCTTCGACACCCGCCTCACCGTCCTGGAGCGCGGCGACGGATCCGCTGTCGAACTGGACGGGACTGCCCGTGCCGCGAACGCCGCCGAGCTGCTCGACGCCATAATCGCGCAGGTGCCGAAGCGGCAGCCGATCGCGCCCAGGCCGGTTTCGGCGGGACCGGCGCGCGACCTGTTCGGCAAGACGGTGGCGCCAACGCCGGCGAAGCGGGGACCCAAACACGCTTCGACCTCCGAGACACGGCAGGCGCATGACTGGGGGCCGATGGCGGCGCTCACGGTCGAGACCGGCCCCGTCGAACCCGTTGCCGCCGATGCCGATTCCGCTGCCAACGACGCCGGCCCCTATGCGCCCTGGCGGCCGGGCGTCGTGCGGGTGTCCGGCGCGGCCCGGCATCCGACGCCGCTGGTGCAGTCCGCCGCCATGGCCGCCGTGCCGCATCCGGCGCCGGCATACCGGCCCCTGCTGCCCGAGCGCGTGGTGACCGAGGGCCTCTTGTCCGACGCCCAGCTGGAAAGCGTCACATTGGCGGGCGAGGCCCATTCGCGCCATTTGGCGGCGGAATACCGCATCGGCTCGCAGTGGGAGACCGTTCACCGCTGCAAGGAGGACGACGAAGGCAATGCCGGGCAGGACATCGACACCTCCTTCGTCACCCGGGACGGGGAGACCCTGTCGGAGCCGGTGCGCTTCCGCCGGGGCTGGATGCTGGGCGACGGCACCGGCTGCGGCAAGGGCAGGCAGGTCGCCGCCATCATCCTCGACAACCGCCTGCGCGGCAGGAAGAAGGCGCTCTGGCTCTCCCAGTCCGACAAGCTGCTGGAGGACGCGCGCCGCGACTGGACCGCGCTCGGCGGACTGGAGAGCGACGTCATCCCGCTCGGCAGTTTCCGGCCGGCGATGGAGATACCCCTCGACGAGGGCATCCTCTTCGCCACCTACGCCACGCTGCGCTCGCCGTCCCGGCAAGGCAAGCCGTCACGGCTGGAGCAGATCGTCGAGTGGCTGGCGGGCTCGCTCGACGAGGAGGACCGTCATGCCTTCGACGGCGTCATCGTGTTCGACGAGGCGCATGCGATGGCCAATGCCGCCGGCTCGAAGTCCGAACGCGGCGAGACGAAGCCGTCCCAGCAGGGCCGTGCCGGCCTGCGCTTGCAGAATGCGCTGCCGGACGCGCGCATCGCCTATGTGTCCGCGACCGGCGCGACGACGGTGCCGGGCCTGGCCTATGCGGGGCGGCTCGGATTGTGGGGCGCCGGCGAGACGCCGTTCGAGGCGAGACCCGAGTTCGTCTCTGCCATGGAGGCCGGCGGCGTCGCGGCAATGGAAGTGGTCGCGAGGGACCTCAAGGCCCTCGGCCTCTACCAGGCTCGCGCGCTCGCCTATGACGGCATCGAGGTCGATATCCTGGAGCACCCGCTGACACCCGAGCAGCGGCGCATCTACGACGCCTATGCCGGCGCCTTCAAGGTTATCCACGCCAATATCGAGGAGGCGCTGGCGGCCACCGGCATCGTCCAGGGCGAGGAGACGCTGAACCGGAATGCCAAGGCCGCCGTGCTCTCGGCCTTCGAGGCCACCAAGCAACGCTTCTTCGGCCATCTGCTGACCGGCATGAAATGCCCTTCCACCATCCGCGCCATCGAGGCCGATCTCGATGCCGGGCGTTCGGCCGTCGTGCAGCTGGTATCCACCGGCGAGGCATTGATGGAGCGCCGCATCGCCGACGTCCCGGCCTCGGAGTGGGACGACCTCAATATCGACCTGACGCCGAGGGACGCCATCCTGTCCTACCTGATGCACGCCTTCCCGGTGCAGTTGCAGGAACCCTTCACCGACGATGGCGGCAATCTGCTGAGCCGGCCGGCGAGGGATGCTGACGGCAACCCGGTCCTTTGCAAGGAAGCCGAGGACCGGCGCGACGCGCTGATCGAGAAGCTCGCCGCCCTGCCGCCGGTGCCGACCGCATTGGACCAGATCCTGCAGCATTTCGGGCATGAGGTCGTGGCGGAGGTCACGGGACGGTCGCGGCGCGTCCTGCGCATTACGGACGCGAAGGGCGAACGGCTGGCGCTGCGCTCGCGGCCGGCGTCGGCCAATCTCGCCGAGACCGCCGCGTTCATGGACGGCGAGAAGCGCATCCTTGTGTTCTCCATGGCCGGCGGCACGGGCCGCAGCTACCACGCCGACCTCTCCTGCGGAAACACGGAGCGGCGCATCCACTACCTGCTGGAACCCGGCTGGCGCGCCGACCAGGCGATCCAGGGGCTGGGCAGGACCCACCGCACCCACCAGGCCTCCGCGCCGCTGTTCCGGCCTGTCACCACCGACGTAAAGGGCGAGCGCCGCTTCATCGCCACCATCGCACGGCGGCTCGACAGCCTGGGCGCCATCACGCGCGGACAGCGCGACAGCCAGACCGCCATGGGCGGCAAGGACGCCGCGCTGTTCCGCGAGAGCGACAATCTGGAGAGCGTCTATGCGAAGGCGGCCTTGCGCCAGTTCTACAACGCGCTCTGGCGGGGCAGCATCGAGGGCTGGACCCTGGAGCGCTTCGAGAAGGCCACCGGGCTCAAGCTCACCTGGGAGGGCTCGCTCAAGGACGACCTGCCCCCCATGCCCCGGTTCCTCAACCGCCTGCTGGCGCTGCCCATCGCCGAGCAGAACCAGCTCTTCGCCGAGCTGGAGGCGCGCATCGCGTCCAATATCGAACAGGCGATCGAGGCCGGCAGCTACGAGGTCGGCGTCGAGACGGTAACCGCCGACTCGCTTGCCATCGCCGGGCGCGAGACCCTCTACGAGCATCCCGGCACGGGCGCCATCACCGAGCTGGTGGAGATCCTGCGCCGCGACAGGCTGGCGCCGCTCTCCGCCGAGGCTGCGCTGGAGATCGGAAGGCGCGATCCGGGTCCCGACAACAGGCCTCGCCTCGCGGTCAATGCCCGTTCGAAGCGCGCCGCTGTCATCCTGCCGGCATCGTCGCGCATGCTTGACAATGGCGGCGTGACGGAGCGGGTGCGCCTCATCCGGCCCGCTACGGCTGAGACCATGGCGCGGGCCGAGCTCGACGCCTCCAATTGGCGCCGTGCCGACGAGGCGCAGTGGCGGCGCCTCTGGGATGCCGAGATCGCCGGCCTGCCGTCGCACCGGGACTCGCGCTTCTGGCTCGCCTCCGGCCTGCTGCTGCCGGTTTGGGACCGGCTGCCGGCCGACAACATGCGGGTCAGGCGCCTGACCTCGGATGACGGCCAGAACCTCATCGGTCGCGTGCTCGATGCCGAGCAGGTGCGAACTGTCCGCGCAAGTTTCGGCCTCGACGGCGGGCCCGCCATGACCGGCGCCGAAGCCTTTGCGGCCGTCATGGAGCGCGGCAACCCGCTTGCGCTCGCCAATGGCTGGCGGCTTGCGCGCCGGAGGATCATGGGCGCCGACCGTATCGAGATCGAGGGACCGGCCGATACCGATCTGCCGGCGCTCCGCCGCATGGGCTGCACGGTGGAGATCGTCTCGTTCCGCGCCCGGATATTCGCGCCAAAGGCCGACGCGCTCGAACGCCTCCTCGAACGCTGGCCGCTCGCCGGCTGATCGCCGCGCATGATACCTATGGCCGGCCCGGCGCCCGCCGTCATTCCCTCGCCGGCCCACCGACCGCTGATCCCGTTTCCACGGACAAGGAGACCGATCCCATGACCGCACAGACACTCCCGGACGAACCGGATTTCTGCTTCGTGCCGGCCTACGACGTCGAGACCGAAGTGCAGCAGATCCGCATCGTCATTGACGGCATGGCCGGCCATGTGCCCACGGCCCTGGTCACGCTGACCCTCGAGGATGCGCTGAACATTTGCGACAAGCTCAACAGAAGGCTCGGATACGACCGCGAGGCCTGGACCGCCATGGCGGCGGCCTCCATGCACGCCGAGGACGACGATCCAAAGAGCGAGCCCTGGCACTGAGCTGATAGCTGCTGCGCAGCCGGCCCGGTGTCGTCCATGTTGGGCACAGCTTGCCAACTATAGTCAAACTCCTATAATCCGGCTTGGACAAGACTATGCCGAAACCCGTCGAATGGATCGGATCGAGCAAAGCGGACCTGAAGCGTTTTCCCGAAGCCGTGCAGGACCGTATGGGCTTCGCGATCTACCAGGCGCAGCTTGGGTTCCGCCATCGCAACGCCAAGCCCCTCACGGGGATCGGTGCCGGTGTGCTGGAAATCATGTCGCGCCACGAAGGCGACACCTTTCGCGCCGTCTACACGGTCCGCTTCGAGGCGGCAGTCTATGTCCTGCACGCCTTCCAGAAGAAGGCGAAGCGCGGCATCGCTACACCGCGGCAGGATCTCGATCTGGTTCGCCGCCGACTGAAGCGCGCCGAGGAGCACTACCGGGACACCTATCGATGAGGAGGACAGCATGACCGTATCCGATATCGCCGTCGAGCGAGGCAGCGGCAATGTCTTCGCCGATCTCGGCTTGCCGGACGCCGATGCGCATCTCGTGAAGGCGGAGCTTGTCGCCCGCATCGACGCCATCGTGCGCCAGCGTGGCCTCACCCAAACCGACACGGGGCGCATTCTCCGACTGGCCCAGCCCGACGTTTCCCGGCTGCTTCGGGGGGATTTTCGGGCGTATTCGCTGGAGCGTCTGCTGCGCCTGCTGACAACGCTCGGCCACGATATAGATATCGTCATCTGCCAGCCGGGCTCCGCGACAGAAGGCAGGCTGCGCGTGACCGCCTCCGAAACCGCCTGATCGCATTCCGTCTCGCTGCTGCGCAGCCTATCCGGCACCGACTGTAACCGCGCGCCACCGGGAACTCGGTCTGCTATGGGCGATGGTCCGTACGACGGCGTTCCTCGACGCCAACGTGCTCTATGCAGGTCGCTAGTTCGCTAGGCGTCACCACGACTGAAAGTTACGCCGCGTTAGTGCTCTGAATCCCTCGGCGGGAAGGGGTCATGCCCTGGCGGGATGGTATCTTTGCTTCTAATACGACCGTCTACGCCCTTCGTCGTGAGTTCTCCGCCACCTTGGTTATGCAACATCGCCCTAGCCGCCTCCAAGGCTTCTCGTTGTGTCCCGTGCATGCTGGAAGCGCGGCCTGCGTCATTGCGCTGGTTGGCCCAACTGCCATCAGGGCGACGATAGACTATGCGGTCTCGATCTTTGCTCATGGGTGCCTCCGATGTTCAACAGTGCGGTAGCCCTATCAGGGCTTGTTTCCGCAAAAAAATATCGCTATTTTCCGCATAACGCAAGTTGACGCCAGAGATCATTATGACAAATCCGATTGCTCGCATCCTAGCGCACTACCCGGCCACCTTCTTTCGAGGGCTCACCGAACAGATGGACGCATCCTTTGCCAAAGCTCAGCGCGTGACGTGCCAGCTCTACGCGAAGCCTGAGCGAGCCAACATGCTCGGCCAGGCGCGCCACGCCTGTTGTGAGCAAGGCTTCAGGATAGCCGCACAAGATGCAGGTTTGGCAGCGATCGTGCCCCATACGAAACCCGCCGGTGGACGCTACACCTTGGTGAGCCATGGCGGAGTGCATCTAATTCGCAGCAATGTTCAGGCGCATTGCGGAACGCCCCGTCCGACCAGATTCCGCAGCGCATGGGCAGTCCTGAACGCCTGGCTCGACCCGGTCCAGCTTGATCTCCTGCGGTCAGTGCCTATGCCTTCCGCAGACCAACTTTGCGGGATGATCGTCGTAACGGCGCACCGAAGCAACGGCGACCCTAGCATACCGGCCTTTGTCGGACTCGGAATTCCACGCTCTGACCTGTCCGGCTGGGTGTATCTGGAGCCGATCCAGAAGCTACTGGCCCGCTATCACGATCTGGAAACGAAGACTCACACGCCGCGAGAGACTCCGGTCACGGTAAAAGACCGGGCCGCACCCCGTCTCAAGAAGACATCGGGTGGCGGTCCAACGATCTAGCTCCCCGGCAACGGGATACAGGGAAGAGGACCATGCGCAATGGCACACCAGGATTCCAAGCCGACCGACTGGTTGAGGCCCGAGATTCCCGAGGCCTCACACAGGTGGCCTTGGCCGAACTGATCAATCGAACGAGTTCCAGCATCTCGCGCTGGGAGGGTGGCGGACAGTCCCCCGAACCGAAAGCTCTGGACGCCCTCGCGCGCGCGCTCAATGTACCGATCGCGTTTTTCCTGAGACCGACGCCGGATCATGGCCCCGCCCCGATGTTCTTTCGGTCCATGGCGAGCACCACGCAGTCAGTACGCAAGCGTACGCAGGCGCGCCTCCGATGGGCGCAGGATATCGCTCTTTGTCTCCAAGAATGGGTGGATCTTCCCAAAGTGGGGATGCCCTGTCTGCACGTGACAGACCACCGTGAAATTGGAAACGAAGACATTGAGCGAATGGCGGCCGAGTGCCGCGTCATGTGGGATTTGGGAATTGGCCCGATTTCCGACGTCCTGCTCGTTCTAGAGAACGCGGGAATCGTGGTTATCAAAGAGGAAACCGGCACCGTTAAAATGGACGGGCTATCCAACTGGTCTGCAGTAGACGAACGTCCTTACGTGCTGATCGCACGCGACAAGGACTCATGCGTGCGTTCGCGCATGGATGCTGCACACGAGCTGGGGCATTTGGTCCTGCACCGCCACCTTAGGTCCAAGGCACTGAATAACAGCGCGAACTTCAAGGAAATCGAGCGTCAAGCATTCGATTTTGCCGGAGCACTCCTGATGCCTGCGGAAAGTTTCCCGGCAGAAATATGGTCGCCTTCGCTCAATGCATTCGTTGCACTCAAGGAACGCTGGAAGGCCTCTGTCGGAGCTATGATCATGCGCTGTGCGAAGCTCGACATGTTGAGCGAGGAACATCAGCGGCGCCTCTGGAAGAGTTTTAGCGCGCGGGGTTGGCGAAGGAGCGAGCCCTTAGACGATGTGCTTGAACGGGAACAACCGCGCCTGCTCCGCCGGTCAGTGCGTCTCCTCGTCGACGAGGGCGTTCGCAGCCGCGAGGCCCTACTGGACGACTTCCGGCTCCACGGGTCCGACGTGGAGGCTCTGTGCGGGCTGCCTCGAGGATTCATGACAATGGAAACCGCTGACATTGTGACGTTGCCGAACCTGAAACGCTCGGCAGAGTCCCCCGAAGGCGGTGACACAGTCGTTCCGTTCAGCCGTGACTCTGTTTAGCCGCACAGGGCAGCAGTCGCTACATCCAATGCCCTCGAATAGCGGTAACAATAGGATCACCTGCGTGGAGTCCCAGAACCACGGCATCGCACTCGTGCCCCGTGGGTACGCCGCCTATCCTCCCTGTCCGCTTGAACGCAGCTCCAACTCGCTGAGGCAGGCGTCTACTTGCGCCGCCAGATCGGGCGCTGTTCCGCGGATTTGATCCACGTAGCCTGCCATTTGCCCCGAGCCAACCAGAACATCTGCGCATCCGTTCGCGCACACCCGGATCATCCAACGTCCATCGCTTGGATGACGAGCCGGTCTCAACTCGAACGGTCCCGATTCGGGCAAACCCACGATCTTTAGGAAACTGGCGCGCGATAACTGCTTTTGCATCATTAGCTCCTATCTGCCGAAACCTATGCACTGCGCATCAATCCCGAACGCCGTCGCCAGATTATCGAATCGGCTTCGACAGACGTGTCTCGTCGCCCACGCCAAAAGGACGATATCGCGACGAGGAGACAACTCAAGCAGAAACACGGTCTCAAGTCCCCGCTGCGCCGCCGGCCTAGCGTCATTGCGGGGAACGCGGGACGCTCAGTTTCGGCTGTTCCTCTACTGCGTAGCCGGCCAGGCGCGGTCCGAAGGCCCACCGGCACCTCTCGCATGTGGCTGACATGCTCCGCCGCCGGCCCGTCGGCGTCCGCGCTCAGCCGCTGCGTTTCCTCCCGGCGCGCGCGAGCCACCCCCATGCGATCCAGACCGGCAGGCTGAGCACCGCCGCGCAGACCGCAATCGCGATGGGGCCGAGAAGCCCGGCAATGACCGTGATCCACACGGTCGGCACGCCCAGCGCGATGCCCACAGCCCAGGCCCCGCGCCGGTAGCCCAGACGCCGGAGGCACCGGCAGCCAAGCGCCAATGGCAGACCGCAGGGGACGGTGACGGCGAGCGAGCCCAGGGCCGCCATCGCCTCCGCGGACTCCGCAAATGCAACCGCCGACCCTCCGAACCGGACCACCGCCTGCGCAACGACCCCGGCCGGCAGCCAGAGCAGAGCCAGCGGCCAGAACCCGTGCCGCGCAATCCGTCCGTCCATGCCGCACCGATGCCCCGGAATGCGCCGCAAGGCAAGCAAGGCCGACAGGTCCGTGCGGGGGAGGCGGAGGAGAGCGGGCAGGGAAGCGAGGCCGTTGTCGGGGAGGGAGCGGCAGGGATGGCAAGCGAGGAGGACGGGGACATGGCGGTATTGCGGTATGCGGGGATCGGGGCGCGGGCGACACCGGCGGCCGTGCTGGCGGACATGACGGTGATGGCGGGATGGCTGGTGCGGACCGGCTGGCATCTGGCGAGCGGCGGGGCAGACGGAGCCGATAGCGCGTTCGCGGCGGGAGCGCCGGCGGAGCAGCGGACGGTGTGGCTGCCATGGCGGGGCTACAGGGGGCATGGCGGGCCGGGCTGCCGGGTGCTGTCTGCGGCTGCGTTGTCGGCTTGCATGGAGATCGCGGCCCCGTTGCATCCGGCGTGGGAGCGGTGTTCGCCAGCCGTGCGCAAGCTGCATGCCAGGAATGTCGCGATCCTGCTGGGTGAGGGGCGGGACCGGCCCGTCGATGCAGTCGTGTGCTGGTCGGCCGGGGGACGGGCAGAGGGCGGCACGGGGATGGCCATCCGTATCGCGCAGTCCCGCGGCATTCCGGTGTTCGACCTGGGTGCGATGGCGCCGCGGGCAGTCTGCGAGCGGCTGCGCGATATCCGCCGGGCCGGCGGTTTCCGGGAGTGAGGGGTGAGCGCGTGCCGGGCGAATGCCCGGCAGCATCGGAGGGAGCCACCCCCCGTGCGGAGCAGGGCACCGGCACAGGGAGATTGCGCCATGTTCCTCTCATCCTTCGATACCGGCTTCGATGCCGACACCCCGCTCGCCGGCGACATGCTCGCCGAGTTCGGCGTCCATCCCGCCGCCGTCCGGGAGGCGATCGCCGAAGACCGGGCGCTGCGCTGTCCCGACGGGGACGCGGTGTTTCCCGAGCGGCGCCTCGCGGACCTCTACCCGGCTCCGGCGTGCCGCCCGGCAGCCCGGAGGTGGAGGAGGGCTTGAGGAGATTGAATGGTCGGGGGGTCGGGAGAGTGACCCCGGCCTCCGGTCGTTCGCAACCCATCGTCATCTACCAGGAACCATGAAGGGAATGTTCCCATGGCATTCGGATTGAACCGCGTCGAACTGATCGGTCGCCTCGGCGCCGACCCCGTCGTCAACCACCTCCGGAAAGGCGGGCGCGTGGCCAATATGAGCGTCGCGACCGACGAGTCCTATATCAACAAGCAGACCGGCGCGAAGGTCGAACGGACCCAGTGGCATCGCATCGTGACCTTCCAGGAGGGCCTGATCGACATGCTGGAAAAACATGCCGCCACGGGCCGGATGGTATTCCTCGACGGCAAGCTGCAGACACGCCAGTGGCGCAAGCCCGGCGAGGACTCCGACCGTTACGCGACCGAGATCCTGCTGATCCCCGGCTCCCGGGTGCAGTTCCTGGAGAAGCCCAGGGATGCCGCCTCGGATCAGGCCGCGCAGACCGGTCACAATGGCGGTCCGCCCCTCGATGGCGCCCCGCCGCCCGCCGATTACGACCCCGACCAGATCCCGTTCTGATCGGCGTCCCGTTTCCTCTCTCCCTCGGGGCCGGCGCTTCGCGTCGGCCCCTTTTTTGCAGACGCGCCGGAGCCCTTCTCCGGCCTCGCCGCCGGAGGCGGAGGGCGAGCTTGTCCGTTGGCGGAATGCGGATGGGACGGAGGGAGCCCGCCGCAGGCAGATGGAGGATGACACCCATGCGGATATACAGGCGCGACGAGGTTTGCGGGTTCCGGTTCGTCCGGGAGCGCTGGGGCGTGTTCAGCAATTTCGCGCCGCTGGCCGCGCCGGTCGCCGCCGGCCCGTGGACGTTCCGGTGGTCCGAAGGCCTTTACCAGGCGGCCAAGTTCGCCGCCGCGCCGGCGGTGCAGCAGCGCATCGCGCGGGCGCGCACGGCGGGCGAGGCGGCCGCCATCGGGCGCGGCACGGCAGCCGGCATGAACCCGGACTGGATGGCGCAGCGCGTAAACGCGATGCGCTGGGTGCTACGCATGAAGCGCGAAGCCGATACCGCCGCGATCGACGCCGCGCTGGCGCGCAGCGGCGAGCGCGCGATCGTCGAGGTCTCGACCCGCGATGCCTGGTGGGGCGCGATGCCGGCGGGCGACAGCTATCGCGGTGCCAACGTGCTGGGGCGGCTGTGGATGGAACTCCGCCAGCAGCTGCGCGACGGCGATCCCGCTTCGCGGGCCGCCGCGTGGACCCACCGGATAGAAGTCGGGCGGCTTGCCGAGGCGCCAGGCGCCTGACCGGCGCCCGCCGGCACGGCGCGCCCGCGCCCTGCACGGGCCGCCGGCCCGGGCACGCCGGCCGGAGGCGGAGGCTGGCCGGTATCGGGCGTCCCGCAGGTTCCCGAAGGAGGTCCCCATGCAGCACGGCCCGTCTCCCGCCGGCGCCATCGCCGCCGCGCTCGCCGCGCGCGCCGAGGATGTCTGCCGGCATTACCTGCCGCATGGCCGCCGGCAGGGCCGCTACTGGGTCGCGGGCGACCTCGACGGCGCTCGCGGACGCTCGCTCTTCGTCCGCCTGCGCGGCCCCGGTGTGCCGGGGAAGTTCACCGACGCCGCCACCGGCGAGCATGGCGACCTCCTCGACCTGGTCCGGCACCGCTCGCGCGCGCCGACGCTGCGCGCGGCGCTCGACGAGGCGCGCTCGTTCCTCGCGCTGCCGCTTGCCCCGCCCGCGGCGGCGGCGACCGGCGCGGAGGAGCGGTATGATGCCACCGACGCTGCGCGCCGCCTGTGGCGACGCTGCCGCGCCATCGACGGCAGCCATGCCGAGCGCTATCTGCACGCGCGTGGGCTCGCGCGCTGCCGCTTCGCGGCGCTGCGCTTCCACCCCGCGCTTCGATACCGCGAAGGTGCCTCGGTGCGCCGCCTCCCGGCGCTGGTCGCCGCCGTTACCGGCAGCGACGGCGCGATTGCCGGCGTGCAGCGCACCTGGCTCGATCCGCGCATGCCCGCCAAGGCGGGCGTCGCGATCCCGCGCAAGGCGCTCGGCCGCGTCTACGGCCTCGCCGTGCGCTTCGGCGCGCCCTCCGACGATGCTGCGCTCGTCGTCGGCGAGGGCGTCGAGACGGTGCTCTCGCTGGTGACCGCCGTGCCGGAGATCCGCGCCGCCGCCGCGCTCTCCGCCGGCAGCCTCGGCGCGTTCGCGCCTCCGCCCGGCACCGCACGGCTGGTGATCGCCCGCGACAATGACGAGGACGGCGCGCTGGCGGCCGAACGCCTCGCCATGCGCTGCGCGCGGGCGGGCGTTGCCACCACGGTGATCGTGCCCATCGGCAACGACTTCAATGACGACCTCGTCGAGCTCGGCGCGGCAGCACTGCGCGCCCGCTTCGCGCCGCTGTTCCGCCCGGCAGCGTGCGCCTCCGGCTCGCAGGCCGCCTGGCCCGTCTTCCGGTCCGGTGGAGGAGGAGAGGAGCGGAGGATCGGGCAAGCCGACGGGAAGAGAGGAGGGAGTGGATGCGCGCCATCGTGAATCTGCGCGGCGAGCCCAGACTGCGGGAGGCATTCGAACACGTGCAGGTGGTGAACAACACCGTGCTGATCGACCGCCACTGCCTGGGCTTCCGGAGTGCTGGCGGCACGGGCGGGTGCGTGATGCAGGTTTGGTCATGCAGGCGGACAGGAAGATCGGGCGATGCCTGCGGCCCGGGCTATCCGCTCATATCTGCGGTCGCAAGCTCCCTCCGAAACCGCTCCTATCCCTATCGCCTCCGCTCGCTCCGCTCCCTGCGCGCTCCGCTTGCCAATCAGGCGGAAAGGTCAGCGCATCGCCTCGCAGATCGTGCCGGACCGAACCGCCGATGGGGCCCGTGCAGGGGGAGAGAATTGGCCAACCGACGTGATCTCCCATTGTGCCACACGTGCTCCCTCCGCCAACCCTGCGGGTCCTCCGCTCCGCTCCGGCGCGGGAAGGCTCCGCTAGGCATCGGGCCGGGGCGACCGTGGCTCGGACCTAATCTCCGCTAGGGCCTTCGTCCCTCAGGCCCAAGCTCCAATAAGGCCCTGCGCCCGCACCATCGCCCCGACCCGACGCCAAGCTCCACCAACCCCGCGTGGCTGCGGTCCGCGCGCGTGACCCAAAGAGACATCACCTCGGGGAACGGCCCTGACGTGCAACCGATCGCAAGGAGATCGACATGACCTGCAATATCGACACCGGCGCACAGTCCATCACCGCGACCGTCTGCGAGAATGCCGCCCTGTTCGGTGCAACACCCGAGCGCGACGAGTTCGACACCCGCGAGGTCTGGGACGAGGACGAAGCCCTGACCGCCGTCGCCGAAGCCTTCCGCATCCTGACCCAGGGTGTCGCGCCCGACGGGTTCCAGATCGCCGACGAACGCGAGAGCCTGCTCTGGGGCTTCGTCAACATGCTCGACGCCCAGACACAGAGACTCGACCGCGCCGCCGACAAGCTGACCCCCGAACTCCGCGACCTCCAGCGCGCCCAGGACGGAACCGAGATCAAGTCGCGCGAGCTGGAACTGACGACCGACCGCGCGCAGAACCTCACCCACCGACGCGACGCCTTCGAGCGGATGCGCGACGAGGCAGCCGAAGCCTACCGCAACCAGACCGGCAGCATGTGGCGGCCCCGGCGCGGATCGCATGCCTCGCAGACCGGCACACTGACCTCCGCCGCCATCGACGCCCGCGATTTCGTCCGCGCGAGGAAGGACCGCAAGACCACAGCCCACCTGCCGCAGGGAACCCTGGTCGCTATCACCGGCGGCAAGGACATCGCCAACCCCGCCGCGGTGATCGACCGGCTCGACAAGGCCCGCGCCAAGTATGCCGACATCGTCCTCGTGCATGGCGGCGGACCCGGCGTCGAGAAGATCGCGGCAAGCTGGGCCGAGCGCAACGGCGTCCACCAGGTCGTCTGCAAGCCGGACTGGAATCGCCACGGTCGCGCCGCCCCGTTCCGCCGCAATGACGAGCTGCTCAACCTGCTGCCGAAGGGCGTCATCGCGTTCCCCGGCTCCGGCATCACCGAGAACCTCGTCGACAAGGCGCGGCAGCTCGGCATCCCGGTGCTCCGCTGCGCCGCCTGATCCGCAACGCCTCGCGGGCCGCGTCGTCTCCGGGCGGCGCGGCCCGTTTTCTCGTGCGCACATCAGTGGCGCGGCAACGCCATTCTCGCGCGCGCTTCGCGCGACGCTCGTGCTCCGGCGCGCTGTCGCGCGCCGATCGCGGTTGCGCGACGCTCCGCGTCACGCACCGATGCACCATGCTGCGCATGAGTGCATCGGGCATTGCGCCGATAACGGCACAGTGCCACTCGCATTGCTCGCCGCACTCGTGCAGGCGCTCCTGCGGAGCCCGCCTGCTCATCGTTCGGCAGCGCCACGCGGCGTTGCACGACCGACCGCCATGCCGGCCGCCGCTGAGGCCGGGGACAATGCCGGCTGGCCGGACGGAGCAGAAGATCTGGCTGCCGACGGCGCTGAAGCAGGCGAGCAAGGCGCCAGGGACGACGACGGGGTAGGGCGCGTCGCTTCGCGACCGGGCTCTCCGCTCAAATCTCCACTCGCTGCGCTCGCTGCGATAACCGCTGCGATCCCTCGCGCCTCCGTTCGCTGCGCTCTCTGCGCGCTCCGCTTGCCCCGGCGGCTCGCCGCACTCGCCGCCGCCCGCTCAAGCGCCGCGGCGGCTCTCCTCTGCCGGGTTCCCCGGCAGCGATTTCCCCCATCGCTCATACCGCAGATCAGGCCGTCCCGACCGACCGGGTCGGCCTTGGTTCTCACACCCCACGCATCGATGATGCAGAGGGCGCATGCGCGCGCAGAGACAGCATTTTCAACGACTTGGGAGGATTTCAGGCGCCTTCGAACGCCGGGTTCTTGTTTGGCGGCGTGTATGCTCCAGAGCATACGGGCCTATCCTGTTGAAATTCTTGAACAAGCAATTCATGCGTATGCCCCGAGCATACACCCCATACTTATCGTGTATGCCATGAGCATACGCCTGTTCCCCTTCCATATCGGTGCCGTATGCTCCGGGAATACGACCTGACCGCCCCCAATCGGCCCGAACCATTACGGACAGCAACCCGAAGGAGCCGCCCCGAAATGACTGAAACGACCGGCAACGCGGCAGAATCCGGATCGGGTTCGGAGGAAAAGGGAGGGGAAGCCCGTCGCGCCCGGTCCATCCGCTTCTCCGATTCCGAATGGGAAGCCGTCGAAAGCGCCGCGAAAGAGCGCGACATGAATGCCGCCGAGTTCGCCCGGCACGCCGCGCTGGGCGTCGCCGACGGCCGATACCGCACCGACCGTGGCGGCTTGCCGCCGCAATATGCGAAGCTGATCGAGCTGATATTCCGCAGCAGCCATATCATGGTGACGCTGAAACGCGACGAGTTGATCCGCGAAGGGCGCGGCGGGGAACTCGACGAGCTCGTCAAGGCCACGCGCGAACTCCAGAAGTCGATCCTTGAGGAGACCGCCGGGTAGTGGATTTCGATGACTCGCTGCAGTCGACGAATACGGCCCTGCGGCTGCACCGCCTCACTTGACCGATGAGCACGCACTTCTCCAAAGCCCTGTGACTGGCACGTTATGACCGAAAGCTCCGTAGAGATCCGCCTCGAATTCCACTGGCAGCCCCTCGGCCCGGTGCAGGCCGAGGATAATGGCATGCTGCTCTTTCCGGTGGCGCCCCGGCGACCAGGCCTTTACCGGTTTCGACTCTCCGGCAACGACGGCGCCCGACACTATGTCGGCGAGACCGACGAACTGCGACGACGGTTCCAGAATTACCGCACGCCGGGCAAATCACAGCAAACCAACCTCCGGATGAACGCGGAATTCCGCGGCCACCTGACCGCCGGTGGACGCATCGGGGTCGATATCGTCATTGGGCAGATCGCGGTACTGGCAGCGGGCGAGCCTGTCGAAGTCAATCTCGCTGGCAAGGCGATGCGCCGCCTGCTCGAACATGCGGCCCTGGTCGACGAGGCCGCCGCCGGCACAATACTCCTCAATCGATGAGCCGCTTCGGCGATCATGGCGATTTCCGGTTCCCCGACGACGTCATTTGCTGGCGACCGCAAGCTTGTCGCGATTGTCCGGCGCGCCCTCGCGCAGCATCTTGAACAGTGACCGACGGGCAAGCTCAAAGCCCGTAATGAAGGCCGCACTATTCGTGAACGGCGGCGCCTTACGCCGATAGACTTCCATCGTCCCGTTCTCGGGGCCAGACATTCGCACCTCGTCCGCTGCTACCAGTCCGCGGGTCTGTGGATATTCGTCCCGGGTATCGGATCCGGCAATTGGGAACCCTGTAAGGCGCCGGTCCGGATACGGCGTGCGAAGTCGGCGTGGGCCAGCAGTTGGCGCGACGGGTTTCTGGTTCCCGGCGTTATCAGGCCAATTCGTTTTCCGTGCTGGTGGTTCACGAGACGCATGGCCTCCGCCAGATCGCTGTCGTTGCTTACCACCACCGCGCAGTCGTAAACGTCCAGCCATCCGTCGTTCAGCAGATGTACGGCGAGATTGACGTCCGAGCCCTTTTCCTCGGTCCTTACGACCTCGGCCGAGCGCCGGTTTCCTGCCGGCCTGGCCAGCGGCATGCGCACCGTGTGGCTCAGGAAGTGCCCGAAATACACTTCAACCTCCGGGCGAAAGCGCTGCACGGCGCGGAGATAAACGTCCTGTCGCTGCGGCTTCGAAGGATCACCGTGTGTCCCCGAAACCCTTGCCGTGAAATACTTGACCGTCAGGATGTCGTGCTGCGGATGCAGGATCCGCCGGAACAGCGCAACCAGGTCCAGCCACTTCCACGGCGTGTCCTTGAGGGCCCCATAGTAAAGGTTGAACCCGTCCACATAGACAAACGTGCGCATCGGGGCAGGCCCCCCAAAAAGCAGGGGCCTCCGAAGAGGCCCCGCGCCCTGCGGTCGAGACCGCAAGGGGTGTTCACGGCAATCTATGCGCGAGAGTGGCGAATATCAAGCGGAGTTCGACACATCGCGCCGAGAGGGAAAATCCCCGTCACAGGCCGAGGTCCCTGTCGCCCCTGCCGCGCCCGCGCGACGGCGGTTCCGGCGTCTTCGCGGGGGATTTCGGATCGCGTCCGGCTCTGCCGAGATCGTCTGCGGCAGAGCGTTCCGGCCGTGACGGGCCCTCCGGCGCGGCCTTTTCCCCGTCCTTCGCGGCGGCCGCCGACCGGTCTTGTGCCCTGCCGGCGGCCCTTTCGGCGGCCCGTTCAGCCTGCCGCCCATCCATTTGGGCACCGTCCGCGGTCTTGCCGGGCTCCTCGCGCGTCATCTCGCCGATGGCTTCCAGCGCGGCGATGCGCTCGCCCGTGACGGCCTCCAGCTGCTCGCGCAGCGCCTTCGCATCGTCTGTCACTAGCTCCGCCCGGTCGCGGGCGCGGCTGATCTCGACATAGAAGCTCTTCTGCGTGGTGAGATGCTTGTGCCGCGCCTCCATGGCGGCGATGACATTGTCCACCGTGCGGCCCTGGAAGGCATGCACGGTCGACGCCCAGGCATGGTCGAGATGGCGCAGCTGCGGGTCGCCCCGCCCGAGTTCGAGCGTCTTTCCGTCCTCCAGGCGGAACGTCACGCGCCCGTCCTTCACTGCGACCACCTCGGCGGTGCGGCTGTTGACCAGGCCGAGGTCCGCATCGTTGCGGGTCCAGCGGATGCGGTCGCCGGCCCGGAGCTCGATCTCCTCGACCTTGTAGACCTCGCTGCCGCCCTTCCGCCCGCCGATCTGCCCGGGCTTCCAGGCCACCTCTCCGCCCTGGCCGTCCGCGAGCAGCACCGTCTTCTCCTTGTGGTCCACCCCCACAACCCTCCGCTCGTCGCCCTTCTCGACGCCGATGCGCTTGTAGGGACGGTGGAACGCAACGACTTCGCCCGGCGCATAGTTGCCGGCAAGCGCTTTCTCGGCATTGGTGTAGCCCTTCGAGACCAGCCGTTCGGAGTCCAGGGCGGTTCCGTGGATGCGGCCCTCGCGCACCAGCCGCGCGCGGACATGCCCGTTGATCTGCTGGCGCAGCTCGTGGCTCGGCGCCATCACGCCGGTCCGCTCGCGCTCCTCCTGCGAGAGCCCGAGCCATCTTGCCGCGACCGCGCCGGCGATGTTGTCGGGCTTCACCTCGGCCACATTGTTCCCGAGCTTCCCGAAGGCCCGCGCAATCTCGCCCCGGAGGCTCGCCTCGACCGCCTGTTTCAGGTCGGGATCGCGCTGGCGCAGGATCTCGTCCATCACCGCGGTCTTCATGCCGGCGGCCTGTAGCTGGGCAAAGGGCTTGCCGGCATCGACGGCATCCAGCTGTCTGGCATCCCCAACAAGAACCACGCGGGGGATGCGCAGCTCATTGGCGATGCGGAGCAGGTCCCTTGCCTGCACCGTGGAGGCGAGCGAGCCCTCGTCGACCACCAGGATGGTCTTCGCGAAGGCGGCGCGCATCTCCTTCGCGCCCTTCTTCGTCAGCCTGCCCTCGGCGACGCCGGCATTGCGGGCGAGGAAGCGCTGCAGGGTCTCGGTGGCGATGCCGGCCTCCGAGGCCAGGGTCCCGGCGGCCGAGGCCGAGGGTGCCACGCCCGTCATGCGCCAGCCCTTCTTCTCCGCGAGCGCCCTTACCCGGTTGAGCATGTGGGTCTTGCCGGTGCCGGCATAGCCTTGCACGCCCACCGTGCGGTCCGTCGCCGACAGGATGAGCTGCACGGCCCCCTTCTGCCCGGCCGTCAGCGGCCCCCGGCTGAGGCGGCCCTGGACCTGCCAGCCGCGCATGACCGCCCGGCCGCGGCCCTCGCCGGCGCGCCACAGCGCCATGGTCTCGCGCTCCTCCCCGACCGTGCGCTCCGTGGTGAGCGAGGCCTCCACCCCGGGGATGTCGACGGCATGCAGCGTCCCGGCCTCTTCCAGGGCGGCGACCTCGCGCTCGGCCTCGTCGATCATGACCGCGCCCGGCGCACGGGAGAGGATGGCGGTGAAGAGATCGGTGCGCGAGAACACCGCCTGGCGCTCCGAGAGATGCGCCAGCGCCCAGTCGACGGCTGTCGCCGCGGGCGAAGGCGGCGCGGGTTCGGCGGGGGCATCGGGTCCGGCAGCCTGCGCCGGCAGGTCTGCCTGCGCGTTCATACCGGATGCCTTGCCCGAAGCGGCGGATCCCGTTGCGCCCGGGGTCGCCTGGCGCTGCGGAGAGGCCGGTATTTCGGGGAGCTCCGCAACCAGTCCCTTCGCATCGAAGCCGAGATCGGCGGCCTGCTGGCGCCAGAGGCCGCGCAGCTCCTCGCGGTCGATATCGCGCTTGGCCGCCCGCGTCATCAGCGCGGCGCGCTCGGCCAGGCGCGGATTGTCGGCCGAGGCGCCGAGACCGCGCGCCGCCATCGCCGCCTCGATCTCGGCCCGCCGGGTCGAGAAGGCCGCAATCGCCTCGCGCGGCACGCCCGCGATCTCGAACCTGCCGTCGGCATGGCTCTTCTCGATGTCGTAGCCGAGCCTCGCAAGGCCGGCCGCCAGCTCGTTGCGGTAGAGCATGCCGATCAGCTTCTGCTTTTCGTAGAGCCCCTCATTGGCCATCGAGCGCCACTTGCCGTCTTCGCCCTGCACCATGTTCGCCAGCACGGCGTGGGTGTGGAGCTGCGGATCGAGATTGCGCGAGGTGTCATGCCGGAACACCGCCGCGACGATCTTCTGGTTGCCGGTGCGGGCGATCTGTCCGGTCTGGCCATCTTTCATTCTTGTCTCGGCAGCGTTCCTCTCGACCCAGGCCAATGTCGCCGCGACGGCGCGGTCATGCGCCTCGGTGATGCGGTCGTCGCCGCCGACCAGCGCGGCCAGCGAGACCGACTTCGGCGCGGAGAAGGTGAGGTCGCGGCCGGGGCGGTGCAGGACCTCGCCGTCCCTGCCGCGCCGCCCGAGCTGGCGCCCGGAGCCGTCCGGCACCCGGCCTTCGAGCACGGCGCGGAAGGTGTCGGGATCGACCGGCCCCTTCAGGCCAAGCTCCTCCGCGCCCCGGCCCACCCAAGCGCTGGCTTCCCTGTGCTCGTCGGAGTCCTTCGCATAGTAGCCGTCGCGCTCGTAATAGGACGCGCCCTGCGACGCCGACGCCAGTGCGCCGATCGACAGCACCGGTCAGTACCACCCGGGCCTTGCCGCGCCTTCCTCCGGCGGCGTCGCGGCTTGATCGGCTTCGTCCGGCGCGCCGGTCCCGGTCTCCGGCCCAAGGTTCGGCGTTTCGTCATGTCGGGCGGCACCGTCCGGCTTCGTCGCCGTTTCCGGAGATGGGGCGGCCGCTTCCGCGTCAGTCTCTTCGGCCTGGCTGGCATCGATATCGTTGTCGTCCTCCACCGGCTCATCCAGCCCGTCGCTACTCTCGCCCGGAAGCAGAATGAGGGCCGCTTCGTCCTGCAGATCGCAAGCGCCACCCCGGGGCCTTGCCCTGTTCGCGTCCCTGTCCGCGACGATTCCGGCATTGCCGGCGCGAGCGGCGCCCTCGCCATCGCGGTCCCGCGGGTTGTTCTCCCGTCCGCCATCCCCACCGTCCTTGCCGTCCCTTGGCACGAACCGTTCGGCCATGGCAGGGCGCCTGACATACTTCAGGCGGATCGAGGCGACCGGGAAGGGGCCGGGGAACTTGAGATAGCCCTCCAGATTGGCGAGCCGCATGATCTCCGACGGCAAGGCCAGCGCGCGCAGCTCGCGTCGCGGCGTCAGGCTCACCCCGTCGCGGATCGTGTTGGCGCCGTAGGAGAAGCCCTCGGCGACCTCCTCGACCTCGCTGCGGCCGAGGCTGTCCGCCGACCACTGCGCGGTATCCCGGTCGGGCGCCGCCAGCACCACCCGCGTGCCGCAGAGCCCGGAGATGGTCTCCGCGCCGTTGCGCCCATAGAGGTCGCGCAGCGCCGAGGCCACCTGGACGCCCAGCACGAAGCAGCCGCCGAACTGCCGGCTCTCGGCAAGGCCCGGCTGGAGGCTCGGCACCTGGTGCAGCGTCGGCAGCTCGTCAAGGATCACCCAGATGCGCCTGTCCGGTTCCTGCGCCAGAGACAGCATGGCGTTGACCGCGATCTCCAGCCAGGTCGAGATCAGCCCCCTCAGGCTGGCATGCTGGTCGCCCCGGGAGGTGAGGAATAGGAACCCGTCCTCCTTCTCCCGGGAGATCCACTCCCGAATGGAGAACGGCCTGCCCTCGTCGGGCAGGAACTCGAAGGCGGCGAGATTGGCGGTGAGCATGGCGCGCACCGAGAGCGCCGTCTTCGGGTTCTCGGGATCGACGATGGACTGCGCCACCGTGCCTTCCATCGCCTGGGCGAGCGCCGTCAGGTCGGTCTTCAGCAGATGGTCCACCAGCACGCTGTTGCGGGTCTCGCCCTTCTGCCTGAGCACGCCCGCGCCGTTGGAGAAGAGCTGCCGGGCCGCCGTCACCCAGAAGGGATCGACGGTGTCCTTCTGCTGCGGGATGAGGGCGGCGGCCATCATGTCGAAATCGCGCGGGTTGCGTGCCTCCAGGAAGGGCGACCAGCCGGGCGCGCGGGCGTCCAACGGGTTCATCAGCACGTCGCGTTCGGGATCGAAGAAGGTCGCGGTGTAGGAGCCATCTTGTCGTAGAGGACGCAGCGCTCGCCCCGCGCCCGGATCTGCGCCACAAGGTCCGAGATCAGCACGGTCTTGCCGGACCCGGTGGTGCCCGAGACGATCGTGTGCTGGGTCTCGGTGCGCTCCGGATAGGGGATACCGGCAATGCTCCAGGGCCGCGCCGAACCCGGCATGCGGTCCATGAGGCGGAGATGCGGCGGCCTCACCCGGCGGTGCAGTTCGGCGGCGCTGACCAGTTCGGCGCCCCTTATCCGCTTCCGGCGTCCGAGCTGCATGCCGCGATACCAGAAGACGGCGAGGAAGAGCGCGATCATGCCGCCGCCCGCCCTGAAGCCGAGCCAGGCGCCGGCAAGCAGTTCCGCCTTGATCCGCTCGCGCGCCTCCAGCGCCGGCACGGACAGGGCGATGTCGCGTATGGCCAGCACGCGCACCGTGCCGTCGGGGAAGCGGATCTCCTGGCCCGAGTCCGGCTCGTAGCCGAGCGCGAGCTTGGCCTCGGCCAGCGTCACCATGCCGGCGGCATACCACTCGGCGCCCGCGGTCGAGCGCCACAGCGTCCAGGCCGGCAGGGCGACGGTGGTGAAGGCGGCGAACAGCAGCGCCGCCTGGAACAGCTGGCCCCACATGCGGATGCCGTGGAAGACCGTCTGCCCGCCCCTGAGCGTCGAGCCGCCAATGCCCCGGATCATCGCCGCCCCGCGGGCCGCGCCACCCGGAGCCGGAGGCCGGCGGAGGGCGGGGCGAAGACGGCGGGGCCGGAGGGGGTCGGGCGAGAGTCCCCCTTCCGGCTCCGCCTGTATGATGGAGGACCATGGCCATGACGCGGACATCGACGGGCCGGCAGCGGCATTCCTGGCGCGAACGCGCCTTCGTGCTCGGCGGGTTTGGCGTTGCGGCGCTGTATACGGCCGGCGCCCTTGTTCTCGACGCGGGGCTCGATATCGCGGGTCCGCTCTGGCTGGCAGCCGTTCTCTGGACCGTGCCGAGCTCTCTTGCGCTCGCGCTCCGGAGCGGCATCCGCAAGGGGGACTGGTCCGCCTTTCGCGACTACGAACCGCCGGACGGTCGCGACGAGCGCTTCGACTGGGATACCCGTTCCGGCAGATATGCCTACAAGCGTATTGAAGAGGAGCAACGGCGGCAGCTGCTCGGCTATTGACGGCGTTGTCGCCGTCATGGCGACTGATTCCCCCAGTCCCGCTCTTCGGCCGCCCTGCCGGCGCCGGGCCTGTCGGGCGCCTCGTTCTTCGCCGTGCCGAAGAGCTTGCCGGCGAGCCAGTCGCCAATGAGGGGCAAGTTCTCCGTAGCGTGCTCCTTGAAGGGCTTCTCCGTCTCCGCCGCAACACCGGCGCGGCCCTCCGCCGCCTCGTCCTTCGTCACATCCTCCCGCGCCTCGCGGGCCGCGCCCCTGACGATGAGGTCGGTTTTGGTTTCCGCGCGTTCGGTCAGGGCCTTCGCCGCCGTCTCTCCGGACCGGGGCGCCCCCGCCTCGCGCGCACGATCGCGGATCCCGGCTGACCATCCGGCATGGGCCGCCGCAGTCTCGCGCCCGTAATGCGCGCGCAGCCGGTCGGCAGCCGCGTCGTATTCCGCCTCCCCACCAACCGTCGCAGGATCGGGGCCGGCAGGCGCGGGATAGTGTTCGGCGATGAACGCGGCGGCATGTTCGCGGAGCTGCTCGGCATCCTCCGGCGTCTGCGGCGAGGCGATGCGCATGGCCCCGGCGGCGCCGATCGGGCGGCCATCCATGCCCGGTTGCTCAGACAGCCAGGCGAAGAAGGGCTGGCCGAGTTCGCGCTCGATCGCCTGCGCGTCGCTCCTGACCTGGGCCGCCTGCTCCGACCATGTCTCCGACTCCTGCCGCGCCAATGAGGCCCGCTCCTGGAACGACCGCATGCGTGTCAGGTTGGAGCCGAGGCTCTCGTCGAGGCTCGCAAGCTCGCTGTCCCGGGTCTCGGTCGAATATCGCCTTGAGGCCTCGGCGACCTGCGCCCAGGTCTCGGTGACACCGTGCTGGCGGTCATAGTCCCTGATGCGGTTCCAGGTGTCGGATTCGAAGGTCTCGCCGCGCCAGGCGACCGACCCGTCGGCGCCGATCTTCGCGATCTTGTTCCAGCCGGCGCCTACACTCGCGCTTCCCGTAAGCGTGAGAGCCTGGTTCTTCGATATCCCGGCGATTTCCGCGAGCTTCTCGACATGGGAGTCCAGTTGTTGCGCCTGGCTGCTCTCGCTTTCAGTGACGCCGCGGGCGAACGCTTCCCCGGTGCCCACATCGTGGCTGTAGCGCTCCATGAGCGCGGTCGCGTCGGTGACGGCGGCATTGCGCGCCATGCCGGCTTCCGCCGACCACTGCCGCGAGAGGCCCCGCGCATGCGCCGCGCGCTGCTCATGGCTGGTGGCAAGCGACTCCGAGAGCCTGATGCCGGCAGCGGGGATGCGGCTGGTGGCAGCGCCAGCATCCGCCACCGCCGTCCCGTCGCCGGTCACCGTCATGGCGGCGCCGGCGGGCGCATAGCCGGTATAGCGGTCGGTATCGACATGGGAGGAAGTCCGGATCTGGCGGCCTTCGAGCGTCGCGAACCGGTGCGTGTCGTAGCCCGTGTTGGCGAGCGAGAGATTGCCGGTGGTACCTTCATGCGCAGCAGATGAGGCGGCATCCTGGCCGACCGCCAGCACGGAGGTCGCCAGCACAGTCGCCTTGGAGAGCCCGTAGGCGAGCGCGGCGGCGAGGAACGGCACCGACATGGAGAGATAGCCCGACATCACCGCGACATCGGCGGCGACGGCGCGGATGCCGGCCTGGGCGACCAGCGAGATGCCGATATCGCCGCCCGGCATGGCTGCGGCGGCCTGCATGCGCTCAGCCGCCTCGCCCATGCTGATCCGGTGCAGCACGGCATAGAGCGGGCCCCAGCTCTGCAGCCAGATCAGGCCGGTGACATATGAGCGGAAGATCGCCCCGCCCGCCGGGGTCAGCATGAGCAGCACCGCCATCGGGAACGCCCCGACATAGAGGCACTCGAACACGATGCGCAGCAGCGGCACCCAGGTCTCGGCCTGCCTGCCGATGGCGCGGTAGGCCGAGACGGTCTGCGCCTCCGCGCGGGCTTCGGTATAGGCGCGCAAGGCGGCCGCATTGCCGGCCTCCGCCGCCCATTGCTCGCCGGCGTCATGGACGGCGTTCAGCACCATCTGCTGGCGCATGATCTCGCCGGCACTTCGGGACGCCCCTATGAGGAAGCCATGCGCCGCCGGCAGCGCGGCCAGAAGCTCCGCCCGGGCGAGCGCCTCCGTCCTTGCGTCCGGGAATATCCTGCGCCCGAAGATCGTGCCGGCGCGCGCGATCTCCGCGTTCCACTGCGCATTGAGCCTGCCCGCCGCCTCGCGGCAGGTGACGATCTGGCGGTCGATCGGCGTCGCGCCCGTGCCCGAGGCCGCCTGCCTTGTGGCGAACTCGACCATGCGCGCGGGCGAGGCCCCGGCCGAGGGCGAGCCGGTCGCGGTCACCAGCTGCCAGATATCCGTCGCCTCGCGCAGATCGTCCGCCGAGACATGGCCCAGCAGCAGGGCGGTGAACACGCATTGCCTGGCATAGTTGCGCAGATTGCGCGCGAACACCGCATCGGTGACTTCGAGCCGCGTCGCCTTGTCGGCGAGCCGCGCGCCGAAGATCAGCCCGTGGCGGCGATATGCCAGGTCGTTCGGCAGCGCGAATGCCTGCTCGGTCAGTCTGGTGAGACCATCGCCGACTTCCGAGGTCAGCGACGCGAACAGGGCGAGGCCGATGGGGACGTTCGCCACCACGGCGGGGGCAAGCGCCGGATCGAGCCGGTCGACCACGCGGACGGTCGCCTTGGGCACGATCATCGCGCCCCAGACGGCGACGAACAGGCCGATCCACTTGGCATTGTCCTTCCACGAACCGCCGAAGGCGGTGCGGAACAGGATCCAGGCGAGACCGGCGATGCCCGCCAGCTGCGCCAGCGTCACATAGGCGCCGCCCGAAGTGATGGCGGCCACCGCGTTCAGCAGGTCGACCAGGTAGGTGCCGCCGCCGAGGGTGTAGAGCTCGTACATTATATATAGGGGCCCCTACCGCGACCCGCCGCCGGCGCCGCCTCTGGCGAAGGCGAGAGCGGCGCGGAGATCGGCGGACAGCGCGCCGGCGAGCTCGGTCTCGATCAGCCGCAGCTTCTCGACCACGGCGAGCGCGGTGTTGAAGCGGGCGAGGCCCTCATTGCGGTGCCGCGCCAGAGCGACGCGGTTGGACCTGAGGCCCTCCCGCCAGCGCTGCAGCTGCTCGCCGTCGGCGATGTCGAGCGTGCCGGCGCGCTCCTCCACCGTGCGGTGCAGGTCGGTCAGCCAGACCTGCATGACGTCGAGCGCCACGGCCTCCGCCAGCGCGTCCATCTCCTGGTCGACCACAGCACCCCTGTATGCGGCGGCCGCATTGGCGACCCGGTAGACCGGCAGCGTGGTGAGATTGACCAGACCCAGCGCCGCCGCCGGCGGGGCCACATCCCGGCGCACGGCATCCACGAGGTCGCGCAGCAGCTCCGCCACCCGGGCGCGGAAGCCGCGGTCGGCGGGGACGGAGACGCTGCCGAGCGTCGGGTTGAGGCAAAGCGTGTTCGTGTCGCAAGCGTAGACCGGCAGGCTGCCGCCGCCCTCCATCAGCACTTCCGTCACCCGGCGGTCGAGCGCCAGCGGCTCCAGGATGCGCACCCGCGGTCCGGAACTGTCGCCGTCGGATGTGGGCGCGGTGACGATCAGCGTGCCGGTGACCGCCATGGCGAACTCGGCAAGCTGCGTGTCGCCCGAGAGGAACGACGACGCCCTGATCGCCTTCCAGGCATAGTTGACATTGACCGGCAGCTGGTCGGCCATCGGCCCGGTGGCGCTGGCAAGCGTGCTGTTTCGCTTGCCGTCGGCCCCGCAGCCATGCCGGGCGGCGGCATAGTCGGAGAAGATGCCCTGCGATGTGCCGATGGCGGCACAGATCGCCGAGCTGGCGCGGTCGTTCTTCGACCAGAGCGCACCGACAAGGGCCTGGGCGGTCTCGCAGGAGTTGAGGTTCTGCCCGTTCACCCATTGCGCCAGCGCGCGCAGCTTGGACATGGTCTCGGCGATCACCGGCGAGATGGTCTCCAGCGCCAGCTCGAAGGCGAAGCCGGCGGCGTTCTGGGCCACCGCACGGGCAAAGGCGATCAGCTGGTCGCTGTTTATGAACGAGAAGGCGCCCGCAAACGCATCGATGCCGCCGCAGCCGGCGCGGAAAGAGGGCAGGTTGACGGTCGCGACCTGCTCGGATCGCACCGGCGCGCGCAGATAGAGATTGCCGAGCGTCCAGTGGCCGGAGGCCTGGCCGTTGAACGCCGTCGGCCCCGTCACGTTCACCGCCGCGCCCTGCCAGAAGCGGTTCATCTCGGAGAGGACGTCCGCCCTGGCCGGGAAGGCTGCCAAGGTCGCGGCCAACATCGCCGCCATGCAAACCGTCGCGATCTTCCTGCGTTCAATAGTCATGTCCGGGCTCCAGGGCGGTCAGCGCGAAGAGGCGTTCGGCCATTTCGTCCTCGGCCATGACGCCGAAGCCGACCGGCAGCACGCGCCTCAAAGCTGTGTCGAACAGCACAAGCGCCGGCACCGGGGCCTCGCCGAGGCCGAGCCTTGCGGCGCGTCCATTGTCGGCGACAGCCTCGGGCCAGCCCTCCAGCGCCGCGCCGGTGAGCGAGACCGCGAGCACGTCGAGGCCGTGGCGGGTGGCGAAGGCGCGCAGCAGCGGGCCGAACACCCGGCACGCCGCGCAGCCGGCATGGCCCAGATAGATCAGGCCGTAGCGCTCGCCGAGACGGGCCAGTGCGGCATCCCGCGCTCTCCGCCGTTCGTCCGACCAGAGCTGCTTGGCGAGCGCGCCGACCGGGCGCTTCAGCGTGTAGTCGAGTTCCGGCGTCGCCCAGACGGTGCGGCGGAAGGCGTCCGAGAAGGTCGCGGCCCGCTGCAAGGTCTCCTGCTGGAGGCGCAGATAGGCGGTCACCCTGGCCGGCGTCGGGTCCAGGATCGCTTCCGCGCGCGCCCCCTCCAGCGCCTTGCGCATCGCCAGGATGCGGTCCGTGGCCGACTGGCCGTCAGTCGCTGCAGGTGGTGATGGCTGCGTCGGTGCCGGCTCGGCTTCCTGGCGTTCCTCCTTCCGGTCGCAGTAGAAATGCCAGCCGAAGCTGCCGTCGCACCAGGACCGCCATTCGGTCGCGTTGGCGCCGGTCGTGCCGAACAGCGCCGCAGCGAAGACCGACAGGAATGCGACATGTCTCCGGCGCGCCATCACGGTTGCCGCCCGTAGAAGTCGCGCACCCGATCCTTCATCAGCGTCTGCGTGTCGCCGGCGTCGGGCAGCGACACCGCCGGTTCCATCGAGCCGTCCATCAGGTTGTCGGCGAACTCCGAGAGGTCGAGCGCGCCGAAGTCGATGCGCTCGATCTCCGCCACCGTGAACCCCCGGCAGTTGCCCCAGCCGATGCCGAGTTGCGGCCTGGCCTGCTGGTGCAGGATGCGCCCGAGCTTGGAGGAGAACACGCACCAGGCGCGCGAGCGGCGGATGCAGACCCCGAAGACGCGCTTCGAGCAATACGTGCCGAGATAATGCGTGTTGCCGGCATTGCGCTCCTCGGCCAGCTCCCGCTCCGAAGCCGAGCAGTTGGCGAGCCCGACCAGGGCGCCCGAGTTCTTGCAGCAGTTCGCGAGGCCGCCGAAATGGATGTGGCAGGCGCGTTTCCTGCCGTTGAAGATGCTGAGACTGTCGCGGTCGAACTCCTCGCCGCCCATCTCGACCGCCATGTTGAGCCGGGTGGTCGCCTCGACGAAGCCGGTATTGGCTTGCGCCTCCGCGCTGCCGCAATCGGCGCCGACGCACCAGCGCACGGAGCCACAGGCGCCGCCACGGTCTGCCTCCGGCAGTCCCGCGCCGCAGTCCGAGACAGTGCCCGAGGCGAGGCCGTCCGCGCCATGGGCGGCGTTCTGCGGATCGGCCGCCACCGCCTTGCCGCGCGCCACGCCCGGATCGCTGACCGTCACGGGAACCGTCGGGCGGGTCGTCGCCCCATTGACCACACTGCGCCCGGCCTGTCCGCCCGGATCGTCGGGATCGGCGAGCCTAGCCTGGCCCTCGGTCTCCAGCGCGTCCGCGCCGATATTGCGCTCCGGCAGGTTCGTTCCGGCATAGCCCGGAACCGTGGCAGCTTTCGAGGCGTCGCGTGCGATCGTGCCGGCCGTCGCCGCGCCTGCATTGCCGATGGCGCGGGCGGCTGCCTTCGGGCCTGCCCCGGACAGCGATCCGGGGTCGCCCGCTTGTACGCCGCCACCGAAGACGATCCAGAGAAGAAAGCCGCAGACCGCCGCCAGGAGCGTCCAGCCGAACAGGCGGGCCGCAAGCGGCGCCCACGCTCCGCGGAATATCTGACGTCCGGTCATCCTCCGTCTCCCATCATGCGTTCCAGACGCGCCTTCGCGACCTCGCGCCCGGCTTCTCCTTCGGCAGCGACAGCCTCCAGCGCGGCGATGAGGCCGATATTGCCGGCGATCAGGTCGTGCGGCGGGGCCGCGTCATTCGAGCAGCCCCGGCTCTGGCAGGCCGGCACGCCGCCGGGCACGACGACCACCGCGGGCACACGCCCGATACCGAACAGGCGGAACAGGCGCGGATCGATGGCAATGCTTGCCTGACGCTGTCCCGGACCCGATCCGGAGGAGCCGAGCCGGGCGCGGATTTGTCTGGCGGTTTCGGGCAGGCTGTTCGCCGCAACGCCGCGCAGCACCAGCGGCGCACCCGACCGGGCCGCGTCGCCCGCCCATTGCCGCCAGCTTGCAGCGGGAACCGAAAGGCTGGTGAAGATCAGCACGTCCGCCGAGGCGGGACGGCGGGCCGTCAGGGCATCGGCATGGCGTTCGGCCGGCAGCGGCGCGGTCTGTCCGGGCACGATCTGCCGCGCGGTCTCGCCGGCGCGTTCGAGCGCGCGGTCGATGACACCGCGCGTCCAGGCGCCGAGATCGTCGCCGCCGGCCTTGCGCATGACTTTCGCCGCGAGATCGCGCGCCGACGCTTCCGGCGACGGCGGTGTTTCGTCGGCGCGGGCCGGACAGGCGCACGCGCCGAGCAGAAACAGTGAGGCGAGCCCCGCAACGACGGGGCCGCGCCGGCTCAGAGCAAACAACATGTCCGCTTTCTCCACAGCAGGTAGCCGAAGCTCTCGCCTGCGACCGGCAGTTCGCGCAGCGACTCCCAGAGCACCGATGAGCGCCCCGTCGGGTTGCAGCCGGTAAAGGGATCGACGGCCGGGACCGGCTGGGTCATCTGCCAGCGATACTGGGACTTCCTCATGATGGGCATCGGGTAGCGCCCGCAGAGCGCGGCCGAGCCCGAGGTGCCCCAGGCGAGACCGGCGCGGTGCAGCCGGTAGACCAGCCGCTGGGCCGCCAGCAGCGAGGCCTGCACGCCGCCGACATGGGCGGCCACATTGCCGGTCAGCGGATACATCCCGCCCTGGCAGCCCGCGCACCAGAACAGCGGATCGAGCGGCAGCCCGACCGATGAGGCGGCGCAGTCGGCGGCGCAGGCCGCCTGCGCCGGCAGGTTGGCAAACAGCGCCGCTTCCGGGTTCAGCAGGAAGGTCAGCTCGTCGTCGAGCCAGGCCGGGTCGAGCTCCGACACCCAGGCGATGTCGAGCCCGCCGCCCTCCAGGCAGCCGAGATCGAGCAGCACCCCGATCCAGGAGAGCAGCGGATACATGTAGTAATGCGCATGCCAGACCGAGCCCGTCGCGCCGTCGCCGCCGGAAGACCCGGTGCGGCCCCGTCCGGCGGGCAGGCCGGGATTTATGGCGAGGCCGCCGAGATTGGGGAAGCACCAGGGCACCCTCGTGACATCCATCAGCCGCGCCGGCTCCCATACCCCCAGAGACAGGCCGATGCGGGGGATGGGGGAGCCGCAGAAGCAGATTGGCGAGGAGGGGTTGGGGGTGTCGATTACGCCGCCGGTGCTGCCGATCGTGAGCGGGCCGATGGAGATCGGGAACAGGCACTCCCAGCAGACGTCCGAGATTGGATTGACGAACCGCCCGGTGCAGGTCTGGGCGGAGGCGGGTGCCGCCCACAGAACAAGCGCCAGCATGATCGCGCAGAGGGCAGGGAGGCGCCGGGTCATGGTGCGGCAGCGTCCCCGGATGCCGGCCGGTCGCCGTCTTCCGCCCGCCGCGGGGCGAGGATGTTGACCATGGCCTGCGGCCCGGCGACGACGATCTCGGTGAGGCTGCGCTCCTTGCCGTCGCGGTCCTGATACTGCCGGGTGGCGATCCTTCCCTCGACCATCACCGGATCGCCCTTGCGCAACCGTTGTTCGACGATATCGACGGCGGCGCCATAGACGACGACACGGTGCCACTGGACCGCCTCTTGGGGCCGGCCTTCGCGGTCGGTCCATTTCTCGGCAGTGGCGAGCGAGAAGGTCGCCGCCCGGCTGCCTCCCTTCAGCGCGCGGATCTCGGGGTCGCGTCCCGCATGGCCCATCAGGGTCGCGCGATTGACTGTCAGCATGGTCTCAGTCCTCCTGTTTGTTGCCTGTCCCGGACGGTTCCAGATCGAAGGGCGGCGCAGGCGATCCGGAGTTCTCGCGATCCACGACCGGGATTTCGGTGAGACGCAGCCGGGCGCCGTCCTGTTCGATGAGCGTGGGCGTTGCGGCGATGCCGAAGCGCGCCGCGAGCCGCCCGCCGGTGTCGAAGAAGAAGGGCCGCCGGTATTGGCGCATCAGGTCGAGTGGGCGGCCTGCCAGCAGCACGATCTTTACCGGCCGCCCCGTTTCGCGATCCCGCGCGAGCGCCCAGGCGATTTCGGCCTCGCGCCTGCCGTCGATGAAGACCAGGCCGCGCGTCAGCGGCAGACGTGTCAGCGGGTCGATCCGCGTGCCGGCGGCGGCGATGAGAACGCCGTCTGGCGTGCGGATGTCCTGTGCGAGCGTAATGGCGGGATCGAACAGGCGGCTGCGCTCCGTTTTCGCCGGCGCAATGCCCGGAACCGGGTCGGGCTGTTCCAGCGTCCGCCGGGCCCGTGTGCGGGCCTCGTCCTGCAACCGGGCAAGCGCGCCGGATTGCTGCATGTCGAGCAGGCGCGCCTCGATCTCTTCCAGCAGGTCGGGCTCCGCCACCGGCCAGGTCGCGCCGCGAATGCCCAAATCCCTGGCCGCCGCCGGCGTCATCGCCGCAAACCACAGGCCCGCTACCGGCAGGACGGCGATGACCGAGGCAAGCATCATGGCCGCCGCGCGCCTCATCGCCCGGCCTCCGGCGCCCCGTCCCGGCGGACATCCTCCGGTCCGACAAGCGGTCCCGTCAGGCCGAGCCAGGGCAGGTCGGGCAGGGCGACGGCGCGGCCCAGGATGCGATGGCGCGGCACGAGGCCGATTTCGGCATAGCGGCTGTCATGGCTGTCGGGGTGACGGCCAAGCAGGAAGTAATGCCCCGGCGGGATGACCCCCGGCGCGATGGCTTCGAGCCTCCGCCCGTCGAGGGCGTGAGCCTTGGCCTTGCCGACCGCAGTGCCGTCCAGGAAGATCATTCTGTCCGCACCGACCGCGACCGTCATGCCCGGCAGGCCGCGCACGGTCTTCAGATAGGGGATGGGCGACGTGGCCGGGAAGGCGGGGCCTCCCGGGTCTGCAGCCGGAACCGGCTCTTGCCATCGCGGCGCGGGCTCGAACAGCACCCGGTCGCCGATTGCGGGATCGGAGCCGAACAGCGGGAAGGCGGCGTAACCCCAGGCCTCGTCCGACCAGCTGGCATTGACATGGACGCGCGAGGCGACGCCAAGCCAGAGCGCCGCAAGCGCCACCATGACCGCCAGGCCGATATGGCGGCGGCGCGGGCCGGCAGCGTGCCGATGGAATATGGGACGCGCCGCGGTCACGGCGTCTCTCCGCGGCCGGCAAGGACAGCCGCAAGCGCCTGCTCGACCTGCGGGGTCAGGTCGGGCGCGCCGGCGGCAACCGCGCGGGCCGGCAGCAGCACGGCGCCATGCTGCATCGCCACCCGGTCCAGCGCCGTCTCCAGCGCGGCGCCCCAGGTGCGCACGTCTGCGGCGGTCCGCCCTTCCGTCGCGGCCTGCGTGGTCCAGGCCGCCGCCAGTTCGGCAAGACGGACCCCGGCAATGCGCACCGGCGGCTCCACTCCATAGCGCAGCATCGCAGCCGTCACCGCCGCTGCGATGGCGCCCGAGAGCAGCAGCGCCGCGGCGAGCAGGCGGAGGTCGCTCATATCGAGCCGCCCGCCCGGTGCGCGGGCATGGCCACATAGGCGCGCGTGTCCCTATGTTTGAACCAAGCCGCGCCGTCGCTGTCATGGAACATGTAGAAATAGTGGCCGGCCCAGTTGTCGTCCTCCGGCCTCTCCGACAGCAGGCCCGCCCGGATCGCGGCGCGGAACACCGCCCCGGTGTCGCGCGCGACGGTCATTCCGCCCGGTGCGGCCTCGCGCCGGCGGTGAAGACCGGCGGTCATTCCTGTTCTCCGGCGAGCGCCCGGAAGCGGTCGAGCCAGGCCTGCGCCGCCTTGTCGGGCGGCAGCGAGCGGATGCGGCGCTTGAGCGGCGGGAAGGCGATGCCGTCGGCGGCGCTTCCATCCAGAAGATCGCGCCGCTCGGCCGCCTCGGCCATGCGGGTGACGAACCGCATCAGTTCGCCCTGTTCCTCGCCCAGCACGGCATCGAGCCCCGCCGCCTCGCGGAGCGCGGCCTCGATCCCCGTTGCAAGCTTGGCGGTCCGTTCGACGGCGCGCACCGAACCGGCCCAGACCTCCGGCCGGACCGAGCCGCGGAACCAGGCCGAGGCGCCGCTGGCGATCAGGGCATGCAATGCGAGCTTTCGCCGGTCCTCCTCGCTGAGCCCGTCAAGCGCCTCGATCTCCTCCGACAGGATCACCGCATGGGCGGCGATCGAGTGGTAGTGCCGGCAGCAGCCGCCCCGGCGGCAGGTATTGGCCAGCACATGCGCGAGCGCGGTGAAGTCGATATCGGCGGCCGTCACGCCCTCCGGATCGCCCGGCCAGAGGAGCGGGCGGTCGCTGTCGGCGGTTCCGGCGTGCTGGCGCCCGTCACCCGTCTTCATGGTCATTCATTTCCTCCCTGCGGTTCGGATGTTTCGGAATGGCCGGTGCCGCCGGGACCGGCGTCCTCGGCGAGACGAGCGTCGTCAGCGAGGGGAAGGTCCCCAGCCAGACGAGCGTCGTCCGCGAGGGAAAGGTCCCCAGCCAGCCGATCGATGGCCTCGACGGTGGTGAGGCCCCGGGCCTTGAGCCGCTCGACGGCGGCGAAGGCGGGGCCGCGCGAGGAGAACAGCGCCACCGACCAGCGGTCGAGCACCAGCCGCGCGACCCGCCAGCCGTCGGGCCCGTGCAGCACCAGCTCGGCATAGCGCCCGTCGGCCGTGGTCAGGCTCTTGAGCGCGCGCTCCATGCCGGGATCGCAATGGATACGCTTCTCCTGCTTCAGCAGCTCGACCGACTCGTCCTTCTGGGCGAGGAAGATCACCCAGTCCGAGTTCTCCCAGGCCGCCCGTGCCGCCGGGTTGGCGTAATAGTCGTTGACCGACTGCGTACCGGTGATGAGCGAGCCCCGGTATTTGCGGGCGCGTCTTGCGGCGCCTTCGAGGAACGCCCGGCTGTCCTCGCCGGAGAGCAGGTCCCAGGCCTCGTCGATGACGATCGCCTTCGCGCGCGTGCGAGGGCCGTGATACATGCGCTGGGTCGCGAGGAAGACCACCAGCATCAGCACCACCGCCTGCAGGTCGCCCCTTCCCTTGAGTTCGGCCAGCTCGAACACGGTGAGCGCCCGGTCGAGCGCGGGCGTGGCATTGCCCGCGAACAGCCGCCCCATCGACCCGCCCGGGCACCAGGGACCCAATGCCGTCGCCATGTCCTTCGCCCGCCGGTCGTCGCGGGCGTCGAGGTTGTTGCGCACCGTGCCGAGATCGGCCCCGTTGCCGGCCTTGTCCCAGGCCTGGGCGATGGCCTCGTTGATGAGCGCGGCCTCGATATCGTCGATGGAGCCGCGCCTCCGGCACATGCGCCCGATCACGCCGGCCAGCATGGCGAAGCACTCCTCGCGGTAGTCGCCGTCGCGGTTCGCCGTATCGGCATCGATCATGGCGAAGGGGTTGAGACAGGCCGGGTCCTTGCCGAAGGCGATGAACGCGCCTTCCAGGGCCTCGGCCGTGTGCTGGAACGAGCGTCCGTCGTCGATCACCACGGCCTCGCCGCCGGCGCCGATCAGGCCGGTGACCAGCTCCTGCATCAGCACCGACTTGCCCGAGCCCGACTTGCCGGTGACGGCCACATTGTAGTTGCCGGCCTCGTTGGCGAAGGGCGACCAGCCGGCCGGCTGGCCCCGGCGTCCGATCAGGAACAGGGCGGGCGGGTTCTCCGGAGTCTGCGGCTGGCCGCGCCATTCGCCGTGGAGGGGGGCGAGATTGACGGCGGAGGAGGTGAGCAGGGTCTTCATGCGGCCCATGCGGTCGAGATCGGCGTCGAGGCCGCCGGCCGATGCCATGGGCAAGCAGGCGAGCCAGGAGGGCAGCTGCATGTAGCGCTCGGCGCCGACGCGCCAGCCCTGGCCGTGATAGATCGCGCGCACCGCCTGTTCGGCCTCGTCGAGACTGTCGAGCGGCGCATAGACGGCGGCCATGTATGAGGCGCGGACCAGCCGCTCGCCGTCCTTGAGGCGTTCGGTAACGGTCTGCCAGTCGCGCGCCTTCTCCGGCAGGCCTGGGAGGTAGCGGGCGATGCCGGTGCCGGCCTGCTGGGTCGCCCTTGCCGACTTGAGGAAGGCCTTCTCGCCCGCGGCCTCGTCGCCGGTGGTGACGGTGAGGCAGGTCAGCACCGGGCAGCCGGGCTGGAGGAAGTCGCGGTGGAAATCGCCGAGCAGCGCATTGCCGCGCCAGCCCGGCCACACCTCCGGGAAGGCCAGCGCCGACAGCACGCGCACGGCGACACCGCCGCCATCGCCAGGCCCGGATAACCCACCTTCATGGAAGGCGAGGCCGCGCGGCGTCACGCCAAGCGCGCGGCCCGGCGCGATGCACTGCTCATGCAGCGGGTCTCTTGGCGACCAGCGGCGCACGGGGCGTTCGGCGCCGCCGTCATGGCGGCCGGTAATATCGGGCGCCACCAGCTCGGCGGCGAGCGACAGCAGACCGTCGGGCTCCAGCCGCCTGGCCGCGGCGCCGGCCGAGGCAAGCGTGCCTTCGAGCGCACGGCGGAAGGCGCCCAGCGCGGTCTCGGCGGCCGGGCCGGGCAAGCCGGCAAGGCAGGCGGTGACGAACACCCGGTAGTCCGACAGGGTGAAGGGCGGCCCACCCTCATGCAGCCGGCGCCAGCCGCCGGGGGAGAGCAGGTCCGCGCGATGCCGGCCCATGCGGGCGAGCGCGTCGCCGTGGCCTGCGTCACCCTCCGTGCGCGGTTCGGTCCAGGCGCGAAAGGCGGCGCCGAAGCGCGGGCTGGCCCAGTGGATGACCTGGATCGTGCAGCGTTCCGGCGCGGCATCGGCCAGCGTGCCGGAGAGCGCGCCCAGGGTCTCGGCGTCGATGCCGGCAAAGGGCGGCAGCTCCAGCACGAAGCCGACCGACGCCGCGTTGACATAGAGCCCGGTGGTCTCGTCCCAGGCGCGCCAGGGCAGCAGGGCATGCAGCATCGCCGGCACGGGCGGCGGCGCCCACGGCCCCGGCGCCTCCGGTCCCTCGAACAGCTCCAGCAGCCGGGAGAGCGCGCCCGCCGCCATTACCGGATCCTCCAGCCGGCCGGCTCCAGCACGACCCGGACATGGGCCGCCTCGCGGTAGATGCCGTCCGCATCGACGAAAGGCGCAATCCAGATGCGCGCCACCGTCTCGTCGGTGCGCAGGTCGCCGGCTTGCGCATTGCCGGAAGCGGGTTCCCTGGCATCGGCTTCGGGTTCGCCCGGGAGGGAGGCCGTCGGCGGTTCCGCCGGTCGCTCCTCCACGTCCCGGGACGGGATGGAGGGTTGCGCGGCGGCTGTCCTTGCCGATCCGGTTTCCTCCTGGCCCTTGCCTTCGAACAGCCGCTCAAGCCATCCGAACGGATCGAACCCGCAATCGGTCGCGCAGGGCCGCGTTTCCATCGAAGCCTGCCCCGGACCATGATCCGGGGGCGCATCGGCGCCGTTCGGGCTCGCCTCGAGCGGCAGCAGCCGGATCGGCTCGCCCGGCGCGCTCCGTTGCACACGGGCCGGCTTGGGCACTGCCGGATCGGCCATGGCGGTACTGTGGCAGGAGCCGCCGGTCGCCAGCGGGCACTGCCAGTCCTCGCCGATATGGCCCGACGAACAGCCCGCCAGCAGCAGGACTGCGATGGTGGCGGCCGGTGCGCCCCTGGGGATCGCGCCCCGGCGCATGAGGATAGTCCCGATGGTCATCTCATTTCGCTCCCTTTGCGGATTGCGGTCTGGGCGCGCGGCCGTCTATGCGCGCGCCTTCGAGGAACACGAGCGTCACCTTCGTGCCGGCCTGGAGCTGGATCACCGGCTGGTATTGCTCGGCGCGGCGGATCATGTAGTCGGCCACCTTCTGGCCCGCCGACGACGCGCCCGCGCCGAGGCCGGCCCGGCCGATATCGGCGAGCGCGGTATTGGCGACCGCCGCGCCGCCGCCGCCCGTGGCCACGGCCTGCGGCTGGAAGGCCTGCGCCACGCCCTGGCCGGCGCCCGACACGAGCCCGGCGAGGAAGGCCTTCTCGACCAGCGCCCCCTCGCGGCTCACCACCGGGCCGCGCACTCCTGTCTTGCCCGAACCAGCGACGAAGCCCGCCACCGGCGTCTCCACCACCGTGCCGGGCTTCGGCCCGGCGCAGGTCATGGTCTGCAGGCGCGCATAGACCTTCTCGGAGGAGAGATCGCCATGGGCCGCGCCCGTCACCGTGCAGCCCGCGACATCGACCTGCATCGCCGTGCCGTCTTCGGCGGCTGTCCAAGCCGGACCCACAACGCGCATCAGCACCGGGCGGGGATCGCCCTGGGAGGAGACCCCGGCCGCGGCATCGACGCCGGCCAGCACCACGGCCTCGGCATGCGAGCCCGCCGGCAGCCAGACCCCGACCGGCTTCGCCACCGAGTCCGCCACCAGTTCGGGACCCGACCGGGGGTCATGCGCGGAGGATTGCGGCCCGTCCTGCAGCTCGAAGGTCTCGATCATCGATGCCGGGCCCGCCGGCTGCGTCTGCCCGCCGCCGGTCGAGGGCGTGGAGGACGGCATGCGGAAAAACGGGTCCGCCGCACCGCCTGTTGCGCCCGGCGCGGCACCTGCCTCTGGACTGCCGCCCTGGAGGCGGCGTTCGAGGTCGTCGATGACGGCGCCCTGGCGGTCGATCACGGCGCGCGCATCGTCGGCGTCCTTCTCCAGCTTCGTGCGCAGCTGCAAGTTCTCGCCCTGGAGTTCCTTGGCGTCCCGCTCCATGTCGTTCAGCCGGCGCTCGATGCCGCCGAGCCTGGCCTCGGAACGCCGGGTCCAGACCCGCTCCGCCATGTCGGGCGCGACGATGCCGGCCTCGATACCGCCGGGCGCGACCGGGGCCTTGCCGGCGCCGGCGCCCATCCAGAGCGCCACCGCAATCAGCGCCGCCGCGGCAATCGCCGAGAACAGCAGCAGCTGGCGACGGCGCACCGCGCCCGCATCCGATGTGTCCTGCCGGGCGCTCATCGCGGCTCTCCGCCGCCGCCGGCATCCACGACCGCCACGGCGAGCCGCCCGCCCTTCGGGCCCGTGCCGGGCGCGGCCAGCCAGAGTGCCCTTACCCGGCCGCCGGCCAGGGAGCCGCCGATGGTCCTGGCGAGGCCCGCCGGCCCGGATCCAGGTCCGGGCCAGGCGCCGTCGGCGGCAGCGGAGGGGAGGGGGTCCGCTTCCAGCACCAGCGCCCGGAAGCGCGGGCCCCGCCAGGTCTCGATGAGCCGGACGCCGGAGAGGGAAGCCCCGCCGGCATGGATGCTGTAGCCCGGCAGCGGCTCGCGCCGCGCCACCGAACGCACCACCCGGACCAGCGCCGCCACATGGGGGTCGGGTGTTGCAGCCTGGCCATCGACGCCTTGCGCCGCATCCGGCATGGCGTCCGCATTGCGGATCAGGACCTGCGCCGCATTGCGCGCCGAGGGGGTGAGCGTCAGCCGGTAGGTGAAGCCCTTCTCCGTGCCGAGAAACAGCGTCACCGGGGTGCCGTCCGGGGCGGCCGCAGCAACCCGCCGCAGCCAGAGATCGCCGGTGGCGGCGTCATGCTCGACCGCGAAGCCGTCCGGCGCGCGCACCACCCGCAGCACCCGGTCGCCCAGCAGCGCGATGCGGTTGATCTCGACCGCCGAGATCTCCGCCGAAAGCTCGGCATGGTCGACCGCCTCCAGCAGCTGCATCGCCGCCGCCGGGGCGGAAAGCGCGAGGGCGCCCGTGAACATGAGGCACGCAACGGCGCGAAAGCGCCGGTAAACCCGTGTCATTCTCAATCCTCCATCTGTTCGAAGCGCAGCAGGCCGATGCGCCCGGCATCCATGCGGAAGGCGAGCCGGTAGCGCCGGTCCTCGCGCGCCGCCTCCTCGCGACCGATCCAGGTCACGAGCTCGCCCGCGATCTCCACGGTGAGACGCTCGGGGTCGGCCTCGATGCTGTCGGGGTAGAAGGCGCTGGCGAGATCGCGGCCCGCCATGCGCGCGGCCTCGGCCTCGACCCAGGCGCCGATCGCGCCGCGGGCGGACGCATGGCTCAGCCGCGCCGCCGCCAGACGCACATGGCCCGCATTCTCCGGCGTCAGCGTCAGCAGCGTCACCGCCACCGTGCGCGCCATGTCCTCCAGGTACCGGGTTGCGGCGGGACCCATGCCCCTGCCGCCGACCCGCCATTCCGGCCCCGCCGCCGCTGGCAGCAGCACCGTCGCCGTCTCGCGCCCGGCAAACCCCACCGTCAGCGCCAGGTTGGCCGTCATCGACAGAACCAGCAGACCGGCCAGCGCCAGGCGGATGTCCCGCACCCGGCGGAGCGCCATGTCCATCTCGATGCGCTGCATCGCCTTCACCCTTCCCCGGGGCTCAGCCGGTAAAGCGCCGGAGATGGCTCGGCGGCGTCGCCTTCAGACGCAGCACGAAGTCCGGCAGGAACCAGTAGAGGGCGTAGCGGGCGATATTGGCCCCGCCGCCGCGCTTCACCCGGCGCAGCGCCAGCCAGCCGCCAATGCCGGCCACCAGCCCGGTCACGAACTGGTTGGCCGCCAGGCCGAGGAGCGTGGGGCCCATCAGCACGGCCGCCTCGTCCACGGTCCAGAACAGCCAGCGCTCCGGGTCGTCGAGCCGGCGCGGAATGGCATGGCGCGCGCTCTCGTTCATCAGACAATCGCCGTGCCGACAATGCCGGTGACGATGCCGGTGCCGGCGCCCGCCGCGATGCCGACGCCGACCGCGCCCATCAGCTGCATGGCGTTGAAGCGCAGCACCGAGCCCACCAGCGCCGCGCCCACGGCAAGCGCCGCCGCGAGCTGGCCGCCCGTGCCGCCCACGATGTCCTGCACCGTGTCCAGCGGCCCATCGAAGGTCGTGTCCGTGGTCGCCAGCGCAAGCTCCGGGACTGCCAGCATGGCCGCCACGGCAAGACCTGCCATGGCAGCGATGCGCAGAGCGCCGCCCCTCACCGGGCCGCTCCTTCGAGCGCGGTGCCGTCGTCCGAGGTGGATTTGCGCCGGCGCGTCCGGGCCCAGGCGTCGATGTCCTCGCGCAGATAGCGCACCCGCCCGCCAAAGCGCAGGAACACCGGCCCGTCGCCCGACACCCGGTAGCGGTCCAGCGTGCGCGTCGACAGCCCAAGATGCGCCGCCGCCGCACGCGTGTTCAGATACGCCGTCTCCCTGTCATTCATGCCCGTCTCCTTTCCTGTCCTCCCGGTCCGGGATCGCGATGCCCGGCGTGGACCGGGCGCTGTCGGGGCGACACAAGCAGGGAATCTGCGCCGGGGGGACGGTCGTTTTTGCGAATCCCGAAAACGACCGTCCCAAACGGCGACGCGCGACGACAACGGGAGACGGGAGCAAGATCCGGCCCCCGGACGGGCAGTCCGCCCTGGCGGCGCAGGGAGCTGCAAACACCCCCGATGCCACAGGGAATGAACGGCAGACCGCCTGCCGATTCGCCGATGGACGGGAGCCGGCAGACCGGTGCCGCCGCAATGAAATGGCTGCGTTTACGGGGACGGTCGGAAGGGGGACGGTGAGTCTCAGAAGTGGACCGTCTGTGCGTGACGGTGACGTTCCGTCGATTGGCATGTCGGGAGTTGGGCCACGTCGCCGGGCGCGACGGTGGCGCCGGCGTTACCGCCCGGCGGCGATGTCGCGATATCCCGTCATGAGCTTGTGCGCCTTGGCCAGGCGCCGGCGCAGCCGCGAGCGCATCCAGCTGTCCCGCTCCCAGGTCCCGGCAACCGCCGCCTCGCCCCAGAGCAGAACCGCAATGTCCCGCTGCAGAAGCCCCGCCCGCCGGGCGAGCAACGCTGTCACCAGCTCCCTGTCCTCATCCCCGTCCCCGTCCCGTGAGCCCGCCCGCCGACCCTTCGCCGAGGGTCCGGTCCGGCCGTGACGCTCCACAAGTCACGGAGCCGCGCGATCGTCACCGGCAGGGCAAGGCCCCAGTCATGAGCCAGCCTCACACCGCCGCCCGCCAGAAGCGGACCCGGGTCGACGAGGCGCACCTGCGCCGCCCTGCCGCCGGCCTCCACCTTCAGCACCAGCGAGCCATCGTCCAGACGGAGCCCTTCAAGCCGCGCGCCGGCCTTCTCCAGAAGCGGCAGCAGCGGCGGTGACGCGGCCGAACCGATGCCGTCCAGCATCGGCGTCCCGGCAAAGAACGCCGAGACGGCATCGCCGGCGGGGTTCTCCCAGCAGAACAGGCTCCAGTGCCGCTCGGCGATCCGGTCGGCCGGACTGCGGCGGCGGACCGGGAAGGGGGCACCGGGCTCATACCGAAGCCGGGCGGCATGGTCCTGCCATGCCGCCCGGTAGTCCTCGTCAAGCCTGAGCCAGGCCCAGGCCCTTGCGATGTCGCCCCCCGCCATGGTCCAGGGCAGGCGCCGTTTACCAGCGCGCGTTGATTTCGAACCCGACGGTATGCTCCGGAACGGTTCCGTCGCTTTCCCTGCGCGTCGCCTGCACTCCGAAGGAGACGGCAGGGGCATTGGCCGCCGGCTCAAGCCGCCAGCCGAGCGTGTAGTCGCGCGCGCCCGTGGCGAGGCCGAGCCCCATATGCGGGCTGCCGGTGAAGCGGCCGCCGAAGACAGGCAGGCCATACGCCGCCTCCGCCACCCAGCGGCTCTCCGCCATGCCGGACCCCGTGCGGTCCTCCAGCGGGGCGTCGGAGAACAGCGCATCCAGGCCGCCTGCCGCCTGTCCGCCCCAGTCCTGGGTGAGACCGAGCGACAGGCCCCGCGCCGAGGCCCGGTCCGGATCGAAGGCAAGCTGCGCCGCCACGCCCCGGTCCTCGCGGCCCTCCGCGTCATGCGTCAACAGCGTCCGCGCGGACAGGTCGAACATCAGGCCGAGTTTCGGGTCCACCCAGGCAAGCCCGGTGCCGACCTCCACCCCGAAGCCCGTCTCCGCATCGCCCCCGTCATGGCGCGCGCCCAGCTCCAGCTTCGGCGTCAGGCTTGCATCGCCGTCCAGCGCCGCCGCCCAGCTGCCCTCCAGACCGAGGCGAAGCCGCGACACATCCGACTCCGACGCCGCCAGGTCGCGCGTCTTCTCCGATGAGGTCCGCACCCACAAGGCGTCCGAAGTCAGCGCAAGCGCCGGGCCCGTGTGGCCGCCCGGCGCCAGCAGGTCGCCCCGCAGGCCCGCCGCCATCATCGTCCAGCTTGTCGCCGCCTCATGGCGCCCGCCCAGCGCCGGCGTCACCGTCACCGTGCCCGAACCCTGGCCCATCGCGCTCCACAGACGCACATGCTCCGAAGCCTCCAGCGCCAGATAGGGAATCACCGCCGTCAGCCGGCCCTCCACCTCGCCGCTGCCCGCCTGCACCGAAAGTGCGTCCAGGCCGCCCGGAACCCCGGCGGGGACCGCGAAGGCAGCGGCATCCGGGGGGCTTGTCCCGGTGTCCGCATAGCTGCTCTTGCCTTCGCTTTCAGCCAGCGCCATGCCGAGCAGCCACGGGCCACGCGCATAGTCCGCGCCCAACAGCGCCGTCATCGTATCGCCGCTGAGCGAGACACGGCCCTCCCGGCCGGCGAAACTGCCCTCCGACGCCCGGCCCCAGAACGCCATGCTGCCGCCCGTCATGTCCACCGCGCCCGTCGCCGTGAAGCTGCTGGACAGCATGAAGTCGCGCAGCGACATGACCTGCTCCGAGCCCGCCGGACCGCTGTTGCCGAAACCGGCATCGAAACGCCTGTCGACGCGGCTGTTGAAACGGTCCGGCGCGGCGAAAGCCGGCGAAACGGCGCCGGTCGGGCCGCCAAGCGCCTGCCCGGCAAGCACGCCCTCCACGCCTGCTGTGCGCGGCGCGGCGATCCGGTCCGCTATGTCGCGCAAGGCATGCTCCGCCACCGCGCGACCGAAGCGCGCCAGCCATGCCGCCGGCATCGGGTCCGAGTTGGTGATCGTGCCTACCGCAACGCCATCGGCAATCGACACCCCGTCACTTGCGTCGAACAGCACCATCTCGAAGGTCTCCGGATCCTCGTCATGGCTGTCGTTGTAGATGTAGGCGGCGATCCGTCCTTTCGTGCTTCCGGCGGGGATCCAGAGCTCCGCCCCCCAGGCGCGCTTCCACTCGAAGTAGTCCTGGCCCGCCCTGGCCGAGATTGGAGACGAGCTCCGCGTTGCGTAATGGACGGTGACGCGGTGGTCCACCGGCTCGCTCAGCGTCACCGTGAAGTGCACCGTGCCCTGGTCTTCCTTGAAGCTCGCATCGGCGATGGAGAGGGTCGGACCCGACGATGCCGCGTCATTGTCGGACACCGCCACCGTGGCCGCATTGTTCGGCGCTGCCGCCACCGTGTAGCCCGTGCCGGCATCCACGCTTGCCGTGACCGAGCCGTCCGGTTCGTCCGCGCCATCGTCCACCGTGGCGACCTCGAAGGTCATGCTGCCCGTGACCGGGACAGTGACCGTCCGCGATCCGGTCTCGCCCGAAGCGGCGAAATCGCCACTCTGGCCGACGCTCAGCGTCAGGTCGAGCGGTGCGACCGGCACCGGGCTCGCCGAGACCGTGAACGAAGCCGACATGCCTTCCGTCACCCCGTTGCCGGCGGCGATGCTCACCACCGGCTCGTCATCGTCGCGCACCGCCACCGCGGCGCTGCCCTTGCCCGTGGCCACGGTATAGCCCGTGCCCGTGCCGAGGGTGACGCTCACCGAGCCGTCGGCCTCGTCCACCGCGTCGTCCACCGTCGCCACGGAGAGGTCGGTGCTGGTAGTCCCTGCTGTCAGCACCACCGTCCGGCTGCCCGCGCCGGGCGCGGCCAGGTAATCGCCGGACTGGGCGACGGTCCAGGCAATCGTCAGGTCGGACTGCGGCGCCGGGTCGGCCGTGACGGTGAAGGTGGCATTGCCGCCCTCGTCCACGGCGGACCCCGCCCGGAGGCTGAGCTCGGGCGTGGCGGGCGTCGCGTCATTGTCGCGCACCGTCACCGCGGCGCTGCCCTTGCCCGTGGTCACGGTATAGCCCGTACCCGTGCCGAGGGTGACGCTCACCGAGCCGTCGGCCTCGTCCGCCGCATCGTCCACCGTGGCCACCGAGAGCGCGATGCTGGTCGTGCCCGCCGCCAGCGTCACCGTCCGGCTGCCCGCGCCGGGGGCGGCCAGGTAATCGCCGCTCTGGGCGACGGTCCAGGCAATCGTCAGGTCGGATTGCGGCGCCGGATCGGCCGTGACGGTGAAGGTGGCATTGCCGCCCTCGTCCACGGCGGACCCCGCCGAGAGGCTGAGTTCGGGCGTGGCGGGTGTTACCGGCTGGACCTCAGCCTGTTCCGGCTGTTCCTCCTGCGGCGGGTTCTCCAGGCATTCCAGCGCCGGCGCCACCGGCTTCCAGCGCTGAAGGCCGCGATCCGCCTGCGCCTGCGCCTCGGCGACGGTCATCGGGCTGTAGCCGTTGCTCACCCCGAAGGCGGCAAGCACCCGGCTCCAGCGCTCGACATGGCCCGGTGAAGTCCGCCAGGTCTCGGTCGTAGCCGCCTGGGCGTCGGCCAGCAGGGCGTCGGAGACGCAGGACGGAGCCTGCGCCTCGGCCGTCTCAAACTCGGCCCGCTCGGCCTGCTGGTCCGGCTCGTCCGGGGCGGGCGTATCGTCGTCCACGATGGTGAAGCGGTCGGTGTCGGTGTAGGGCTGCTGGTGGAGGTGCACGTTCACCAGGCTGGTGGCCGTGACGACAATCGTCTCGTCCCCCTCCGCATGGGGGTCGTCGACATGACTGATGTAGAAATGGTAGCGGTCACTGCTGCCGGGGATGGTCCTCTGTGCGGTGCAGCCGTCAGCGCCGATCGCGATGCCACGCTCTTCCGCGAAGTGGGTGTCGAGCGTGTAGTCCACACCCGGCGTGGCGGTGCCGGTAAAGCAGAGCTTGAACCCCCAGGCGCCCGTTGGAGAGTTGCCATCACTGTCGTGGCCCCAACGCTTGACCATGAAGTGGCGCGATCCTCGGGAGTCTTCGTTCAGGGTCGCGGGGCCGCGACCCCAGACGTTGATGAAATTTCCAGATCCAGCGTTCGTGTCGTCATCGAGGATGTTGACTGTGGCCGAGGACGGGCTGCCCACCGTGTAGCCCGTGCCGGTATTGACAGTCGCCGTCACACTGCCGTTTGACTCCACCCCTGCCGTCGTTCCGTCCACGTTCCGCCCTCCGTCGTTCACCGTGGGGACGGTGAAGGTGTGCGAGGTCTGACCGGACGGGATGGTCACCATCTTCATGCCCAGGTCGTCGTCCGCAACGAAGTCGCCGGTCCGGGAAACAGTGACGCTGACTTCCGTCGGCGCCGCCCGCGCCGGGCTCGCGGTCAGCGTGAACGCCGCGCCCCGGCCCTCCCGCACCTCATGGCCGCCCTTGATCGTGATGGTGGACGACGGGACGTGGTCGTCATTGTTGATCGTGTAGGTGACCGAGCCGGCGGACGAGGAGACCGCCACACCGTTCGACGGGTTGCGCAGCTCGAGGACCACCGTCTTGTCCAACTCCGGCGTGGTATCGCCGAAGATGCGCAACTTCACCTGGCTGCTGCCCGAATTGCCGGCGATGGTATAGCGGTGGCAGTTCTGGGCATTCATCGAAAGCTGCGAACCGCCGGAGAAGTGGACGATGTCGAAGTCCTTCGCGTTGCTGCCCGAGGCGGCGCGGAAGATCGCCGTGCCCGTGTTCTTCACGCAGAAGTCGAAGGCCGTGGATGCCGAGCGGGTCGGGCTGAGCGTGAGCGTGACGTCCACATCCGAGTTGCCGGAATTGCCCTCGTTGCCCGAGGTCGAGGCGAGGCTCAGAGAAAGGGTCGGGGTCGCCGGGGCCGCACTCACCACGATGTCGAAGGTATCGCTGGCCGTGCCGCCATTTCTGTCATCCGCCGTCACCTTGACCGAGAGCGTGCCGGTATCGCCCGACTGCGGCGTGCCCGAGAAGGTGCGGGTGTTAAAGGTGAGCCAGGTTGGCAGGGCGGTGCCGTCGGACTTGGCCGCAGTGTAGGTCAGGGTGTCGTTGTCGGCATCGCTGAACGTGTTGGTCGGGAAGGTGTAGCTGAAGGCCGTGCCCGCCGTCGCTGTCTGGTTGGGGATCGAGTTGGCCACCGTGGGGGCGTTGTTGGCCGGAGGGGTGATACCGGCATTGTTCACCGTCACGTCGAAGGCGTTGTTCGTGCCGTGCGGGTCGGCGCCGCCGCCGACATTCGTGTCGAGCGCGTTGGCGTCGAAGGCGCTGTTCGCGCCGAGCGCGATTTCGAAGGTCTCGGTGCTCTCCGCCGTGCCGTCCGCCGTCGCCGTCAGCTCCAGCGTCGCCGTCTGGGCGCCTGCGTTGGTAAAACTCACTTCCGGGGTCGTCGTGCCCGCATCGCTCAGCGTGACGCCCGTATTGGTCGCGCTCGACTTCAGCGCAAGGCTCCAGTCGCCGGTGGTGACGCCCGTGCCGCCGATGGACAGCGGCACGTCGATGGTCTCGCCCGCAATGAGCGCACGGCCCAGCGTCACCGTGAACTCCACCTTGCCGCCCTCGGTCACCGCGCCGCTGCCCACACGGGCGAGCGAGACGATGGTCGGGTCGTCGTCGCGGATGGTGACGGTGTCGCTGACGTTGATCTGGGCAACGCCGGCAGGTCGCGGATTGTCCGGGTCGTCCGTGAAGGTCAGTGTGACAACCTCGTCCGGCTCGTCGAGGCTGTCTGTGTTACCCCATACTGCGAAACTGGCCGAGTCTCGGAAGCCTGCGTCAATGTGGTGGTCGTGACAGCCGTTCGTCAAAGCGATGGAGGTACGGCCCCGCTGTATCCCAAAACTTGGGGTGGTAAGGGAGCTGGAAAAGCAGACTCGATACGGAACCGGAGACGATTGCACCGTAGATAATTGCAGGTTTCTGAAAGCAGCATTATTGCCACGCTCATCCGAATAGCCGCCAGGAAGCGGGTTGCCCGAGGAGAAGACGGATACCGTTGCGTCCTGCGCCTGTGCGACGGTCGCCAGACCGGCGAGCAAGGGGGCACATAGCAGCGCTGGGAGAAGGCCGCGCCGCAGAACACGGGCGGGGGAAGATACGAGGCTGTCGGAGGAAGAAGCGAGCTGGCGGGTGTCGGAACGCCGACCGGCGGATGCGGAAGACTCAGGCGGGGAGGCTAGCGGGCGAGAGCAGTCCCGTGCTGAAGACGCAGGTGAGGCGATCCGGCAATCCGGCAATCCGGCAATCCGGCAATCCGGCAATCCGGCAATCCGGCAATCCGGCAATCCGGCAATCCGGCAATCCGGCAATTATAGTGAGGGGAGCCCCCTCAGACCTTGTCAACCCCTGTGCGGAACAATTTTTCGCGCGCCCGGCGGTGGCCGCAAGCGCTGTGCACAGCGCGCGGATCGCATGTCGTCCTTCGTTGAAGATGGTCATCGCGATCTCTCCGAACCTGTCGCCCGGCTTGCCGGTGCACACAGCGCGCACATCTGCCGAGCGTCGCCTGTTCCGTTTGGCGTACCGTATGCCGAACACGCAGCGAAGGCAAGTCAGCCGCGTGCTCGAAAGTCAGCGCGCACTTGCGTCCACCAGACGACGCGATGCCTTTGCCGGTATCGGCCGCCACAGAGCCGCCGGCCTCAGCCCCGATACCGTGCATGATGAAGCAGGCCGCAGCGCCGTCACCAGCATCGACGGCGCTTCGAGCATGACTGTCTGCCCCGACGCAGGTCATGCCTCAAGCTCATGCCGGCAGCACGCCCGGCCGCGTGTTGCAACCCAGGACCCGCTCAAGCGGCAGGCGGCACGGCGACCGCCATCGCCCGGAACCGCCCGACGCTTTAATCCTGCTGATTCCCATAGGCTTCCCCGCCGGATCACTCCGAGTATGATCGTGATCTCATACACCCCGGCTAACCCTGCGCAGCACTGGGAGTTTCCTTGCTGGCGGGGGCGTTGCTTGCGCCGGCGACCTTGGAAATGTGGGCCTGAGGGTCCTGGTGCATGGCAGCGGAAATGCGGAGCTGCCAGAGGCCGCCTGCTGGCAGCGAATTGGCTCCCACGAAATACCGGATTCGACACTGATCCGAAGCATTTACGTCCCGATGCCGAGCGAGGCCGCCAAGCGCCTCGAACGTCAACCTCACTCCACAGCGCGGCGTGCTTCCGAGCCACCATTCAGGTTGCGGGCAGTCGCCGCCGCTACCATACTCGCCGTCAGGACACCATATGTACACGGAATTGCCGCCGACGGACCAAGAGGGCGACTGACATGGACATCGTCGCAAGCACCCTGGAAGCCGCTCTTCGCCAGCTTCCCGAACTGCCCACCCCTGTCACCAGCTGGCATGTCGAAACCGGCCCCGACTCGACCGACGATCCCGCCGTATGGGTGTGGGCGATGCTGAAGGACGAAGACGTCGAATTCGGCAAGCGGTCGCGGCTGCGCTCGATCATTCGCGATCTTGTCGAGGAGAAGACCGATTCCTCCATGCTAGTCTACGTCCGTTTCCGCGGCGCATCCGAGGTCGAGCATTCGGCATGAGCCTTCATGCGGAGTTGTTGAAGCAGGCCCATTTCCTCGCCCGCAAGGAGCCCAAGAAACCAACCCAGGCCAGCCTTCGCCGCTCTGTATCGGCTTCCTATTACGCCCTTTTTCACCTTCTGGTCGACGAAGCGACAAAGCTCATGCTGTCGGGCAACGTTCGCGGCCCTCTGCGTGACAGTCTCGCCCGCGCCTTTCACCACTCCGCAATGAAGCAGACCGCCGTTGCGTTCACTCGGAGATCGATACCGCCCAGGCTCGCAGCCGGGCTGGATCGCCAACCGGTCCAACAGCCGCTGATCGACGTCGCCACCGCCTTCGTCCAGCTTCAGGAAGCCCGCCACGACGCGGACTACAACCGCGCTCTCCGCTTTACTCGACGGGAAGCGCTCGATCTTGCCGATCTGGCGGAACAGGCGCTTCGGGACTGGCGCCAGGTGCGCGGCAGCCTGCCGGCCGACACCTTCCTGACCGGGCTTCTCGCCTACAGGCATATGCAGGGATAAGAGGCCGACCGGAGCGCGCCGTAGCAGAGGGTGGAAGCGGGCTGCTTGTGAGTCAGTGGGTTTCGGGCACTTCGCCCTCGGCCGGATACTTCTGCACAGAGATGCTGCCCATGGCGGCCTCGATATTGTCTCCGCGCGCCGAAATGGTCCGTCGCCGCCATGTGCCGCCTGCCCAACTCCGGCTATTGAAATTTTCGACATTCGATTTGATGACCCGGCCCGTGCTCATCGGTCAGGTGCCCACTGAGCCGAACCAATCCGCAAACCGACCAGATGTCCGAAGGGTCGGGAAATTTATCGAGTCATTGCGATCCGCCGTGAGACCGAAGATCTCAGACGCCCCGACTTGGGGCCGGGACGCAAGGTGAGTACGGTTCGAACGCCGCGCCAGGCCGTCATGGGACATGGAAACGGGCGCATCGGGGCGTCGACGGTGGATTGGCCTGCAACGCCGTCGGCCGGACAAATGCTACCCCGGTATCTCAAGCAAACGCGACGGTCGTTGGCCTTCCGACCGTGCAGCAAGCGTTTCCGGCGTGCGCGCCTGAGGGATCGACCCCTGACGTCCGTGTCGCCGGCGCGGGCCACCTACACCATATCCGTCAAACTGGACCGGGATATTATGAAACAAGCGGCAGCGCCGGCTGAATGCGAGCCGTGTCAATCGGGTTTCCGGTCATACGCCCGACGATCTCCGCCGCCTCCGTCGCGGCGCTCATATACGTGACGTATGCGCTCGGCGCGCATGTTTCAGCGGCGAATTCCACGGTCCTGTCTTCCGCTGCCTTCTCCCTCCATTGAGCCGAATTGACGACCACCGAAGTAAAGTCGGTTTCCAGCGACCGGACCTTGTCCAGTTTTGCGTTCAGCTCACGGAAGAGATTGCTGCCGACATACTTTCCGCCGACATAGGCGCCTTGGCTAATTCCGATGAGCGCGAGATATGTTTCATCGACGACGAACTTCGAAAACTCGCTCGCGGACGCCGCTGTAGCACCATTGTAAAGCAGGGCAATGCCGACAACCAACGAGAACCCTACTGCTTGAAATCTCGCCACGTCGAAATTCCCGTCGGACGTCAGCAGATCGCCGATGATCGGCGCACGCTTAGTGGACGATTTGGTGAAGTCCTTCTCGATCCAGTTCTTCCTTCTGGCCCATGCCATATTCTCGGCCGTCGCCTGGAAACGAGTGGAATCCGTGATCTTCCCGACACCAGACCCGGCAACGGCAATAGCCAACAGTACGAGAACTGAATCGTCGACAGGAACAAGCGTTCCTTCCCGTGTGACCCAGTAGATCGCAAGCCAAAGCACAATTAAGGTGAAGAATAAGACCTGTGTGCTCGATAGGCTGGCTCTTCCGCTTGCGTCGGCAATCACTTTCAACGGATGTACGACAATCCTGTGTTCCCACCGACGTTTGACGGCAAGACCCGCCAGTCCGTAGAGAACCAGCACTGCCACGGTCGCACCGATCGCATGAGGAATGCTGAGCACTATCGGAAACCCCTCCGGTTGCCTGCCGTATACCATGCGCTGGCTAGGGTAAACCAGAGTCTATCTGGAATTGAAAATACCATTGTCAGGCTCGGTTTCCGCAAATCATCCTATCTAACGCAGCTGCTTTATATATGAGTTGACGATCTCCTGTCGTTCAGCAATTCCTGAACGGCATCGAACGGAAGCAGATCAGCGACAAGAGGGCGAGGCTGGCCATGAGTCGGTGACGTCAGGCGAACAATGCGGGGATGGCCCGGCAACAATGTCGGGCATCCTTGATGAAGGGACCAACCTCGCCATCTTCTTCTCGACGCTGCCCAGTTCCTTGCGGTTGGCTTCATCGGACGCGGAGGGCTCGCGGTTGCAGCGGTTGATTTCCTCGACCCGCGTACGCACCGCGTCGCCCTCCGTCGCGGCGCAAATGGACGCCTCTTGAGATTAGCCAAGATGGCCTTCTCATGTATCGGGCGGCGAATGCCGCGACCGTTGGAGCTGCTGTCGTTCACTATGAGATTGGATAGGTGCTGTACGCATTATGGCCCCGAGAGCAAATCGCGGGGCTCCACGAGCCTGCTCTGCGGAATACAAGCCAGATCGAGCAATCAACGAACAGTTGCCCAATCCGCTCCATGAGCCAAGAAGTACTTGCAACCGCGATTCTAAGCATGCGCCCCAAAGATCAGCAGATGGTGAACGAAGGCTGATACGTCTTATTCCCTCGCCGATCGAAGTCGAATTCGTAGACAATGCAGGGTGCAATCGCCTGATGATGCTGGCCGAGATAGAACAGCAGGGTATTGGGAGCAGCTGCAAAGATGTGGATGAAGGCGTCAGGCTCCTTTTCCTTCACAACACGCACACAATTGGACACCTGCTCGGCCAGCGCGGCGGCGTGCTCTCCGCCCGCGACGCTTCTCTGCCCGGGCCCTGTCGGCATTGCACACGAGATGAACTTGCCCACGTTGGGCAACCTCTCCGTCAGGTACGCGCGCACTTGCGCTACCGTTGGCTGCGACACGCTGATGGCGATCGCTATGTCACGCCCCTTGGCCAGTTGCCCCTCCTCAATTTCGAACTGACTGCCCTTTGCTCCCGAGTCGTCGTCGGCGCGCCAGGTTCTCGTGCCGACACGGCCCTTTTGGACGAGTTGCGTCTCCACACCGGACTTCAAATCGAGCACGGCCCCAGCGAGGAATGCCATCGATGCATGCGCATCCAGTATCAGCCGCAGCTTCGGCGATTTCTTGACTGCTTCCCGGAGAAACCTCTCGACTTTCGGGCGGACATCACGCTGCCACTCGCGTCCCTCTTGCAGGTAGCGTTGCCGAAACTCGTCAGTAAGCAGCAAGGTGTCCTCGGGTGCCGCACCAACGATATCGGCCGCCGGCCCGAGAAAGGAGCGAATGGCGACGGGGAGGAAAGGGTCGGATTCTGTCGGCCGCGCCATGAGAAGCCCTTCGTCCTCGCACAACTGCAAGAGCGCCTCACGATCGAGAGTGTTCAGCTTTCGAACCTTCAGCTGCCGTGCCAGCTCGTCGTATCGAAAGTCTGACTCTGCGGCGTTGCACGCAAGGACGCCCACCGCCTCCGCCTTGTCGTTGATCTGTTCGCGCAATTCCTGCAGCGACCGATGACCATCGAGGACACGGAGACCACGCACGACGGCCCGAAGCTGTCCGTTGTCTTCCAGCTCCAGGTGTTCCCGCCAACACTTCCGTATCTTTCCCGTCCAACTGCGATCCGTCGTGTCGTCGAACAGTCGCTCCACGAGGAGCGTCTTGTCATTGCCGGAGATCAGCCTCGCGAGCGGATCGCCGTCTCTGACGCGGTAGGTGGTGAGAAATGTGAATTGCGCCGACGTCGGAGCCGCCCGCCGCGCTTGGCGGAGGCGTTCGAGCAAAGAGAAAGATTGGGCGCCAATGAAATCCGGCTTGGTGAAATCCTCGTAGCCAAACCGTCCGCCCGTCTCGACGTGCCATTTGACCTGATGATAGTCGGCCGAGATACGGTCCGGGCCGGAACGCGCGACGGGGGGGTCGTACTTGACAACGACGTCGTCGAACGCCTTGGGGCCGTCCGCTTCGAACGTTACTTCGACGACACAGGAGTGCGGCGACAGAAGGTTCAAGGCGTTCTCCCAGAACACCCGCGCCTGATAATTGTCGCCATGCCAGCGTGCGACGACGGCTTCAGCCATGATTTACCCTTCTCGCCGGAGATTCGTTGTCCCGGGAGGTCAAGAGAGCGGGAATTTCGGTCCGAACAGCGCCCGCCACGCCCTAAGCGCCTCGCCGTTGCGGCCGCGGCGCGCGTGGTCGATAGCCATAGTTGCGTCGCTGCTAGCCGCCCTCAGGAGGTCGCACGCGCGCCGCTTGCGGGTCGCATCCATGCCGTCGCTGATCGCCGGTCCAAGGCCCGCGGGATCGGGCCATTCCTCGTAGATGCGGTCAGCCAGCGTCGAGAAGAATCCTTGGATCTCATAGTCGAAGCGTCCCTGCCAGCCGCCGTAGAGGCACTGAATGGCCATGACCTCGATAAAGAACGAAGGCTTGACCGGCTTCTCTCCGTGGCGGGCGTTGTTATTCCAGTACTTCGCCATCCGCACCAAGCCTTTCCACTCATTCGAGAACGCTTGGTGCGCCGCCGTGGCCTTGCTGGCGTGAATCTCCGGATTGGTCTTGATCCAACTTCCGCTGTCGTCGTCCGCGATCTCGTAATCGTCGCCGGCGGTGAAAGCCGGCACGACGTCGACGCTGACAACGCGATAATCGGTGTTGTCGTCTGCGTCGACGACGACACCGAAATCAACACCGACCGAACGGCTCTGCATGCGGACCGCGTCGTCGCCGTACTTGTCTGCCAGGGCACCATGGAAGTCGCCGATCACGACCGACGGGGCCTTCGATCGGTAGTGCCTTTCGGCTTCTTCCAGTTCGAAGAAAATGTCGATGTCCTTGAGCGGCTTGGTTTTCGTGTGGCGGGCGTAAGACCCGGTGAGGAAACTACGGGCTATCCCGAACTTCGTGTTGAGATAGTTACGGACCTCCGTATGCCGTGCGGACGCGTTTTTCTGCTCCCGGTCGTTCAGCTCAAGCCGGCTCTTGAACTTGCGGAAGGCCTCATTCACGGTCAGCATCAGACTTGTCTCCAGTAGGCGGCACTCGCCCCCAATCCGTAATGCTCGATTGTCGAGCCGAGGCTGTGCCGCACGAAGCCTTCGGTTGATCGGAACCGCGTTGGTTCCCATCCGTCGACATCGGGGCGCCCAGACTTGTTCTGGAGCACGAGCCGATACTTGGCCTCGCTGGGTGCAAGGCCCGCCTTACGGACGTGGTATCTGATCTGATCCGTGTCGGTCCAGAAGCTGCCGTCGTCCAGTCCCGTGGTGTAGATCACGTCGATATCCCAGCGGCCGACGAGGGCGTCCGTTCTGGGATTGAAGATCTCGAGGACCACGGTTTCGAGGTGCCCGGAGTGGAGCCAGGTCTGAAGCCCCCGCATCTTGCTCGCCCAGCCTTCGACCAGATTGATCGGATCGAGGCCGCTGAGGCGGATGATGTCCTTCATGCTCTTCAGGATGTTGTCCGCGACGTAGGTAACGGAATAAGCGTAGGTGTTGACGGCGACGCTGGTCATGATCCGAGAAATCCCTTTGGGTCCAGCACAAGGGTCTGCGCATCCGATGCCTTCGAGGATTGGTCCTTGGCGATCGGGGTATCAAGATCGCGCGCGATGATCCGGTCGCTGTGCTCCTTGAGCGCGGCCTGCACCCAGGACAAGTCGTCGGCGGGCGCAGGAAGCGATACGCGCCAATCGCCCTTCAGCGGATCGAAGCCCAGCGGGTCCTCGTTGGCATCCGAGCCGTCGATCGCATTGTCGTCGTAGAGGCAGTAGATGCGCGTGCGTGGCCCGTCGCAGGTCGCGACGATCGGTGCGCCCTCAGGCGCGTGATCGGCGATGACGCTCGCGGCAATGCCGGCGACGGCGAGCAATTCGGAACGCGCCGCCCCGTCGATCCCCCGCGTGAGCAGGTCAACGATGGCGCTCCAGGTCGCCAGGGCTTCGCGCGCCGGCGTGCTTCGGAATGTCCGTCTCGCAACCGTAGTCATGACGCCTTGCTTTCCATCTTGCGTCCGGCCTTGGTGGCGCGCGCGGCGGCGAACAGGTCGTCGATCGTGACGCGCTCCGGATCCATGGCGGTCTGGGGGGTGCTAGCGAGTGCGCTCGCAACCAATTTGCGGATCGCGCGCCCGTCGAGACCCTCGCATTCGGCGGCGCACTGCTCGAATTTGGGGGAGGAGGCGAGCTTCGCGATAGAGGGAAACGTCTTGCCGAGACCAACCACGCAGTCCTTAAGGATCCCGGCGCAGGCCTCACGGTCCGGAAGGGGTACATTCACCACGAGGTCGCAGCGAGAGGTGAAGGCGCTGTCGACAGCCTGGGGAAAATTGCTCGTCGCGAGAAACAGCAGGTTCGGATAATCCTCGGCCAGCTCGTCGAGCTGCACCAGCACGGCGTCGGTCGCGCGATGGACATCCACCGGATTTGCCTCAAGGCTCAGCTTGGTGCGGTCAGCTGCCAACGTCTCGACTTCGTCCAGCAACACGATGGTTGGGCCGACGGCGGCTGCTTCGGCGATCGATTGTGCGAACAATTCGGTCACCGCGCGCTGTGTCTTGCCCATGGCGGAACTCGTCAGCGCGTGTGGCTCGACCTCGAACAGACGGAAGTCCCCGTTTGCAAACGACTCGGCCGTGCGGTGCGCGAGGCCACGTGCGAGGGAGGTCTTGCCAGTTCCGGGTGGGCCGACGAGCAGGATCGCGCCGTGCAGGGGAAGGACGGTGCGATCGACTTTGCTGCGCAAGGTGAAATTCAGAACCGCCTGAGAAAGAAGCTGTTCCTTCAGGACCGCATCCAGAATGATCGAATCCCACAAGGCGCCCAGCGCCGCGTCGGGAAGCCGGCGAATGCGTTGAACGCCCTTCGCCTCTTCCCGGTCATCGTTCCGCAGCCGACCTGATTCTCTTCGATCCATGCGCTTGACCCGTTGCAGCAGTTCTGCGAAAACCGTCTCATCCGTGAAACAAACGCGACCATATCAGACGGCGTTCCAATCGTCAAACGGTTTGTGTTTCACCCATGCAACACGGAGATCGCCATGTCCCGCCCCTCCCTCGACACCTTGGGTCAACTGGTAGCGGACAAGCGGGGCCGCCATGGAGTTCGGGCGACCGCCGCGAAGATCGGGATTTCGCCTGCGACCCTTTCACGGGTCGAGAACGGCCACCTTCCCGACCTCGAAAATTTTCAGAAGATATGCCGATGGCTCAAGGTCGACCCCTCGGCCGTGCTCGGCTTCGACACCGACAGCCCCAGCCGTCCTGTCGCTGCGGTTCATTTCCGGAAAAAGCAAACGATGCAGCTTGAGACTGCTTCTGCACTGGCGGAAATGATCCTGGCTGCCCAACGCGCACTCCTTGCGCGGGACGAGCTGTGATTCCATGCGTCGTGGCTTCAAGACGTGGTGCGAGACCGCCGCCGAGAAGTATCGGACCGCTTTGGGGCTGCAACCGGTAGACCCGCTGGAACCGAAAGAGCTCGCGGCTCATCTTGGGGTTATCGTATGGTGGCCCGAAGACGTACCGGAGTTATCCAAGAAGAGCCTGCGGCGGCTCACAAATCATGACTCCGGCAGCTGGTCCGCGGTAACCATCAGGCACGGCGATACCAACCTAACCATCGTCAACTCGGCGCACGCTCCGACCAGGCAACGCAGCAGTCTCAGCCATGAACTTGCCCATATTGTGTTGGAGCATGAACCTGGTCGGATCGATCTATCACAGGCAGGGCACTTGCTGCTCAGCTCTTATGACCGAGAACAAGAAGAAGAAGCCGATTGGTTGGCGGGAACTCTCCTAGTGCCACGCGCTGGCCTCATGATTGCCTATCGATCCAATCCAGACCCGAGAGCCCTGGCGAACCGCTTCGAGGTCAGCGCGGACATGCTGAACTGGCGGCTCCGAATGACCGGGGTCGTCACCCAGGCACGAAGAGCGCGCAGCGGGTCACGATGAACGGCCATGAGAATCCTCATCCCGTGGTTGGATTCAGCAATCTGATGCCACATGGCGCCACCAACCGTCCGCCGTTTGAAAAAATCTGCATTCGATTTGATGACTAAACCTGTGCTTTCCGCTTTGATCTATCGTGAATCAAAAGATTTCTCCAAATATTACAATATATTATGTAATTGGCATATTAATCCCTCCGGCTTGATCCGGGCATCCACGTCTTGCGGCATCGTGAGATGTGCGGGCGCGGACGAGGCGGCGGAGCGATGTGGATGGCCGGATCAAGTCCGGGGAGCAATTGATTTCGCGGTCGCATTCCACCTTCTGTCGACACAGTCCGAATCCGACACCAGTGGAAGCTGCGATTCCCCGATATCCCGTTCTGCTGACAAGACCGCTGCTCACTTCGCGCCCGCGAAGCCCGGACAATCGCGATAGAGATTGGCCTCGATCCGGTCGGAAACTCGCCGCGCGGCCTCATGCACCGAGTCCCGCGCCAGATGCGCATAGCGCGCGGTCGTCTGCACCTGGCTGTGGCCGAGCAGGCGGCCGATCATCGGCAGGCTCTCGCCGAGCGCCAACGCGCGCGAGGCGAAGCTGTGCCGGCAGTCGTGCAGGCGCATGCCCTCCAGCCCGGCGCGGACGCGGATTTTCACCCAGTAGCGCTGCAGGCCGGTCATGGCATTGCCGTCCAGCGTACCCGGAATGACATGGGGGTTGCCCGCGATCCGCGGAATCCGTGCCAGCGCTGCCGCAGCGGCCGGCGACAACGGCACCCTGCGCGGACCCGTCTTGCTATCCGGGAGCCGCAATTCGCGCGTCTTCAGGTCGACATGCTCCCAGTGCAGACCGAGAATCTCGCTCTTGCGGCAACCGGTCAGCAGCAGCAGGCGGATCGCCATCGCGGCATACATCATGCTGCCGCCCTCGCATTCGGCGTCGTCCAGCACCCGCCCGAGCCGGTGGAACTCCCCGTCGGTCAGGAAGCGCTCATGGCGGCGCTGCCGGTTCTTGGCGACCTGTCGGCACGGATTGCTGCCCTCCGGGATCATCTCCCGTTCCTCGGCCGCCCGGTAGATGCGGAACAGCATCTCCACGGCCCGGTTGGCCGCAGACGGCGTTGCGGCGAGTTTGTGATGGAACGCCGATACCGCTGCATGGTCCAACGCCAGCGCGGGCCTCGACCCGAGCGCCGGCAGGATGTGCTTCCCGATCGAGCAGCGATAGGTCTTCTGCGACGCCCCCTTCAGGCGCACGTCGACCACCTCCCTGAGATAAACCGCCGCCAGGTCGCCCACCGTTGGCCCCTTCGCCTCCTTGACCGCCAGCGGCTCCGGGACCGGGTCCTTGCCGGCCTTGATCCGCGCCACGATCAGCGCCGCCCGCCGGCGCGCCTCCTCCGGCGTGACGACGCCGTGGCGCCCGACCGTCACCCGCTTGCCGCTGCGGCCGCCGGTGCGGGTCTGCACGACATAGACCTTGCGTCCCGTGGGATAGACCCGCACCCCGAAGCCCGGCAGCTCGCTGTCCCAGAACACCGTGTCCCGGTCCGCCTCCAGCCGGTCGACGGTGCGCCGCGAGATCGTCGTCTGCGTGAGTTTCGCCATGCCGTATGTTTCCGTCCTACGCCGCCTCGGCTTCGTCACCCTCGACATCGAGGGACACAAGGTCGCTGCCGATGCTGTCCCCGACCTTCGCCGCTGACGCCTTCTCGGTATCCTGTGCCAGATGCGCATATCTGTAGGTCGTCATCACCGTCTTGTGGCCCAGCAGCCGGGCAATGACCGGCAGCCCCTCGCCGAGCGCCAGCGCCTGCGAGGCGAAGGAGTGCCGCAGGTCGTGCAGTCGCACATCCTCCAGCCCGGCGCGCGCCCGCAGCGTGTTCCAGAACGGGTCGATGCGCTGGAGACGCTCGCCCCGCTCCCGACCAACGATCACCCAGGGATTGCCTTCGATCCGCGCTATCCGCGCCAACACCCGCTCCACTGCCGGCGTCAGCGGCACGCGGCGCGGACCGGACTTGCTGTCCCGCAACCGCAGTTCGCCCGCCACACGATCGATATCCTCCCAGCGCAGCGTCAGAATTTCGTCCCTACGGCAGCCGGTGAACAAAAGCAGTCGGATCGCTGCCACCGCCGAGGCCATGCGCGGTCCTCCGGATTCCGCCTCCAGCAGCACCCGGCCGAGCCGGGCATATTCCTCTTCGGTCAGGAAGCGCTCGCAGCTGCGTTCCCGGTAGCGCTTGACCGACCGGCAGGGGTTGGGCGCGGCCGGCGTCATGCCCCATGCCACCGCCAGCTTGAACATCTTCGAGACCACACCCACCGCCTCGTTCGCCTGGACAGGCTTGTCCCGCAACTTGTAGTGCAGCGCCGAGACATGCGACCGGTCGGCTTCGGACAGTCTGAGCCCGCCCAGTTCCGGCAGGATATGCAGCCTGAGCAGACCTTCGTATTTCTTCACCGTTAACGGCCGGCAGTTCACCTTTACATGCGCCGCCATGTAGCGCGCCGCCAGATCGGCGACCGTCGGTTCCGACGGCTCCGGCGACGGCACCGGATCTTCGCCGCGCCGGATGCGGTCGATGATCTCCGCCGCCTTCCGGCGCGCAACCTCCGCCGTCATGTCCACGAACCGGCCGATCCTCGCCCGTTTCGGCAGGCCGCCCGGCGTGCGCGCCTGGGCGACGAAGATCTTGCGGCCCGTCGCATGGACCCGTATGCCGAAGCCCGGCAGGTCGCTGTCCCAGAACACCCTGTCGCCACGCTCAACGGTAAGCGCTGCCAGAGAGGCACGCCGCTTTCAGCTTGACGGCGGCTTGAAGTGCCCGGGTAGCAGCTCGTCGATGCGGCTGTTTGGATGGCCGGCGGCGATTTTCTCGAGCGTGTCCTTGAGCCAGGCGTAGGGCTCGATCTGGTTCAGTTTCGCCGTTTCTATCAACGAGGCGATACGTCCCCATGCGGCGGCGCCTTCGTCGTGGCCGGCGAACAATGCGTTTTTTCTCGACAGGGCAATCGGCCGTGCGAGGTTCTCGACGGCATTGCTGTCCATCTCGACGCGGCCGTCGGCGAGGAAGAGCTGGAGACCGTCCCAGTGGCGGGCGATATAGGCGAGCTTTTCGCCGAGGCGGGACTTGGGCGAGACGCGGGCGCGCTGCTGTTTCAGCCAGTCGCCGAAGGCCAGGACCAGAGGCGCGGAGCGCGCCTGGCGTTCGGTGAGACGGCGCACGGGTGTGCTGCCGCGGATCTCGGCCTCGATGGCGTAGAGTTCGGCGATCCGGCGCAGGCCCTCGGCCGCGATCTCCGAGCCGCTGCTGTCGTAGATTTCGCGGAGCCGGCGCCTCGCATGGGACCAACAGTATGCCAGCCGCAGCGGCGCGCCGCCCTTGCGGCCCGGCTGGGTCAGCCGGTTGTAACCGGCATATCCATCGACTTGCAGGATGCCGTCGAAGCCGTCGAGGAACCTTTCGGCATGCTCGCCGCCGCGCCCGGGCGCATAGAAGTACATCACGCCCGGCGGATCGGGCCCGCCCCAGGCGCGATCATCGCGGGCAAGCGCCCACAGCCAGCCGGTCTTGGTCCGGCCGCGGCCTGGATCGAGCACCGGCGCGCGCGTCTCGTCCATGAACAGCTTGGAAGAGCGCTTGAGATGCGCCGCCAGCCGGTCGGTCACCGGCCTCAGGTGGAACGCCGCCTTGCCGACCCAGCCGGCCAGCGTCGAGCGGTCCAGATCGAGGCCCGAGCGCGCGTAGATCTGCGCCTGACGGTACAACGGACAATGATCGGCATACTTCGAGATCAGGACATGGGCGATGGCGCCCTCGGTCGGCAGGCCGCCTTCGATCAGCCAAGCCGGCGCCGGCGCCTGGGTGACGCCCTGCTCGCAGGCCCGGCAGGCATATTTCGGGCGCACCGTGACCAGCACCCGGAGCTGCGCCGGCACGATGTCCAGGCGCTCCGTGCGGTCCTCGCCGATCTTCACCATCTCCCCGCAGCCGCAGGGACAGAGCGTGCTCTCCGGCTCGATCACCTGCTCAATGCGCTTCAGATGTTCCGGCAGATGGCCGATATTGCGTTCGGCACGAGGCCGTTTCGGCGAGCACGGCGGCGACGGATCGCCAGTCGAGGCCGCCGCCTCCACTTCCGCAGCCGCGCCCTCCAACTCCTCGAACGCCAGCTGGCGCTCGTCCGCCGTCAACCTCTCCGACCTCTTGCCATACAGCAGGCGGATCAGCTCCAGGTTCAGATGTTCGAGACGGCGGATGCGCGCAACTTGCTTCTCGTTGCGGCCCGCCAGCGCATCCTTCTCAATGGCAAGACAGGCTTTCTCTTCCGCCAGCGTCTCGTTCTCGGCCCTCAGCGCCTCCAGCGCCGCGATCGCCTGCACCGCAGCGTCGCGCTGTTCGGGCGTCAGCGTTCCAAGGTCGATCTGTGCAAGGGCCAGCATGGCCCGCTCGATAGCACAGTGTCGGGGAGCCGGATGACCCGATCCGCCGGCTGAGTCATTCCGCCTCAGCCGGGCGCCGCACCGACAGCGCCCGCACGCGCCGCCAGTCCAGGCCGGCGAACAGCGTCTCGAACTGCGCATGGCTCAGCGACATCACACCGTCGCGGATCGCAGGCCATACAAAGCCCTGCTCCTCCAGACGCTTGTACACCATGACCAACCCGGTCCCGTCCCAGTAAACCAGCTTCAGCCTGTCAGCTCGCCTCGATCGAAAAACGTATACCGTGCCCGTGAACGGGTCACGGCGCAGCGCGCTCTTCACATAGGCGACAAGTCCGTCGTGGGCCTTGCGGAAGTCCACGGGCTTCGTCGCCACAACGATCCGCACTCGGTTCGATGGGAAGATCATCGCGGCGCGTTCAGCGCACAGACAATCTCCGCAAGCCGACAAGCCGGCGTCCCCGCGTCCAGACGCACCGTGACCCTGCCGAGAACCACCTCCAGGCTCTCGCCGCTCGCCTTAGGAGCTCCGTTCCCCTCCGCCCGGACCACCAGCGGCGCAAACGCCACAGGCGTCTCCGCCGCAGGCAAAACCAGACGGCCGTCCCGCGCCAGCCCACGCCAGGTCGACACCTGGTTCGGGTTGACAGCCCAACGCCGCGCAACACCCCGGACCGTCGCCCCCGCCTCAAGCGTCTCGGCAACGATCCGCGCCTTCACATCTTCCGGCCAACGACGACGGCCCGAAGAACCCGGCATCACCTCAACGTTACTGAGAAACTCTGTTGAGACCTTCATTGAGAAACTCACCTCCCGCTCCCTGCATAGCGGTGAATCTCAAATCACGCCCTCAACTGGAAGGTGCCCCCCGCGCAGCGCTTACGCTCAACGGACAGCGCGTCTATGCTTCGCTTGCCAAGCTTGACGGTCGCCACGGCCGGAGCCTCCGGATCGGAATTCGAGTGCCGACGGGACCCTACCAAATCCGTCTTCAAATCGCAACCGACAGAGGGTCAAATCCGGGTCTGCGGCTGTCTCTGTCCGTCTACAGCTGGCGCAGTCGGAAGGTGAGAGCCAAACCAATAATCACAATGATTACAATCTACTATCAACATCGTGACGATCTTTCGGCCACCTCCGGCTTCAACAGTCACCACTCACCAATCGTGTGTTATGTTATGTCATGGTCCGCCCCCTGCGGCGCCCGCCGAGCCCCGACGCCGATTGCTGTAGACAGCTTACCACGCCTTCTCCAGTGTCATGGTCGAATCGCAGCGACCGGGCGGCTATATGGGGCGACGCTCGACCGCGAACGGGTTTATGACAGCATGTGCGGTTCTGAGTCCGGCGGATGCCCTGAGGAGGCTGGTCGTGTGGCTGGTGATGACGACCGCCATGACGATCGTCATCGGCGCCGTCGGGCCGGATATCCGGGACCCGGCGCCGCCGAACAGGTCTCCTCGGAATATGCCAAAATCGTATTTCCTGAGGAGAAAGGTGACCTGCTGTTGCGCCGCCCGCAATCCGCTATTCTCGACAGCGAAGTCCAATGGAGGAGACCCACCCGATGCCAGACACCAGTTCCCAGCTTCGCAAGCTCGCCCACGCCACCGCGGAATCGGCGCCGCTGGTCGCCGGGCGGCGCGATTTCTTCAAATATCGCGACCTCGGCGTCACCGAGGCGAGCCTCGGCAGCATGCGCGCCCAGACCATGACCGCGGTCCGCGGCATGACCGAGCCGACCGGCTGGCACTACCACGAATGCGAGGGCCAGTTCGTCTATGCGCTCAAGGGCTGGGTGGACCTCGAATTCGAGACCGGCGAGACGCTGCGGATCAAGGAGGGCGAGTCGCTCTTCATCCCGGGCGGCCTGAAGCACAACGAGACCGCGACCTCGGAAGACCTCGAAATCCTGGAGCTGTCCATTCCGGCGGAGATGGGCACAGTCCCCTGCGACCCGCCGGCCTGACCCGGAAGGGAGGTCCGGGCCGGGTGGCCTGGCCTCCGCCATGCACAGGCTCCTCTTTCTCGAGCCCGGCCATTTCCACGCCGCCCTCACCCTGCGGGCGGCCAATCCCCGGATCGACCCCACCGTCCATCTCTACGCCCGGCCGGGCCCGGAGCGCGACGCCTTCATAGCCCTGGTCGGCTCGTTCAACGCGCGCGCCGACCGGCCGACAGGCTGGACGGTCCGGATACATGAATCACCCGACCCGGAGCGCATGCTGATCGAGGAACGGCGCGGAGACATCGTCGTCCTCGCCGGGCGCAACCGGCCCAAGCTCGGCGCCATCGCCCGCCTGCACGCGGCGGGCCTGCATGTGCTCGCCGACAAGCCCTGGCTGACCGACAGCGCGGCCCTGCCGGACCTCGAACGGGTGACAGCCGGCTGGCCGCTGGCGATGGACATCATGACCTCCCGCTACGACACGGCGGCTCGCGTGACGCAGAGGGTCGCAACCGACCCGGAGCTGTTCGGCGTCCTTCACGGGCAGGCGGGCGAGCCTGCCATCGATATCCAGTCCGTGCATCATCTGCTCAAGGTCGTGAACGGCGCACCGCTCCGGCGGCCTTCCTGGTATTACGACACCCGCATCCAGGGCGACGGCCTCACCGACATCCAGTCCCACATGGCCGACCAGGCGCAGTGGGTCACCGGCGACGGTCGGGGCTTCGCCTTCGAGCGGGACTACGAGCTCGAGGACGCGCGCCTCTGGAGCACCCCGGTGCCACGCGACGTCTTCCGCGCCAGTACCGGACTGGACGACTTCCCGGAGTCTCTGGCGCCGCGTGTGGATACCGGCGTGCTGCACCTCGCCTGCAATGGCGAGATCCGCTACCGGCTCAGGGGCGTTCCCGTCCGCCAGCGGGCGGAGTGGGGGCAGCGCGAGCCGGAGGGAGGCGGCGACGCGCTTCGGACGACGATCCGGGGCGAGCGCGCGACGGTTATCCAGCGCCGCGGGCCCGAGACGAAGTTCCGCAGCGAGGTCCATGTCGCGCCATGCGACCCGGGGCCGGGCTTCCAGGCCCGCCTTTCGGAAACGCTTGCCGCCTGGGGGGCCGATATGCCCGGCCTGTCGCACCGCCCGTCCCCCCTCGGGCGCGAGATCGTCATTCCGGCCGCGCTCCATGCACCGCATGAAGCGCATTTCGCGATGGTGCTGGACGACTTCCTCGACCGTATCGACGCGGGCGCATGGCCGGCCGCGCTCGCCGGCCGCATCCGCGCACGCTACACGCTGCTCGCCCGAGCCCGCGAACACCGCACCGGGGAATAAGACGCTGCCCGGCTATTCCGCCGCGCGGCTCTCGGCGGCACGCATGGCGGCGCGAAGGCTCACGGTCGCGGCTTCGTCGGCCGTGCGGCCGTCGGGGGCGAGCACGACGCCGTAATCCCGCTCCGCGCCCTCCGGCGACAGCAGATCGTTCAGCACGTCGCGGGCCACTGCCGTCGGCTCGCGGTCCAGCGGGTCGCCCCAGCCGCCGCCGCCCGCAAGCTCATGCAGGAACACGTCGCCCGCCCGGATCGTGCGGGTGATCTTGGAGGGCACCGGCTCGCCGTTCAGATAGTTCGCCGCCGGTTCGCCCGGCTTGCCACCCGCCAGGCCATAGGGTTGGAAAGCCATCCGGTCGGCGCGCACCTGCAGCACCGCCTCATGCTCCAGGAAGCGGTATTCCCGCCGGTAGGGCGCGCCGCCGCGCCAGGCGCCGGGTCCCATCCGGTCCGCCACAAGGTCGTAGCGCAGCACCTGCACCGGCTGCTCCGCCTCCGTCACCTCGACCGAGTGCGAGGCCATGTTGGCGAACATGTTGGCATTGCCTTCCAGCCCGTCCGCATAGGGCCGCCCGCCCCAGGTGCCGCAGGCGAAATCGACATAGATGAAGGGTCGGCGCTGCTTGTCGTAGCCGCCGATGGAAATGCCGGTATTGCCGCCGTCGGAGCAGGCGAACACCTTGTCCGGCGCGCAGCCGGCGAGCGCGCCGAAGGCGCAGTCCACCATGCGGAAACCCGTGAGGCCGCGCGCCGCGCAGGCCGCCGGCAGCACCGCATTGGCGATGGTGCCGGCCGGGGCGGTCACGTCTATGGCGCGGAACACGCCCTCATTGTTCGGAATGCCGGGCGGCAGGATCGAGCGCACCGCGCAATAGGTGGCCGCCTTGGTGAAGGACAGCGTGTTGTTGATCGCGCCCTTCACCTGCTCGGACGAGCCGGTCCAGTCGGCGCGCATGGAGTCGCCCGTCTTGGTGAAGGTCACAAACAGGCGGATCGGTTTGCCGACATCAATGCCGTCATCGTCGATCCAGTCCTCGAAGGACCAGGTGCCGTCCGGCAGGTCGGAGAGCGCGGCGCGGGTCAGCCGCTCGGCATAGTCGATCACCGCCTCCATATAGACGCCGACGCGCGCTTCGCCGTATTTCTCCACGAGGTCGAGGAAGGCCGCCTCCGCAATATGGCAGGCTGCCAGCTGGGCGCGCAAATCGCCCGCCAGGCGCACCGGCATGCGGACATTGCTTTCGATCAACGTCCAGAGCGTCTCGTTGCGCTTGCCGCGCTCGAACATCTTGAGCGGCGGGATGCGCAGGCCTTCCTGGTAGATCTCTGTCGAATCCGAGGCGTTGGAGCCCGCCACGCGCCCGCCGACATCGGTGTGGTGGCAAATGGTGCAGGCGAAGGCGAGCCGGCGCCCCTCATGGAAGATCGGCTGGAAGACGAAAATGTCCGGCAGATGCATGCCACCGTCGAACGGGTCGTTCAGGCAGAACACATCGCCCGGGTGGATGTCGTCCCGGAACCGCTCCACCACTGTGGCGAGCGCGGTCGGGATCGAACCCAGATGTCCCGGCAGGGTTAGCCCCTGGGCCACCAGCCGCCCCTCCGCATCCGCAAAGGCGGTGGAGAAGTCCATATTGTCGCGCAACACGCCGGAATAGGTGGTCCGGCAGATGGTGAGCGCCATTTCGTCGGCGATCGAGAAGATGGCGTTCTTGAACAGCTCGAAGGCGATGGGGTCGTCGATGTCGGTCATGGTGTGCGAGCAAACCACAGCTTCGCCGCCGGGAACAGCCGGAATTCGGCGCCCCGCAGCATCCGATCGCGTCGGCTGCGTTGATGCATGGCCTATGGAGCCGTTTCGGCCGGGGCCGCGTCCGATATGACCAGCTGGACCGCGCCCGCGCCGCGCCAGTCGTCGGCCCGGAGCGTGCCGGCCACATGCAGCGCGCGCCCGTCCGTCTCCAGCAGCGCCCGGCCGAGCGGCGTTTCGGCCGCACGGAAGGCAATCGACGCGAGACGCTTGCTGCCGGCATCGGCAAGATCGACGCGGACATGGGTTCCACCGACGATGCGGGCATGGCGCACGCGCACTGCCGGCAGCGCGAAGACGGGCTCGGGATTGCCGCGGCCGAAGGGCCCGACGGCCGTCAGATGCTCCAGCAGCCCGTCCGTCGCGCCCGCGACCGAGAGGCCCGCGTCGATATCCAGCGTCGGCGCCTGCCCGCCCGCCGGCGCCAGCGGCGCCAGCCGCCCGGCGAGGAACGCCTCGAAGGCCGCGCGCTGCGCTTCATTGAGCGTGAAGCCCGCCGCCATGTCATGCCCGCCGCCCGCCTCCAGCAGGCCTGCATCCCGCGCGGCCAGAATCGCCGGGCCGATGGGCATGCCGGGAATGGAGCGCGCGGAGCCTCGAATCCGGTCGCCCTCCCGGGCGCCAACCAGCGCCGGGCGGTGGAACCGCTCCACCAGCCGGCTCGCCACGATGCCGACAACGCCCGGATGCCAGCCCTCGCCGACCGCGAGCACGAAGGGCGCGTCCTCCTCCGGCTCCGTAGCAAGGGCTGCTGCGAGGACATCCGCCTCGACCTGCCGGCGCTCGCGATTGAGGCGCTCCAGAATCTCGGCGAGGCGTTGCGCTTCCCCGGCATCGTCGGTGGCGAGCAGCCGCGCGCCCAGCCCCGCCTCGCCGACGCGCCCGCCGGCATTGATCCGGGGACCGAGCACAAATCCCAGATGGTAGGCTTCCGGCCGCCGCTCCACGCCGGCGGCGGCGAGCAGGGCCGCGATACCCGGATTGCCCCGCCCCGCCAGCACGTCGAGGCCGCGCGCGACGAAGGTCCGGTTGAGGCCGGTAAGCGCCATCACATCGGCGACCGTGCCAAGCGCCACGAGGTCGAGCCAGACACGGAGGTCCGGCTCCGGGCGAAAGCGGTAATGGCCGCGCCGGCGAAGCGCGCGGTTGGCGGCTACGACCAGCAGGAAGACGACCCCGACAGCGGCGAGCCCGCCGAGCGCGCCCGTCTCATCCATGCGGTTGGGATTCACCACGGCGAGCGCCTCCGGCAGACGGGCCTCGGGCAGATGGTGGTCCAGCACGACGCATTCGAGGCCGAGACCCGCGGCATGGGCGAGCGGCCCGAAGGCCGTGGTGCCGCAATCGACCAGGAGCACGAGCCGGCGCCCCTCCGCCGCGAACCGCTCGAAGGCGGGCTCGTTCGGGCCATAGCCTTCGGTGACGCGGTCCGGCACATGGACGCTCGCCTTGCCGCCCGTCGCCTCCAGGAAACGGGTCAGCAGGGCGGCCGAGGTCGCACCGTCCACATCGTAGTCGGCAAAGACGGCAACGGTCTCGCCGGCCTCGGCGGCGTCGGCGAGCCGCTCCGCCGCGAGGTCCATGTCGGCCAGGCAGGACGGGTCCGGCAGGGAGGTCCTGAGCTGCGGCTTCAGGAAGGCGGCCGCCGCCTCCGGCGTCACGCCCCGATTGGCGAGCACACGCGCGGCAAGGTCCGAAAGCCCCTCTCTCTGGGCCATGGCGGCGGCGGCCCGGGCGTCACCCGGCCGCTCGCGCCAGGCGCGGCCCCTGAGCGAGCGCGCGACGCCGAGAAAGGGTTCAGCCATCCACGGCGTCGAAGCCGGTCTTGCGGTCGAAATTGTGCCAGGCCTCGACGGTCCTGACCGTGCCGCTCTTGGAGCGCATGACCATGGAATGCGTGTAGCCGCCACCGGCGAAGCGGCGCACGCCACGCAGCATGGTGCCGGAGGTCACGCCTGTCGCCGCAAACATGACATCGCCGCTCGCCAGCTCCAGCAGGCCGTATTTCCGGTTCAGGTCCTCAATGCCGATACGCCGCGCGCGGGCGCGTTCGTCATCATTGCGGAACAACAGACGGCCCTGGAACTGGCCGCCGATGCAGCGCAGCGCCGCCGCCGCCAGCACGCCCTCTGGCGCGCCGCCGGAGCCCATATAGATGTCGATGCCGCTTTCCGGGCGCGAAGTAGCGATGACGCCCGATACATCGCCGTCCTGGATGAGCTGGATGCGCGATCCGGCGTCACGCACCGCGCCGATCAGGTCTTCATGCCGGGGCCGGTCGAGAATGCAGACCACGAGGTCGGCGACGGCCACGCCCTTGGCGTCGGCCAGCGCCGCCAGATTGTCGGCCGGGCGGCGGTCAAGATCGACCACGCCGTCCGGCAGATCGCCGCCGACGGCGATCTTGTCCATATAGACGTCGGGCGCATGCAGGAAGCCGCCCTCCTCCGCCATGGCGATGACGGCGAGCGCGTTCGACCCGCCCTTGGCGGTGATTGTCGTGCCTTCCAGCGGGTCGAGCGCAATGTCGATCTTCGGGCCACCGGCGCCGACCCGCTCGCCGATATAGAGCATCGGCGCCTCGTCGCGCTCGCCCTCGCCGATCACCACGGTGCCGTCGATGGTCAGGTCGTTCAGCGCCCGGCGCATGGCGTCCACCGCCGCCTGGTCGGCCGCCTTTTCATCGCCGCGGCCCATCAGGCGCGAGGCCGCAAGCGCGGCGGCTTCGGTCACCCGCACCGCTTCCAGCGCGAGGTTGCGGTCCATGAGGGCCCTGGAGCCGTCGGATGGGGACGGTCTGTCTGGCATCGGCGCTGGCCTCCTCCGGGCTTCGCTACAGGGTCTCGATACGGATCGAAAGCGGCGGCTCGGCGACCGCTTCGTGGCGCGCGATTTCGGCGAGCGCCGCGTTCAGATCGCGCTCCTCGGTCTCATGCGTCACGATCACGACAGGGACCCGCTCTTCCGGCGCCCGGCCCCGCTGCAGCACGGATTCGATGGAAATGCCGTGCGCACCGAGGCTGGCGGCGACCGAGGCGAGCACGCGCGGACGATCCACCACCATGAGGCGGATATAGTAGGCGCCCAGATGCGCGTCCATCGGCGCCGCCTGCAGGGGTTTCAAGGCGGCCGCCGGCACGCCGAAGGCCGGCGTCCGGACGCCGCGCGCAATGTCGATGAGGTCGGCGGCGACGGCCGAGGCGGTCGGTCCTGCCCCGGCGCCGGGGCCTTCGAGCACGGCGCGGCCGACCTGGCTGCCCTCCACCACGACGGCGTTGAGCACTCCGTCCACATGCGCAATTGGCGCCTCGACCGGCACCATGCAGGGATGGACGCGCTGCTCCAGCCCGGCCTCGGACTGCCGCGCGATACCGAGCAGCTTGATCCGATAACCCAGCTCCTCGGCGAAGGCGATATCGAGCGCCGAGACGCTGCGGATGCCCTCGACATGCACGGCCGCCAGATCGACCTCGACGCCGAAGGCGAGGCTGGCCAGGATGGCGAGCTTGTGGGCTGCATCGACGCCGTCGATGTCGAAACCGGGGTCCGCCTCGGCATAGCCCAGGTCCTGCGCCTCCTTCAGCACGGTCGCGAAGTCGCGCCCCGTGCGGCGCATGTCGGACAGCATGTAGTTGCAGGTGCCGTTCAATATGCCCATCACGCGCCGGATCTCATTGCCGGCGAAGCCCTCGCGCACCGCCTTGATCGCCGGGATGCCGCCGGCGACCGCCGCTTCGTAGAGGAGTGCCGCACCGGCCTCCTCCGCCGCGCGGGCAAGGGCGCCGCCGTGATGGGCGAGCAGCGCCTTGTTGGCCGTGACCACATGCCGGCCGGCGCCGAGCGCCGCCTCGCAGACCGCCTTGGCCGGCCCGTCGGACCCGCCGATCAGCTCGACCACGACATCGGCCTCGGTATTGCGCGCCATGGCGACGGCGTCGTCATGCCAGCGATAGCGGTCGAGCGCCACGCCCCGGTCGCGGCCGCGCTCGCGCGCCGAGACATCGACGATCTCGAGTCTCCGCCCGGCCCTGAGCGCGAGAAGGTCCGCCTCGGCTTCAATGAGCCGAACGAGGCCGGCGCCGACAGTGCCGAGCCCGGCCACGGCAAGCCTGAGGGGGGTCATTGCGCGGTCCCAGCGACGCGCTGCGCCGCCTCCCCGGCAAAGGACTCGGCGTCCGCCAGCAGCTGCTTGACGCCGCGCGCCGCCTGCCGGATACGCTGGCGGTTCTCCACCAGCGCCAACCGTACGAAGCCCTCGCCATATTCGCCGAAGCCCACGCCCGGAGAGACCGCCACCTTCGCTTGCTGCAGCAGCAATTTGGAAAACTCCAGCGAGCCCATGCCGGCCAGCGCCGGCGGCAGCGGCGCCCAGGCGAACATGGTCGCCGGCGGCGGCGGCACCGCCCAGCCGGCCTGCCCGAAGGCGTCCACCAGCGCGTCCCTCCGTTCCCTGTAGAGCGCGCGCACCTCCTCCACGCAGTCCTGCGGGCCGTTCAACGCGGCGACGGCGGCCACCTGGATCGGCGTGAAGGCACCGTAGTCGAGATAGGACTTGACCCGCGCGAGCGCGCCGACGAGCCGCGCATTGCCGACGCAGAAGCCGACCCGCCAGCCCGGCATGGAATAGGTCTTGGACAGCGAGGTGAACTCCACTGCGATCTCCCGCGCCCCCGGCGCCTGCAGCACGGAGGGCGGCGGCCGGTCGTCGAAATAGATCTCGGCATAGGCGAGGTCGGAGATGATCCAGATCCCGCGCCGGCGGCAGAAGTCCACCACCTCGCCGTAGAAATCGAGATCGGCCACCTCCGCCGTCGGGTTCGACGGATAGCTCAGCAGCAGCGCCGTCGGCGGCGGCACGGAATGGCGCGCCGCACGCTCCAGCTCGGCCATGAAGTCGTGGCCCGGCCCCACCGGAATGTGCCGCGCCGAGGCGCCGGCGATGATGAAGCCATAGGGGTGAATCGGGTAGGACGGGTTGGGCACCAGCACGATGTCGCCGGGCGAGGAGATCGCCTGGGCGAGATTGGCGAGCCCCTCCTTGGAGCCGAGCGTGACCACCGCCTCCCGCTCGGGGTCGATCTCCACCCCGAAGCGCCGGTCGTAATAGGCGGCGACCGCACGGCGCAGCCCCGGTATGCCGCGCGAGGTCGAGTAGCGGTGGGCGCGCGGGTCGCGGGTCGTTTCAACCAGCTTCTCCACGATATGCGGCGGGGTCGGCCGGTCGGGATTGCCCATGCCGAAATCGATGATGTCCTCGCCGGCAGCGCGCGCGCGGGCCTTCATCTCGTTCACTTCGGCGAAGAGGTAGGGCGGCAGGCGCCGGATTCGGTGGAAATCGCGCTCCATGGCCTCCGGACTCCGGAAAGGGACGGCGGCGCGTTTATAGCAAGAGCGCCGCGCTATTCCATGCACTTCCCGTCCCGGTCCGCACGGCCGGACGGGCAGGCGCGCGCGGCATGCCGCGCCGCCCGCTCCGCCTCCAGTTTCGCCCGGAGCGCCGCAATGGCCTCGGGGGACGATCCCGGGCGGGGTCGGGCAGGCACGTCGGCAAGGCTGGGCCACGGGCGTTCCTGCCGGATACGTTCCTCGTCGGCCAGGCGGCTTTCCGGCAGCGGGTCCTCGAACAGGGCGCAGCCCGCAAGCAGCAGGATCATACCGCACTGCGACAATTTTATGCTGCATCGCAATAAATCCCTCAGGCTATAGTGTCGGCGGACCATTGCTGGAGGCGGCCCCATGACCGGCACACTCGACCAGGATGCGCTCGCCGAACGCTTCAGGGAGATCACTGAACGCAGCCAGCGCGTGGCGGCGGAGTTCGCCGCCCGGCACGGCGCGGAGGCAGGCGGCGCCGACCCCGACCCGCTCGGCATCGGCAAGGCCTTCCTCGACATGACGGCGCGGATGATGGCCGACCCGGCGCGCATGATGACGGCCCAGGCGGAACTGGCGCAGCAATATGCGAAGCTCTGGCAGGACACGGCGCGGCGGATGATGGGCGGCGAGCCGGGGCCGCCTGTGGCCGACCCGGAGGCAGGCGACCGCCGCTTCAGGGATGTCGCCTGGCGGGAGAATTTCGTCTTCGACTTCATCAAGCAGTCCTATCTGCTGTCGTCGCGCTTCCTGCTCGGCAGCCTGCCGGAAGCCGAGGCCGCTGACCGGCACGAGGCCGACAAGGTGGCGTTCTACACGCGCCAGTTCGTCGATGCGATGGCGCCGACCAATTTCGCGGCGACCAATCCCAGGGTGCTCCGCGAGACGCTGGACAGCAATGGCGAGAACCTGCTGCGCGGCTTCGAGAACCTGCTGCGCGACCTTGAGGCGGGCAAGGGGCAGCTGCGCATCGCGCAGACCGACATGTCGGCTTTCGAGGTCGGCCGCAATGTCGCCGTGACGCCGGGCAAGGTGGTGCTGCGCAACGACCTCATGGAGCTCATCCAGTATGCGCCGGCGACGGAAACCGTCCACGAGGTGCCGCTGCTGATCGTTCCGCCCTGGATCAACAAGTTCTACATCCTGGACCTGACGCCCGAGAATTCCTTCGTGCGCTGGGCGGTCGAGCAGGGCCACACCGTCTTCGTCATCTCCTGGGTCAATCCGGATTCCCGGCTTTCGGACAAGGCCTTCGAGGACTACATGGCCGAGGGCCCGCTTGCCGCGCTCGACGCCATTGAGCGGATTACCGGGGCCCGGCGCGCCAACGCCATCGGCTATTGCCTCGGCGGCACACTGCTGGCCGTCACGCTGGCCTGGCTTGCGGCGCGCGGCGAAGCGCCCATCGAGAGCGCCACCTATTTCGCCTCGCTGGTCGATTTCAGCGAGGCGGGCGAGCTCGGCGTGTTCATCGACGAGGAGCAGGTGGCGGCGCTGGAAGCGCGCATGGACAAGGCCGGCGGCGTCCTTGAAGGCGCCGACATGGCGACGACATTCAACATGCTGCGCTCGAACGACCTCATATGGTCCTTCGTCATCAACAACTATCTGCTCGGCCGCGACCCGGTGCCGTTCGACCTCCTCTTCTGGAACGCCGATTCGACACGGATGCCGAAACGCATGCACAGCTTCTACCTGCGCAGGATGTATATGGACAATGCGCTGGCGCAACCGGGGGCGCTGGAGATCGCGGGCGCACGCCTGGACCTCTCGGCGGTAAAGACCCGCAGCTATGTCGTTGGCACGCGCGAGGACCATATCGCGCCCTGGCCCGGCGTCTATCGCGGCGCCAGGCATTATGGCGGGCCGGTGCGTTTCGTGCTGGCGGCCTCCGGCCATATCGCCGGCATCGTCAACCCGCCAGCGGCCGGCAAATACAGCCACTGGACCTATCGGCAGATGCTGAAGGACAACGAGGCGTGGCTCGAGCGCGCGGCGGAGAAGCCGGGCTCCTGGTGGCCGGACTGGGCCGCCTGGGTCGCGCGTTCCGCCGGCGGCAAGATGCCCGCGCGAATCCCCGGCGAAGGCCCGCTGCCGGCACTCGCCGACGCCCCCGGCGCCTATGTCGCGGCGCGCGCCTGAACGGCGGTCGGGTGGAAGCCGGACGGCATCGGAGGGCCGCAGGCGCGGCGTTTCGGCCCGATTGGCAGGCGGCGGGAAGAGTCGCACAGGGGAAAGTTATCTGTTATGCAGGCTCCGCTGCGCGCTCGCCAGACATGCGGGCGCGCTTTAACTGGCATCAGGGAGGCATGCACTTGTTCAAGAAACTCCTCACAGTCGCCGCCGCCGGACTTGTCGGCGCGGCAGCGCTCGGCGCAGCGGGCGACGCCGAAGCGAAGAAAGTGCGTTGGAAGATGCACTCCGCCTTTGCAGAAAACATCGCCGTGATCGGGGTGGTCCCTCATCGGATCGCCGACTCGGTGCGCCGGATGTCCGACGGCGATTTCGACATCAAGGTATTCGAGCCGGGCGCCCTTGCCGGCGGATACGCCTATTACGACCCGATCAGCCAGGGCGCGTTCGACGCCGCTTACGGCACGCCGGGCGCCAACCAGGGCAAGAATTCGGCATTCGCCTTCCTTTCCACCTGGCCGTTCGGTCCGGCAGCGCTCGAATTCAACGCCTGGATGCTGTCCGAAGGCGGCGGCGTGGACATCGCGAGCGAACTCTACGCCAGGGACAACATCAAATATTTCTACTGCATGATGATCCCGCCCGAGACCTCCGGATGGTTCCGCGAGCCGATCGAGAGCCTGGACCAGTTGAAGGGCCTGAAGATGCGCTTCTTCGGCGTGGGCGCCAAGGTTATGCAGAAGTTCGGCGTCGCGACCCAGCAGCTTGCCGGCGGCGACATCTATCCGGCGCTGGAGCTGGGCACCATCGACGCCACCGAGTTCTCCATGCCGGCGATCGACCGGACGCTGGGCTTCTACCAGATCGCGAAATACAACTATTTCCCGGGCTGGCATCAGCAGTCCACCACCGGCGAGATCCTGGTCAACATGGACGCGTGGAATGCGCTGTCCGATTCGCACCAGGCCATGTTCGAGAGCGCATGCGACGCCAACATGAAGTATGAGTTCGCCGACGGTGAGACCCTGCAGGCGGCTGCAATGATCGCCAATGAGAAGGACGGCGTCACCAACATGACCTGGTCCGACGACGTGCTCGAGCAGTTCGAGGTCAAGTGGGGCGAGGTCCTTCAGGACGAACTCGCGTCCAATCCGGACGTCGCGCGTCTGTGGGACCACTGGTCCAAGTTCCACGAAGACTACCAGGTCTGGGGAACTCGCGCTTATCTGAAGCCGTAACCTCCCAGCCAGATACGGCCGCTCCCGTCGCGCCGGGAGCGGCCGCTTGGCGACCGGCCTCCGGCCGGTCGTTTTTAAAGCTGGCCGCATCACCGTCCGATTGCGAGTGCGTTCGATATGACCGGAAGAACCAGGCTTTCATTGGTTGCAGTTCTGATTGTTTTTTGTTCGGGGCTTGGCGCTTTCTGGGTGGATCTTTGGCGGCCGGTATTCTTGTCTATCGGGCTTTTCGGGATATTTTTGGGTTTGACAGCAGCAGGATATAGCCGGCTACTCCATCACCTCAGCAATGCGTCCGGGAATTTTGTAACCTGGGTAGGCAAAACGACGAGCTGGATTATCCTTCCCCTGATCGCGATGATCATGTTCGATGTGATTACCAGGAAGATTCAATTCATCAAGGTCAGGAATGCGGAAATCACGGAAACTTACGGTTTTTCTGTTTCATTTATCCTTCAGGACCTCCAGTGGCATGTTCATGGTATCTTGCTTTTGATGACACTCGGTTTCGGATATATGCTGAACGCTCATGTTCGGGTTGATATTTTTCGCGAAAACGCGTCACGCCGAAGGCAGGCATGGATCGAGTCTTTTGGAATAACAATCTTCGCTATTCCTTTCCTTCTTGTGATGATCGGTTTTTCATGGGACTTCTTCTATGCTTCGTTCAAGGGTTGGGAAGGATCGGAATCCATGGTCGGTCTCGGATGGCGTTGGATTATCAAATCATTCCTGATTTGGGGGTTCTCCATCGCTTTCCTTGCAGCGGTTTCGACATTACTACGCTGTTTGAATTTTCTTTATGGAGATGAAGGGACGCAGGCCGATGCCGAAGCTGAATTGCAATTCTTCACGGATGCGGATGCTCTGCCGAAATTGATCCTTGCGCAGTCGCAGGGCAACAACGCGACAAGCTCTTCTGGAGAGCACTGACCGATGGAAATGCTTGCAGAAACCTGGGAATGGTTAATCGACGACCATCTCTATGAATATATTGGCGCCTATATGTTTCTGGCACTGGCGCTGGCGCTTTTCACAGGACTGCCGGTGGCGTTCGCCCTTGGCGGGATCGCATTGATCTTTGCGCTGTTCGGCACATGGATCGACACCATTTCCTTCAAGGAGTTCTTTAACGCAGTCAACCGCAGCTATGGCGGTGACGGGCAATCAGGCGCAATCCAGAACCCGATCCTGGTGGCCATACCCTGCTTTGTCTTTATGGGCACCATGCTGGAGCGGTCCAATGTTGCCGCCCATCTTTTGCATATTCTGCAGATCATGTTGAAGCGGGTGCCGGGCGGCTTGGCGCTTTCGGTTACGGTGATGGGCACGATCATGGCGGCCACGACCGGCATCATCGGCGCCTCGGTCGTCATGATGACGCTGCTGGCTTTGCCGACCATGCTGCAACGCGGCTATCACGCTCCCCTTGCCACCGGCACGATCGCCGCATCGGCCACGCTTGGCATTCTGATACCGCCGTCGATCATGCTGGTCCTGATGGCGAATCTGCTTGCGGTCTCGGTGGGGAACCTCTTCGTCGGGGCGATATTGCCCGGTCTGGTGCTGTCCGGCCTGTACATCGTCTATATCACGACCCGCGCCACGATTAATCCCCGTTTGGCGCCGCCGATCCGGGACGACGAAATTGATCTGCAACCATCCAGCCTGTACAGGATCGCGCGGTTCCTGCTGTTGTGCGCCGCGATCGTGGGCGGCGCATGGGTAGCCGAGAGAGTGGAGCTGACCGACCAGGTCAATTGGCCGCTGGTGGCGTTCCTGGGGGTCTTCATTTTCTCCATGGTTGTAGGGAAGCGGGAAGGCGAGACGCTTTTCGGCGGCATATTGCGCGGTTTCGTGCCGCCCATTTTCCTGATTGTGATGGTGCTTGGCTCCATTTTCGCGGGCTGGGCGACACCCACCGAGGCTGCCGGCGTCGGCGCTTTCGGATCTCTGGTACTGGCCTATATGAACGGCACCCTGACCTGGCAGGTAGTGCGGGAGGTGTGTCATCGCACGGGTCTGACCACGGCGATGATTTTCTTCATCTTTATCGGCGCGACGGCGTTTTCGTCCATATTCCGGGCGGTTTATGGCGAAGACCTGATTATCGAGTTCATTGAATGGCTCGATCTCGGGCCATGGGCGCTGCTGTTTCTGTTAATGTTTGCGGTCTTCCTGTTGGGCTTCTTCTTCGATTTCCTGGAGATTACTCTCATTATCCTGCCGGTCTTCTCGCCGGTCATTCGGGCGTTTGCGCCGGCATTTGCGGCCCATCTCGGCTATGATGTGTCCGAAGGGATGAATCAGGCCGAGCGGGACTTCATACAGGCGCAAGTCATTTACTGGTTTGCAATTCTGGTTGCAGTCAACCTCCAGACCTCTTTCCTGACGCCACCTTTCGGCTTTGCGCTTTTCTATATGAAGGGCGTGGCGCCATCGACGGTGAGGATGCAGGAGATCTACTACGGTATTATCCCGTTCGTTACGCTGCAGGTCATCGGCATCATGATCGTCCTGTATTTCCCCGAACTTGCGCTTTGGCTGCCGGTGGAGGCCGGTTTGGCGAAAGTGCCGGCAAGTTTGCAGGGCGGTTAGCGCGCGATCCATTCGGGTTGAAACGGAACCGAAGGCGCAACACCAATCGTCACTCGGGATGGCACCGGCGGTTCTGGCTCCCGAATTCCCCGCCTTCGCGGGGTGCAGACAAGCTCGGGATGACAGTTTGGGGAGCGTGGGGCAGTCCCTCCCCTGTCACCCCGGACGGCGCGCCAGCGACGATCCGGCGTCCAGGCGGGTGGGGTCCCGGCAAGTTGGGGAAATCGGAGCGCTCTCTGTCACACAGCCACCGACTGGCGGAGGCGGCGGGAGACAGTCAACCGATACCGTAAGCCTTGGCCCAGCCGAGCCCCTCCACGGTCCCGGCCCGCGGGCGGTATTCGCAGCCGATCCAGCCTTCATAGCCAAGCTCGTCGATCAGGCTGAACAGATAGGGGTAGTGCAGTTCGCCGAGGGAAGGCTCGTGGCGTTCCGGCACACCGGCGATCTGCATGTGGCCGACACCGCCGCCCGGCAGGAATTCGCGAAGCCGCATGGCGACATCGCCCTCGACGATCTGGCAGTGGTAGAGGTCCATCTGCACCCTGACGGTCTGCGCCCCGACCGCGGCGCGGATGCGGTGCGCATGGTCCTGGCGGTTGAGGAAGAAGCCCGGAATGTCGCGCCGGTTGATCGGCTCTATGGACACCTGGCGCGTCCCGAGCCGGGCGGCGGCGCGCTGCAGATTGGCGATATACACCGCCTCGGCTTCCGCTTCCGCCGCCTCGCCCGGAACGCCGGCCAAGACATGCAGGCGAGGACTGTCGAGCATGCCGGCCCAGGCCGCCGCCATTTCCAGCGCGTCGGCAAAGTCCGCCTCCCGCCCCGGCACGGCCGCCAGCCCGCGCTCGCCGGCCTGCCAGTCGCCGGGCGGCATGTTGAACAGCACGACCTCGACGCCGGCATCCGCCTTCGCCCTTGCCACCTCCTCCGGCGCGAAGTCGTAGGGAAACAGGAACTCGACCGCCTTGAAGCCCGCCCTGGCGGCGGCGTCGAAGCGGTCCAGAAACCCGTGTTCGGCGAACATCATCGAGAGATTCGCTGCAAAACGCGGCATGGGAAGCGGCCTTTCCTGCGGTTGCGGAATGCGGTCGGGCTTCCATAGCATAGGTCATGGCTTCCGCTCCGCTCCTGCTTGCCCTCGACCAGGGCACGACCTCGACCCGCGCGATCCTGTTCGACGCCACCGGCGCGCCGCTCAGGACAGCGCAGCGCGAGCTTCGCCAGATCTACCCGGCGGACGGTTGGGTGGAGCACGACCCGGAGGAAATCTGGGATGCGAGCGTGGCGGTGCTGCGCGAGGCGGCCAATGGCGAGCGCCCCGCCGCCATCGGCATTGCCAACCAGCGCGAGACGACATTGCTCTGGGACCGGGCGAGCGGCGCCTGCCTGCATAATGCCATCGTATGGCAGGACCGGCGCACCGCGCCCGAATGCGACCGGCTCCGCGCAGAGGGGCTGGAGGCGTTGGTCGCCGGGCGCAGCGGCCTCGTGATCGATCCCTATTTCTCGGCAACCAAGCTCGCCTGGCTGCTGGACGAACTGCCCGGCGCGCGCGAGCGCCGCGACCTCGCCTTCGGCACGGTGGACAGCTTCCTCGCCTGGCGGCTGACCGGCGGGCGCTTGCATGCAACGGATGCGGCCAACGCCTCCCGCACCGGCCTGTTCGACATCCATCAGTGCGCCTGGAGCCCGGACCTGCTCGAACTCTTCCGCGTGCCCGAAGCCGTTCTGCCGGAGGTGCGCGGCAATGCGGACGGTTTCGGCGTGACCGACATTCTGGGCCCGCCCGTGCCGATTGCGGGCATGGCCGGCGACCAGCAGGCGGCAACGCTCGGCCAGGGCTGCCTGGAGGCCGGCGCCATCAAGAGCACATACGGAACGGGCTGCTTCCTGCTGGCGCATACCGGCGAGGAGCCCGTAGCCTCCCGCCACCGGTTGCTCACCACAATCGCGCTCCAACTCGGCGGCCGGACGACCTATGCGCTTGAAGGCGCGGTGTTCGTTGCCGGAGCGGCGGTGCAATGGCTGCGCGACGGGCTAGGCGTCATCGCCGATGCAGCGGAAACGGAAGCATTGGCGCGAAACGCGGGCGAGAGCGGCGTCGTCATGGTGCCGGCTTTCGTCGGCCTGGGCGCGCCCTGGTGGGATTCGGAGGCGCGCGGCGCGCTCTTCGGCCTGACGCGCGACACGGGGCCGGCCGAGCTTGCCCGCGCCGCGCTCGAGGCAGCCGCGCACCAGACGGCGGACCTGCTGGACGCCGCTGCCGCCGATGGCCTTCGGCCTGCGCTGCTCAGGGTCGATGGCGGGATGAGTAGCAATGACTGGTTTGCGCAAAGGCTTGCCGACATCGCGGGCATCGCGGTGGAGCGCCCGGCGGACACAGAGACGACAGCCTGGGGCGCGGCCGTGCTGGCGGGTCTCGGCGCGGGCGTGTTCTCCGATCCTGCCGACGCCGCACGCCCGGCCGCCCGGCGCTTCGAGCCGGCAGGCGACCCGGCGCCCGCCCGCGCCCGCTGGGCCGATGCCGTGGCGCGCACGCTGTCGCGGCCCGCGCGCAACGCAAACGGGGAGCGGGAACCATAGCCGGCGCCGACATCCTGATCGCCGGCGGCGGCATAGGCGGGCTGACGGCGGCGCTCTGCCTGGCCGCAAGGGGTTTCAGCGTGCGCGTGTTCGAAGCGGCGCCGGCATTCGGCGAAATCGGCGCCGGCATCCAGCTCAGCCCCAATTGCACGCGGGTCCTGCACCGGCTCGGCCTGGCGGATGCGCTGGAAGCGGTCGCGTTCCTGCCGGCCGGCGGCCAGATCCGCGACTGGTCGAGCGGCGAGACCATCCACGAGGTCGAGCTGGGCGACGGGCTGCGCCGCCGTTACGGCTATCCCTATTACCATATCCACCGGGCGGATCTGGTCGGCGCGCTGGCCGCCGCCGCCCAGGCGGAGCCGCTGATCGCGCTGCACACCGGCGCGGCAGCGGGCGGCATCGCGCAATCCGCCGACGAGGTCTCGCTCACTGCCGGCGGCACGCGCTACCGGGGCCAGGCGCTCATCGGCGCAGACGGCATTCACTCGACGGTCCGCGCCTTCCTGTTCGGCCCGGAGGCCCCCGCCTTCACCGGCACGGTCGCCTGGCGCGGCCTCGTGCCGGTGGCCCGGCTGCCGGAAGGCTTCGTGCGCCCGGTTTCGTCCAATTGGCTGGGGCCGGGCGGCCATGTCGTCCATTACTATGTCCGTCGGGGCGCACTGGTGAACTGCGTGCTGGTGATCGAGAAGCAGGGCTGGGAGCGCGAATCCTGGACAGAGCGCGGCGATATCGAGGAGTTGAGGGAGGATTTCGCCGGCTGGCATGAGGGCGTGCGCCGGCTGATCGAGGCCATGGACCCGGACGCCTGCTATAAATGGGCGCTGTTCGACCGGCCGCCCATGGCGCAATGGGGCCGGGGCCGGGTGACGCTCCTGGGCGACGCCTGCCACGCGACGCTCCCTTTCATGGCCCAGGGCGCAGCCATGGCCATCGAGGACGGCGCCGTTCTGGCCGGATGCCTGGCGGCCGGCGGGCATGTGCCGGCAAGCCTGAAGCGCTACGAGGACCTGCGCCGCGCCCGGTCCGCCCGAATACAGACCGGCTCGCGCCGCAATGCGGAACTCTTCCACATGCGCGGCGCGGCGGCCGCCGAGCGCAACCGGACTCTCGGCGCATCGCGCAACCGCACGCTGGACTGGCTCTACCGCTATGACGCCTTCGACCTCGAAGCGGCGGCGGCGGAAGCGCCGGAGCTATGCTGACACAAGGCGCCGCTTGCGGGGTTGGAAATCGGCCCGCGCCGGCCGATGCTGTCCGGGAACAACCGCGCCGGCGGCAGCCGGCGGCCCTGTCGGGAGAGACGCCATGAACAAGCTCGAAGGCCTGCATCATCTCGCCATCACCACGGCCGACATCAAGACCCAGATCGAGTTCTTCACCGACAAGCTCGGCATGGAGCTGGTGGCGCTCTACTGGATGCACGGGGTCGATAACACCTTTCACGGCTTCCTGCGGCTCAATGACGAAAGCTCGATCGCGCTGGTGCAGAACGACGCCATCGGGGACATCCCGGCGGAGGTCGGGCGGACCCATGCCGGCAATCCCGGCGCCAATTGCGCGGCCGGCGCCATGCAGCATGTGGCCTTCCGCGTCCGCGGCGAGGAGGAGCTGATGGCGATGAAGGACCGCCTGCGCGCCAAGGGTGTGCCGGTTGTGGGGCCGAGGGACCACGGCTTCTGCAAGTCGATCTATTTCGCCGGCCCCGAGAATCTGGCGCTGGAGCTGTCCTATTCCAGCGAGCCGATAAACGCCGAGGCGTGGATCGACCCGGACGTCGTCGCGCGTGCCGGCATCGGCCCCGAGGAGCTTGCGCGCTACAAGCGCTCCTCGGACTTCGAGGACAGCGGCGGGGCCGTGCCGCAGCCAGGCCCCGACGCGCCCGGCCCTCATATGACCAACTATCCGCCCGGCCGCTATGAGACGATCCTCGCCATGACGGACGCGGAGATGCTGGCGACAAGCGAGACGGAGCCGCCGGTTGCCGTCTGACGGGCCGCCGGCGTCAGGCGTCCGGGGTCGCTCTTCGTAAGGCCGCAAGCCGGCGCAGCTCCGCAAGCCTGACCGCGCCAAGCCCGAGCGCGGCGAGGGCGAAGGCCGCGAAGCCGCCAATGCAGAGCGTTGCGAGCACCCCGATGCGCGCCCCTTCCCCGCCGGCGGGCCAGGAGCCCAGCGCCTCCAGCCCGCCGAGCAGCGCAGCCGCCATGACGAGTGCGGCGCCGGCGGCGCGCGGCAGGCGGGACAGGAGCCGTCGGTCCGCCTCGCAATGGCCGCAGCGGCGCAGCATCACCCACAACAGGCCCGCATTCGCCCAGGCGGCGGCGCTGGTGGCGGCGGCGATGCCGACATGCCCGAACTCGCGGTAAAGCGCCAGGCTGAGACCGGTATTGAGCGCGACGGCGACCAGGGTCAGCCTGAACGGGATGCGCATGTCGCCGCGCGCGAAGAAGCCCGGCTGCAGCACCCGCACCAGCACGAAGGCGGGCAGGCCGGCGGCGAAGGCGGCGATGGCTGCGGCTGTCGCCTGCGAATCCGCCGCCGTGAAGGCGCCGCGCTCGAACAGCGCGCCGACGACGGTTTCCGGCATGATGACGAGCGCGGCGGCGGCCGGCAGCGCCAGCAGCATGGCGATTTCGACGGCCCGGTTCATCTCGTCGGAGGCGCCGCTCGCATCGCCGGCCTCCACCCTGCGCGCGAGGCGCGGCAGCAGCGCCGTGCCGAGCGCGATGCCCACCACGCCGAGCGGAAGCTGGTAGATGCGGTCCGCATAGTGAAGCCAGGCAACGGCCCCGGTCGGCAGCAGCGAAGCGATCATCGTGCCGATCAAGAGGTTGATCTGGAGCGCGCCGGCGGAGAGTGCGCCCGGAACCAGTTGGCGGAGCAGCCGCCGGACGCCGCGCGTGAGCCGCGGCCGGCGCAGCCTGAGCGTGAGCCGCGCCCGGCGCATGTCCCAGAGAATCAACGCCAGCTGCCCGAAGCCTGCAAGGCAGACCCCGACGGCAAGCGCGAGCCCCGGCGCGCCGGTCCAGAACGCGGCGATGGCGAGTGCTGCGATCAGCACGATATTGAGCAGGATCGGTGCGGCCGACGGGATCGCGAAGCGATAGAAGCTGTTCAATATGCCGGCGAAGAAGGCAAGCAGCGCCATGCATGCGAGATAGGGGAAGGTAAGCCGCGAGAAGAGCACGGCCGGGCCGAAACGCTCCGGCTGGTCGAGAAAGCCGGGCGCCAGGATCGCGACCAGGACAGGCATGAAGGCTTCGGCAAGCGCGGTGAACACGAGCAGCGCGGCGAACAGCACCGCCAGCACCTCCTCGCCGAAAGCAAGCGCCGCCTTCCGGCCGTCCTGCTGCAGCCGGGCCGAGAACATCGGCACGAAGGCCGCCGCGAAGGCTCCCTCCGCAAACAGGCGGCGAAACAGGTTGGGCAGGCGGAAGGCGACGAGAAAGGCGTCGGCGACGGGACCCGCGCCCAGCAGGGCGGCGAATACCAGGTCGCGCGCGAACCCCAGCACCCGGCTCGCCATCGTATAGCCGCCGACGGTCGCAGCGGCGCGCAGCAGCGCCATCGCCAGCCCTCAGCCGGTTTCGTCCAGGCCCGCAACCGCCTGGAGCAACCGGTCACGCACGCGGGCGAGTTTGCCGTCATGGACGACTTTCAGCCCGAACACGTCCTTGACATAGAACACATCGACCACCCGTTCGCCATAGGTGGCGATGCGCGCCGTCGCGATTCGCAGGCTGAGGTCCGAGAATGCGCGCGCCACATCGAACAGAAAGCCGGGACGGTCGCGCCCATTGACCTCGATGACAGTGTGGGCGGCAGAGGCGCGATTGTCGATCAACACGCGGGGCGGCACGGTGAACACGGCCGTGCGCGAAGGCCAGGCCCGCCGACGCCGGACTTCGCATCGAAGGTCGATCTCGCCGCCGAGCGCTTGCCGCACCCGGCGCTCCAGCGTCTGCAATTGGCGCGCGCCGGTCACCGCCTGCCCTTCGGCGTCCTGGACCTGGAAGGTGTCGACGGCGATTCCGTCCGCAAAGGTGAAGACCCGGGCCTCGACAACACTCATGCCCGAAGCCGCCAGCGCGCCGGCAAAGCGGGAGAACAGGCCCGGATGGTCGTGAGCGCAGAACACGACCTCGGTGACCGCGCGCGCCTCGTCGATGCGCGCCTTCACGGAGAGCGCCGCGGGGTCTTCCCGGACCTCCGCAATCATGCCCGCATGATGCGCGAGCGTGTCGCGGTCCCAGGCAAGCCAGTAGCTGGCGGGCGCAGCGTCCGCAAAGGCCCGGAAGGTTTCGTCCGGCCAGTCGGGCAGGGTCGCGCGCAAGCCGTCCTGCGCCTCGCGCACCCGTTCGGCGGCGGCAAGGCGGATGTCGCCGCCGGTCAGCAATTCCTCGGTCTTGAAATAAAGTTCGCGCAGAAGCGCCGCCTTCCAGCCGTTCCAGACATTGGGGCCGACGGCGCGAATGTCGGCCACGGTCAGCACGAGCAGCAGCCGGAGCCGTTCCGGCGACTGCACCAGATCCGCGAAATCGGCGATGGCGCGCGTATCATTGAGGTCGAGCTTGAAGGCGGCTGCGCTCATGGCGAGATGGTGGCGCACAAGCCAGGAGACCGTTTCGGTCTCCTCATCGGCCAGGCCGAGTTCAGGCCCGAGCCTGAGGGCGTCCTCGGCCCCCAGCAGCGAATGGTCGCCGCCGCGCCCCTTGGCGATGTCATGCATGAAGACCGCGAGATAGAGCGCGCGGCGCGACAGTACCTTGTGGACGACTTCGGAGGCGACCGGAGCCTCTTCGCGGAGGTCGCCCTGCTCGATGCGGTGGAGGATGCCGATGGCCCGGATCGTGTGCTCGTCCACCGTGTAGGTGTGGTACATATCGTATTGCATCTGCGCCACCACCCGCCCGAAGATCGGAATGAGGCGGCCGAGCAGGCCCGCCTCGTTCATGCGCCGCAGCGTCGCATCGGGCGCTTTCGGTGATGTCAGCATGTCCAGGAACAGCGCGGCCGCGTCCGGGCGGCGGTGGAAGCCGAAATCGATCCGGCGCAGGTTTCGCGTCACCTGCCGGAGCGCCGCCGGATGGATGTCGAGTTCGTGGCGCTGGGCCTCGTGAAACAATCGCAGCATGTTCGCCGGGTCCGTCTCGAAGGCGTCTCCCTTCGCCAGCGTGATCCAGCCGCGATCGGCGGTGAACGGACCCATCTGCCGGTCTCGGGTGAGCAGCCGGGAGAGGGATAGCAGCGGTCGGCGACGATGTTCGTCCTCCAGCGCGGCGCAGAAGATGCGCGTCAGGGCGCCCACCGTCTTCGCGACCAGGTAGTAGTGCTTCATGAAGCGCTCGACCGGGCGCGCGCCGGCGTGGCCGCGATAGCCGAGCCGGACGGCGATCTCCTGCTGGAGATCGAAGGTCAGCCGTTCCTCGGCGCGCCCGGCCAGGTAATGCAGATGGCAGCGGACGGTGGACAGGAACCGCTCGGCCTTGACGAAGGCGGCGAACTCGGCGGGCGCGAACACGCCCCTGGCCGCGAGCTCGCCCACATCGTCCACCCGGTAGAGATATTTGGCGATCCAGTAGAGCGTGTGGAGGTCTCGCAGCCCGCCCTTGCCTTCCTTGACATTCGGCTCGACGACATAGCGGCTGTCGCCGAACCGCAGATGCCGCTCGTCGCGCTCGACCAGTTTGCGCTCGGCGAATTCCGGGCCGGTCTTCTTCACCAGCTCATCGGCGAACCGGGTTCGGAACTCGTCGTAAAGGCCGGCCTCGCCCCAGAGGAAGCGCGTTTCCAGAAGGCTCGTGCAGATCGTCGTGTCCCGGCCGGCGAGGCGGAGGCATTCCTCAACCGAACGGGTGGCATGGCCGACCTTGAGGCCCGTGTCCCACAGCAGCAGCAGCGCGTATTCGACGATCTGCTCGACCCTGGGCGTGACCTTCCAGGGCAGGAGGAACAGAAGGTCGAGATCCGAATAGGGGGCGAGGCCGCCGCGCCCGTAGCCGCCCTGGGCGACGAGCGCGAAGCGGTCTCCGGTGGTGGGGTTGGCGGCAGGAAACGCGGTGCCGGCGACAAAATCGAACAGCCCGCCCGCGATCCGGTCCATGGATGCGGAGAGTTCAGCCATCGCGACAGGGGCCGGCTGCCCGGCCTCGAAGGCGGCGCGCACGGCGCCGCGCGTCTCCTGCACGCCTTCCTTCAGGATGGCGAGCGCCTGCCCCCGACCGGGCCGGGATTCAGCGCCGAGCGCATCGAGCCGGGCGACCGTCCGCGCCGCCTGCCGGGCGCTCTCCCCGGCATATTGCAGGCCGGCTCCGTCCACGCGCCTTGCCCTCGCTGCCGTCAGGCGCGACCATGGGCGGCGGAGGGCAGCCCGTCAAGGCGGCGGGCAGCGCCGGCGGCGGCCGTGAGGAGGGGTCGATGAGCAACGGGATTCTGGCGGTATGGACCGACTGCACTGCTGAAGGCGAAGCAGATTTCAACGAGTGGTACAACCGCGAGCACCTGCCGGAGCGGGTGGGTGTGCCGGGGTTCCTGAAGGGCGTGCGCTACCGCGCTGTGGCGGCCGACCGGGGCTATTTCACCTGGTACCGGACCGAGGATGTGGGCGTGCTGGCGTCGAAGCCCTATCGCGACCGGCTGAACGACCCGACCGCTTGGACGGAGCGCGTGATGCATGTCTTCCGCAACACGATCCGCTCGGCGATGACAGTGGAGGGCCATGCCGGCGAAGCGTCCATCGGCGCCTGGGCGGCGGTGCTGCGCGCGGATGAAGGCCTGGGCGCGGTTGATCTGGAGGCGCTCGCCGCCGCCGAGGAGGCGCTCAGCGCGATGCGCTGGCATCTCGACATGGCGGCGACCGGCAACCCGACTGCGGAAGCCGCGATCCGCGGGCCGGATACCCAGGCAAAGCAGGCGGTGCTGGTGCAGACGGCGACGGAAGGCGCGGCGCGGCGCGTGGCAGACGCGCTTGCCGGACGGGGCGAGGTCGGCGTCTACGCGCTGATGGCCGTGCTCGCCACAGAGGATCTGGGCGGCTGAACGGCGCCGGCGAGGCGCACAGGATTTCCGCGGCCGCATCGCTCAGATAGCTTGCTGATCTGCGCAGCGGCCTATACACTTTATGAATACCACGTTCGGCAGTTCTGGAAGGACCGTCAGAGCGGGAACGCGAAGGAAGTTCGCGCAGTTCTGGAAACAATTGACCGGGAGAGCGAAAACCCATGAAACTCAAAACGACATTGGTCGCCGCGGCTGCGGCCGTGGCGGTTTCCGCCGCGGCGCAGGGGGCGACACTGGATGACGTGAAGGCCAAGGGCTTCATCCAGTGCGGCGTTTCAACCGGCCTCGCCGGTTTCGCATTCACCGATTCCGACGGCAATTGGGACGGGTTCGACGTCACCTTCTGCCGCGCCACGGCCGCGGCCGTGTTCGGCGACCCGAATGCAATCAAGTTCACGCCCACCACCGGCAAGACCCGGTTCACGGCGCTCGCCTCGGGTGAAGTCGACCTGCTTTACCGGAACACGACCTGGACGCTGAGCCGGGACGTCGATCTCAAGTTCTCGTTCCTGGGCGTCAACTACTATGACGGCCAGGGCTTCATGATCCGCAAGGACATGGGCGTGATGTCGGCCACCGAACTCGATGGCGCCACCGTCTGCATCCAGACCGGCACCACCACCGAGCTCAACCTGGCCGACTACTTCCGCGCCAACAATATGAGCTACGAGCCGGTGCCGATCGAGACCAATGCCGAGGCGCAGCAGAAATATCTTGCGAATGCCTGCGACGTGTACACCACGGACGCCTCCGGCCTCGCCGCGACCCGCGCCACCTTCGAGGCTCCCGGCGACCACATCATCCTGCCGGAAATCATCTCCAAGGAGCCGCTCGGCCCGCTGGTCCGCCATGGCGACAACGCCTGGGGCGACATCGTGCGCTGGGTGATGAACGCTCTCATCATCGCCGAGGAGAAGGGCGTCACGGCCGCGAATGTGGACAGCATGGCGTCTGCCGACACCAAGGACCCCGAGGTCAAGCGCCTGCTTGGCGTCGAAGGGAATTACGGCGAGATGCTCGGCCTCGCGCCGGACTGGGCGATCCACGCCATCAAGACCGGCGGCAATTACGGCGAGATCTTCGAGAAGCATATCGGCGAGAACACCGCAATCGGCCTGGCCCGGGGCCTGAACCAGCTCTGGACCAAGGGCGGTATTCTCTACACCCCGCCGTTCCGGTAAGCACGACAGCACAAAGGGTGCTTCCTCCTGGGGAAGCGCCCTTTCCATGTCCGGAGCCCGCAACGCATGTCCACCACAGGGCGATCATCTGCTGAGCCGTTCCGCGTCAGCCAGCTCCTCTACGACACCAGATACCGGTCCTACACCATCCAGATCTTTGCGCTGGCGGCCATCATGCTGGCCTTCGCCTGGGCGGTGGACAATGCGGTCCGGAACCTCGAGGCGCTCGGCAAGGACATTGATTTCGGCTTCATCTTCGAAACCTCCGCCTATGACATCAACCAGCATCTGATCGACTACGACTCGACGTCCTCGCACGGGCGCGCCGCCATTGTCGGCATTATCAACACCATCCTCGTCGCGGTCCTGGGCTGCGTCACCGCAACGGTCATCGGCATTCTCGCCGGCGTGCTCCGGCTGTCGCGGAACTGGATCGTCGCGCGGCTGATGACGGTCTATATCGAGGCCTTCCGCAATATCCCCGTGCTGATCTGGATCCTGTTCACGGTCGCCATCGTCAATGAGGTGCTGCCGGGCGTGAGGTCATTCCGGGGGCCGGAGGGGATGAGCGGCCTCCTCTTCGACAGTGTCTTCATCACCAATCGCGGCTTCTACATCCCGGCGCCCATCTTCGAGGCAGGCTCCGCCGTGGTGGGGGTCGTGCTGCTGCTGGCCATCGCCGCCGCCTGGTATTTCGGGCGCTGGGCCCGGGCTCGGCAGGAGGCGACGGGGCAAATCCTGCCGGTATTCCGGGTCCGGCTCGCCATTCTGGTCGTCCCCGTCCTGCTCGCCTTCTTCGCCATGGGCTCGCCGATCTCGCTGGAGATGCCCGCGCTCAAGGGGTTCAACTTCAAGGGCGGCCTCTACATGCGCGACAGCCTGATCGGCCTGTGGCTGGCGCTGTCGGTCTATACCGGCGCCTTCATCGCCGAGATCGTGCGCGCGGGCATTCTCGCCGTCAGCAAGGGCCAGACGGAAGCCGCCTATGCGCTCGGCATCAGGCCCGGCCGGACCATGAGCCTCGTCGTGCTGCCGCAGGCGCTCCGGGTCATCGTGCCGCCGCTCATCAGCCAGTTCCTCAACCTCACCAAGAACTCCTCGCTCGCCATCGCCGTCGGCTACATGGATGCGACCGGCACGCTCGGCGGCATCACGCTGAACCAGACGGGGCGCGAGATGGAGTGCATCCTGCTGCTGATGGCCTTCTATCTCGCGGCCTCGCTGACGATCTCCGGGGCGATGAACGCCTATAACCGGCGCGTCAGGCTGAAGGAGCGGTAAGATGACGGACAGGCCCTCCGCCGCTTTCGTTGCCGAGAGGCAGATTCCGCCCGCCCCGCCGCCGGCGCGGACCGGCGGCGTGGTCGGCTGGCTCAGGCAAAACCTGTTCTCCGGCATTTTCAACACGGTCGCGACCCTGCTGTCGCTCGCCTTCGTCGTCTATATCCTCATTTCGGTGGTCCCCTGGCTCTTCCTGGATTCGGTCTGGAACGCCTCCTCGCTGCAGGAATGCCGCAAGATCGATGACGGCGCCTGCCTTGCGGTCATCAATGAACGCTTCCTACAATTCGTGTTCGGCTTCTATCCGGACGATCTCCGCTGGCGGCCGGTTTTGGCCTTCGTGCTAATGTTCGTCGCGATCTGGCCGGCGCTCTTTGCGTCCGCGCCGCGCAAGCTGCTCATTTTCACCGCGCTCTATCCTCTGCTCGCCTACTGGCTGATCTGGGGCGGCTCGTTCTGGGGGCCGGTCGGCGTGCTGGCCGGTCCAGCTCTCGGCTGGGCCTGCATCCGCTACCTGCCGGGTCTGGCGCGCGGCTGGCTGGACGAGGGGCTGGCCTTCCTGGCCGCAGTGGGCGCGGGCGCGCTGGCGACGGTGCTGTGGTGGCTGTTCGGCGTCATTGTCTTCGACAACGCGCTCAGCGCCGTGCTGGCCATCGGCCTCGAGCCGGTGGAATCCGCGAGGCTCGGCGGTTTCCTGCTCTCCACCATCATCGGCGTTTCCGGCATTGCCGGCTCGCTGCCGATCGGCATCGTGCTCGCGCTCGGCCGGCAGTCCAACCTGCTCATCATCAAGGCCTGCTGCGTCGGCTTCATCGAGTTCATCCGCGGCGTGCCGCTGATCACGCTGCTCTTCGTCGCCTGGCTGCTGCTCGCCTATTTCCTGCCGCCGGGCACGGAATTCGACCTGATCCTGCGCGTGGTCATCATGGTGACCGCCTTCGCATCGGCCTATATGGCGGAGGTCATACGCGGCGGGCTCGCCGCACTGCCAACCGGGCAGTATGAGGCCGCCGACTCCCTCGGGCTGGACTACTGGAAATCGATGCGGCTCATCATCCTGCCGCAGGCGCTCAAGGTCTCCATTCCCGGAATCGTCAACACCTTCATCGGCCTGTTCAAGGACACGACGCTGGTGATCGTCATCGGGCTTCTCGACCCGGTGGGCCTGTTGCAGCCGATCCGCGCCGACCAGAACTGGAACGGCATCGTCTGGGAACTCTACGGCTTTATCGCGCTGTTCTTCTTTATCTTCTGTTTCGCCATGTCGCGTTATTCCATGTATCTGGAACGCAATCTCGATGTCGGACATCGATAGGGAAGGACCGGGCGCATGACCGCTGCCGCAACCGGACGGGACGAGGAACGCCGCGCCATGACCGCCTCCGGCGAGGTCGCGGTCGAAATCGCCGGCATGAACAAGTGGTTCGGGGAGTTCCACGTCCTCCGCGACATCAACCTCACCGTCAATCGCGGCGAGCGCATCGTGGTCTGCGGCCCGTCGGGCTCCGGGAAGTCCACGCTCATCCGCTGCATCAACGCGCTCGAAAGCCACCAGGCCGGCAGCATCGTCGTCGAGGGCACGGAACTCTCCTCGGACATCAAGAATATCGACCGCATCCGGTCCGAAGTCGGCATGTGCTTCCAGCACTTCAACCTCTTCCCGCATTTATCCGTACTGGAGAACTGCACGCTCGCGCCGATCTGGGTGCGCCGGGAGCCGAAGAAGGAGGCCGAGGACCGGGCGCATTATTTCCTCGACCGCGTGAGGATCGGCGACCAGGCGCTGAAATATCCAGGCCAGCTTTCCGGCGGCCAGCAGCAGCGCGTCGCCATCGCGCGCTCCCTCTGCATGCAGCCGCGCATCATGCTGTTCGACGAGCCGACCTCGGCGCTCGACCCGGAGACGATCAAGGAAGTGCTCGATGTCATGGTGGACCTCGCCGAGACCGGCATGACCATGTTGGTCGTCACGCACGAAATGGGCTTCGCGCGCCAGGTCGCCCACCGCGTCATCTTCATGGACGAAGGCCAGATCGTGGAGCAGAACGAGCCGGAGGCCTTCTTCAACACTCCGCAATCGGACCGGACCAAGCTGTTCCTCAGCCAGATCCTGTCCCATTGACCGGTCCCGGCGACGGACCGGGCGGACGCCCCTATATCCTCTACGGCGTCGAGGCCTCGCCCTACACGGTCAAGCTCCGCGCCGCGCTGCGTTACCGCCGGCTGCCCTATCGCTGGGTCTGCCGCTTCGTGCAGATGTATGAGCCGCTCGCCCATGTGCGCCCGCAATTGACGCCGGTGCTCCGGTTTCCCGACGGCGAACTCAGGACCGACAGCACGCCCATACTGGAGACGCTGGAAGAGCGCCACGGACCGGCCCGCTCGCTCCTGCCCGCGCGCCCGCGCGACCGCTTCCTCGCCTGGCTGATCGAGGACATGGCCGACGAATGGCTCACCAAATGCCTGTTCTTCTACCGCTTCAACGCGCTGGAGGACGGCGAATTCGCCGCGCGCTGGGTGATGGACGATGCGCGAGGCGGTCTTTCCGCTGAAGAACACGCCGCGGCCGTGCCGCCCTTTCTGGAGCGCCAGGTCGGGCGCATGGGCCTGGTCGGCTGCACGCCGGAGGCGGCGCCGCTGCTCGAGGCGAGCTATCTGCGGGTTCTCGACGCGCTCGAAAGCACGGTCGCGAACGGGCGGTTCCTGTTCGGCACGCGCCCGTCGGTTGCCGATCTTGCGCTCTTCGGCCAGTTGAAGACGCTCGGCATAGACCCGACGTCCATGGCGCTCATGCGCGGACGCGCGCCACGCACCGATGCCTGGGTGCGCCGCGCGGACGACCTCTCCGGCGTCGAGGGCGAGTGGGAAGAGCCAGGGCCCGCCGTCGCCCGGCTCACGGAGATGGCGCGCGAGGTCTACTGGCCGTTCCTCCGGGCGAACGCCGCGGGCGATGTCGATGTCAGGCTGGCCGGGCACCGCTTCCGTCAGCCGCATTTCCGTTACCAGGCCAAATGTTACGATCGGCTGGTGAAGTTCCATGCGGCGCTCGAGCCGGCGGATAAAGAGGAGATCGGACTGGAATGACTGCAAACTCCGTCGAGTCGCGGATGACCGCCATTGACGACGCCTGGCTCGCCACGACAGCGGAAGAGATTCTGGAGCCGGACCTGCCGATCGTCGATCCGCACCACCATCTTTGGGACTTCCCCTTCCACCGCTACCTGCTGCACGAGCTGCTGGAGGACACCGGCAGCGGCCATAATGTCCGCGCGACGGTCTTCATCGAATGCGGCGCCATGTATCGCGCGGGCGGGCCGGCGGCCGAAGCGCCCATCGGGGAAGTCGAATTCGTCAACGGCGTGGCCGCGATGAGCGCGTCCGGGCGTTATGGCGAGACTGCAGCCTGCGCGGGCATTGTCGGCTATGCCGACCTCACGCGCGGCGCTGCGGCCGAAGACGTGCTGCAGGCCCAGATCGCCGCCGGCAACGGGCGCTTCCGCGGCATCCGCCATGCCGCCGGATATGACCCGAGCCCGGATGTGCGCAACAGCCACACAGACCCGCCGCCGGGCCTGTTCGGCGAGGCGGCCTTCCGCGAGGGCTTCGCCAGGCTCGCCGCGCTGGACCTCACCTTCGAGGCCTGGCTCTACCACACGCAATTGGGCGATGTCGTCGACCTCGCCCGCGCCTTCCCGGAGGCGCGCATCGTGCTGAACCATGTCGGCGGCCCGCTCGGCATCGGCCCCTATGCCGGGCGCCATGACGAGATTTTCCCCGGCTGGCGGGAGGGCATCCGGGCTATCGCGGCGTGCGAAAACGTGCATGTGAAGCTCGGCGGCCTCGGCATGAAGGTCTATGGATTCGACTTCCACAAGCAGGACAAGGCGCCCGGCTCCGACAGGCTCGCCGCTGTCTGGCGGCCCTATATCGAAACCTGCATCGAGGCGTTCGGCCCCGCGCGCTGCATGTTCGAGAGCAATTTTCCCGTGGACAAGGCGTCCTGCAGCTATGCTGTCATGTGGAACGCCTTCAAGAAACTCGCTGCCGGCGCGTCTGACGGCGAGAAGGCCGACCTGTTCGCCGGCACCGCGCGGCGCTTCTACAAACTTGACGGAGAGTGACAACAGCCATGCCTGAAGCCCCGCTCAGCAATTCCGGCATCCTGGCCGCTTACAGGGACAGGACACCAACCAGCGCAGCGCTGTTCGAAGAGGCCTGCCGCACCTTCCCCTCCGGCATCACCCATGACAGCCGCCGGATCGAGCCCTACGGCATCTATGTCGAGCGCGCCCAGGGGCCGCGCAAATGGGATGTCGATGGCAATGAATATATCGACTATTTCGGCGGCCACGGCGCGCTGCTGCTCGGCCATAACGATCCGGATGTGGGCGCGGCGGTCTCCGGGGCGCTTGCCTGCGGCACGCATTTCGGTGCGAGCCATGCGGGTGAGTTGCGCTGGGCGCAGAAGATCCAGTCGATGGTGCCCTCGGCGGAGAAGGTGCGCTTCACCTCCTCCGGCACGGAGGCAACGCTGCTGGCGCTGCGCCTGGCGCGAACCGCGACCGGGCGCACGAAGATCCTGCGCGTGCGCACCCATTTCCACGGCTGGCACGACCATATGGCGTCCGGCCAGAACTCGCATTTCGACGGCTCCTCGGCCGTCGGGCTCGTGCCCGGCATCGCCGAGAGCACCGTGCTGGTCGATCCCGAGGACCTGGAGGCCGCACGGGCCGCGCTGGCGGCGGGCGACATCGCCGCCGCCATCCTGGAGCCGACGGGCTCCTCCACCGGCATGGTGCCGACCTCGCCGGCCTTCCTCGAAGGGCTGCGCGAGGCGACGGCCGAGAACGGCACGGCGCTCATCTTCGACGAGGTGGTGACCGGCTTCCGCGTCTCGCCGGGCGGCGCGCAGGGCCATTACGGCATCCGCCCGGACCTGACCGCGTTTGCCAAGATCGTCTCGGGCGGCGTGCCGGGCGGGGCGGTTGCCGGGCGGGCGGATTTCTTCGAGCGGCTCGATTTCGACATCACGCGCCAGAAGGGCATCGAGAAGGTCGGCCACCAGGGCACCTACAACGCCAATCCCGTGGCCGCGGCTGCGGGCCTGGCCGCGCTGACCAAGCTGGAGGCGACCGGGGCCTGCGCGCGCGCCAATGCCATGGGCGACAGGATACGCGCCGGCCTGAACGACGCCATTCGCGCCGCAGGCGTTCCCTGGGCAGCTTATGGCACCTTTTCGGTCTTTCACATCTTCACCAATCCTGCGGGCCGCGAGGACGTCTCGCCGGATTCGTTCGACCCGTTCGCCTGCGGCTATGAGGAGCTCAGGGGCAATGCGCCCGGCGCGGCGCACAAGCTGCGGCTCGCGATGAATGTGAACGGCGTGGACCTGACCGGCTGGCCTGGCGGCACCATCTCCGCCACCCACGGCGAAGCCGAGATCGACGCCACCGTCGAAGCCTTCGCCCGCTCGCTGGACATGCTCAAGGCCGAGGGCGAACTGTAGGGGCCGCTTCGCCCTGTCCTGCGCCCGCATTGCGGAGTTGACAGGGGCAAGGCCGTGGTAAAGTGAAGACAGAGCAAGGGCGGTCCTCTTTCGGGGGCCGCCCTTTCGCGTCCGGAGCGGCGAAGGACCGGGAGACATGCCGGAAAGTAAGAGGGCCATCCCGGCCCGGGATGCTCTCCCCTGTCGCCGCGAGCCGAGGCGCGGCCCCTCCCTTGTCGCCGTGGACGGGGCGCAGCCCCTCTTCCGTCACCCCGGACGGCGCACCCCCTTGTCACCCCGGACGGAGCGGAGCGGAGATCCGGGGCCCAGCCGGGCGCGGTCCCTGCCGAGGGGTCCCGGCATTTCTGGGTCCCGGATCAAGTCCGGGACGACAGTTGGGCGCGCGCGAAGGCATCTGTCATGTTGTCCGAGTATTTATTCCTATAAAAACTTGACTCCTGGAAATCCGTGATAGGATGAGCAGAGAGGAGGGAGCCGGCATCCATGGGGCCGGATTGCCTCCTCTTTTCGCGCCGGCGCGAAAAAAGAATCCGTAGAAACAGGAGGGAGAGGTATGTCCTCAATCCGCCTCGCGCGCGCAGGCGCAATCAGGTGCGCGAACCGCGCCGGCGCTGCCATGCGCCCGCGCGCGGGCGAAACGCGCGCAAAACAGGGTCCCGGCGCCGGCAGCAAGCGAAACATGCCGGGAACGCCGTGTCCGCGGCGGTCGCCCTTCAGCCCCCCACCCGCCGTTTCAGCCGCACCTTCAGCCCGGCCGGCAGCATGGTGAACGCCAGATGTTCGCGGACCTTGCCCGCGGGCATGGCCGGCTCCAGGTCGAAATTGCGGCAGAGCATGGCCAGCGCCGCGCGGATCTCGAGCAGCGCCAGCGCGCGGCCGGGGCAGAGGCGCGGGCCGCCGCCGAAGGGCAGGAAGACGCGGCGGTCATGGGGGTCGGGGCGGGATTCGGGAAGCCAGCGCTCCGGGTCGAAGCGGTCGCCGCCGGCGAAATGCGCCTCGCGCGTCGCCGCATGGCGGAGCAGCATGAAGATCGGCGTGCCCCTCGGGACCGCGCAGCCCAGCAATTCGGTGTCCGTCACCGGCTCGACAACATGGAGCGGGGCCACGGGCCTGATCCGCATCACCTCGTTGCAGAAAGCGTCGAGGAAAGGCAGACAATTCGCCTGCTCTGGGTCCTCCAGCGCCGGCGCCGGGGCAAGCAGCGCATCCGCCTCGCCGCGAACGCGCTCGAACATTTCCGGATAGAGCGTGAAATAATGCATCGTCCAGGCGATGCTGTTCGCGGTCGTGTCCTCGCCGGCCAGCAGCAGGGTGCCGGCATTGGCGAAGATCTCCGCGTCGGAGAAGCCCGAGTCCTCGTCGGCCACCGCCGCCAGTATGGCCTCCAGGAAGTTGGCGGGCTCACGGTCCGGATCCGCCGCCAGGCGGGCTCTTGCCGCGCGCACCATCTCGCCCACCTCGCGCTCGATGGCTTCGAGCGCCCGGTCCAGCGCCCGGTCGGACGGCAATCGGAAAAGGCGCCACCAGGCGAAGGGCGCATTGGTGCGCCGGTGCAGCACGGGGAAGACCTTGTCGAGATGGCGCTGGATCACCGGCCCCGGCGTCTCCAGCGTGTTGGCGTCGACGCCGAAGGCGAGCTGCATGGTGACATCGACGGTGAAGCGCATGAGGTCCCCGCAGAGATCCACCGGTTCGCCGCGATCCGCCGCCCCCTCCCAGCGCCGCTGCAGGCGGGCGACCGTCAGGGCCAGCTTCGGGAAGAAGCCCGCGAGTTTCTGGCGGTTGAGCGCCGCGGTGACGATCCGGCGCTGGCGGCGCCAGTCCTCTCCCTCGGCGGCGAACACGCCTTTGAGCCGCATTTCCGCCGCCACCGATTCGAGCCGCCGCGTGCGCCGGAAACCCTGCGGGCGCTGCACGAGTATGCGCTGGATGGCGGCGCCGTCCGAGACCACAACGATAGGATGCGGCCCCATGCGGATCCGGAAGAGCGGACCGTAGCGGTCCGCCCATTCCTCAAGCCTGAGATGCAGCCGGTCGAAACGCACCTGGTGCAGCACGCCGATGAGCGGCAACCCCTTCGGGCCGGGAAGGTCGCGAAGCTCGGTCGGGGCGCTGTTCATCTGCATGACGGCACCATTCTACACCGCGCCGCCCTGCCGGCGAATGCGTTCGCGCGCCGTTCGGAGCGCCCGATGACGCTGAAAACCCCACGCCTTTATTTGAAAATATTATATGGAATAGAAGAAATCGGTATTGGTTTTTTGGTTTGTGGTTCTGCAACACTGTGGATGTCCACTTCGGAGCCCTTCCACGCCGGACACAGACCCCGCAAGGACGGGAGATGGGGTTCGGCGATTGACGGCAGGCGGCGAGGCGGGACGGAAACGGAGTGTCGAAGTGAAGTGCCGACGGCGCCTGGCCTGAGGCTGACATCCTCGACATTCCCTGCCGGCGGTGGCTTCCTCCACCACACCGGCAGCGCAGCCGGCGGGGCCCCCAACCCGCCGGCTGCTTCCCTTTGAACGCCGCCCCCGGCGGACCAGGACCGCGCCTTGCGCGCTACACAACCCCGCGCGCCGCCAGCGCGGCCACGGCCTCCGCGTCGAGGCCGAGAAGCCGCTCGAACACCTCCCGGTTATGGTGGCCGAGCGGGGCGCCGCCTTCCAGCGCCGGCAGTTCGCCGCCCGAGAATTTGACCGGGAACCCGGAGATGACCCCGTCCTCCACCGGCTCATCCGAGCCCAGCCGGTACAGGGGCCTGAGCGTGCCGCGCGCGCGAAAATGCCCGTCTTCCATCGCCTCCGAAATCCCGCGGACCCGCGCCGCCGGCACACCTGCCCTCTGCAGCAGGGCAATGCCCTCCTCGCAGCTATAGGCGCCGAGGCGGGCCTGAATTTCCGCCCTGAGCGCGGCGACATTCGCCTGCCGCGCCTTCGGGGTGGCGAACCGCGCCTCCTCCAACAGACCGGGGGCGCCGAGCGCGCCGAACAGCGCTTCCAGGCGCAGCGACAGGCCCACCGTGATGATGACATCGCCATCAGCGAGGCGGTAGAGGCCGGTCGGGTCGTTCCGACTGTCATTGCCGGCGCGGACCGGCTGACCCTCCTTCAGGACATATTCCATCGGCTCCATGAACATGAGCGTGGCGAGCGTGTCGATCATCGAGGCATCGAGATACTGCCCCGCGCCGGTCTTCTCCCTGTGCCGAAGCGCACCCAGGATCGAATAGGCGGCGTAGAGCGGCGTCACCAGATCGCCGACGAAGACGCCGATCCGCGTCGGCGGTCCATCCGCCGGGCCGTTCATGTCCATGATGCCGGACATGGCCTGGATCTGGTGGTCATGCGCGGGAAGGTCCTTGTAGGGACCGGTCTGGCCGTAGCCGGCAATGGAGCAGTAGACAATGCCCGGATTGACGGCCGCGACGTCCTCATAGCCGAGGCCCATACGCGTCATGGAGCCGGGTGAGAGGTTCTCGATCACCACGTCGGACTGTTTCGCCATGTCGAGGAACATCCGGCGCCCCTCGGGATCTTTGAGGTTGAGCGTGACGCTCTTCACGCCTTCCGAGCGCTTCAGGAACCGGACCGAGAGGTCGTCCTCCGTCCGGCGCTCGATATCGATCCCCTTCGGCCCGTGGAAAGGGCCGGCGCTGCGGATCGGATCGCCCGCGCCCGGCAACTCCACCTTGATGACCTCTGCGCCGAAGCGGGCCAGCGTCATGCTGAGGAAGGGGCCGGCCAGGAACACGGTGACCGAAAGCACGCGAATGTCTTCCAGCGGCCTCATCAGGCAGGCTGCGCGATCCGCGCCGGATCGCCGGTGTCGAGCGTGGTGACGCGGCGCATCTCCCGGCGATGGACCGTGTCATCGAACGGCCGCGCGCGGTGCATGGTGGCGCGGTTGTCCCAGATGACGAAATCGCCGTCCCGCCAGCAATGGCGGTACACAAGCGCGGGCCGGGTCGCATGTTCGGTCAGCTCGCGCAGGATCAGCCGGCCTTCCGGCACCGGCCGGTCGAGGATCCGCGAAGCATGCGACGCCAGATAGAGCGCACGCCGCCCGGTCCGCGGATTGGTCAGCACGAGCGGGTGGATCGCGCCCTTGAGCCGCTCGCGCTCCTCTTCGGAAAACTCGAAGCCGAGCGTCATACGCGAATGCGCGATGGAGTGATGCACGCGGAGGCCTTCCAGCTCCGCCTTCGTCTCCTCCGGCAGAGAGTCATATGCGGCGCGCATGTCCGCGAACTCGGTATCGGCCGGCACCGGCGGCACCACGAGGGCGGCGAGCATGGAATAGCGCCCGCGCGGGTCCTGGAAGGAGGCGTCGGTATGCCAGAGGCGGTTGCCGAGCGCGTAGAGGCGCCGGCGGCTGTTCGCTTCCACGACCCGCCCGTCCGCTTCGACATTCGAGACATCGGAGAGCGCCTCGTCGCCGAAGCGGTTCTTCTGCAGGACGCTGAAGCCGGTCTTGCGGTGGAGCTCCCCGTCGAGCCGGGTGGCGAAATCGAGCTGCTCCTCGTTCGAGAACGCCTGGTCGCGAAAAACGAGCACGGCATGTTCGTCCATGGCCGTGCGGATGCGTTCGAGGGTTTCCTCGTCATGCGCGCGCCGGAGATCGACCGGGCTCGCCTCGGCAGCGAAAAGCGGGTGAAGCCTGCGGAACCGGAGGGTCATGGACGGCTCCCACTTTGCGGGGTCTGTTGCGGGCCGGTTTCTATCGGGAGCGCGGGGTCCGGGGCCCAGTCTCCCATCGATCCGTCATAGAGGGTGAGATCGTCATAACCGAGCTGGTGGAGGAGGAACAGGCCGACGGTCGCGGATATGCCGCCGCCGCAATAGGCGACGACATGGCGGTCCCGGCCGATGCCGGCCTCCTCATGCAGCCGCCGCGCCTCGTCCAGGGGCACAAACGTGCCGCTGGACGGGTCGAGCAGACGGGCCGCCGGCACATTGACGCTGCCGGGGATCCGTCCGGGCCTGCCGTAGCGGCTCGGCCCGTCGCCCAGATGGAAAGCGGGCGCGAGCGCATTCACCATGACGGCGCCATCATCTTCAAGCCGCGAGAGCACATGGCCCCTGTCCACGAACCGGCCGGGCGCGAGCCTGGCGGTGAAGCGCGCCGGCGGGTATTGCACCGGCCCGGACGACACCGGGCGCCCCTCCGCCTTCCACTTCTCCCAGCCCCCGTCGAGCACTGCCGCGCCCCGGAACCCGAAGGCGCGCAGCATCCACCAGACGCGTGTCGCCCACATGATGCTGCCGGCCGAATAGAGCACGACGCGGGACCCGTCGCCGATACCGAGCCGGCCCATCGCGTCTGCAAACCGTTCCGCTGCGGGCGCCATGAAGCGCAGCCGCGTCTCCGGGTCGGAAATCTCCCCCTGGATGTCGAGGAAAACGGCGCCGGGGATGTGCGCCTCATCATAATCGGCCCGGCCGGGCACAACGCGGTAGGGCGCGTTGTCGCCGGGCTCCGCCGGCTTCAGCCAGGTCGTGCAGTCCACGATGCGCAGTTCCGGTGTGCCGAGGATCGCCTCCAGTTCGCCGGTCTCGATGAGCGCCCCGGGCTCGCGCCATTGCGGGAGGTCGGTTCGTGCTGCGGTCATCGGCGGTCTCCCTTGAGTTTCAGCCGCGACGGCGCACGGCAAGGACGGTCTCCGCAAATGCTTCATTACCACGAAAGGCCGACCCGATTTACGCTTGACGGCACCGGTTGTAGGATTGGCGCAGCATGGAACGGAGGACGGCACAATGACCGACAGTTGGGACTTTTCGATCAACAAGGCGTCCGACGCCGTCTGGACGGACGGCCTGCGCGAGATATTCGAGTACCGGGACCTGGGCATCAATGCGGCGACGAAGGGCGATTACATCGCGCATATCGTCAAGGCGAATGGCAAGGAAATGAAGGACGAAGTGCAGCACTGGCATGTCCATGACTGCAGCTTCCAGTTCGTCATGGTGCTGAATGGCTGGGCCGAGTTCGAATATGCCGGAGAGGGCGTGCGGCGCATCGAGAAGGGCGACTGCATCAACCAGCGCCCCGGCATCCCGCACCGCGAGATCGCCTGCTCGAAGGATTTCGAGGTTCTTGAAATCGTCGCCCCGGCGAATTTCGAGACTCGCATCGTCGAGGCGCCGCTCTCCGCCGAAGCCGCCGAATAGACAGCGCCGGCCGGCATCGCAGTCATTCAGGCGATCCGGCGTCCTTCACGCCAGGCGCCGCGCAGGACTGCGACGCCGTCCACCTCCCTGACGCGGATGAAGTCCGCCCGCTTTCCGGCCGCGACTTCGCCCCGGTCCTCAAGCCCGACCGCCTGCGCCGGATTCGCGCTGGCTAGCGCTGCGGCGCGGGGCAGCGTCATGCCCGGCACCCGGTCCCGCAGCATGAAGACTCCCTGGAGTGTACTCGACGGCACATAGTCGGAAGACAGGACATCCAGAAGGCCGGAGCCGGCGAGGTCCCGCGCCGAGACATTGCCCGAATGGGAGCCATCGAGCACGAGGTTCGGCGCGCCCATCAGGACGGTGAGCCCCTGGCGCCGCGCCGCCTCGGCGGCTTCCAGGCTGGTAGGAAACTCGGCAATGGAGACGCCGTCGCGGACCGCTTCGTCGATATGGTCGGCGGTCGCATCGTCATGGCTTGCCAGCGTCATGCCCCGGCCTTGCACCGCCCTGACGACCATGGACCGGTGCCGTCCGCTATATTCCCGCTGCAAGCGGCGCTTCGCCTCCACATAGTCGTCCATCTCGTCGTCGCTCAGGCCGTAGCGGCCCCGATAGTACTTCCGGTGCTTGTCGAGATCGACGAATTGCCGTTGGCCCGGCGTGTGGTCCATCAAGGAAACCAGGCGGACCAGAGACTCATCCATGAAAGGCGCAAATTGCTCCATCAGGTCCGGGCTGGAGACCTCGCAGCGCAAATGCAGAAAATGCTCCGCGCGCAGCACATGCCGGTGCGCCGCCGCCTTCACCGCATCCGCCATGCCCGCCAGGTGCTTCGGACGAGCCTTGTCGCCGCCGCCTATGCGGACGGCGTCAAACGCGGTTGTGATGCCGGCAGCGGCAAGCTGGCTGTCATGGGCCAGCATGGCGGCTTTCGCTGGCCACTCGACGCCGGGACGCGGCGCGAAATGACGTTCCAGATTGTCGGTATGGAGCTCAACGAGGCCAGGCAGCAGATAGTCGCCCTCGAAATCAAGCGCCGCGCCGGAGCGCACCGGGCCGCTGCTGATCTCCGCAAACCGCCCGTCGGCCATCTCGACCGCGCCCGGAACCACCTCATCCCGCGTCACGATGCGGGCATTCGCAATCGTGAGCCTCGTCGTCATGCCGCCTCCCTTGCAGCGGAGAAGGAAACGATGCGCGCCGCCACAGCCTTCCGCATACCCGCAATCGTGAAAATTCCGACAATGGCCACGGATAAGAACCTGTAAGCCTCTTCCGTATTCTTCATGAGTCGCAGACCGGCCCGCCGGTGTCAGAACCCGTAGATCTACCCCGCCTTGCTGCAGGTGTCGGAATGCTCCATCAGGAAGGCGCGAAGCGCGGTATTGAAGCCGATGGAGTCCTCGATATTCGAGAGATGGCGCGCGTGCGGCAGCACCAGCAGGTCCGCCGACGGGATCCTATCCGCAATCACCTCATGCGCGGAAACCGGCGTGCCGGGGTCGTCCTCACCGACAATGGCGAGCGTCGGCACATGGATTTCATGCAGCCGGTCGGTCAGGTCGAGCTGCGAGATGGCCGCCGCGCAGCCCTTGTAGCCGGCAAGCGGGGTCGCGCGGATCATGGCGCGCACCGCATCCACCTCCTGGGTGTGATGCTCGCAGAATTCCGGCGAGAACCAGCGGTCGATGGTGCCTTCGACAAGCGATTCGATGCCATTCTCCGCCGCCGCCGCAATGCGCTCCTGCCATTGCGCGCGCGCTTCGGCATCGTAGCGGCTGGAAGTGTCGCAAAGGATCAGCCCGCGCAACAGGTCCGGACGCTTGAGCGCAAGCGTCTGCGCCGTCATGCCGCCCATGGAGAGCCCGCAAAACACCGTCTTCTCGATGCCGAGCTCGGCCAGCAGCGCGATGGCGTCATCGGCCAACATCTCCAGCGTGTAGGGCCCCTCAGGCGCCGCCGAGGCGCCGTGGCCGCGCGTGTCGTAGCGCAGCACGCAATAGTCCCGGAGCGCCGGCATCTGCGCGTCCCACATGCGGTGGTTCGCCATCAGCGAATGCGACAGCGTCACGACCGGGCGGGTTTGCGGCCCCTGGAGGGAATAGAAGATTTCGGTGCCGTTGACATGGACAGTCGGCATGGTGCGCGTTCTCCTCGACGCGGAAACGTAGCGGCCGTCTCAGCGGCCTCCGGGCGCCGGGCCGGCGTGGTGAAGCGTCATCCGCCAGGCGCCGCCTTCCAGCACGAACCCGTTGGTCGCCACGAGAACGCCGCCGGCCAGCCGTTCCACGCAGCTTACCAGAGCGAATCCCTCATAGCACAGGGCGTTCGGCGACAGGCAGACGATGGCGGGCCGCGTCGGCGCGCCCAGGATCGCGTCCCAGCTCGCCAGCACGGCCTCGCGCCCGATGATCGCCGCCCCGCCGGGATGGACGCAGACCACCGGCGCGCGCTCGGCCCAGAGGCGGCGCATCGCCTCCCGATCACCATCATCGAAGGCGCGGTAGAACGCCTCGTTCGCAGCAAGCGCCTCATCCTCGTGCATAGCCGTTATGTCCTCCCGGGTCCGGAACGGATCGCCCGGTCGCCGGCAAGGTCCGCCGGCTTAAGAAAGAGCAGCACCAGCGGGCCGAGCGCCATTACCAGCGCGATATGCGCGAAACCGACGCCCCAGGCCAGCACGCTCTCGCCGCCCATGACATCCAGGATGACGCCCATCGCCAGCGGCCCGACGAAGCCGCACCCATAGCCGGTCATGGCGTGAAGGGCGAGCGTTGCGCCGCGCCGCTCCGGCTCCGCCGCGCCGACCGTGCCGGCGGTAAGCGCCGCGGAATCGGCGTAGATCGCCATATTGTAGAGCAGGCAGAGGGCCGCCGCCGCCCAGTAGCCCCACCAAGAGACGAAGCCGGTGGCGCAGGCAAGCGCCATGCACACGCTCATCGCAAGCAACACCCAGCGCTGCCGGCCGATACGGATTGCGAGCTCGTTGCCGATCAGGCTGCACCCGGTGCCGAGCAGTTCCATCGCCGTGGCGACCACGGTGGGCACGAGCCAGATTTCCGGCCCGACGCCGGAACGCATCGCCGCGAATGTCAGGAAGGCCACCGCCCAGGAGCGGACCGTGAACATCTCCCAGGTATGCACGCCGTAACCGGCGATATAGGCCATGGCCGAGCGGTTGCGCAGCACGCGCCGCAAATCCGCCAGCGGGTTGCTGCCGGAGGGCGTCGGCTGGCGGCGGGGGAACAGCAGCAACGCGATCAGCAGGGCCCCGGCCGCGCCGCAGGCATTGACGAGGAAAGCCGTCTCCCAGCCGAACCGCAAATCGAGTTCACCCGCGACGAAGATCGACAGCGAGCCGGAAATGCCGATCGCGGCGGCGTGCATCGACACGCCGCGCGAACGCGCCCGCCCCTCAAGTTCGTCGCTCAGCGCCTTCAGGCCGACCATATAGGTGCCCGCCCAGCCGAAGCCGGCAAGGGCGCGGAAGAACATGCCGGTCGTGAAGTCATGGGCGACATAGGCCATGCCGAGATGGCTGACCATGATCGCGAAGATGCCAATCAGATAGATTTTCCGCGCCTGGAAGCGGTCGGTCGCAGTCACCAGCACCAGCACCGACAGGGCATAGACGCCGAATATAACGCCCGAGAGCCAGCCGGCCTGGGTATGGGTCAGCGCCCATTCGCGCATGAAGGTGGGCAGCAGGGCCGAAAAGGTGAAGGCGCCCATCTGCCCGATGAACTGGGCGACGCAGACCGTGGCGATGACCCCGGCGGGGCTCACGTGAGGCCGGCCTTCTCGCGCTCCCGCTGGCGCAAATCGCGGCGGCGGATCTTGCCGGTGGCGGTCATGGGCAGCTCGCGCACGAATTCGACCGCGCGCGGATATTCATGCGCGGAAAGGCGTTCGCGGACATGGGCGCGGAGTGCGGCTTCCAGTGCCTGCGCCGGCGCTTCGCCCGCGCGCAGCACCACGAACGCCTTCACGATCTCGCCGCGCACAGGGTCCGGCGCGCCGATGGCCGCCGCCATGGCGACTGCCGGATGGCCCATCAGGCATTCCTCGATCTCACCGGGGCCGATGCGGTAGCCGGCTGAGGAGATGACATCGTCCTCCCGCCCGACGAAGCGGAAGGCGCCGTCCTCATCCTGCACGCCGAGATCGCCGGTCAGCAACCACTCGCCATTGAACTTGGCGGCCGTCGCTTCCTCGTCGCGCCAATAGCCGAGGAACATCACCGGATCCGGGCGGCGGACGGCGATCTCGCCCGATTCGCCGGGCGGCAGCGGGGCGCCGGCGCCATCCAGCACCGCGACCTCGTGGCCCGGTATGGCGCGCCCGAGCCAGCCGGGCCGGACGGGAAACAGGCTCGCGCAATTGCCGATCACCAGATTGCATTCCGTCTGGCCGTAGAATTCGTTGATCGTGAGGCCGAACACATCGCGCCCCCAGCCGAGCAGCTCCTCGCCCAGGCTTTCGCCGCCGCTGCCGATGCTGCGCATGGCGAGGCCGGACGCGCGCTGCGCGGCCTCCGGGGCCTGGCGCATCATCTTGAGCGCCGTTGGCGGCAGGAAGGCGTTGCGCACGCCATGGCGCGCCATGAGCGCAAACGCCTCCTCCGGGTCGAACTTGCCCGCGCGCGAAGCCAGCACCGGCACGCCCGCCGCCCAGGCCGGCAGCAGCACATCCAGCAGCCCGCCGGCCCAAGCCCAGTCCGCCGGTGTCCAGAACAGGTCCCCCGGCTGCGGGAAGAACTCCTGAGGGAGCGCCACGCCCGGCAGGTGTCCCGGCAGGACCCTGTGGCCATGCAGCGCCCCTTTGGGCGGGCCGGTCGTGCCGGAGGTGTAGATCAGCAGCGCCGGGTCGTCGGGGCCTGTATCGACCGTCTCGAAGCGGTCGGAGGCCCGTTCGATAACCTCCCAGAAATCCTCCGCGATCACGGTTGTCAGCTCCGGCAGGTCGAGCGCCGCGACCTTCTCCCGGCCTTCCGCATCGGTGATGAGCGCCTTTGCGCCGGAATGGCCGAGCCTGTAGGCCAGCGCCTCCTCGCCGAACAGGGTGAAGAGCGGCAGCGCGACGGCGCCCAGCTTGTAGGCGGCCAGATGGGCCAGCCCGGTCTCAACGCACTGCCCGAGCAGCACCGCCACCCGGTCACCCCGCCCGACGCCCGTGGCGGCAAGCGCATTGGCGAGCTGGTTGGAGAGCCGCGAGAGCTCCCGGAACGACCAGAGGCGCGGTTCGCCGCCCGCCGGGTCCGGGCAGATCATCGCCGGACGGTCGCTCGCCACATGCCGCTCGCAGGCATGCTCGGCGATGTTGTAGCGGGCCGGCACCCGCCAGCGGAATGCGGCCCGGACCGCCTCCCAGCTCTCGCGGCGCTCGAAGATCATGCCGGAGCCGGCTCCAGGTCGAAGCGCACGATCTCGCCCTCGAACTCGGGCCCGGCTGCGGGGAAGCGCCGCACGAGCTCCGGGTCGTGGCCGGGGATCAGGTGGTCGCGGGAGAGCATGCGCGCGCCCAGCGTCCGGTAGCCTTCCAGCATTTCCTTCAGGTCGTAGAAGACGCGGAAGGGCCGCACCCGTTCCATCTCGTCATAGAGATGCACGGCATCGGAAGCCACAATCACCGGCCCGCGCCGCGTCGCCACCTCCAGCGCGATCTGGCCGCGCGAATGGCCGCCGATCAGGATCTGCGAGAGGCCGGGCGCAAGCTCGCCGTCGCCGTCATGGAACCGCAGGCGCCCGTCATAGTTCAGCCCGACCAGGGCGAGCGTATTGCGCTTGCCATACATCTTGAGCGCCGGATGGGTCACGTCCCGCCCGGTGACGGTCAGCATCTCCTGGTCCTGGATATGGAACACTGCCTGCGGGAAGGCGTCCAGATTGCCGACATGGTCGTAATGGCAATGGGTGACGACGACATCGGAGACGGTCGCCGGGTCGATGCCGAGCCGGCGAAGGCCGTCCGCCGGGTCATAGAGCGTGTCGTGGCCGAGCCGGTCGCCGACGCGCACCGCATAGCCGCAATCGACCACCCAGATGCGCCCGCCGCCGCGTATGACCCAGAAATAGAAGTCGAGCCCCGGCGCTTGCACCGCCGGGTGGCCGTCCAGATACATTTCGCTTTCCGGGCGGAAGTCCTCCCGCCCGTAGCGCAGGCCGTAGATCTCATAATCCGGGGTCATGCAGGCTCCTCCCTCCCGCCAGCATAGCGCGCGCCAGCCGCAAGTCGTATAAGCCGCCGGCGTGAAATGAGGGGTGCGGCGTGATCCGAGTCGTAAGCTGGAATATCGCCAAGAGGATCAAGCCATGGCACTGCCTAGCGAAAATGGCGGAGCGGGGCGAGGCAGATGTCGCGCTGCTACAGGAGCCCGGGTGCCCCCCAGATGAATTGCGGGGTCTGTTTTACTTCGAGAACGATATCCACTGGGACAGGTCCTTTTTCGACCGCTGGCCCTTGGTCGTGCAGCTGTCGGACCGGGTTGAGGTCGAGTGGTTTCGGCAGGTGCCACCATGGAGCGAAATCGGCGAGCGGGAAATCGGCGCAAGCGGCATCGGGACCTTAGCCTGCGCTAGAGTGCAACCGGCCGGCAGGCCGAAAGAGACGTTTATCGCGGCCTCGATGTATGCGCGGTGGACAGGAGCTCATCCGTCCATCGGGAAAAAACGGCCGGGCATTTACGCCGACCTATCGGCTCATCGGATCCTTTCTGATCTGTCGACCTTCATCGACTATACAGATCCGTCCCGACACCGCATCCTCACAGCTGGCGACCTGAATTTGTGCTACACTACAACGGAAATTACGCCGCTTTTCAGACGCGAACGCACGGTCTGGAACCGCTTCGAGGCGCTGGGATTGGAGTTTCTAGGTCCACAGCTTCCGAACGGCCGCCCGTCGCTATCACCGCAACCGGGTGTCCCTAGCGACACACAGAATGTTCCAACATATCACACTCTTAAACAATCTCCGGCGGAGGCCAATTATCAACTCGACTACGCCTTCGCCTCACGCGGCTTCCACGAACAGATTAAGGTGTGCGCGCTCAACGGTGTCGAGGAATGGGGGCCGAGCGACCATTGCCGGTTGCTGATAGAGGTCGGCACAGCCTGACTCCCTTCGCCGCCCAGCATAGCGCGCGCCGGGCGCAAGTCGTATAAGCCGCCCGCGCCCATGTCCGACACCACCGCCCCTGCCGCGCCCGCCGCTGCGCAGCCCGAATACACCGAGCTGCAGCGCTGGCTGACGCTGGTGACGGTCACGCTCGCCACCACGCTCTACGCGATGACGGTGACGATCGCCAATGTGGCGCTGCCGAAGATGCAGGGGACCTTCGGCGCGACGCAGGACGAGATCGCCTGGGTCGTCACCTTCAACATCATTGCTACCGCCGTCATGACGCCGGCCACCGGCTGGCTCGCGGAGAAAGTCGGGCGGCGCAATGTCATGGTGTGGGGCATTGCGATTTTCACCGTTGTTTCCGCCGGCTGCGGTCTCGCCGAAAGCCTGGAGCAGCTGGTGTTCTTCCGCATCCTGCAGGGCCTCGCCGGCGCGCCGCTGGTGCCGGTGAGCCAGGCCATCGTGATGACGATCTTCCCGCGCGAGCGCCATGGCACGGCGCTTGCCGTCTGGGGTATCGGCGTCACCATCGGGCCGATCATCGCACCGACGCTCGGCGGCTATGTCACCGAGCTCTACAATTGGCGCTGGATCTTCTTCCTGCTGGTGCCGGTCGGCATGGTCGCGTTCCTGTGCGCCGCGGCCTTTGTGCGCCGCCGGGCGCAGCGCCATCCGACAACGCTCGACTGGACCGGCTTCATCGCGCTCTCGCTCGCCATCGCCTCCCTGCAACTCATGCTCGACCGGGGCGAGCGGCTTGGCTGGTTCAACCACAATGAGATCATCCTGGAGGCGTTCGTCGCCTGCCTCGCCTTCTATGTGTTCGTCGCCCACATCTTCACCGCCGAGCGCCCCTTCCTGCAGCCGCGCATCCTCACCAACCGCAATTTCGTCATCGGGCTGGCGCTGACCTTCGTGTTCGGCCTGCTCAATTTCACGCCCATGGTGCTGTTCCCGTCGCTGTTGCAGGGCCTGCGCGGCTATCCGGACGGCATTATCGGCTACCTGCTGGCGGTGCGCGGCCTCGGCACGCTCTGCGGCTTCCTGTTCATCATGTTCTACGGCCAGCGCATCGACCCGCGCCTCCTGCTGCTCGCGGGCTTCCTCACCCAGGGCGTCTCCGGGCTCGCCATGGCGCAGTTCGACATCAACCTCACCACGTTTGGCGTCGCCTGGACCTCCATGCTCCAGGGCTTCGGCGTCGGGTTGATCTGGGTGCCGCTCTCCATCGCCACCTTCTGGACGCTCGCGCCCCGGGACATGACGGAAGGCACGGCGCTCTTTCACCTCATGCGCAATATCGGTTCGTCGATCCACATTTCGCTGTCGGTGGCGCTGGTGATCCACACCGCGAAGATGAGCTATTCGGAGCTTTCGAGCTTTGCGACGCCCTATAACGACGCGCTCGGCCGCGTTGTGTCGGAGGGGCCGTGGAGCCTGGAGGGCGGGGCCGGCATGGCGGCGCTGGTGCGCGAGATCGGCCGCCAGGCGCAGATGATCGGCTATGTCAACGCGTTCTACTTTTTCGCCGCCACGGCTTTCATCTGCGTCCCCCTGCTCCTCTTCGTCCGCAAGCCGACGGCCGCAACAGCGGGCTAAAGCACCTCGTCGCCGCGCGAGACGGTTTCGCCGTAGCGGGAGAGGGAGGGGGGCTTGAGGCCGGCATAGGCGCGCTCGACGGCTGCGGCCGTGGCGCGGTTCTCGCGCTCGAAGAGGCTGTTGCCGGCGAGGTCGCTCTCCACCAGCAGCGGGCCGAAGCGGCTGACCTCCAGCACCCAGACCGCCTGGGCGATGCCGAGGTCCTCCAGCCAGTGCGCCGCCTGCACCCGGGTGACGCCGCGCCCGAGCAGCGCACCCGTGCCGTAGCCGACCGTGGTGAGATAGACCGCCCCGTTCGGCACGAAGAGGTCGCGGTAGTCGGCCTCCGACATGCCGCCCTTGCCGACGATCACCTTCGCGCCCGATAGCGCGAAGAAGCGCTCCATGAAGCGCGAGAAGCGGAAGCTGGCCGTGGCCGTGACCGCGCCGAGATTCAGGCTGCCGTCCTCGCGCACGCTGGCTGCAGGCGAGCAGTGGAAATTGACATTGCTGAGCGCCTTCAGATCGACCGGCGGCGCCATGCCCTCGTCCACCACCCGGCGGTAGAGCCCTTCCCGGCCCGTATAGATCACGCCGTCCAGATAGACGATGTCGCCGATGGCGAGCTCTTTCAGCGCCTCCGGCGAGACCGGCGTGCTCAGGCGGTGCGTGCGAGGGGCTGCTGCCACCCGACCGTCTCCCGGCGCATATAGGGCGTGAACCAGCGCGGGTCGCTGCGATATTCGACCTCGCCGCCGGCATGGACCCGCGCCGTTGCCCGGCGCGAGGAGAGGCAGAAGCAATGCACGCTCATCGGCATGCCGCCGGTATGCGTGTAGCCGACCTCGACATGGCAATCGATCACCATCGAGGAGCCGACGAAGCCCATCGGCCCCATGCCGATATTGTTGCCGAGATCCTTGAGCTCCGCCTCCAGCTTGGCGATCCCCGGGTCGGGATTGGGCTCGCCCACGGGCCGCAGGCACGCCGCCTGCTTGCCGAGCGTCATCGATGTGTCCTTGGAGCCGCCGAGACCGATGCCGACAATCGCCGGCTGGCAAGCGAGGCCGCGCCGCCCGAACTGCACCAGCGTGTCCAGGAAGAAGCGCTTGATGCCGTCCATGCCGTCCGCCGGGAACAGCATGCGGTAATCCGTGCCGAACAGTCCGCCCTTGTGGACGGTGGTGAGCTCGATCCAGTCGGCGTCCGGCTCGAAGCTGTATTCGATCTCGGGCGCGTTGATGCCGACATTGTTGTCATGGTCGGTGCGCCAGAGAGGATGCACGCGGTTCGGGCGGAGCGGCACGCTCTGCGTCGCCTCGGCCGTCGCCGAGCGGATCGCCTCCTCCAGCGCGACGAAACCACCCTCCGGCCGCGCCTCATTGCCGGCCTTCACATAGAAGCGCGGCACGCCGGTGTCGGCGCACATGGCGCGGCGGTCGGCCTCCGCCGCCTCCCAGTTCTCCAGCATCGCTTCCAGAACGAAGCGCGAGAGCTCGTGCTGTTCACGCGCCAGCATGCCGCGAATGCCGTCGCGGTAGTCATGCGGGATTTCTATGGCGGCGCGCGCCATGATCTCCAGGGCGGCCTCTTGCAGCAGGTCTCGGGCGATCTCGGGCATGGCCGTCCGAATAGGCCCGGCCCGGCCCCTCGTCAACCACCGCCGCTCACGCCCGCCACCGGAGCAGGAAGCGTTCGGCCCGCGCAATCGACCAGTTCGCGGTAAGGCCCATGACGGACAGGATCGCGACGCCGGCCAGCAGTTCATCCATGGCCATGAGGCTGCCCGCAAGCATGATATAGGCGCCAATCCCGAACTCCGCACCGATCATCTCGGCTGCCACGAGCAGCACGATGGCGATGGCGGCCGAGATGCGGAATCCCGGCAGCATTGCCGGCAGGGCCCCCGGCAGGATGATCTTGCGCACGATAGAGAGCCAGGAGAGCCCGAAGGACTGCCCCATACGGATCAGCCCGCGGTCCACATTGTCCACGCCGCCATAGCTCGCGACCACGGTGGGGAAGAAGGTGCCGAAGAGAATCGTCGCCACCTTCGAACCCTCGCCGATGCCGAACCAGATGATGAAGAGCGGCAGCAGCGCAATCTTCGGAATCGGGAAGATGGCGGCGACGACCGGCGCCAGGCCCGCGCGGGCAAGCGAGAACAGGCCGATGGAGAAGCCGACGGCGATGCCGAGCAGCGTGCCGAGCGTCCAGCCGAGCAGGAGGCGCTGCAGCGAGGCGCCCAGATGCTTCCAAAGGAGGCCGGTTTCCGCGAGATGCGCGAGAGCGGCCAGCGCTTCCGACGGCGCCGGCAGGACCAGTGGCGGGATCAGGCCTGTTCGGCACCCCGCCTCCCAGACGGCGATGACGGCGATGAACACGAGCGGTCCGACGGCGCCAACGGGCTTCGGCGAGAACCCACCGCCCCGGAATGCGACCGGGCGCCCGCCGTCTCCGGGCTCAGCCATCGACGAGCTCCAGTTCCGCCGCCTGCGCCTCGTCCCGGATCAACTGCCACAGCCGGGCCCGGTGCGCTTCCAGCTCGCGGGCATGCGCTGCGCGCGCATCGAGCGGCAGGTCGATTTCGAGGATTTCGCGCACCTGGCCGGGCCGCCGCGAAAGCACCACGACCCGATGTCCGAGCCGCACCGCCTCGTGGAGATTGTGCGTGATATAGACGCCGGAGAACCGCTCCCGCGACCAGAGGTCTACCAGGTCTTCGAGCAACAATTCCCGGGTCTGGGCGTCGAGGGCCGACAGCGGCTCGTCCATCAGCAGGAAGGCCGGCGACACGGCGAGCGCACGGGCGATCGCCACACGCTGCTTCATGCCGCCGGAAAGCTGCCGGGGGAAGGCGGCGCGGAATTCCGAGAGGCGCGTGCGCGCCAGCACATCCGCCACGATCCCGGCCATCTCCGCGCGCCCGAAGCCGTGATCCTCCAGCACCAGCCGCACATTGCCTTCCACCGTGCGCCAGGGCAACAGCGCAAAGTCCTGGAAGATGTATGTCAGCGGATTGAGGCAGCCCGGAGGCGGCGCGCCGGTCTGGACAACCTCGCCCCGCTCCGGGCGCTCCAGCCCGCCGATCAGGCGCAGCAGGGTGGACTTGCCGCAGCCGGACGGCCCGATGATGCATACGAGCCGCCCCGCCGGAATTTCGAGGTCAATGCCGCGCAGGGCCTCGACATCGCCATAGCTGTGGCAAAGGCCGGCAAGGCGGAGTTCCATCGCCCCGCGGCCCCCGTCCGGCGCCTCAGTAGGTTTCGACGTAGCTCCCGTCCACCAGCTTGTCGATGCCGATTTCGCCCTTGACCAGGCCCTCGGCCTTGAACCAGTCGAGTTGCGCCTTGACACTCGACAGATTGAGCTTCGCGCCTTCGTTAAGCCGCATGGCGCCATTGCGAATCGACGGCGCGGCCTTTTCATAGGGCCGGCTGGTATAGACATATTTGTGGATGAGCCTGACCGTCGCCTCGGCCGCGTCCTCGCCAGCAGTCTTGTCCACCAGCGCCGCGTTGAAATCCGCCGCCCCGCGCGAGAAGGCCGAGAGGAAGCGTTCGGTCAGGTCCCGTTTCTCGGCCGCGTTCTGCGCCGACGTGAACACCGTCGTCACCTGGTAGTCGGGCGCATAGTCGTTGACCCAGCCGACGATGTGGACCGCGCCGCCCTTCGCCAGCGCCTTGGCGATATGCGGCACGATCGCCCAGGCGTCGACCTGCCCCGATTTGAGCGCAGCGATGACCGCGCCCACCTTCTGCAGCGGCCGGAGCTGGATTTCGGACATCGGGATGCCTTCCTTCTCCGCGATCCGCGACGCCATGTAGTGGAAGGAGGAACCCGTCTGGGTGATGCCGAAGCTGCGCCCGGCGAGCTTCGCCGGCGAGGTCACGCCATCCTTGAAGGCTGCATCGGACACGAGGATCGCGGACCCATCGATGCCCTCTTCCTCATGCAACGCGCCGCCGATGACCTTGATGGCGCCCTTGTCCGCGAGGTTGATGAGCCCGCCGGTAATCGCGGTCACGCCATAGTCGATATCGCCGGAGGCAATGGCGACCGCCATGGGCGCGGCGGCCTGGAAATATACGAACTCGACGTCGAGCCCGGCTTCCTTGAAATAGCCTTTCTCGAAGGCGATGAAGCTTGCGGAGTGGGACGTGAAGCGCAGCGCCCCCACCTTGATCTTGTCGTCGGCGGCAATTGCCTGGCCGGCAATGACCGTCGCTCCCGCCAGCAGCGCCAGCGCCGACCGCCGAATCACGGCGGCAAATCCTGTCATCGACATCTTCTGCTTCTCTCCCGAAAGACCCCTCGAAGGCGCATCATAATACAGAAACCGGCGGCAGCGGCGAAACCAGCCCTCCTGGAGTGTCATGACCTGTCAGGCGATGTCATGGCGGCTTCGGTCACCGTCAATCCCAGCGGTTCGAGGCATTGCCGCCGGATAACGCCGCCGGGATGGGGTGGATCCCGCATGAGCATGGCGCAGCCCCCTCAAACCCCGGGCCCCTCCCTCACCGCCGCCGGCACCTCGCGTTTCAGATACTTGCCGTCCGCCGGCTCGCCGTGGAACTTGCCGTCCTCGACCATCACCTTGCCGCGCAGGATTGTCATGGCGGGCCAGCCGGTGATGGCATGGCCTTCCCAAGGGGTGTAGTCGGCTTCGTGCAACTCCTCGGCGCGGACCGTGCCGCGCACCTCGGGGTCGAGCACGCAGATGTCGGCGTCGGAGCCGGGGGCGAGCGCGCCCTTCTGCGGCCAGAGGCCCATGATCTTCGCGGCATTGGTCGAGACCAGGTCCGCATAGCGCTCCAGGCTGTAGCCGCGCTTCGTCACCATCTCGTCATACATCACGCCCATGCGCGGCTCGACGCCGGCATTGCCGCCCGTGGTGTCGTCGATGCGGTTACCGATGGTCTTCACCTTGAGCGTGCAGCAGATCTCGTCCGTCGCGACGCAATTGATCGCCCCGTCCAGCGTGCCAGCCCACAGCGCCGCCTGGTCCGCCGGCGATTTGAGCGAGGGATAGGTGTGGTAAATCTGGCCGTTCGGGCGTTTGTAGTCCTCGCTGTTGTAGAGCATGTATTGATGCAGCGTCTCGCCGTAGATCGGGCTGCCCTTGGCACGCGCCTCGCGGATCGCCTGCACGCCCGTCGCCGCGCTCACATGCATCATGTAGAGCGGCGTGCTCTCCGCCTCCGCGAGCCGGAGCACGCGGCGGAAGGAGAGGTCCTCCGAAAGCGCGTTGTGGACTTCCGCCATGTTCTCGAAGCCGACCCGGCCCTCGCGGATCAGCGTCTCATACATATGCATGACGATGTCATTGTCCTCGGCATGGATGACGCCGAGGCCGCCCGCGCGCGTGATCGCCTTGAAGACCTCCCAGATATCGCCGAAATGCACCATCCGCCCGCGCCGGGAGGGCGTGATGTCGGTGGTGAAGATCTTGACCGTCGGGTAGCCGTCAGCAATCACGTCTCCCAGTTCGGAGACCGTCTCGGGCGGAATGTCGCCGAGCAGCATCACGTGATAGGCGTAGTCGCAATAGCAGGCGCTCTCCCAGTCCGCATCGCGGCGCGCGATCACCTCGCGCAGCGGCAGCGGCTCCTGGCGGGCGGCGAAGTCGATCATAGTCGTGGTGCCGCCATGGAGCGCGGCCCGGCTCACCACGGAAGGCGGGTCGGTCAGCATCGCCGTGCCGCCCGGCAGCGGCAGGTGCCAGAGACAATGCACATGCGGGTCGATGCCGCCCGGCAGGAGGATCCGCCCCGTCGCGTCCACGACCCGCCGGGCCGCATCGTCCGGGATGGCGCCCTTCTCGGCGACAGCGGCGATGCGCTCGCCCGAGACCGCCACATCATGCGCGCCCACGCCCTGGGGCGTCACCACCCGGTCGCTGCGCAGGATCAGATCGAACATGCTTCAACCTCCTCGATGAGCGCTTCCAGAAGCGCGTCCGCCCAATCCTGCCGGATGCCGCGCCCGATGACGACCAGCCTTGTCGAGCGGTCGGCCCCCGGCCAGCGCGACAGCCGCTCCAGCGGATGGAAGACATGCTGTACGCCATGCACGACGACCGGCCGCTCGGGCGCCTCGGCGATTTGCACGAGGCCCTTGAGGCGCAGAAGGTCGGGCCCCGCCGCATCGGCCAGCGTCTCCAGGAAAAGCGTGAGCGCAACGGCGGGCAGGGGCTCCGTGCGCCGGAGCGTGAAGGTCGATATGCCAGCGGCGTGGTCGTGGCCGTCCGGCGCATCGAGCCGGGGCGTTATCGACAGGAGGCGGGCAGGGTCGAGCGCGCCGAAGCGGGCTTCCACGATCTCCGCGCCCGGGTTCAGTTGGCGCAGGCGCGCTTCGAGGCCGCCCGCCGGCGCGAGGTCGCGCTTGGTCACGATCAGCAGGTCTGCCAGCGCCGCCTGCTTCACCGCCTCGGGATAGCGTTCCAGCGTCTCCGCCCCGTTCACGGCGTCCACCGTGGCGGCGAGCCCGCCCGCTTCGAGCCCGTGTGCGGCGATCAGCGTCTGCAGGATGGGGGCGGGGTCCGCGAGGCCGCTCGTCTCCAGCCAGATGCGCGCGCAGGGCCGCTGCGCCTGCAGGCGGGCGGCGGCGGCGGGAATGTCACCCCTCGCGGCACAGCAGAGGCAGCCGGAGTCGAGCTCGACCAGCTCCTCCTCGTCCGCCTCCAGCAGCGCATGGTCGATGCCGACATCGCCGAACTCGTTGACGATGACGCCGTCGCCGCCGAGCGCCTCATGGGCGAGCAGCGCCTTGAGCAGCGTCGTCTTGCCGGAGCCGAGAAAGCCCGTAATGGCGATAACGCGGCTCATGCGGGCCCTCCGCCGCCGGCTTCGGAGGCGCGCATGAACAGCACGCGGCTGGCCCGGCGCTCGGGCGCCACAAGCGAGCGCAGATGACGGAGCGCGCCGGAGATGGACGGATGGAGGCGGCCTGTTCCATCCGGCCCCGTTACCCGCCAGACGGGACCCAGCGGCGAGTCCTCCCGCGCCGCCGTCACGCCCTCCGGCGCCGCGCCCCAGAGCTCCAGTGCGCCCCGGATCAGCAGCTCGTCCCTCGCCTCGTTCGCGCCGGTCACAGCGGCAGCGCCAGCAGGGTGTCGATGCGGGCATTGTCATAGACCACCGTCATCTCCCGGATGCGCAGCGCCTCGTCGAAAGCGGCGCGGTATTCGCCCGCGCTGAACAGCATGAGGTCGCCCTCGCGCATGATGCGCGCGACATGGTAGCCCGCGCGGGCGGTGACGGGCGGCCCCGCCTCCACCAGCGCGCGCCCGATGACATGGCGGTAGCGCTGCGCCTCGAACACATTCGCCCGGCGGAGCGCCGCCACCCGGTCCGCCAGCATGGCGCGCCCGTCGGCATAGACCACGGAGACCGGCAGGCCGGCCTCGACATTGTCGCGCGCGGCGATGCGGTAGCGGCAATCCTCGGCGAACAACTCCAGCCACTCCTCCAGCCGGTCGTCGTCTATCGCCATGGCGTAGCGCGCGAACAAGCTGTCAACCGCGTCCTGGAGGCCGCTCACAGCCCCATCACCGCCCGCCAGGCCTTCCAGAAGCCGCGCACCGAAGTCTCTGTGGCGCGGCCTCTCTGGCTTTCCGCGCCGGCGCCGCCCATCTCGACCACGCTGGCAAGCCCGGCCGCCCCCGCGGCGCCGCGCTCCACGAAACCGCCCACCGCGCCGTCCTCCATGGAGATAAAGCCCGCCGGACCGACCATGTTCGCCTGCAGGAGGCGCAATTTGGCAAGTTCGGGGGCGTCGTCCTCGAAGCCGTAATAGGTCCAGAGCAACTCCGTCCGGTCCACGCCCTTCGGCACGATCTGGCGCACCGCGAGCGCGTTCTGCACCTGCTGCGAAACGAAGGTGGGAAAGACGGTCAGGATCTGCAGCGAGACACCGTCGCCGAACTCGTCCCGCCACCCGATCAGGCGCGGGTCGGCAAGCGCGTAATCCTCTTTCCAGGCGCGCAGCCCGCTCTTCTCGTAGTCGTCATTCGCCCGGTCGGTCTGCATGCGCGACCAGCTGACATGGTGCCCGCCGCTCTCGTCCACCTCGACGCCGCCCTCCTGCGAAAGCCGGTTCAGCCGGAAGGTGGTGAAGAAGGAATGCAGCAGGCTGGCGTGGTAGCTGTCCTTCACATTTTCGACATAGAGCTTCCAGTTGTTCGGCAGCATCTGGCGGTGGCGGCCGAGCAGCCTGACGGGCCTGGACATAACGCGCGCAAGCCGGGCGCGGATTTCGGGGCCGAGAAAGGCTTCAAGATCGGGCGTATCGGGACTGAATGTGCCGAACACCAGTCCGCTATACGCCGCCACGCGCAGCTTGCGCGGCCCGTGCCGGGCCTTGTCGAAGCCGTCCGGCATGCCGCCCGCGCCGTTTACGCCGCCCTCGAAGGCCACGCCCCGGAGATTGCCTTCGAGATCGTAATTCCAGGCGTGATAGACGCACTGGATGCGCCGTCCGCGCCCGCCATCGCCGAGGCAGATCAGCGCGCCGCGATGGGCGCAGCGGTTCTCGAACGCATGCAGGACCCCGTGGCCGTCGCGGCTGACGATGACCGGCGTCTCGCCGACAAAGGTCGTGCGCCAGCTCGCGGGATCCGGCAGTTCCGCCTCCATGCAGAGGAAATGCCAGGCAGGGCCGCGAAACAGCCGTTCCTGCTCCGCGTCGTAAAGCGCAGGGTCGCGGTAAACCTCGAAAGGCACGCGGGTAAGGCCCGGGCCCGGCCAGGCCGGCAATCGCGGCGGGGTCTGCATGGGCAGCGAGCGTAACCGAATTAACTTTTTTCCGCGACGGGCCTTGAAATCGCGAAACGCCGCCCCAATCTGCCGCAAACCCATCGGCATGGCGGACGCGAACGGAACCGCTTGAAACGCCGCTTGACTTTCATGCTGCATCGCAGCATTATCTACCGCAACGCAACATTCACCGGGAGACATGAGCCATGTCCGCTGCCAACGGCGCCTCCGTGCGCTCCCTGTTCGAGACCAGCAAGCAATCGCCCTTCCGCACCTGCCAGTGGCCGTCCGGCGACCCGCAGGACCTGGAGACATTCAGCTATTGCGGCGCACCCACGCTGGCGCCGCATTCCTATTGCGCTGTCCATGTGGAGCGGGCCTATCGCGATCCCGACGAGGAGCGCGAGGCGGAGCGCAAGGCGGCCTGACCGCCGCGCGCGGCCGGCTTGCGGGCTATCCCGGCACCCGGCCCGGCAGGGCTTCCTGCGGAACCGAGAAGATCTGGCCGGGGAAGATCAGGTCCGGATCGCCGATCTGCGCCCGGTTGGCGGCGTAGATGACCGTATAGCGCACACCCTGGCCATAGACCCGGCGCGCAATGCGCCAGAGGCTGTTGCCCGGCTGGACCACCACGATATCGCCCGGCGGGAAATCGGCGATCGGGTTCGCGCGTTCGAAGGGCAGGCTGATGCGCGAGCGCGGCGCGCCCTCCGGGCTGCGCTCCTCGACGGTGAGCCGGTAGCGTCCGGGCGCAACGGAGCGCTCCACCTTCAGGCGCCAGGCGCCCGTCTCGTCCGCTTTGGCTTCGCCCAGCGACTGGGAACCGGCCTCCGCCCCGGCGATCTTGGGCTCGACGACCGAGCCGGGCTTCGCCGTTCCCGAAAGCGCCAGATTGCCCCGGTCGTCGTAATCGACCGAATCGACGGAAACGCCTCCCGGTTTCGGCGGCGCGCCGGCCTTCGCCTGGCCCCCATCCGGAGCAATGGGCGCTTCGGCAACTGCAGCCGGCGCGGGAGCGGCTGTACCCGGCGGCGCGGCGCGAGACTCCGCTGCTGAGCGCGCTTCCGTTCGCTCCTCTTCCGAGGCAGCGGGCGCTTCGGCGCTTGCAGCCGGTGCGGGTGCGGCTGTACCCGACGATGCGGCCCGAGACTCCGCTGCTGAGCGCGCTTCCGTTCGCTCCTCTTCCGAGGCAGCGAGCACTTCGGCGCTTGCAGCCGGTGCGGGCGCGGCTGTCCCCGACGATGCGGCTCGAGACTCCGCTGCCGGGGCAGGACGCTCCCTGGCCCGATCCCTGTCCGGCGCCGCGCCGCCCGCACGCTGCTCGGCAGGCCGGGACGGAACCGCAGACGGTTGCGCCTTGTCGGGAGTCGCGCTGGCAATGGCGGCAGGCGCAGGCGCCCGTTCCCTGCCGGATGCGTCTTCCCCGGTGGCCGCCGTCTGCCCGGCTGCCGCGTCTTGCGGCGCCGCCGTGCGGGCCTCCTCCGGCTTGCCCGGTGCTTTTGCAACGGCCCGGGATTCCCCGCCCTCCCTGGCTTCCGAGGAAGGCGCCCCGCTCCCGACCGCCTGTTGCCGCCCAGGACGCGTCGCGGCGGCGGGCGGCGCGGCGGCGCGTTCCCCGGATATCGGGGCCTTCGCGACGGTCGGCGGCGGCGCGCCGGTCTCGCGGCCTTGTGTCTCACCTTCCCCCGTCGCCGCTGTCCGCTGCGATTCCGGTCTGGCGACGACGGGCGGCGCCGGTGGCGCGGTTTCCTTCGGAGCTTCGGCGAGAACCGCCGGTTTTTCGGGAGAGGGCGGCGCCCCGGCCGGCGGCTCGCGCCCGATGCCGGCCGGCTCGTCGGCGCCCGGCGGGAGTTCGGGACGCTGGATAACCTCGCTTGCGCCGAAATCCTTTGTCGGAACGGCGACCACCAGCGGTTTCACACCTGCCTCCTCCGCGATCGAAACGACAATCGTCTTGTCGCCGACTTCCGTCTTGCCGTCCTTCCCGGTCGATTCGATCGTCACGGCATGGTCGCCTGCGGGCAGCGGCTTTTCGGGAAGCGCAACCCAATTGCCACGCTCGTCGGCCTTCACCGTCGCCAAGGGCCCGTCCTGGGTAGCGATGGTGACCGAGGCGCCGGGCTCGGCCTTGCCGGCGATCACGGTGTCGCCGTCCTCATCGATGCGCACGACATCGAGTTGCGGCGTCGCCGGCAGCGTTTCGGACGCGGAGGGGGGCGTTCGGGCTTCAGCCGGCGCCTTTTCCGAAGGCGGCGTTGCAGGAGTCATCGCGGTCCCGGCCGGCGGCGGCGGCTCCGTATCCTCGAACAGGTCGGGATAGGCGCCCCGCCACAGGGCATAAAGAACCAGCGCAAGGCCGACGATGGCTATAGGAAGAATACGGGCCACGAACGCTACCGTTTCGTTACGATGGCAACATAGCCTCTGCTAACCGCTGAAGGAAGGTGCGACATGGCGGAGATCAAGAGTGTCTGCGTGTTCTGCGGCTCCAGGTTCGGGACCATGCCGGCGTATCGCAAGCTCGCCGAGGAGACGGGGCGGCGCCTTGCCGGGGCCGGCATGCTCACCGTCTATGGCGGCGGGCATGTGGGCCTGATGGGCGTGCTCGCCGACGCCGCATTGCAGGCCGGCGGCCAGGTCGTGGGCGTCATTCCCGAATTCCTGCATCAGCGGGAAGTCATGCATACGGGCCTGACCGAACTTGTCGTGAGCCGGTCCATGCACGAACGCAAGGCCGAGATGCACGCCCGCTCCGACGCCTTCCTGGCGCTTCCCGGCGGTATCGGCACGCTGGACGAAGTCGCGGAGGCGCTCTCCTGGATCAGTCTCGACCTGCACCGCAAGCCGGTCATCCTGGTGGACCGCGCCTTCTGGTCGCCCCTCGCCCGCCTGCTCTCGGAAATGGAAGGCGCGGGTTTCACCTCGCCCGACCTGCTCGAAAGCACGGCCTTTGTCGAAACCGCGGGCGAGGCGATGGCGCTGTTGGCCGCGGGCGGCGTGCGCAGCTGACACCGGGCAGTGCGGTCATGGCGACGATCCTGGTCACCGGAGGCGCGGGTTATATCGGCAGCCATACCTGCAAGCTGCTCGCCCGCGCCGGCCATCTGCCGGTTGCGTTTGACGACCTGTCGAACGGCCATGCGGACGCCGTGCGCTGGGGGCCGCTTCAAACCGGCGACATCGGCGACCGCCGACGGGTGCGCGCCGCCTTCGAGGCCTGGCGCCCCGAGGCGGTCATCCACTTTGCGGGACTGATCGAGGTCGGGCGCTCCACCGCCGACCCGGCGGCATTCTACCGCGCCAATGTCGCCGGAAGCCTGGCGCTGCTGGAGGAAATGGCCGCTGCAGGCGCGCAGCGTATCGTGTTCTCCAGTTCGGCCGCAGTCTATGGCGTCCCGGCAGCCTCGCCGATCCCGGAGGACGCGCCGGCCGCGCCCGTCAGCCCCTATGGCGAGACCAAGCGCGCCGTCGAGGCGATGCTGCACGCCTTTGCGCATGCCTGCGGGATCGAGTATGCGGCGCTGCGCTATTTCAACGCCGCCGGCGCGGATCCGGAGGGCGAGCTCGGCGAACGGCACGACCCCGAGACGCATCTCATTCCGCGCGCGCTGCGCACCGCGCTCGGCCTGGAGCCGCAAATCGACATTTTCGGGACCGACTACCCGACGCCGGACGGCACCGCTGTCCGCGACTATGTCCATGTATCGGACCTGGCGGCCGCCCATATTGCGGCGCTCGACCGCCTCGCAGGGGGGAGGGGGTCGCTGACCGCGAATATCGGCACGGGAGCCGGGCGGTCGGTGCGGGAAGTCCTCGAAGCGTGCCGGCGGATCAGCGGGCGCGCGATTCCGGCGCGCACCGCCCTGCCCAGAGCCGGCGATCCGCCGGAACTGGTGGCGGCGACGGGCCGCGCTGCCCGGGACCTCGGCTGGAGCCCGCGCCTGTCGGACCTTGACAGCATCGTGGCGACCGCCTGGGCATGGCATTCCGCGCACAATGCCTGACTATCGGCGCCGGTTGCGAAGCGGCGTGGGGACTGCCACAGTCTCGCCGTGCCGGGAAACGCAGGGAGTGGAGGGGCATGGAACGGGCCGAGCAGATCAGGGTCGGGCGGAGGCTGCTCGCGCATCTCGACGCGAAGTCCACCGACCGCACCGATGAGGTGTTCCGCCTGGGTGTGGAGGATTACACCTGCCGCAACCAGCTCGCCTCGGAGAAGCAGGCCTTCTTCCGTCGCATGCCGCTTGCCATCGGCCTCTCCTGCCTGCTGCCGGAACCGGGGGATTTTCTTGCCCACGACCATTCCGGCGACCCGCTGCTTTTCGTCCGCCAGCGGGACGGCAGCCTTCGCGGCTTCCTGAATGTGTGCCGCCACAGGGGCGCCAAGCTCGCCCAGGGCTGCGGCCATGCCTCTGCTTTCTCCTGCCCCTACCACGCCTGGACCTACGGGCTCGACGGCAAGCTGCTGTCGCGGCCGGACGAGCAGTCCTTTTCCGGCGTAGAGAAAGCAACCAGCGGCCTCGTCCAAATCCCCTGCGTCGAACGCGACGGCATCATCTGGGCGTCGGCGACGCCGGGCGGTGCGCTCGATCTCGATGCGCATCTGGGGCCGGTCGCGAACGATCTCGCCGCCTACGGCCTTGCCGGCTACCACCATTACGAGACGCGCCAGCGCAGCCAGGCGTTCAACTGGAAGCTGCTGGTGGACACCTTCCTCGAGACCTACCACCTCTCGACGCTGCACACCGAAACGATCCACCCGATCATCCACACCAATCTCTGCGCCTTCGACGCGATGGGCCGGCATCTGCGCATGACCGGCGCGCGCAGGACCATCGAGGACATGCGCGGGCAGGCGGAAGCAGACTGGGACGTGATCCGGCACACCGTCATCGTCTATGTGCTGTTCCCCAACACGGTCTTCATCGTCCAGGGCGACCATATCGAGACATGGCACGCCTTCCCGGTTCCGGGCGACCCGGACCGCTGCAACATGCGGATTTCCCTCTACACGCCGGAACCGCCGCTGACCGACAGCGCGCGCCGGCACTGGGACAATAATTTCGACCTCCTGATGCGCACCGTGGAGGGGGAAGACTTTCCCGTGGGCGAGGACATGCAGCGCGGCTTCCATTCCCCGGCGCAGAGCCACATCACCTTCGGGCGCAATGAGCCGGCGCTGGCCCATTTCCACGCTCAGGTAAGGGACGCACTCGGACTCGAGGCAGCCTGACAGGATGACTGACGGCCCGCCGGCATACGGCCATGACGAGCGCATGTTCGACTGGCCGACGGTCTATCGCGAAGACCTGTTCCAGGGCGAGACGGCGCTGGTCTCCGGCGGCGGCAGCGGGCTTGGCAAGGCGACGGCCATCCTGTTCGCGCGGCTCGGCGCAAGGGTGGTCGTCATCGGGCGCGACCGGGAGAAGCTCGATGCGCTGGAGGCGCTGTTTCGCAAGCGCGGCCTCGCCCTCGATGCGGCGGTCTGCAACATCCGCGATCCGGATGCGGTGGGCGCGCTTCTGGAGCGGGTGTTCGACGAGTACGGCCGGCTGGACCATCTCGTCAACAATGCCGGCGGCCAGTTCGCGCAGGACGCCATCGACTTCTCGGTCAAGGGCTGGCGAGCCGTCATCGACACCAATCTGAACGGCACCTGGTGGATGATGCAGACCGCCGCCCGCCTCTGGCGCGAGCGGGGCGAACGCGGCTCCATCGTCAATGTGGTGGCTGACATCTGGCGCGGCATACCCGGCGTGGCGCACACGACCGCAGCGCGCGCGGGCGTGGTCTATCTCTCCAAGACGGTGGCGGTCGAGTGGGCGCCGCTGAGCATCCGCGTGAATTGCGTGGCGCCCGGCTGCTGCGAAACGACCGCCTTCGGGCGCTACCCGGCGTCGGGAGCCGCGACCTTCGCCCAGTCCAACCCGATGCTGCGCGCCGGCGACGAATGGGATGTGGCGGAGGCGATCGCCTATCTTGCCGCGCCGTCCGGCAAATTCATCACCGGCGAGGTGGTGACGGTGGATGGCGGCCAGCAGCTCTGGGGCGATCCCTGGGCGTTCGGCAGGCCGTCCTGGTTCGAACTCGACTATGCGGGCGCCGGTCGGGAGGACGGGCTGTGACAGCGCCGATGGAAGGCATAAGGGTCCTTGACCTCACCTCCGTGCTGTTCGGCCCCTATTGCACCATGCTGCTGGGCGACATGGGCGCCGATGTCGTCAAGATCGAGGCGCCCGCCGGCGACACCACCCGCAAGACCGGGCCGGGGCGCAATCCGGGCATGGCGGCCTTCTTCCTGATCTGCAACCGCAACAAGCGCAGCATCTGCCTCGACCTCAAGCATGAGGGCGCGCGCGCGGCGCTCTGGCGGCTGGTGGACGGGGCCGATGTGTTCATCCACTCGATCCGGCCGCAGGCCATCCGCCGCCTCGGCTTCGGGCCGGAGGCGGTCAGGGCGCGCAACCCGCGCATCGTCTATGCGGGCCTGCACGGCTTTTCCGAAAAGGGCCCCTATGCCGGCAGGCCGGCCTATGACGACATCATCCAGGGCGGCTCGGGCCTGGCGGCGCTGATGGAGCCGCTGGCGGGCGAGCCGCGTTTCACGCCGATGGTAGCCGCCGACAAGACCTGCGGGTTGATGGCGGCCTGGGCCGTGGCGGCAGCCCTGCTGCACCGGGAGCGGACCGGAGAGGGCCAGGTCGTTGAGGTGCCGATGTTCGAGGCCATGGCGCATTTCAACACCATGGAGCATCTCTACGGCCATGTGTTCGACCCGCCGCTCGCGCCGATGGGCTATCCGCGCGTGCTGGCGCGCTGGCGCAAGCCCTACCCCACGGCGGACGGCCATCTGAACGTGCTCGCCTATAATGACGGCCAGTGGCGGCGTTTCGTCGAGGCGGCGGGCCGGCCGGAACTGGCGGACGACCCGCTCTATGCCGATCTGGGCGCCCGCACGGAGAATGTCGAGGCGCTTTACGCGGTCGTCGGCGACATCCTCTCGACGCGGACGACGGAAGAATGGGTGGAACTGCTGGAGCGGCTGGAAATCCCCTATATGCGCGTGAACGCGCTGGAGGACCTGCCAGAGGACCCGCATCTCCAGGCAGTCGGCTTCTTCCGCCATATGGAGCATCCCACGGAAGGTCCCATCGTCCAGCCCGACTTCCCGGTGCGCTTCGAGAAGAGCGCCCATGTCTATGCCCGCCACGCGCCCCGCCTCGGCCAGCATACGGCCGAACTGCTGGCGGAGGCCGGCTATGGAGCGGAGGAGATCGAGGCGCTCAAGGCCGCTGGGGCAGCCATTTGAGCGCGCGGCTTGCATGAGGTTCCGCAGCCGCTAGGTTGACCGGATACGAAACGGCGCGCCGGGCGGCGGGTTCGACGGAGATGACGGCAAACACCGACAAGGGACGCGGCCCCGATCTGGAGAGGCTTCGGGAATTTGTCTCGGAGCGGGACCGTAACGCGGCGTGGTTCTTCGTCGGTCGAGCGGCGGAGATCGACGAGATCGAGGAGACCTGCGCGCTCGCATTCCGCCGCTTCCGGGAAGGAAAAGCGCTGGCGGGGACGACACGCCTCTTCCAGGGCGCGCCCGGCGCTGGCAAGACCGCCCTGCTCAAGCATCTCCAGGAAAGGTGGGCGCAGTCAGGCGACGGCAAGCCGTGTCCGCTGTTGGTGGACCGCCCAATGCTGGCTGATCCGGCGGCACTTGTGCTCTCCATTGCCGAATTGATCGACCCGGAAAAGGCACAACGGTTCCGCCAAACGGTGACGCGCGGTCGGGCAGCTATTGTCGGACTCGGCCCGCTGAGCGGGAGCGGGACACAGGCGACAGCGACAGCGCCGCCACTCGCCGGCCTTTCCGAGCTCCGCCGGATGTTTCCGCCTGCGGATTGGGACCGGCCGGTCTGCCTCATGGTAGACGAAATCCAGAACCTGGACCCAACAGAGGGAAAGACGCTGGAATCCCTGCATCTTGCCGTGGACGGCCTTCCGATTGTGCCGGTGCTTGCCGGCCTGTCCAGTTCGCAGGCAGCACTTGCCAGGCGAGGGAGAATTTCCCGGCTCTCCAGGGGTGCCGTGCACACGCTCGGTTGCCTTGAGACGGGACAGACAGCAGAAGCCGTGCAGCGGATGCTGGCCTGCTTCCGCATCGAGGCGCAGGACAGGGATGCTGAGCGTTGGTCGGACCTGCTGGAGGGCATTTCGGACCGCTGGCCCCAGCACTTGCAAAACGCCTTGAGCGCATTCGGTGAAGGGCTCCTTGAGGTCGGCGGCGCGCTTGCTGCAGTCGATGAAAGAACGGTGATCGACCGCGCCGGGGCATGGCGGTTGGAAACCTACATGCTGCGCAGAAGCCCGGAGATGCGGGGCGCCGTCATCCTTGTGGGCCACGTCATGGCGGCGGTACGGAATGGCGGGCTTTACAGGCACGAGATCGTCGATACCATTCGCGCCCGCATCCGCGACAGGCCCGAAGGCAGCAGCGCCAGGCGTTTGCCCGAAGGCATTTCGCCGGAAGACTTCCTCGAGCACCTCGTGCACAGGGGCGCATTGCAGGAGGGCGGGGACGACAAGCTGGTCTGCCCGATTCCCAGTTTCCGCGCCTTCCTGGTCGCAGAGGCCGTCCGCATCATGTTCGATGAAACGGGAGGGTTCGTGCTCGAAGGTATCGGAGAACACGCGGCAACCGAACACGATCTCCGCCTTCTGGACGAGCTGGTCCGGGAACCCGACATCCTGGATCCCCGGGCAGAGTGATAGGCCCGGCCCGCCACCAAACCTTTCCGAAGCACAAGGAACACCAGACCCATGCGCACAGTCGGCCTCGGCCTGCACTGGGACGAACTCGAGGTCGGGGAGCGGTTCCGTACCATCAACCGCACCGTGACCGAAGCGGACCTCGTCAATTTCATCAATGCCTGCGGCATGGTGGAAATGATCTTCACCGACACGACCTATGCCGGCCAGGGCGCCATCGCCGGGGCGCGGCCGGTGCCGGGCGCGCTCTGCTACACCTTCGCCGAGGGGCTGCTGGTGCAATCGACCATGCAGCATACCGGGCTCGCCATGCTGGAAACCGAACTCAAGGTGCTCGGACCCACCAATGTCGGCGATACCATCCATGTCGAGGTCGAGGTGCTGCATGTGCGGGCCACTAGCAAAGGCAATCGCGGCATCGTGAAGACGAGGAACGATGTGGTGAACCAGCGCGGCGAGACGGTGGTGAGCTACAAGGCCGTGCGCATGATGAAGGGCCGCGAGAATTGAGCCGCGAACCCGTCGAAGCGCGTCTCGCCGCCACGCTCATGCTCGGCCGGGACGGGCCGGGCGGCATCGAGGTCTTCATGGTGGTGCGCCACCACCGCATCGATTTCGCTACCGGCGCGCTGGTCTTTCCCGGCGGCAAGGTCGAGGACGCGGACCGTGATCCCCGCCTTCGCACCCGCTGCCGGGGCGGCGACGCACTCTCCGACGCGGCGCTGGCCATCCGCACGGCCTGCGTGCGTGAGGCCTTCGAGGAGGCGGGCGTGCTGCTCGCCCGCGAGCGGGGCGGTGAGGATTTCATCGGCCCCGAGCGGCTGGCGGCGCTCCGCGAGCGCTGGCGCCTCGCGCTGGAGCAGGACCGCGCCGCCATGGCCGAGATGGCGGAGGCCGAGGACCTGGAATTCGCGACCGACGCACTCACCCGCTTTGCGCACTGGGTGACGCCCGCGCATATGCCGAAGCGCTTCGACACGCATTTCTATCTGGCCGAGGCGCCGCCCGCGCAGGTCCGGGCCGCCGCGCATGACGGGCGCGAATCGGTCGATTCGGTCTGGATTTCCTGGGACGCCCTCCGGCAGGGGCAGGCGGACGGCCGCTACACCGTGCTCTTCCCCACCAGGCTCAACATGGAGAAGCTGGCGCGCGCCGGCACCATTGCCGAGGCGCGCGCCGCGGCCGCGGCGGCGGCGGTCGTGCCCGTGCTGCCGGAAGTGGAATTCGTGGATGGCGGGCGGATCATGCGCATCCCCGCCGAAGCCGGCTACGGCCGCTCCGAATTCCGCATCCAGGGCGACCCCGGCGGCGACGCGCGGCCCGCCTGACGCGCCCGGTCTGCATTTCGCAGGCAGGGTCCTTGTGGCAGAGTGGGGCCGGGCAATCGAGGGCATGCAGGAGGGCCGGGAGATGTTCGACAAGGGTCATCTGGAGTTCCACAGCGTCGATCTGGACGCGGGCTGGGAAGTGCCGGAGGGCTATCCGGCCGGCATAGAGCAGAAAATCCTGGCCGGCGGCCTTGACGAAGCCGCGGGCAAGGGCAACCGCTCACGCCTGCTGCGCTTTGCGCCGGGCGCCTTCACCACCGAACCGTTCGTGCATGACTACTGGGAGGAGGTCTATCTGCTCTCGGGCGACCTTGTGGTCGGGACCAGGGACGATGCCGAGGCCTTTGCGCCCAACACCTATGCCTGCCGCCCGCCCGGCGCATATCACGGGCCGTTCCGCTCCGAAGGCGGCTGCATGCTGCTCGAAATCCATTATTACGGTTAAGACGGCAACGCGCCCTATTCGCTCCCCAATTGGCGGCCATATCGGCATTCGGCGGCGGGGCTTCCCGACTCCGGCGCCCTCATGTTCCCTCGGACTCCTCCCTGCGCCTCACGGCCGGCATGGATCTTCCCTGTCCATGCCGGCCGTTTTTCCGTGCGCCGCCCGGCAGGCTTGCATCGCCTCGTCGGGGCGGCGAAGCTCGGCGGCGTCATGATTGCGCTGACCAGCTTCATCGCCTTGCACGCCCGACAAACGCCAGAGCGCGAGGCGCTCGTTTATGAGGACCTCCGGCTTGGCTACGGCGCGCTCCTGGACAATATGGCCGCGATGGCAGGCCGGCTGGCGGCCCTCGGCATCGGCCGCGGGGATGTCGTCGCGGCCTGCCTGAAGAACAGCTCCGCTTTCTACGACCTCGCTTTCGCCGCAAGCCATATCGGCGCGGTGTTCCTGCCGCTCAACTTCCGCCTCGCGGCTGACGAAATCGCCTGGATCCTCGACCATGCGGGCGCGCGGCATCTGTTCGCCGATGCGGAGCTGGACGCCGCCGCCGAGGCAGCGGAAGCGGCGCGCGTGCCTTTCACCCCGGTTGACACGGAGGCGGCGCGCGACAGCCGGCGGTTGAGCGCGGGAGCGGAGGCGCCGCCCGTGGCCGAGGCGGCGCCCGATGATGTCTTCCGCCTCATGTACACCTCCGGCACAACCGACCGGCCGAAAGGCGTGCAGCACAGCTACGCGAATTTCTACTGGAAATGCCTGGACCAGACGGCGGCGCTCGGCGGGATGCTGGACGACCGGCTGCTGGTGGTGGGGCCGCTCTACCATGTCGGCGGCTTCGACCTGCCGGGAATCGATGTCTGGCGCCGGGGCGGCTGCATTGTGCTGCACCGCGAGGCGCGGCCCCGGGCGATCCTGGAAGCGCTGGAGGCCGAGCGCGTCACCGGCGCGTGGCTCGCGCCCACAATCACCAACAGCGTGCTTGCCGACCCGGCGCTCGGCCGCTTCGATGCAAGCGCGCTGCAATGGGTGATCGGGGGCGGCGAGCGCACGCCCGAGTCCCGCATCCGCGAGTTCGCCGCCGCTTTTCCCGGCGCCCGCTATATCGACGCCTATGGGCTCACGGAGAGTGTCGGCGGCGACACGCTGATGGAGGCGGGGCGCGAGCTGGAGAAGATCGGCTCCGTCGGCCGCGCAATCGCTCATGTGGAGGTGACGGTGCGCGACGAGGCGGGCCGCGCGCTCGCGCCGGGCGAGGAGGGCGAAATCTGTCTTCGGGGCCCGAAGATCACGCGCGGCTACTGGCGCGACCCGGAGCGCACGGCCGAAGCCTTTTTCGGCGACCGGCTCCGAACCGGCGATGTCGGCCATCTGGACGAAGAGGGCTTCCTCTATCTCACCGACCGGCGCAAGGACATGATCCTCTCCGGCGGCGAGAACATCGCTTCGTCGGAGATCGAGCGGGTGCTCTACGAGCACGAAGCCGTGCATGAGGCGGCGGCCATCGGCCTCGCCGACGAACGCTGGGGCGAACGGCCTGTCGCCGTTGTGGCGCTCCGCCCCGGCGCGTCGCTGACCCTGGAGGAAATGCAGCGTCATTGCCGCGCCCGGCTCGCCGGATTCAAGACGCCGAAGGAGCTGCACCTCAGGGCCGAACTGCCGCGCAACCCCTCCGGCAAGGTTCTGAAACGCCTGTTGCGCGAGGAATTGGGCAACGGTTAAGGTAGAGTTACAGACTGGAATTCTACCCGGGGGCAACGGCGATGAGCCTCAACATCAAGAACGAGGAAACCTGCCGGCTCGCCGCCGAACTGGCCCGCCTGACCGGCGAGACCAAGACCGGCGCGGTAACCGCCGCGCTGCGGGAGCGGCTGGAGCGGGAACGGCGGGCGCGCGACATCGAGGAGCGGCGCCGCGCAATACGCGCCATTGCGGAACGTTTTGCAAAGCATATGGGGCCCGGGCCGTCGGCGGTGGAGCATGGCGACTTCCTCTATGACGAAAAGGGCCTGCCGCGGTGATCGTCGATAGTTCGGCCCTGCTTGCCGTCCTGAACCGCGAGCCTGACGGAGAACGCTTTGAGGAGACGATCGCCGCCGCCTCCGAATGCCGCATGTCGGTCGCCAATATTCTGGAGACTTGCATCGTTGCGGAAAGCCGCGGCGGTGCGGCTGGAGCGCATGATCTCGACGCTCTTCTGGCGCGCGCCGGGATCGAGCCCGTGCCGGTGACGGTGGAGCAGTTGAAGGCGGCCCGGCAGGCCTGGCGGCGCTACGGCAGGGGCAACCACCCGGCCGCGCTGAATTTCGGCGATTGCTTCGCCTATGCGCTTGCCAGCGTCACGGGCGAGCCGCTGCTGTTCAAGGGCGAAGACTTTTCGCAGACCGACATCCGGGCCGCATAGGCTTACCAGGTTTCGCCGAAGGGGCGGAGCTCCACGGTGAAGGACCAGGTCGAGCGGTCCTGGTGCGCGACGCGATACAACTCCTCCGCAATGGCTGCCGGTTTGGCGAAGAACTCGTCCGGCGCATCCGGCGCGATCAAGGGCCGCGTGCGCGGCGTGTCGATGGCCGCGTCGATGATGAAATAGGCGACATGGATGCCCTGCGGGCCGAATTCGCGCGCGATGGACTCCGCGAGGATGCGCTGCGCCGCCTTGGTGGAAGCGAAGAAGCCCCAATGCGCCTTGCCGCGCGTGGCCGAGGTGTTGCCGGTGACGAGCAGCGCGCCGCCGCCCGCCTCCAGCATGCCGGGTATCGTCTCCCGCGCCAGATGCAGCAGCGCTGTTGCATTGACGCGGAAATTGCGTTCGAGGTCCTCCGGGTCCTGGTCCAGAAGCGGCCCGCGCGTACTCCGGAGCGCGTTATGCACGACGACCGCAGGCGGGCCGAGCTGCTCGCGCACAGCCGCCACGGTCGCGCAGAGCGCATCGAGGTCGCCGACATCGCAGGGGAAGGCCGTGGCGTTCTCGATATCGGCCTCGAGCGCGGCCAGCCGCTCCGCGTCGCGGGCGAGCATGGCGGTCCGGTAGCCGCCCATGGCGAAGCGCCGGGCGATTTCGGCGCCCGTGCCCCCATCGGGGCCGACGCCGGTAACGAGCGCGACGGGCATGGTCATGCGCTTTTCCTTTCAGGGGTTTCGGTTTCCAGCACATAGCCGTCGAGATCGGCGGCGAAGGCGGGCAGGCGGCGCAGGCGGTCGAAATGGGCGTGCGCACGGGGCTGCTCGCCCGGCAGGTAGATCGGTTCGAGGCCGCAATCCGCCAGACGGTCATGCATGCGCTCCTCGCGGCGGAACTGCGCGAAATCGCAGACAAAGGCGATATCGGCGATGGAGAACGGCCCGGCCAGCCCCTCACCGCCCAGGCCCGCCGCATTGTCTATGCCGTCCATGTAGAACTCATAGGCCTCGCGCATCCGGTCGGACAGCTCTTGCGTCGCCTCGCGGGCCACGAGCTTCAACAGATAGGCCTGCGCCTCGCGCGCGAAGACGAGCCCCGCATCGAGGAAGCTGTCGATCCGCGACGCTTCATACGGTCCCTCGCCATAGAGTCCGCCCGCGGCGCGCGCGACGGCGCGCAGAATGCTGTTGGACTCGAATATGCCGGTTGCGCCCGCCGGGTCGAAGGCCGCCGGCACGGTGCCGAAGGGGTGGGCGGCGAGGAAGGCGTCGGTCTTGTAGAGCATGACGGCGTTGAAGCCGCGCTTGCTTGCCCGCGCATGCGGGTTGCCCGGCGTCTTCTCGGCCTCCTCAAGCGGCCGCGCGTCGAAATCCCAGAGCCAGCCCGGCAGCGCCTTCGGCCGGGCGCCCACCACCTCGACCTCGACGCCGAGCAGCCGCGCGGCGATCGCCGCCTTCCAGACGCGCGGATTGGGCAGGTACGAGAAAATCCTGAGCACCGCCATGGCAGACGCCCCCTTCGCCTATGGTTTTCGGAACCGCCCGCACTCTGCCATGAAAGCCGCCAGGCCCGCCAGCCGCTTGGCCCGCGCCGGCGCCGGCGCTACTCTCGCGGCAGGCTGGAAGAGGAGGAATCCGCGATGCGCACGACCCGGCGGACGGTGCTGGCAGGCACGGCGCTGGCGGCCCTGGGCGCCGTAACCGGCAGTGCGCTCGCGAAACCCGTCCCGGCAACCGGCGAGCCCGTCCCGGCGGTCGGGCTCGGCAGCTGGATCACCTTCAATGTCGGCGCCGACCCCATGCTCCGCGCCGAATGCCGCGCCGTCCTGGCGGCCTTCTTCGAGGAAGGCGGCGGCATGGTCGATTCCTCGCCCATGTACGGCTCCTCGCAGGACGTGATCGGCGCTGCGTTCGAAACGCTCGGCCGCCCGGCAGGCCTCTTTTCGGCCGACAAGGTCTGGACCCGCGCGGCGGACGCGCCCGCCCAGATCGCGGAAACCGCCCGGCGCTGGGGCGTCGAGCGCTTCGACCTCCTCCAGGTCCACAACCTGATCGACTGGGAGCGGAATCTCGACCTCCTGCAGTCGATGAAGGAGGCCGGCGCGCTCCGCTATACCGGCGTCACCACCTCGCATGGTCGCCGGCATGGCGAATTGGAGGAGGTCATGCGCCGCCGCCGGCCCGACTTCGTCCAGCTCACCTACAATATCGTGGACCGGGAGGCGGAGCGCCGCCTGCTGCCGCTCGCGCAGGAACGCGGCATCGCGGTTATCTGCAACAGGTCCTTCCGGCGCGGCCGGTTGCCCGACCGGCTCGCCGGCCGCCCCCTGCCCGGCTGGGCGGCGGATATCGGGGTTTCCGCCTGGCCGCAATTCCTGCTGAAATTCATCCTTTCCCATCCCGCCGTCACCACGGCCATTCCCGCCACCCGGCGGGTGGACCATCTCGTCGAGAACAAGGCTGCCGCCTTCGGCCCCATGCCGGATGCCGCCATGCGCCGGCGCATGGCCGCGCATGTGCGCGATCTCTAGCCTGCCGGGGGCCGGTTAGCGCGCCGCCATGGACGGGTTCCAGGCGCTCGAGGACCTGCTGCCCTTCGAGCCGCGCGTCTATTGGCGGCTCTTCGCGCTGGAAAACGAGGCGCTCTGGCCGGTCCAGCCGCTGCTGCTGGCCGCAGGCGCGGCGCTTTTCGGGGGCCTTCTCGGGGGTTGGCGGCCCGGCCCGCGCTGGTTCGGCCCCGCGCTCGGCGTGGCCTGGCTCTGGACCGGCTGGCATTTCGTGGCGCTCGCCTATGGCGCGGTCAACTGGGCGGCGCCCCGGTTCGCCTGGGGCTTCTACGCCGAAGCCGCACTGCTGGCAGCGCTCGGCCTCTCCGGCCGGCTCGTCCTCAGCCGCCGGGGTCCTGGCGCATCGGCCGGCATCGGCCTGCTGGCGGCGGCGCTGTTCGCCTGGCCGCTGCTGGCGGCGCTCGACGGGCGGTCATGGCGAGAGGCGGAGGTCGCTGCCATTCACCCCGACCCGACCGCCATCGCCACGCTCGGCCTCATCGCAATGGCCCCGCGCGACCGCTGGACAGCGCTGCTCAGCGTCCTGCCCACGCTCTGGCTCGCCCTCTCGGCGCTTACCCTGCTGGCGATGGACGCCTGGCAGGGCTGGGCGGTGCTCGCCGCGCTTACCGCCGGCCTCGCCGCCCAAAGTTCCCGGCCGGGATAGGCAAGACTAGGAAGGTGCGGTGCGGTAGATGTGCCAGTGCAGGAGCGCAGCGGCGCTGCGGTGGGGCGACCAGATTTCGACCAGCCGGGCCGCCTCGGCGGGCGGCGGGCGGGCGTCGAGGCCGAGAGTCTGTTGCAGCGCGACACAGAGCGCGAGGTCGGCCGCCGGCCAGATGTCCGGGCGGCCCGCCGCAAACAGGAGCCAGACCTCCGCCGTCCAGCGCCCGACGCCCCGGAGCGCCGAGAGGGCGGCGATCGCCTCCTCGTCCGGCATGCGCGCGATGCGCCGGAGCGAAACCCGTCGCGAGGCAAGCGCCTCCGCAATGCTGAGCGCATAGCCTGCCTTGGGCCGCGAGAGCCCGGCAGTGCGCAACCCCTCCGGGCCGAGCGCCAGCACGGCGCGGGCCGTGACCCGGCCGCCGGTAGCCGCCTCCAGCCGCGCCCAGATCGCCCGCGCCGAGGCGGCGGACACCTGCTGCGCCGCAATCGCCCGGAGCAGCGCGCCGAACCCCGCCCCTCTGAGCGCCATGGGCGGCGCCCCGACCTCGTCCAGTGCTGCCCGGATACGAGCGTCCCGCTCCGCCAGTGTAGCCAGCCCCTCCCGCCAGCGCCGGACGGCGCCGGCTCGGGGCGGAGGAAGGCTATCGTCTTCCGTCATGCAGGGTTTCCTATTACGGCTGGCTTGCATTTGTAGCGAATGCCTCAGGACGGCGGAGGCGCGCAGCATCGCCGATGCCTATATGACGTCGGCAAAGCAGCGGTATTTGTCGCAATATAATGGCGTCGTCGTATTTCATGCAGCCCGCGCACGGGCTACCTGCCGCATTGGAGGACTGCAGATGACCGGGACACTCGAAGACAGGGTTGCCATCGTCACCGGCGCGGCCGGGGGGATCGGGCGGGAATTCGTGTCCGGGCTGCTGGGCGCGGGCGCGAAGGTGGCGGCGCTCGACATCGACGCGGAACGGCTTGGCGCGCTCGCGGCGCGGCACGGGGACGCCGTCTCCGACGGGCGCCTCATTACGCTGGCGGCTGACATTGGAAGCTGGGGCGCTTGCGGGGCGGCGGTCGGGCAGGTGCGGGAACGGCTCGGCGCGCCGGACATCCTCATCAATAATGGCGCGCTCGGCATGGGCGTCATCCGGGCGGACCACATGACGAACCTCGTCGCCATCGACGAGATCGAGCCGGAGGTCTGGGACCGGTTCGTCGCCGTGAACTTCTCCGGGGCCTGGTACCTGACCCGCGAGACGGTCGCGGGAATGCTCGACCGGGGCTGGGGGCGCATCGTCAATGTCACCACCAGCTTCTTCACCATGCTGCGCGGACGCTTCCACCCCTACGGCCCCGTAAAGGCCGGCTTCGAAGCGATGTCCGCCGGCCATGCCGCGGAATTCGCCGGTCGGGGCGTGACGGTGAATGTCGTCGTGCCCGGCGGCCCGGCGGACACGCCGATGGTGCCCGCCGAGTCCGGCCTCGACCGGGCGGCGCTGGTCCCGCCCTCGGCGATGGTGCCGCCGGTGCTGTGGCTCTGCTCCGAGGAGGGAGGCGCGTGGACCGGGCACCGCTATATCGCCGGGAACTGGGATGCGGCGCTCGATCCCGCCACAGCGGCGGAAGGCTGCCGCGCGCCCATCGCCTGGCCGGACCTCGCCCAGAGCCCGGTATGGCCCGGAGGCAAGCCGCCGGCGTGAACGGCCGGCCGCATCCCCGGTTTGACAATGGCCCCCGCGCCGCTATAACCCGCGCCATTCCCGAGAACGCGGGCGGCTCCGCCCCGTCCTGGCCTTCGCGCCCGGACCTATCGGGACAAAAACAAACGCGAAAGCGAGCGGCAAAAGGCCATGGCAAAACGCGAAAGCGCAAAACACAAGATAGACCGGCGCCTCGGCGTCAATCTCTGGGGGCGGCCCAAGAGTCCCTACAACCGCCGGGAATACGGGCCGGGCCAGCACGGCCAGCGCCGGCGCAAGCCCACCGATTTCGGCCTCCAGCTGCGCGCCAAGCAGCAGCTCAAGGGCCATTACGGCGACATCTCCGAAAAGCAGTTCCGACGCCTCTACCATGAGGCCGTGCGCCGCCGGGGCGACACCGGCGAGAACCTGATCGAGCTGCTGGAGCGCCGCCTCGACGCCGTGGTCTATCGCATGAAATTCGTGCCGACGATCTTCGCCGCGCGCCAATTCGTGAACCACGGCCATGTCCGGGTGAACGGGCGGCGGCTCAATATCCCCTCCTACCGGGTGCGCGACGGCGACGTGATCGAGGTGAAGCAGAAATCCCGCACCATGGCGCTGGTGCTGGAGGCCATCGAGTCGCCGGAGCGCGACGTGCCGGACTATCTGTCGGTCGATTTCAACGAGTTGAAGGGCAGCTTCCAGCGCGGTCCCGGCCTGGCCGATGTGCCCTTCGCCGTGCAGATGGAGCCACATCTGGTCGTGGAGTTCTACTCCCGGTAGCCCCGTGTCCGCGCCCGCCGCAACGTCCCGCCCCCGGGGCCGCGCTTCGGACCATCGGGCGCTTCTTCTCCGCATGGACCGCGACGAACGGCGGCGCCTGCTGCAACGATCGGATGCGCAGGGCCTTGCCCGTCTTTACGGCCATCTGGCGGCGCTCGGACTTACGGGAGCGGCGATCGCGGTGGAGACGCCCGGCTGGCCGCTCCTGCTGCTGCCACACGGTGTCCTGCTGGCGTTCCTGTTCTGCCTGCAGCATGAGGCCACGCACAGGACGGCCTTTCGCAGCGCCTGGCTGAACACCGCGGCCGCCTGGGGAGTCGGGCTTGCGGTCTTCCTGCCGCCGGCCTGGTTTCGCCATTTCCATCTGGCGCATCACCGCCATACGCACGATCCCGAACGGGACCCGGAACTGGCGCAGCCGCTGTCCCGGTCCCGCCCGGGCCTCGCCTGGCATGTGTCGGGCGGTTCCTACTGGGTCCGGGAAGCCCGGGTACTGCTCGCCAATGCAGCGGGCCGGAACCGCGACGCCTTCGTGCCGGCTTCGGCGCGGCGCGCGGTGACCCGCGAAGCCCGGCTGTTCCTGGTTTTCTATGCGGCCGCGGCGGCGGTCTCGATCCAATCCGGCGCGACGGCCCTGCTGTGGCTGTGGCTCACCCCCCTCCTGCTCGGGCAGCCTTTCCTGCGCCTCTACCTGCTCGCCGAGCATACCGGCTGCCCGCATGTGCCCGACATGCTCCGGAACACCCGCACGACAGTCACGAACCGGGTGGTGCGCTTCTTCGCCTGGAACATGCCCTACCATGCCGAGCACCACGCCTGGCCGGCCGTGCCGTTCCACAGGCTGCCGGCGCTTCACCGGGTGTTACGCGACAGGCTTGCCGTCACGGCGAACGGCTATCCCGCCGCGGCGCAGGCTGCGGTGGCCGCCATTCTCGGCGGGAAGGCCCAGGGTCCCGGTCGGGAAGCCTGAGTGTGTTTGCCATGTCCTGTCTCGTCATGCCCGGCGCGCGTCCGGGAGCCGGCCATGACGGCGGGGTGACCGGGCCGAAGAGGCCCCGCATCCCGATCGGAGTCATGCCAGTGTCTGGATCGGGACCCTAGAATCTGAATCGCATGGCCGCGGAAATCCTGTTTTCCGGGGCGCCGGCGCGCGGGGTCCGGCGCTCGGCGGCGAGTGTCAGCATGGGACCCGATAACGGTCCCGTATCGAACCCGAGCGCCAGCCGTTGCACATGCGCGGCGGTCAGGCCGATCTCGGCCTGCGGCGTGAAGACCGCACCGGGAGAAACGAAATTCCAGCCGGCGCGCAAATTCACCACAGGCGCCGGGGGCTCGCCGTGGGGCGCCTGCGGTTCGTCGGACCAGAGTGGCCCGGGTGCTCCGCGCCCGCCGCCCGGCGGCCCATGCGTGGCGTCGAGCGACCATGACAGTCCGGGCCGCCCGGCGTCTTCCTGGTGGTGAAGATGGGCGGCCAGGCCGAATTCCCGGTAGTTGCGCTCGGAATGCCAGGCCAGCCAGCGGAACCGAAGATCGATTTGCCCGAGCGACGCCGGCAGCGGCGCCCGGAAGCCGCTTGCGAGTTCCAGGCCCCTGCCGGTCGTGCCGTCACCGCCATCGCGGCGCAGCGACATGGCCGCATATCGCGAGGTCTGTCCTTCATCCAGCGCCGCCTCAATGCCGACGCTCTGGCGGTCGGCGGCAACAGACTGGGCGCCGATAATGGTTTGCGCCGTCCCGTCCACGTCGAGCCGCGCAAAGCCGGCCGCCCCGAACGCCGAGATTTTCAGGCCGCCGAACTCCGGCAGCGGGCTGCGGTAGCCGGCCGAGGCACTCGCCATGTCGGCGTCTGCGGTCTCGCCGCCGCGCCCTCCGCTCGTGTTTTCGATGCGTCCCCGCCCGCCGCCCAGTATCAGCCAGGCCGTTCCTCCATCCCTGAAACGCCGCTGCAGATATGGATGCACGCTGTCGAAAGTGGCCTTCAGCACGCCGGCTTCGGCGCCCGCGACATAGTCCACCTCCGCCTTGCTGCGCGCGAGCGCCACGCCCGCCAGCCATCGTTCGTTCCACCGCATATCAACGCCAAGCCAGCCCGACAGCAGCTGGCCGCCATAATGCGCTTGCGGGCCGGCCGCACCCTCGAACGCCGTGAGGTCGCCGCGATGCCAAAGCGACCATTGCAGGGCGTCGTCCCTGCCGGCCGGGCCCGGCGAGAACTGGAAGGCGCTGTTACGGCGCGCGTCCCGCCCGCTTATGCCGACGGCCTCCATCCGCTCGCCGGCCCGAAGGCGCGCCCGTTCTTCGCCCACAGGCGCGACGAGAGAGAGATCGCGCCCGGCCAGAACGAAGCGCGTCGAAACGGCATCCGGGGACAGGCGGGCCTCGATCGCCGCTTCGGCGCCGGCGGCCATGCGGCCGGCCAAGTCTGCCAGAACGACCTTTACCGCCTTGCGCGCGAGCGGATGCGCGGCGGCGCCCTCCGGCGTTGCGGAGACGGGATCGGAGCCGGGGCTGCAGTCCGGGTGGACGCGATTTTCGCTTATGCAAAAGCGGACCCGGAATATATAGGCGGTTCCGTTGTCGAGACCCTCCACAACATGGCGGGTCGTTCCCGGCCCGCTGCCGGCCATGTCGATCCATGCGTCGGCAACGCCGCTGCCGCTCGCTCCGGCGACATATTGCCATCTGACGAGTCTCGGCTCGTCCGGGTCGTTCCATTCCAGGACCGGAGACCACATGGCTGGTTGTCGCGGCGCTGCCGCCCGGAATGTCGATCCAGTCGCCGAACCCGTCCGTCGTCTTGTAGGCGTATTGCCATTTCAGGATCGAGGCATCGACGGGATCCTTCCATGAAAGGGTGACCTGCCCGTCGCCTGCAAGCGCAGCGAGCCCGGCCGGCTTACCAGGCACAGCCGCCATCGGGACCGCCGACACCGCGTCGGACTCCGCGCCCGGGCCGACATCATTCACCGCCCGGATCCTGAAGCTGTAGGTTATGCCGTTTTCCAGCATGGCAACGACATGCCGCACGGTTTCCGCGCCGCTTCCCGCCATATCCGTCCAGTCCTGATCGCCCGCCGACGCGTCATAGGCGTATTGCCATTTTTCGATCGTATCGTTCCCTGGATTGTCCCAGGTGAGCACTGCCCTTGCATCGCCCGCATCAACAGAAAGCCCCGTTGGCTTTCCAGGAGCTGCGGCCATGGGACTCACCGTAATCTCGTCCGATCTCCAGCCTAAGCCGGAACCGTTATATGCCTGGAGCTCGAATGCATATTCTGTGCCGTTTGCAAGATTACCGACGGTATGACTCGTTGTGTCCGGACCGGCCCCGGAAATGACCTTCCAGCGTCCGTATTCGCCACCGGATTCCTTCTGCCTGTATTCCCATCCCCAAATGCTGACATCGTCCGGATGGTTCCACATGAGCACCGCTTTTCCGTCTCCCGGAATTGCTCGAAAGTCGACAGGTTTCTCCGGGACAGCCGGATAAGGCTCTCCGGTTGCCTCATCCGATTCCTGACCGGGACCGTCGCTGTTCACGCCCCGGATCTTGAACCTGTAGGTCCGGTTGTTCAAAAGGCCCGTTACCGTATGGCGCCTGGTGTCGGCATCGCTTCCCGGCATATCCGTCCAGGCGCCGAACGATGCGGTTTGCTGCGAAGACAGGGGCTCCAGTTTCTGGGCGAACTGCCACCGCGTAATTGTCGGATCATCCGGGCCGATCCAGCGCAAACGCACCTGCGTATTGCCGTCTTCGGTCGAAAGTCCGGTCGGCTGTCCCGGCAGGGATTGCGCCTGGATCCGGTCGGGACATGCGGCTAAAGCATATAGCAGCAGGACAATAGTCGTAATCCAGCGAAGGAAATAGGAAATCCCCGCGTTCTGCACCCGGAAACACATCGGTGACAAGCCAGAAAACCTTGAAACCAACTTGAATCCCCTTTTGCATACCACGGCCTGTTAGTGCGGCAATGGCGGCTGTTTTCATGCCGGGGACTCCATCCTGTTTATGGAAATTAGTAAATAAACTATTAGACATATAGACAGTTACAATTAAGTATATCAGCAATTTGTCAATGAGGGATGAAGAACAGAAATCCGGTGATATAGCGGGAGTATGGGCGTCTTTCAGCCCAGGACTTCCGGCATGAAGACCGGTTGAATTATTTTGGAAATTCCGCGCGGGAAGCGACGCATCGGCCCGGGAGGCTTGCATGCCGCAGGGTCTGCAGGACCCTACGGACGGCGTTCAGCCCGTCCGGGTCAGCCGCCGCAGGCGGGGCAGTCCGAGCGGCGCTTGAAGCGGATGATCCGCGTCGAGGCAGTGAGCGCGTCGTAGAGCAGAAGACGCCCGGAGAGGCCGTCGCCGATGCCGACCAGCTCCTTCAGCGCCTCGACCGCCATGAGCGTACCGACCGCGCCCGCAACCGCGCCGAGAATGCCCGCTTCCGAGCAAGCCGGCACCGCGCCCGGCGGCGGCGGCTCCGGGAACAGGCAGCGGTAGCAGGGATGCTCCGGCCCGGCATGGGGCTTGAAGGTGGAGATCTGCCCGTCGAACCGCAACACCGCGCCGGAAACGAGCGTCCGCCCGGCCGCCACCGCGGCGTCATTGACGAGGTAGCGCGTCGTGAAATTGTCGCTGCCGTCGAGAATGAGGTCGTAGTCCCGGAAAAGCCGGGCGGCATTGGCCTCCGTGAGCCGCTCATTGTGGGTTTCGACACGGATGGCGGGGTCGAGCGCATGGATGGCCGCCGCCGCGCTCTCGGCCTTGGGCCGGCCGACGCGGTCCGTGCTGTGGATCACCTGGCGCTGGAGGTTGGAGACATCGACAGCATCATCGTCGATGACGCCGAGCGTGCCGATGCCGGCAGCGGCTAGATAGAGGAGAACCGGCGCGCCGAGGCCGCCTGCGCCCACGGCCAGCACGCGCGAGGCAAGCAGCCTTTGCTGGCCGGCCCCGCCGACCTCAGGCAGGATCAGATGGCGGGCATAACGGTCGAGCTGCGCATCGGTCAGCATGGGCGGCGCGCTCTAGAACCGCCCGATACTGTATGGGGCGAGGTCGATCGCGGGCGGGCGCCCGGCTGCGAGGTCCGCGATATGGCGGCCGCTGATCGGCCCGGCCGTCAGCCCCAGATGGCCGTGGCCGAAGCCGTACCAGACATTCCGGTGCAACCGGGAGGCGCCGAGCACAGGCAATGAGTCGGGAGTGGCGGGCCGGTTGCCCATCCAGGGCGAGCCGTCTTCGGCGCGGACGCCGCGGAACGCCTTGCGGGCATGGGCGCGGAGCGGCTCGACGCGTGTCCAGTTGGGCGGCGCGTCGAGGCCCGCGAACTCGGCCGTGCCGGCGAGGCGGAGGCCCATCTCCATCGGCGTCGCCATGAATTTCCGGTCGTGAAAGGAGATCGGCCGGCGCGTCTCGACGCCGGAATCGGCGAGCGTGAGGTGGTAGCCGCGCTCGGATTCGAGCACGGCCTTCTCGCCTAGCATTTCCGCCAGCCCCGCCGACCAGGCCCCGGCCGCGATGACGAAGCCGTCCGCCGCCACCAAGCCCTTGTCCGTGCGGGCTGTCGCGGGACGGTTGTTGTCGAATTCGAAGCCCGTGACGCGCGCCGCCAGCACGCGGCCGCCGCCGCGCGCAAAGGCTTCCGCCAGGCCGGCGGTAAGCGCGCCCGGATTGATCGAATGGGCGCCCCCGGGGAAGAAGGTCGCATGCGGGAAGATCGGCGCCAGCCCTGGTTCGAGCTGACGAAGCTCGTCGCCGGAGAGTTCCTCGACCTCGAAGCCTCGCTGCCGCTGGCCTTCCCGGTCGCCCGCCGCCGCCCGGAAGCCGCGCTCGCTCTCATAGACGGTCAGCGTGCCGTTCTGGCGGATGAGGCCGGTCGTGCCGGCCTCGGCCGCGAGGTCCCGGTGCGCGTCGAGAGCGAGGCGATGCAGCGCGGCCATGGCGTCCATCTGCCGCCGCATCGGCTCCGGCCGCCCGGCGCGCACGAAACGGATGAGCCAGGGCAGGAATTCCGGCAGATGGCGCCAGCGGATGAACAGCGGCCCCAGCGGGTCGAGCAGCCAGCGGGGCGCCTTCAGCATCAGGCCGGGGCCGGTCTGCGGCAGGCAGGAATGCGAACTGATCGCGCCGGCATTGCCGAAGGACGTCATCGTGCCGGGCGGCTCCGGGTCGATCAGCGTCACCTCATGCCCGTCCCGGCGCAGGTAACAGGCCGTTGCCGTCCCGACGATTCCGGCCCCGATCACCGCAATATGCCGCGCTCCGCCCATGGCCCGGCATATAGCATGGAGACGCCCGGGGCGGGAGTGGGCCTATGGGCCCTAGAGCGCCGTCGAAAAAAGGAACCGCCAGTGCCTTGAAACAACGGTGTCCCGGCTGTAAAGCCCAAACTGAGAGAGCCGGCCCGGCTGAGCCTGCCGAATGCTCAAAGTTGCATTCGCAGAGACCTCCCCTTGCCGTTCCGGCCCGTAAGGTAGGAGCCTCGCTGATGCTGAAACGCATGAAAATCCGCAATTTCAAAGCGTGGCAGGAGGCCGATCTGAAATTCGGCAAAGTAACCGGCTTCTTTGGAACTAACAGCGCTGGAAAAAGCAGCCTTCTCCAGCTTCTCCTGCTGCTCAAGCAAACCAAGAATGCCACCGACCGCGGCTTAGTGCTCGATTTCGGCAGCCCGACCGATCCGGTAAACCTCGGAACATTCACCGATGCGGTGCACCGGCACGACGATGAAGAACGGATTGCTTGGACCCTCGAATGGTCGTTGCCCGGTACCTTGACAATAAATGAACCCATGAAATCACCTGGACGAGTTCTACTCCAGGACGATACAATTGAAACGACATGCGAAGTCGGTTTACGGCAAGCTCGTCTATGGTCGTACCGGCTAGAATACAGATTCGATGAGGTGGACTTTCTGTTGGAGCCGGGAGCTAGGAACAAATACAAGCTTGAAACCGAAAATGCGGAATTCAGGTTTGTACGTAATAAGGGCAGAGCATGGCCTCTGCCACCACCTATAAAGACGCACTTGTTTCCGGATGAAGTTAGATATTTCTATCAGAATGCCGATTTTCTTAGTAGTTTTGAACTGGCGTATGAAGAACTTATGGATTCTATATATTATCTTGGACCTTTGCGTGAATATCCTCGTCGCGAGTATCATTGGGCTGGTTCCAGTCCGGAGGACGTTGGACAGCGCGGCGAACGCACCGTGGATGCAATTCTCGCCGCCACTCGGGACAAAGAGACAAGAAGCCTCGGATATAGAATGAAAAGGAGGTCCTTTCAGGAAATGATTGCTCACTGGTTGCGGGAGCTAGGACTGATTCATGAATTCGGTCTTGAAGAAATTGCTCAGGGGACAAATCTATACAGAGCAATTGTAAAGACAACTCATTACAGCACACCAACAGCACTTACGGATGTGGGATTTGGCGTTTCCCAAGTATTGCCGGCGCTGGTCCTCTTGTATTATGTCCCAGAAGGTTCAACTGTGCTCATGGAGCAGCCGGAAATTCATCTCCATCCTGCAGTACAGGCCGGGCTTGCCGATGTGATGCTCAATGTCGCTGAAGCTCGGGATTTGCAAATCCTGGTAGAGAGCCATAGCGAACACCTGATGCGGCGGTTGCAACGACGGGTAGCAGAGGAAGAGGTATCGTCGGAAGACGTGAAGCTGTATTTCGTGTCTACTGAGAGGGGTAGAGCCAGAGCTAACGATTTGGCGCTCAACGAATGGGGCGAAATCGAAAACTGGCCGGACAATTTCTTTGGGGATGAATTAGGAGAGATAGCGGCTATCGCAGAAGCCTCGTTGCGGAGGCGTATGGAGCGGAGGTAATGGACACCTTTGTTGTTGATACCAATGTTGCGGTGGTAGCTAACGGTCGAGATACTCACGCAGATATGTCCTGCCAAGTGTCTTGTGTGCGAAAGATAGTATCCTTAATGCGGGGAGGAATTATTGTGATAGATGATAAAGGGCTTATCATGAACGAATATAAGGACCGTCTAAATTTTTGCGGAGCGCCCGGAGTGGGTGATAGTTTCTTTAAGTACTTGTTCGATAGCCAGCACGGAGGCAATCGGGTGCGCAGGGTCGCCGTCACGCGCTGTAGCGACAAGAGCAGGGGTTTCCAGGAGTTGCCGGAGAATGAATTGGACCCCTCGGACCGGAAGTTTCTCGCAGCAGCGGCGGTATCGGGCGCGGTGATCGTCAATGCGACTGACAGCGATTGGAGCGAGCAGCAGGAATTGACGGACAGCCTTGGAGTAGAGATCGAACAGCTTTGCCCGGAATATGCTCGCAAATCGTGAAGGCAGGGGAGATACTTGGCTGAGCGGGGTACCATTGGTCCCAAAATATCCCAGCACGCGATATTGGCCGTGGTCGCCTGCCGTCGGCCGCGAAGCGACCGCGCATTCGGACCCGTGTCGCTTCGTGGATACGCCCGTCGTCGCAACGGAGAAGCTGGACGGCGGTAACACGCTGCTGCATGGCGGCAGGGTCTATGGGCGCAGCGTCTCCGCCCCCAGCGACGCGGGGTGGATGGCGATGGTGAAAAAGCACCACGCCTGGAAGGTGACGGAACCCGACATCCATCTGAATGGCGAGGACATTTACGGCCTGCACAGCATCGCTTACGATCCGGTGCCCGAATATCGGACGTTCTATGCGTTCGCGCTGCGGGACGGAGCCGGTGCTTTCTCTTCGTTCGACGAGTTGGAAGCCTATGCAGGGGGCAAGGGCATCCCGGTCGTGCCCGTCCTGTTTAGGGGACAATTCGGCTCGGTCGAGGAGATTCGCGCATTTCTGGAGCGCGCCCACAGCGAGCCCTCGGCGCTCGGCGGCGAGCGGGAGGGGGTAGTGCTGCGGCTGGCCCGCGGATTTCCGGAACGGGAATTCCCTGACAATGTCTGTAAGAGCGTTCGCGCGGGCCATGTGCAAACCGATGAGCACTGGACCCGGAATTGGCGACCATGCCGGATTTTGCGGAACCCGCGCTGAAGCGCCGCCGGTTTGGCCCGAAGCGGAAACGCAGTAGTGTCTCAGCCGGAGCGAGGGAGGCGGAGTGGCATGAGCGGGCCATTGTCGGGGTTTCGGGTGGTTGATCTCACCAATGTGATTTCAGGGCCGATGGCGACGCAGATCCTCGGCGACCAGGGCGCCGACATCGTCAAGGTCGAGGCGCAGGGCGGCGACCTGACGCGCGGCGGCGGCAACCGGCAGGGCGGCCTGTCCGCAGCGTTCCTCAACAACAACCGCAACAAGCGCTCCATCGTGCTCGACCTGAAGCGGCCCGAGGGCGTGGCCCTGCTGAAGCGCCTCGCCGCAACGGCGGATGTCTTCATCCAGAACTTCCGCCCGGGCGTGGTGGAACGGCTCGGCGTCGGCGAGGCGGATATCCGCGCCGTGAAGCCGGACATCGTCTATGTCTCGATCAGCGGCTTCGGCGAGAAGGGGCCCTTCGCCTCCAAGCCCACCTACGACCCCATCGTGCAGGCGATTTCCGGCCTCACCACCGTGCAGGCGGGTTCGGACGAGGCGCGGCCCCGGCTGGTGCGCACCATACTGCCGGACAAGGTGACCGCGCTCACCGCCGCCCAGGCGGTGACGGCCGCGCTGCTGCACCGGGCGGCGACCGGCGAGGGCCAGCATGTGCGCGTCTCCATGCTCGATTCCGTCGTCGCCTTCCTCTGGAACTCGGACATGGGCTCGCAGACCTTCGTGGACGCGCCGGTCTCGATCCAGCGCGCCGCGAGCTTCATCGACCTCATCTATGAGACCGCCGACGGCTATATGAGCGTCTCGCTGATGACCGACCGGCAATGGCTGGGCTTTTGCAAGGTCGCCGGGCGCGACGACCTGGCGACGGACCCGCGCTTCGCCACCGGGGCGCTGCGCGACGAGAATATCGACGCGCGCCTGGAGCAGGTGCAGGAGGAGCTGCGCAAGCGCACGACCGCCGAGTGGACCGCGCTGTTCGACGCCGCGCATGTGCCCTCTGCGCCCGTGCTGACCCGCAGCCAGATGGTCCGGCACCCGCAGGTCGCGGCCAATGGCACGCTGGTGGAATACGAGCACCCGCTCGCCGGGCGCCTCCGGCAGGCGCGGCCCGCCATCCGCTTCGAGGGCTCACCCTCCGACATCAGGCGCGGCGGCTCGGAACTCGGCGCCGACACGCGCGAGGTGCTGGCCGAAGCCGGCGTGGCTGAGGACGAGATCGAGGCGGCCATCGCCAACGGCGCGGCGGGGGCCGGCGCATCGTGATGCGTTGAGGGACAGCGCCATGGTGATTCCGGTCATCGATATCGCCCCCTATCTTCGGGGCGGCACCGGGGACAAGCGGCAGGTCGCCGGCGAGATTGCCAAAGCGTGCACGGAGTCGGGCTTCTTCTGCATCACCGGCCACGGCGTGTCCGAAGGCCTCGTGGCCCGCACGCGGCAGGCGGCAGTCGATTTCTTCGCCCTGCCGCTTGCAGAGAAACGCCTGATACTCCGGCCGGAGAGCCGGGTCGGCCGCGGCTACTACCCGTTCGCCGACCGCTCGCTCGCCCATACGCTCGGCGAAGAGACGCCGCCCGACCTCCAGGAAGCCTTTGCGATGGGGCCGCCCGACATACCGCAAGACGACTATTACCGGGGTGAGGTCGCGGCTTATTTCTTCGCGGAAAACCGTTATCCCGCCCGGCCCGAGAGCTTCCGGGAGACGGTGGACGACTATTTCCGCGTCCTGCTCGGGCTTTGCGACCGGCTCATGGGCGCAATGGCGCTGGCGCTCGGGCTGGAGGAGGATTTTTTCGCCGACAGGATCGACCGGCCCACCTGCGGCCTCAGGCTCATCCGCTATCCGGCGCAGACTGCCGCTCCGCAGACGCGACAGCTTCGCGCCGGCGCGCATACCGATTACGGCACGCTGACCGTGCTGCGCGGCGACGATGTGCCGGGCACGCTGCAGGTCAGGCTGCCGCAGGGCGGCTGGACCGATCTGCGCCCGCCCGCCGACGCCTTTGTCTGCAATCTGGGAGATGCGATGGCGCGCTGGACCGGCGGGCGCTGGGCCTCGACCCTGCACCGGGTGGCGAACCCGCCCGCCAGCGCCCCGCAGCGCGACCGCGTCTCGCTCGTCTTCTTCCACCAGCCCAATTACGACGCTCTGCTGAACGGGATTTTCGAAGACGCCGGAGATGCCGTGACCCTCGCCGACCACTATATCGAGAAGATCCACCTCGCCGCCGGAGCCGGCGAGCCGCCACGCCCCGCAAGGGACGAATAGCGCGGCGGGCCCGTCACAACTCCCCGTTCCGCCGCCCTGCATGCAACATTCGTGTCACATTATTGAAGTAATTGCATAACCGCCTTGTGCGAGCGTCCGCGCGTGCGGCGAGGCTCAATCTGCCCGGCGCTTTGTCGAAATCAACAAGGGAAGTTCCCAGGATGAAGAAAACGCTGATCGCCGGGCTTCTGGCCGGCGTGGCGGTTGCGGGTGCCGCAGAAGCCCGCGACCAGATCCGCATTGTCGGGTCCTCAACCGTGTTCCCGTTCTCGACGGCAGTGGCCGAACGGTTCGGCAAGACGACCTCCTTCAAGACCCCGATCGTCGAGTCGACCGGCTCGGGCGGCGGGCTCAAGCTGTTCTGCGCCGGGATCGGCGAAGGCCATCCCGACATCACCAACGCCTCGCGCCGCATCAAGGAAAAAGAGGTAAAGACATGCGCGGAGAACGGCATCGCCGACGTGATCGAGGTCAAGGTCGGCTATGACGGCATCGTGCTCGCCAACTCCCGCGACACCGCGCGGATGTCGCTCACCCTCAAGGACGTGTTCCTGGCGCTTGCGCATGAAGTGCCGGCCGGCGCCTGCGAGAAGGCGGACGCCTGCGAGCTGAAGGCGAACCCCTACAAGACCTGGAAGGACGTCAATCCCGACCTGCCGGACGTGCGCATCGAGGTGCTCGGCCCGCCGGCGACCTCCGGCACGCGCGACGCCTTCGTCGAGCTCGCCATGGAAGGCGGCTGCAAGACGTTCGCCGGCATCAAGGCCATGAAGAAGGCCGACAAGAAAGCCTACAAGAAGCTCTGCCACACGATCCGGGAAGACGGCGTCTATATCGAGGCCGGCGAAAATGACAATCTGATCGTCCAGAAGCTCACAACCAATCCGCGCGCGCTCGGCATTTTCGGCTTCAGTTTCCTCGACCAGAACGACGACAAGCTGCAGGGCAGCACGGTCAACGGCGTGGCGCCGGAGTTCGAGGAGATCGCCGAGGGCAACTACCCGGTCTCCCGCGCCCTGTTCTTCTATGTGAAGAAGGCGCATGTCGGCGAGGTACCCGGCATTGCCGAGTTCATCGCCGAGTTCACCAATGAGGCGACCTGGGGCCTCGAGGGTTATCTGGCCGACAAGGGCCTGATCCCGATGTCCGACGCCGAGCGCAAGGAGTGGAGCGCAGCGGCCAACGGCCTTCAGAGCCTGTCGATGTAAGGCCCGGCGGCGGCGGAGCCCGGCATGGTGCAGGCGGTCACAGCGGCGGAGGGCGAGCAACGCTCTTCGCTGCTCGCCGCGCCGGAGGGACGGCGCGCGCGCCAGATCCTGGGCGAGCGCATCCTGCTCGGACTCCTCGCCGCCAGTTCTCTCGTCGCGATCCTGACGACGATCGGGATCGCATTGTCACTGCTGTTCGAAACCCTTCGCTTTCTCGACGCGGTTCCGCTGTTCGACTTTCTCTTCGGGCTGAACTGGAGCCCGCAGATCGCCATCCGTGAGGACCAGGTAGGGTCGTCCGGCGCGTTCGGCGTCGTGCCGCTGCTGGTCGGCACCGGGCTCATCGCCGCCGTGGCGATGACCGTCGCGGGGCCGTTGGGACTGCTGTCCGCCATCTATCTCGCGGAATATGCCAGCCCGCGGGCCAGGGGATTCGCCAAGCCCATACTCGAGATTTTGGCCGGCATTCCGACCGTGGTTTACGGTTTCTTCGCCGTGCTGGTCGTCGCGCCCTTCCTGCGCGACTCCTCTGAATCCATCGGTTTCGAGGTCTCTTCGGAAAGTGCGCTCGCCGCCGGCGTGGTGATGGGCGTGATGATCGTGCCGATCGTCTCCTCGCTCGCCGACGATGTGATCTCCGCCGTGCCGCAGTCACTGCGCGAAGGCGCCCTCGGGCTGGGCGCCACCAAGTCCGAAACCGTCCGCCACATCGTGCTGCCGGCGGCGCTGCCCGGCATTGGCGGCGCGCTGCTGCTCGGCGTCTCGCGCGCCATCGGCGAGACGATGATCGTCGTCATGGCGGCCGGCCTTTCCGCCCACCTCACCGTCAACCCGCTGCAGGCCGTGACGACCATCACCGTGCAGATGGTCGCCCTGCTGACCGGCGACCAGGAATTCGACAGCCCCAAGACGCTGGCCGCCTTCGCACTCGGCCTCCTGCTGTTTGTCGCAACGATGATCCTCAACCTGATCGCGCTCATGCTGGTGCGCCGCTACCGGGAACGCTATGACTGACCCGCAGCCGAGCCCGACCGAAACGATCCTGGCCTCGCTGCCGCGGCGGCGGCGGGCGGAGGCGCGCTTCCGCATCTATGGAATCGCCGCCATCGCCGTCGCGCTTGCCTTCCTGATCCTGCTGGTGGGCGCCATCGGCTACCGGAGCGTCGGCGCCTTCACGCAAACCGAGATCGCGCTCGACGTCACGCTCGACGAAAGCATTCTCGACCCGGCCGGCGCACGCGACCCCGAAACCCTTTCGACCGCGAATTACCGTGCCGTCGTCCGCGCGGCGCTCGGCGACATCTTCCCCGAGGCGGTGAGCAAGCGCCGCGACCGGCGCCGGCTCATGGCGCTGGTGAGCGTCGGCGCCGGCTTCGAGCTGCGCGAGCGGGTCCTCGACGACCCCGGCCTGATCGGCCGGACCATGCGCGTCTGGGCGCCGGCCGACGATGAAGTGGACATGCTGTTCAAGGGCGCGGCGGCCCGCGATTCCGGCCGCTTCACCGACAAGCAATTGGCGTGGCTCGACCGGCTGGAGGAGGAAGGCCGCGTCCGCAGCGCCTTCAACTGGCGCTTCTTCTCGAACGGCGACAGCCGGGAACCGGAGCTTGCCGGCATACTGGGCGCGATGTCAGGCTCGTTCTTCGCGCTGCTGACCTGCCTCCTGCTGAGCTTCCCGCTCGGTGTGATGGCGGCGATCTACCTGGAGGAGTTCGCGCCGCGCAACCGCTGGACTGACCTCATCGAGATCAATATCAACAATCTGGCGGCCGTTCCTTCCATCGTCTTCGGGTTGCTGGGCCTCGCCGTCTTCCTGGGCTTCATGGGGCTCACGCGCTCGGCGCCGTTGGTGGGCGGCATGGTGCTCGCGCTGATGACCCTGCCGACGATCATCATCGTGACGCGGGCCTCTCTGAGCGCCGTGCCGCCCTCGATCCGCGAGGCCGCCATCGGCCTTGGCGCGAGCCGGATGCAGGCCATGCTCCACCATACGCTGCCGCTCGCCACGCCGGGCATCATGACCGGCACGATCATCGGCATGGCCCGGGCGCTCGGCGAACTGGCGCCGCTCATCATGATCGGCATGGTCGCCTTCATCGTGGATGTGCCGCAGGGCCTGCTCGACCCGGCATCCGCCCTGCCTGTACAGATCTATATCTGGGCGGACAGCCCGGAACGCGCCTTCGCCGAGAAGACCGCTGCGGCGATCGTCGTCTTGTTGGTATTCCTGGTCGTCATGAACCTGACGGCCGTCATTCTGCGCCGGCGCTTCGAGCGGCGCTGGTAGGAGGTCCGGTGTTGTTGGACATGTCCCCGAGCGACGCCACGCCCAAGCTGACGGCGCGCGGCGTCAATGTCTTCTACGCCGAGGCGCATGCGCTCAAGCAGGTCGATCTCGACATCCGCCAGAACGAGGTGACGGCGCTTATCGGTCCGTCCGGCTGCGGCAAGTCCACCTTCCTGCGCTGCCTCAACCGGATGAACGACCTGATCGACATCTGCCGGGTGGACGGCGATATCCGCCTCGACGGCGAGGACATCTACGACCCGGCGGTGGACCTTGTCTATCTCCGCGCCCGCATCGGCATGGTGTTCCAGAAGCCCAACCCGTTCCCGAAATCGGTCTATGACAATGTCGCCTACGGGCCCAAGATCCACGGGCTCGCGCGCTCGCGCGCCGAGATGGACGACATCGTCGCCTCGAGCCTGGAGCGCGCCGGCCTCTGGGAGGAGGTGAAGGACCGCCTCGATGCACCTGCGACCGGGCTTTCCGGCGGCCAGCAGCAGCGCCTTTGCATTGCGCGCGCCATCGCGGTGAGACCCGAGGTCATCCTGATGGACGAGCCCTGCTCCTCTCTCGACCCCATCGCCACGGCGCGTATCGAGGCGCTGATCGACGAGCTCAGGCAGAACTTCACCATCGTGATCGTCACCCACTCCATGCAACAGGCGGCGCGCGTCTCGCAGCGCACCGCCTTCTTCCATCTGGGCGACCTGGTCGAAGTCGGCGACACGGACACGGTGTTCACCAAACCTGTCGATCCGCGCACGGAATCCTATATCTCCGGCCGGATCGGCTGACGGAGGGGCAAGGAGAGAGCGTCCCATGAACGACCGTGCCGAGCATATCTCCAAGGCCTTCGACGAAGAGCTGCGGCAACTCGACAACCGGCTGGCCGAGATGGGCGGCATGGTGGAAGCGCAACTGGCCGGCGCCGTGGAAGCCCTGAGGCGCGGCAATACCGAGCTTGCCGAGCAGGTCATCGCCCGCGACAAGGACATCGACGCCCTCGACGTCGAAATCGACCTGTTCAGCGTCCGCCTCGTGGCGTTACGCCAGCCGGTCGCCGCGGACCTCAGGACGATCTTCGCCGCCATCAGGATCTCTTCCGACCTGGAGCGGATCGGCGACATGGCCAAGAACATTGCCAAGCGGACACAGGCGGTAAGTCGCTTTCCGCCCCTGGCGACGACGACCTCCATCGCGTCCATGGCGCTCGTCGTGCAGACGATGATCAAGCAGGTTCTGGATGCCTGGACGGCACGCGACACCGAGGCCGCGGCGGATATCTTCGCCCGCGATACCGAGGTGGACCAGCATTATGCGAGCCTGTTCCGGGAACTGCTGACCTACATGATGGAGGACCCGCGCAATATCGGGCCCTGCACCCATCTGCTCTTCGTCGCCAAGAACCTGGAGCGCGTCGGCGACCACACCACCAATATCGCCGAACAGATCGACTATGCCGTGCTCGGCACCCGGTCCACGGAGCGGGAGACGCACGATCCGACCAATTCCCTCGTCCCGGAGGCGGAAGACCGATGAGCGCAGACCGCCCGCATATCCTGGTGGTTGAGGATGAGACGCCCATCGTCGAACTGCTCCGCTACAACCTCGAGGCGTCCGGCTATTCGGTGTCGGTGGCGGCGGATGGCGACGAAGCCCTGGAGCGGGTGGCCGAGGACCAGCCGGATGCGGTGCTGCTCGACTGGATGCTGCCCCGCAAGTCGGGGATCGAGGTCTGCCGGCAATTGCGCGCGAAGGCGGACACGCGGACGATGCCGATCATCCTGCTGACGGCGCGCGGCGAGGAGGCGGACCGGGTTCGCGGCCTCGAAACCGGCGCCGACGACTATATTGTCAAGCCCTTCTCGCCCAGGGAGCTGGAGGCGCGCCTCAAGGCGGTGCTGCGCCGCTCACACCCCGCGCTGGTGGAGGAGACGCTGGAATATCGCGGCATCGTCATAGACCTCGCCCGCCACCGCGTGTCCCGCAACGGCCGCAAGGTGCGTCTCGGCCCCAAGGAATACCGCCTGCTGCGGACCTTAATGGAGCGGCCGACGCGGGTGCTGACCCGTTCCCAGCTGCTCGACCGGGTCTGGGGCCGGGATGTCCATGTCGAGGAGCGGACGGTGGATGTCCATATCCGCCGCCTGCGCAAGGTGCTGAATGGCGACGGCGAGCCGGACGCCATCCGCACGGTGCGCTCCGGCGGCTACGCGCTCGACCTCGACAACTGAGCAGGCGCGGCGCGCTCGTGGCGGGACGCCGCCGCCGCGCGCTATAATGGCGGACCGCTGGCGGAGCGCCTCTCATGATAGATGCCTATTACTGGCCGACCCCGAACGGCTGGAAAATCTCCATCGCACTGGAGGAGATGGAGCTCGACTACCGCATCCTGCCGGTGAATATCGGCCGCGGCGCCCAGTTCGAGCCGGATTTCCTGAAGATCAGCCCCAATAACCGCATGCCGGCCATCGTGGACCATGACCCGCCGGGCGGCGGCGCGCCCGTCTCCGTGTTCGAGAGCGGGGCGATCCTGCTCTATCTCGCCGAGAAGACGGGCAGGTTCATGCCGACCGACCTGCGCGGCCGCATGGAGGTCATGGAGTGGCTGATGTGGCAGATGGGCGGCCTCGGGCCGATGCTCGGCCAGTCCGGCCATTTCCGCTTCTACGCGCCGGAAACGCTGCCCTATGCGGTCGAGCGCTACACCAATGAGATGCTGCGGCTCTACGGCGTGCTCGACCGGCGGCTGGAGGGGCGCGAGTTTATTGCCGGCGCCTATTCCATCGCCGACATGGCCTGCTGGCCCTGGGTCATCACCTACAAGCGCCAGGAAGTCGATCTCGACAGCTTCCCGAATGTGAAGCGCTGGTACAAGGGCCTGCAGCAGCGCCCGGCGCTCCGGCGGGGCTATGAAGCCGGGCGCGACCTCGGTAGGCCGACCGGCCAGTGGGACGAGGAGGCCCGCAAGAATCTTTACGCCCACCCCAATCCGGGAGCCGCAGAATGATCCAGATCAATGGCATGGCGCATGTCATCCTGACCGTCAGCCGGTTCGAGGAAGCGCGCGAATTCTATTGCGGCTTGCTGCCCTTTCTCGGCCTGCAAAAGGTCTATGACGGCAATAATTTCGTCTATCACGTGGGCGGGCGCACCGCGCTCGGCATCCAGCGCCCGTCCCCGGAATATGAGGGCGAACGCTTCGAGCAGAACCGGGTGGGGTTGCACCATCTCTGCTTCCGGGCCCGCGCGCGCGAGGATGTGGACAAGGCGGCGGCGAAGGTGCGCGAGCTCGGCGGCAAGATCGACCGCGGCCCGCTCGAGGGCGATTTCGCGCCCGGCTACTATTATTTCGTCTTCGAGGACCCGGACGGCATCCGCCTCGAAATCAACTACGTCCCCGGCAAGGGCCTGCTCGCCACCGAAACGCCCCTGTCCCCCAGCGACGACCCCGACTGGGACCAGAACCCGTAAGGCGAAGCCGTCTTGTCGGCTATAGTGCGGGCTGACGACGGAGGCACCGATGGATGCGAGGGAAGCCGTGCAGACGGCCAAGGCGCATATCGCCACGCTGTATGCCGATGAAGATGTCGGCATATCGGCCTGGAGGAAGTCACATTCGACGATACACAGAACGCGTGGAAGGTGACCGTCGGCTTCTTCAGGGAATGGGATGAGGAAAGCGCCCTGCCGCCCGGTTTCGCCGGGTGGAGGAAGAGATCGTTCAAGGTCGTTCAGATCGACGACGGGTCCGGCGAGATCAGATCCATGACACATCGCGCTCTGCCCGTGGCGGAGTAATACCAGCGGTTTCGAGTTGAGACTCCTGGCTGCGGTCACGGGCCCGCCTTGTCGCCCCGGCCTTCCAATTGTCGTCCCGGACTTGATCCGGGACCCAGTATTCCCGACGCAGCCCACAGGGGTCTCGACAGGCTGAACCCGGATCGGCGCTCCGCGCCGTCCGGGGTGACAAGGGGGGGGTGCGCCGTCCGGGCAGCACCGAATGCTCCGGCTCCGCCTTACCGCCGCCGAACCCGAACTCTGGCATCGGTTCGCGTCAACGACCGCTGGTATAAGCTGTATCCACCGAGCGGCCGCTCATCACCGTAGACTTCGATCTCTACGGCGCAGCCTCGGCGAAGGGCGATGGATTCGCCTGCAATTTCACCCATATGCAGGACTTGTGACCGGCCCGCAGTCCCGTTCACCCAGGCAGCGAGTCCAGGAAGCCTTGTAGGATATAGACGGCGGCCAGCGTGTCCTTGGCGGCGCGGCGGCGGCGGCGGCTGGTGTCGTCGGCGAGCATGGCGCGTTCTACGGCGTTGGTGGAAAAGCGCTCGTCCCACATCAGCGCCGGCAGGTCCCGGTGTTGCATCAGGTTCAGCGCGAACTGGCGCACCTGCCGCGCCCGCCGCCCCTCGCGGCCGTCGAGGTCGAGCGGCAGGCCGACCACCAGCGCCGCCGCGCCGCGCTCGTCGAGCGTCGCGAGCAGCAGCGCCGCCGTGTCCGCAAAGCGCTTCGCGCGGCGGACGGTTCCCGCCGGGGACGCGATGCGCCGGTCCGGGTCCGAGACCGCGAGCCCGACCGTCCGGTCCCCCACATCCAGCGCCAGCAACCGCCCGGCCGCCGGCAGGTCCTCAGCTTCGACGAAGGGCATGAACGGACCGGCTCAGTCTTCCTGCGCCAGCAATTCGCGTTGTGTGCGGCCCTTGTATTCGGTGCGGAAGCGGCCGCGGCGCTGGAGGATGGGCACCACCTGGTCCACGAATTCCTCGATGGCGCCGGGGCTGTAGATGGAGGAGAGCATGAAACCGTCGCCGCCCGCCTCGTCGAAGAAGGCCTCCATCTGGTCCGCCACGCTCTCCGGCGTGCCGACGAATTGCGGCAGGCTCACGCTCTGCCCGTGGCGGCGCGCCACCTCCGCCAGGGTCATGGGCGTGCCGTCCGTCTTGCGGAAGCGGGTGCGCATACGCACCAGCTCCGGCTCCGGGCGCTCCAGCATGATGTCGTCGTCGCCGATGCCTGCGAGGTCCATGTTGAGATGGGCGGAGAGGATGGCCTTGCCGCCCTCGACCGGTACCAGCTCATTGTGCTCCTCCTGCTTCTCGCGCGCATGCGCCTCGGTCTCGCCCAGGATCGGCTGCATGCCGAACAGGATGCGGCAGCTCTCCGGCCGCCGCCCGCAGGCCTCCACGCGCCCCTTGATGTCGGCGAGATAGGCGCCGGCGTCCTCGGCCCTCGGCTGGATGGCGAACACGGCGTCGGCATAGCGGGCGGCGAAGTCGCGCCCGCCGGGCGAGGTGCCGGCCTGGAGGATCGCCGGGCCGTTCTGCGGCGAGCGCACCACGTTGAGAGGCCCGCGCGAGCGGAAGAACTCGCCCTCATGCTCGATCCGGCGCACCTTGGAGGCATCCGCGAAGCGCGCGCCCTCGCGGTCGAGCAGCACGGCGTCCTCGTCCCAGCTGTTCCAGAGCTTGCGGCAGACCTCCATATATTCATGCGCGCGCTCATAGCGCCGTTCGGTCGCCTCGCGCTCCGTGCCGTAATTGGCGGCCTGGTTGCTGTTGATGGAGGTCACCACATTCCAGCCGACACGGCCGGACGTCATGTGGTCGAGCGTCGCCCAGAGGCGGGCGGCGTAGAAGGGATGCTGGTTGGAGACCGAGAAAGTGGCCGCCACGCCGATGCGCTCCGTCACCGCGCCGAGCCAGCCGAGCAGCGGCACCGGGTCGTGCTCCGGCGCCTGCACGGCATAGCGCAGCGCCGGCTCCAGCGAGCCCTGGTAGGTGTCCGAGATGTAGTTGAGGTCGGCGAAGAACACCATGTCGAACAGCCCGCGCTCGCAGGTGCGCGCGATATGCTCGTAGAGGCCCGGCCGCGCCCAGTCCCATGCAGGGTCGGTCTTCGGATGCCGCCACATGGCGAGGCTGTGATAGGTCGGCCCGTGGGTCAGGAACTGCGCCAGATGCATCTTCCCGCCGCGCGCCATCGCCTTGCTCCTCAGCTCTCCGTCAGGGCATCGCCGCCGAAGCGTTCGCGGGTCGCGATCTCGGCAACGCTCCGGCGCCGGAGCCTGGTCAGCTGGCGCACCGGCCTGCCGAGCGGCACGACAGCCGCCACGGCGAACTCATCCGGGATGTCGAGCAGGCGCTTCACCTCCGGCTCCTCGGCGACGGCAAGCGTGGTGATGGTGCCGCCGAGCCCGGCCTGGCGCGCCGCTAGCAGCGTGTTCCAGACGAAGGGGTAGATCGACGCGCCGGAGATGACGCCAACGCGGTCCAGATAGCGATCCATCGAGGCGATAGCGCCGAGATCGACGATGAAGACCAGCACCACCGGTGCTTCCTTGAACGGCTCCGTCAGCCGCGACGGAGGCCGCGTGGCGGCGGCTTCCTCATCCGTCACCGCGGAGGGATGCACCGTGTTCCAGGGGCTCTCGCCGCGCTTGACCTGGGCCGCGTAGCGCTTCGCCGCCGGCTCCGCGAGCGCCGCCAGCCGGGCCTTTGCCGCCGGGTCGCGGACGACGATCACCCGGTTGCCCTGGCGGTTGCCGCCGCTCGGCGCGAAACGCGCCGCCTCAAGCAGCCCGTATAAGGTCTCGTCCGACACCGGATCCTCGGTGAAGTCCCGGCAGGCGAAGGTGGTCCGCATCGCCTCGTCGAGTTCCATGGCCCTTCGTCTCCCCCCGATTGCGCAGGCAGGCGGGACTCTCGCAGCATCCGCCCCGCCCGGCAAGGGAGCGTCAGCCGCCGTCGTCGATCGACGACGCGCTGCATACGCAACCCCGGCTGGTCCCGCGCCACGCCTGGGCAAGCTCCGGGCTGGGATCGGGACCGGATGCTTGTCGTTAAGCCAGAACCTGAGTCACCTATCGGCGTGGAAACCACGCGCCGGACAACATTCAGCCGTGACCCGCCTGTGTCTTGCGGGGTCGGCCTCCTTTCGCGCCGTTTGCCCGGGACGCTGCGGCTTTGGCGGGCGTTGTGGCACGACCGGCCGTGCGCGCCCACTCCTTTGCCATCCAGTCCCGCGTTCCGAACACGCCCGCGACCAGGGCGGGGACATAAAGATCGGCGTCAATCGCGGGCCAGTGCAGGTTGAAGCCCGCGCCATCGACCACGACGCCGGACAATGCCTCATCGTCCGCGCCACGCAGCTCCTGGGCCAGCTGCGCGGGAAAGATGTAGATGCAGCCATTCGCGAGCTCGACCACCACACGGCCCGTCTCGCGGTCGTAGTGCGCTGCGGCGGCTCGAGGTTCCGACTTCGTCATCTCGCGGCCGCGCGCCTCGGCAGCTTCGAACCCGGCGTCAGTCAGATTGACCATGGATACGCTCCCATTCCCGCATGAACCGGTCGCGGTGCTCTGTCACTTCGGCAAGCAAGCGTCACATATCCGACCTCTTGATGCTGAGTCAGTTAGTTGGCACCGCCAGGTGCGTCGATGGTGTGCAGTTCGCGGCGCAGGATCTTGCCGGTGGAATTGACGGGCAAGTCGGGGACGAACTGGATCAATCGGGGCACCTTGTAGGGAGCGAGATGCCGGCGGCAGTGGGCCATGATGCTGTCCACCGTCGGCTCGGCGCCGTGGCGCGGCACGATATAGGCCTTGGCGAGCTCGCCCTTCTCGCGGTCCGGCACGCCGCCAACAGCCGCCATGGAGACATCGGGATGGGCGGCCAGCACCCGCTCCAGCTCCGCCGGATAGACGTTGAAGCCGGCAGTGTTGATCATGTCCTTCCTGCGATCCACGATCCACAGGAACCCGTCCGCGTCCCGGGTGGCGACATCGCCGGTGCGGAACCAGCCGTCCGCCTCGAAGGCCTCCTTCGTCGCCGCCTCATTGCCGAAATAGCCCATGGGCGTGATGGGGCCGCGGATCAGCAGCTCGCCGGGCTCGTCCGCCGGCGCGGTCTGCGAACTGTCCTCCAGCATGCCGATACGCGCCTCGACATAGGGTATGGCGACGCCGATGGAACCGAGCCGGCGCTCGCAGGCCCAGGCATGGGTCGTGCCGGGGCCCGCCAGCTCCGTCATGCCCCAGAGCTCCATGAGCGTTGCGCCGAACCTCGCCTCCACCTCCGCCGCGGTGGCCGGCGGGATGGTCTGCCCGCCGGTCGTCAGCCGCTCGAGGCTCGACAGGTCGCATCTGTCCAGGGCCGGATCGGCCAGCATGTACATGAAGCCGGTCGGCACCGCCTCCAGCATCGTCGCGCGATAGCGTTCGACCGCGCGCAGCATGGCTTCGGCCTCGAAGCGCTCCAGCAGCACCAGCGTCGCGCCGCAGAGCAGGCCGCAATTCATCACCGCCATGCCATAGACATGCGAGAGCGGCAGGGCGCTGACCGTGGTGTCCGATGCCGTCCGGCCATGCATCAGCGCCGTGCCGGCCGTGCCGACCGCGATGGCGCGGTTCGACATCATGGCGCCCTTGGGATGGCCGGTCGTGCCCGAGGTGTAGCCGATGGCACCCAACTCATCGAGCCCGCGCGGACGCAGCTCGAACGCCTCCGGCATGCCGGCGATGAACGCCTCATAGGTTTCGGCCCCGGCCGGCGCCTCGTCCGCCGCCAGCACGATCCGCTCCACCGCCGTCTCCGCCAGCGCCTCGAACAGCGCCTCGCCCTTGCCCGGACCGGCCAGCAGCAGCTTCGCGGCGCAATTGCCGGCGATATAGCCGATCTCGCCGGCGGTCAGCATGGCGGTGATCGGGTTGAGCACGGCGCCCGCCTTGGCCGCTCCGTAATAGGCTGCCATCCAGTCGAAGGAATTCGGCGCGCAGAGCGTCACCCGGTCGCCCGGCTCGATGCCGGCGGCGACAAGCGCATTGGCGAACCGCCCGGCCCGCCGGTCCAGCGCCTCGAAACTGTAGGACATGTCCTCGAAAATCACCGCCGGCCGGTCGCCGAACACGGCCGCCGCCCTGCCCGCCATCTCGCCGAGTGTCACCAGCATCGCCGTCCTCCCTGCCTGCAGTTCCGCCCCTGCCCCGCCCGACCGGGGACGTGACCGGACAAGCGCAGACTAATAGCACCGTTTGCGGCCAGGAACCCGCTCGCGACTTGACGCCGGGGCGCGGGCCGGGGCAGGGTCGCCGGGTTACGAGAACCAGCGATCCGAGGAGCGCGCCGTCGCCATGCATGTCGGCCTGAGTTGCTTTTTCCAGAATCCGGACCGGAAACTGACCGACCGCGAGGTCTGGCTCCAGGAGGTCGCGCTGGCGGACGCCGCCGAGCCGATGGGCTTCGACAGCATCTGGTCGGCGGAGCACCATTTCACCGACTACACCATGTGCCCGAGCGTGACCCAGTTCCTGACCTATATGGCCGGGCGCACCTCGCGCGTCGGTCTCGGCAGCATGGTGGTCGTGCTGCCCTGGCACGAGCCGGTGCGCATCGCGGAGGAAATCGCGCTGCTGGACCACCTGTCGAACGGGCGGGCGATCTTCGGCATGGGGCGCGGCCTCGGGCGCGTCGAGTTCAACGGCTTCCGGCTCAGTATGGGCGAGAGCCGCGAGCGCTTCGTCGAATATGCCGAGGCGGTGATGGGCGCGCTGGAGACCGGCACCATCGAGAGCGACGGCAAGCATCTGCGCCAGCCGCCGACGGACATCCGCCCCAGGCCCTTCAAATCCTTCCGGGGCCGCACCTACGCCGCCTCCGTTTCGCCGCAATCGGCGGAGATCATGGCCCGGCTCGGCATCGGCATCCTCATCATCGCCCAGAAGCCCTGGGAGAAGACGCTGGAGGAGCTGGAGAACTATCGCGCGCTTTACCGGCAGCACAATGACGGCGAAGAGGCGCCGAAGCCCATCATCGCGAGCTTCGTCGCGGTGCATGAGGACCGCGAGAAGGCCCGCGAGATGTATGAGAATTACATTGTCGGCTACTGCCGCTCGGCGCTCAGGCATTACGAGTTCCACAATGAGGGCCTGGCCGACATTCCGGGCTACGAGTATTACGGCGCGCTCGCCCGCAACATCCACAAGCACGGCATCGACACCTTCGTGCGCTTCCTCGCCGACCTCCAGGTCTGGGGCACGCCGGACGAGGTGGTGGACGGCGTGATCGCCAATGTCGAGCGGGCCGGCTGCGGCGGTTTCCTGGCGGCGCTCTCCTATGGCGGCATGCCCTACGACATCGCGCGCGAGAACCAGCGCCTTTTCGCCGAGAAGGTGCTGCCGCGCCTCAAGGCATATGATACCGGCGTCGAGATCGGCGCCGCCATGCCGTTGGCGGAGGCTGCCGAATAGGGCGCTGCCCGCGATGCTCGCAGAGGATTTCGGCCTCGGCGATGAACAGCGACTGTTGCGCGACATGGTGCGCGCCTTCGCCCGCGAGCGGGTGGCGCCGCGCGCGGCGGCCATCGACCGCGACGCCGCCTATCCGCATGACATGTTCGCCGCGCTCCGCGACCTCGGCCTCTTCGCCCTGCCCTTCCCGGAGCGCTATGGCGGCGCGGACAGCGTGCTCTCCGGCTGCCTGGCCATCGAGGAGCTGGGGCGCGTCTGCTACAACACCGCCTATCTGCTGCTGGTGCAGTGGACGCCCTTTGCGGCGGTGCTGGCGGGCGGTTCGCCCGCGCAGCATCAACGCTGGCTGCCGGGCCTCGCCAGCGGCGAACTGAAAGCCGCGATTTCCGTGACCGAGCCGCAATCCGGCTCCGACGCCGCCGGCATCCGCACGCGCGCGACCCGCACCGAGGGCGGCTACCGGATCGACGGCGCCAAGGTCTGGTGCACCAACAGCCCGGAAGCCGATTTCATTGTCGTCGCGGCGAAAACCGATCCGGGGGCTCGCCATCGCGGCATTTCCGTGTTCGCGGTCGAGACGGGGACGCCCGGGCTCACGGTCGGCCAGCCGGAGCGCAAGCTCGGCTCGCGCGGCATTCCCTCCTGCCCGCTCTTCTTCGACGGCGCCTTCGTGCCGGAGGAAAACCGGATCGGGCCGGAGGGCGAGGGCTGGCTGACGGTGATGGAGGCCTTCAACCGCTCGCGCCCGATGATCGGCGCGCGCGGTATTGGCCTGGCGCAGGGCGCGCTCGACCTCGCAGCGGACTATGTGCGCGGGCGCGAGGCGTTCGGCGAGCGGGTCGCGGACTTCCAGGGCGTGCGCTGGATGCTGGCCGACATGACGATGCGCACCGAGGCCGCCCGGCAGATGGTTTACAAGGCCGCCGCGCTCGCGGATGCGGGCGTGGCGGGCCGCGCGCTCGCGCCCTGGGCGGCGATGGCGAAATGCCTCGCCACCGACGCCGCCATGTCGGTCGCGACCGATGCAGTGCAGCTCTGGGGCTCCGCCGGCATTTCGGCCGACAATCCCGTGGAGCGCTTCTTCCGCGACGCCAAGGTCCTCCAGATCGTCGAGGGCACCAACCAGATCCAGCGCAACATCATCGGCCGCCACGCCGTCGAGACGCACGGCCCCGGTTGACAGCAAGGCGGCGGGCGGGCTGGACTCGCACTCTTGCGCGAAGGCGGCGCCGGCGGGGAGGGCCATGCTGTTCCACCACGCATCGAAGAACCGGCCGTTCCATCTCGGCACCTATCCGATGGAGGTGCTGCCGCGCGACGATGCTGTCATCGCGGCCGAGGCGGCGCGACCGCCGGCCGGACCTTCGGAAGCCGCAGAGGCGGGCGGGGCGCTCGGGCCGGCCGTGCTCAATTACCGAGAGCTGTTCGCCGGCTTTGCGGAGGGCGGCCCGGCGGCACAGACGGCGCCCGTGCCGGCGCGGCTCGACCGGCGGGCCGAGGACATCAAGGGCTGCTGCTATTTCATGGATGCGGACCAGACCGGCATCTGCCGCATTCCGGAACGCGCCTGGCTGGAGGGCTGCGCGGCGCTTGAGGGCTGCGCGGCGCTTGAGGGCCACAGCCATGCGGTCGTCATCCTGGTTGCGCATCCCGCCCTGCCGGACCGGGGCAATCCCGCCCGCGCCTGGGTGGAGCATGCCGTCGCCGCCACGGCCGAGATGCGGGCGCTCGAAATCGCCGGCTGCACCGCCGGCCATATCCGCCAGATGGGCTTCGAGGCCCGTATCCATCATGCCGGCGACGAACATCTCGACCGCACGCGCCTCGCCGTGCTGGCGGGGCTTTGCCTGCGCACGGAGGACGGGTTGCGCAACCCCTATATCGAGGGCGGTTTCGCGCTTGCCGTGATCTCCACGACCTATGAACTCGCCTGCGACCGTCCCCTTGGCCCGGGCGCCGCGCATGCGCGCAACCGCGCTTACCGCAAGGGCATAGCCGGCGCGGTCTCGGGCCGCGAGCGCGCGCGCCGCGCCAGGCGCAAGTCCCACCAGAGCCGCTACCCGATGGAGCAGGTCCGCCGTGTGGACCGTCCCACCACGCTCATCATCGACGAGGAGGTGCCGCGCGTGCCGCAGCGCGCCGCCTTCTTCACCCGCGCGGCCAAGGGCGATCTCGGCGAGAAGTCCAGACGCGAGCGCGCCCGCTTCGCCTTCAAGCATCCGCTCTCCTTCTCCCAGCTCCAGCTCATCCGCGCCATGGTGCCCCATCAGGACGGCGCGGTCGCCGACAGGGCGGACAGGAACCGCTACACCGACCCGGCGGCGAATGCCCGCGCGGTCAAGGCGCTCTCCTATTTCCTCGGCTCGGACCTCACGGGCATTTGCGAGATCCCGCGCTACGCCTGGTTCTCGCACCGCGAGGACGGCGCCCCCATCGAGATGTATCACCGCTACGCCGTCGTCATGCTGATCGACCAGGGCTATGACACGATGGAGGGGGCGAGCGGCGACGACTGGATTTCCGGCGCGCAGTCCATGCGCGGCTATCTGCGCGGCGCGGAGATCGCCGGCATCATGGGCGAGACCTTGCGAGGCTTGGGGTTTCCTTCCCGCGCGCAGACCAATGCGGACAGCGACGTGCTGCACATTCCGCTGCTGCTCTGGGCGGGGCTCGGCGAGCTCAGCCGCATCGGCGAGCTGGTGCTCAACCCCTTTGTCGGGCCCCGTTTCAAATCCGTCGTGCTCACCACCGACATGCCGATGGAGGTGGACCGGCCCATCGATTTCGGCCTCCAGTATTTCTGCGACCATTGCCACAAATGCGACCGCGAATGCCCCTGCGATGCCATTCCGCACGGGCCCAAGGTGATGTTCAACGGCTATGAGATATGGAAGCCGGATGTCGAGCGCTGCACCCGCTACCGGCTGACCAATATGCGCGGCTCGGCCTGCGGGCGCTGCATGAAGACCTGCCCGCTCAACAAGGTGGTGGACATGGATGGCGGGCTCCTGCCGCGCGCGGCGAGCTGGCTTGGCGTCAATGCGATGGCGCTGAAGCCTGCTCTGGTCCCGCTCGCCACATGGCTCGACGACCGGCTCGGCAATGGCCGGCGCAACCCGGTGAAGAAATGGTGGTTCGACCACGAGATCGTGGACGGTGTGACGGTCGCTGCGAAGGGCGCCAATGAGCGCGAGATCGACCCGGGCAAGCAGGTCGATGCCGCCCGCCAGAAGATCGCCTACTACCACGCCGACGCCATGCCGCCGCCCGACCGCAAGACGCCCGCGCCGCTGGACCGCAAGGCCGCGCTGGCAGCCGCCGCGCTGGTCGAAACGCCGGCGGAGGCGAGGAAGCGCCTCGCGGAAGGCGGCGCCGCGCCGGCCCATTACGCCCCGACACCACCCGCAGGCGGCGAAGACGGGGACGGGGCAGGTGGCGGGCCCGCCGCCAGCCCCTATGGGAAGGGCGGGTGACGCAACCGATCATCGACCGGACCCTCGCCGGCCGTGCAACCGGAAAGACCCCCCGACAGGCTGGCCCCGGGGTTCAGGTTCGCTGCGCGGCGGTCACGAGAGGCGAGGTGACTCGTTCATCGATTGCAGGATACGCTATAGGCAGGGCAGGATTGCCTTTGGGGAAAGACGCAAATGGTGGAACATTTTGCCGGCGTGGTCGGCGGGCTCGGGCTGTTTGTCGTCGGCATGTGGTTCCTCACGGAGAACCTGAAGAAACTGGCGAGCCGGCGGCTGCGTCGAACCGCGCAGCGCCTGACAGGGCACCCCGTGAGCGCCTTTTTCTGGGGCGGACTCGCCGGCGGCGCCACCCAGAGCATGACCGGACTGGCCTTTATCGTGGTCAGCATCCTGCGCTCGGGGATGATTACAACGAAGAGCGCATTCGCACTCATTCTCGGCGGCGGCGGCGGCGTGACGCTTCTCGTGCTGGTCGTCACCTTCGACGTCAGGATGGTTGCGCTGTTCGTGCTCGGCCTTTCCGGCCTTGGCCTGGCCAGCAAGTCCCTGTCGAAATACCGCCGGATCGCGGCGGCGTTCCTCGGCGGCGCCACGGTTGTTTTCGGGCTGACCCTGCTGAAGGACTCAGCGGCGCCGCTGGCCGACCAGCCCTGGTTCCGGGATATGATGGCGGGGGCCGGGACTTCGCCGCTGCTTGCGTTCCTGATCGCGGCCGGGCTGACAGCCGCCGTGCAGTCTTCAAGCACGGTATCCGTATTCGGCATCAGCCTTTCCGCCGCCGGGGTCCTCACCATAGACCAGGCCATAATGGTCATTTACGGCACCTTCATCGGGTCGAGCGCCGTCATGTACATCCTGTCGGCGAACCTGACCGGCCGGTCCCGACAGGTCTCCATGTATCTGGTGTATCTGAACGTTGTGATCTGCGCCGTGATGATCCCCCTGTTCTACGCCGAACTCTATTTCGATATGCCGGCGGTCAGGACCCTGGTTCTTGCCCTCCCGTTCGAGCTGGAACAGCAATTGGCGATTGTCTATCTGATCGGCTCGTTGACCCTGCTTCCGGTGCTGCTCCTGTTGCTCAATCCGACAACCCGGCTTTTCGAACGGCTCTGGCCGGTGTCGCCCATCGACGAGCTGTCCAAGGCGCATTTCATTTATGACCATGCGTCGGTGGATCTGGACACCTCGGCGATGCTGGTCGAGCTGGAGCAGAAGCGTGTGTTCGGGATCTTTTCGCAATATTTCGACGTTGTGCGGCAAGGTGCGGATCTGGCGCCGGTCCAGAATGCGTGCCGGAATGTGCTCGGCGAGATCGGGCATTTTCTGGACGACCTTCATGCGTCCAGCCCCTTGCAGGGCATGGAAAGCCGCAATGCGATGATGAGCCGCCTGAAACTGCTTTCCTGGATGGAAAGTGCGGTGGGAGCCATGTGCAAGGCCCTGCTGGACCTGAACGACCGGCCGGGACTGGAGAAATTCCGCGACGATATCTGCGAGGGCGTGGACACCGTGTTCCTGTCGGTGAATGACGCCATGGAGTCCGGCGACAAGGTCTCCTGGACTATCGCGACGCAACTCATCGGGGACCGGAGCTCCCAGATGCGCGAGATGCGCGCCCGCTATGTGGGACTGGACCCGCCCCTGCTGCAACTGGAATTGATAAATATCCTGCTTGTCACCAATGCGGTGGAGGAAACCTTCTTCCTGATGGCCAAGCTCGAAGCAGAGTTCAACCCCTATTCACGCCCGGAGGAGCATGTCCCGCACGCCCGGTAGCGCCGGCCGTGCAACCGGGAAGACCCCGACAGGCTGGAGCCAGGCGGAGCCGCCTCCCTCGATACGCGGCCTCGCCGCTACTCGGAATGGCAAATGGCGACGCCCGCCCATGTAGGGCGCTATAGTCTTGCGTGCGGCAGCGACCGGGGAGGAGCAGGACGCATGCGCCCGACTGAACGCGAACAGGCGGATTTCGACCGCAACGGCGCGGTGTTGATGAAGGCCGTCGTGCCGGAAGCATGGCTGGACGTGCTGGCCGAGGCGGTGGAGCGCGACATGGCGGCGCCGGGGCCCTATTTCAACGGCTACCGGCCGGAGGCCGGGCGCTTCCACGGCAATCTGCGCATCTGGGAGACGCATGAGGGCTTCCGCGCCTTCTGCTGCGAGGGCCCGCTCCGCGAAGTGGCGGCGCGGTTCCTAGGGGCAAACCGTCTCAACCTCTTCTACGACCAGCTGTTCGTGAAGGAGCCGGGCACGCCGCAGCCGACGCGCTGGCACAATGACCAGCCCTACTGGCCGGTGCGCGGCTGGCCGGTCATGTCCTTCTGGCTGCCGCTCGATCCGGTCACGCGCGAGAGCGGCGCGCTCTCCTTTGTCGCCGGCTCGCATCGCTGGGAGCGCTGGTTCCAGCCGGAGCCGTTCGCCAGGGGCGGCGCGGATTACGAGCGGGGCGAGAACTACGAGCCGATGCCCGACATCGACGCCGGCGGCCATGACCTCCTGTCCTGGGACATGGAGCCGGGCGACGCGCTCGCCTTCCACGCCCTGACGGTCCACGGCGCGGGCGGCAACCTCACCGCCGACATCCGCCGGCGCGGCTATGCGGTGCGCTATTGCGGCGAGGGGTGCGCCTATTTCGCCGGCCCCGGCCCCAATAACGACCTGCGCAATCCGGACCTCGCCGACGGCGCCCCGCTCGACAGCACCCAGTTCCCCGTCGTCTGGCCCTGACGCCCGGTCGCGCCTGTCGGCCTATCCGTTGACTTCATGGAATTTTCTTGCTTGGATGAGAAATTAGCCGAAGAGCGGCTGCGGCAACATTGCAGGAGGAGGAGGAGCGCCATGCCAGACGGGATGACGGGACAGGAGAAGTTCGAAAGCGGCAGCAGCGGCATCCTCAAGAATGTGGTCTGCACCAGCTGCGACGGGTTCTGCCCGGTCGCGGCCAAGGTCGAGGACGGGCGCGTGGTCAAGGTCACGACGCGTGACCACCCGATCCTGAAGGACGTGCTCTGCATGAAGGGCGCCTATGCGCCGAAGCATTTCGCGCATCCCGACCGCATCCTCTATCCGCTGAAGCGCGTGGGCGCGCGCGGCGACGGCCAGTGGCAGCAGGTCACCTGGGACGAGGCGATGGACGACATCGCCGAGCGCCTGCAGGCGGTGATCGACCGCTACGGGCCGGAGGCCTTCGCGGTCGGCCAGAGCGGCGCCACCGGCCTTTCCGACCACGGCCTCTGCCGGCGTTTCATGAACCATGTCGGCTCGCCCAACTGGATCAGCGGCGTCGCCTATTGCGCCGGCAACACCGCGGCGGTGAACCGCTATGTCTATGGCTGGTTCCCGCGCGGCGACATCCTCAACTCCAAATGCATCGTGCTGCTCGGCCACGACCCGCGCCGGCATAGCTGGACGATGGAATACAAGGCGATCCGCATGGCGCAGGCTGCGGGCGCGAAGCTCATCGTGGCCGATCCGCGCCGCAGCGGGAACGCCGAACGCGCGGATATCTGGCTGCCGCTGCGCGCCGGCACCGATGCGGCCCTGCTGCTCGGCTGGCTCCGGGTCATCGTCGATGAGGAGCTCTACGACAAGGAGTTCGTGCGCGACTGGACAGTCGGCTTCGACAAGCTGGTCGAACGCCTCGGGGAATACCCGGTCGAGCGCGTCGCGGAGATTACCGGCCTCACGGAGGACCAGATCCGCGACTCGGCCCGGATGTATGCCACGACAAAACCTGCCTGCATCCCCTGGTCGCCGATCACCGACCAGCAGGTGTCCAGCACCTCGGCCATCCGCCTGCAGGCCATGCTGCGGGCGCTCACCGGCAATCTCGACGTCAAGGGCGGCGATGTGTTCGTCGGGCCGAGCCCGGTCATACGCTCCGATTCCGAGATCGAGATGCAGCATCTGATATCGGAGGGGCAGAAGGCCAAGCAGCTCGGCGCGGACAAGCACCCGGTCTTCACCTATCGCGGCATGAAGGCCTTCGAGGACGCCACCGAGCGCGTCTGGGGCCAGCGCTACATCAATCTCGTCAATGGCTGCTACATGGCCAACCCGATGGCGGTGTTCAAGGCCATGGAGGACAGCGACCCCTACCCGGTCAGGGCCTTCTTCATGATGGCCAACAACGCGCTGATGGCCTACGCCAATGCCGACCGCGTCTACCGGGCGATGATGAAGCAGGACCTGCTCGTGTCCTTCGAGCACAATATGACGCCGAGCGCGCAGATCTCGGACTATATCCTGCCGGGCGACGCCTGGCTGGAGCGGCCCTCCATGCAGTCCGGCGTCAGCGACCAGGCGATGGAGCCGCCGGGCGAGTGCCGCAATGTCACCTATTTCTGGCATATGCTCGCCAAGCGCATGGGGTTCGGCGCTGCCTTCCCCTGGACGAATCAGGAAGATTTCATCAACTACCGGCTGGAGCCGGGCGGGGCGGTCTGGAAGGACGTCGTCGCGGCCGGGCGTGCGCCCAACCTGCATCGCGGCCAGGCGCCCGACCCCGAGGAGAGGCAGTATCTCAGGACCGGCTTCGCCACGCCGTCGGGCAAGGTGGAGCTCTATTCCGAGGTGCTGGAAAATCTCGGCTTCGACCCGCTGCCCTACTATCGCGAGGCGGCGGAGCCCTGCGAGCGCTTCCCGATGGCGATGTTCGTGGGCTGGCCCGAGGACGAGTATTTCCGCTCCGGCCACCGGCATATCCCGGAACTGCGCCGGCGCGCGGCGGACCCGATGTTCATGATCGCGCCGGCTGAAATGGAGCGGCTCGGCTTCGAGGAAGGCGCCTGGGCCCGGCTCGAGACCTCGACCGGCGCCATGGTGGCCCGCGTCTACGGCCGCTCGTCCATGCCGAAAGGCCTGGTGCGGGTGCCGCATGGCTGGTGGAAGCCAGAATCCCGGCCGGGACTGGAGAACATGTCCGGCATGTGGGCGTTCAATGACGGGCAGGTGACGCCTGACGACGAGGAGGCGCTGATCGACCGCGAACAGGGCATCCCACACATGAAGGGCATGCCCTGCTCGCTGGTTGCGCTCGACGCCGAGGAGGTGGCGGCGCTTGAGGCCGAATTCGGCCCGACCAACGATCTGCCGCGCGGTCCGGAAGGCAAGGTGCTGCAGTCCAGCTCGAAGCCCGGCGATTTCATGTTCGACGACGTCACTGGCGACGGCGTGGAGTTCGAGGCAATGTCCCTCTCCATCTACGGCCGCACCTCCGGGATGTAACGAAAGGCGCCGCTCCCTTCCCCGGTCTGCGGGCCGGGCGAAGAGAGCGGCCGTTCCGCCCGCGGCGGAAATGCTGTAGGCACGGCGCATGTCTCTGCGGGGGGATGCGCCCGATGTCTTATGAAACGCTGACAGCCGAGGCCCGGGACGGCCTGCTGACGCTGACACTCAACCGGCCGGACCGGCTGAACGCCGTCAATGCCACCATGATCGGCGAGTATCTGGCGGCGCTGGAGGCCGCCGACCGCGACGACGGCGTGCGCGCGGTCATCGTCACCGGTGCGGGCCGCGCCTTCTGCGCCGGGGCCGATCTCGCGCGCGGGCCGGGCACCTTCGACCGCGCGACGCCCGAGCCGGGGGCGCGGCACCGCGATGGCGGCGGCCTTGTGGCGCTCCGCCTCTTCGACATGAAGAAGCCCGTGATCGCGGCGGTGAACGGCCCGGCGGTCGGCTTCGGCGCGACGCAGATCCTGCCGATGGATATCCGCCTCGCCTCCACCGAGGCGCGCTTCGGCTTCGTGTTCTCCCGACGCGGCGTGGTGATGGAGGCGGCCTCCTCCTGGTTCCTGCCGCGCCTGGTCGGCATGCAGCAGGCGATGGAGTGGGTGGCCACGGGGCGCGTCTTCTCCGCCGAAGAGGCGCTCGCAGGCGGGCTGGTGCGCTCGCTGCACGCGCCCGACGAGCTGTTGCCGGCGGCGCGCGCGCTCGGGCGCGAGATCGCCGACAACGCCTCGCCCATGTCGGTCGCGCTCTGCCGGCAGATGATGTGGAGGATGCTGGGCGAGGACCACCCGATGGCGGCGCACCGGATCGACTCGCTCGGCATGGCCTATACGGGCGCCTCGGCGGATGCGCGCGAGGGCGTCGCCTCCTTCCTGGAGAAGCGCCCGCCCGCCTTCGCCTCTGCGCCGGGCCGCGCGATGCCCGCCTTCTACCCCTGGTGGGACGAGCCCCGCTTCGGCTGAGAAACAGGCTGCAAGGCTTGCGCAGCAAGCGGGTATGTGCCATATTTGTTCGCCGGAATGAAGAGTCGGCGGATGGATCAGGGAACCTATATTCTGGCGGGGATGGTTGGGCTCGGCGCCCTGATGGTGGCCGTGCTTCGCCTGATGTGGGCATTGACGCGGGATATGCGCGGCCTGTCCGAACGGGTGGCGAGGCTCGAAGGGCTGCTCGAAGGCTTGCTGCACCGGAACGCGGCTCCTGCGCCCGGCGAATAGCCGGATGAACGCCCATTGGCGCCGGCTGCCGGGTCGCCAACCGATTCCCGGCTCGCCCTGAGCCGCGCTGCCGGCTGCGAGGACAGGCATCCGCCGCCCAGTAAACGGCCCCGAATCCCCGCGCCGGAGACCGACATGGCCCGCGACCTGCCGAACATCCTGCTGATCCAGGCCGACCAGCTCAAACCGCAAGTGCTGCCCGCCTATGGCGGCCCGGCGGCGGTGCCGCATCTCGACCGGCTCTCGGCCGAAGGCGTCGTCTTCGAGACCGCCTATTGCAATTTCCCGCTCTGCGCCCCGTCGCGCTTTTCCATGCTGTCCGGCATGCTGCCCTCGCGCGTGCGCGCCTTCGACAATGCGGCGGAATTCGCCGCCGCCACGCCGACCATGGCGCATTACCTGCGGCTGGCGGGCTACCGCACCGCGCTTGCCGGCAAACAGCATTTCGTCGGGCCGGACATGCTGCACGGCTTCCATGAGCGCCTGGTGCCGGAGCTTTACCCGACCGACTTCCACTGGACGCCGGACTGGGGCGAGACCCGCATGGAATCGAACAATGATTCGAGCGGCGTCATCCGCTCCGGCATTTGTGCCGGCAGCATGCAGATGGACCATGACGAGGCGGTCCTTGCCCGGTCGGTTTCATGGCTGCGGGACCTGCCGCGCGGGCGGGACCGGCGGCCCTTCTTCCTGGCGGTCTCCTTCACACACCCGCATGAGCCCTATTTCGCGCGCCGCGAATACTGGGAGCGCTACCGCCACGAGGACATCCCGATGCCGGCGACCCCGTTGCCGCCGGAGCCGGCGCGCGACCTCCACAGCCGGCGCATGCTCGCCCATCACGGCCTGCTCGAAGGCGACATGACCGACGGCCATGTCAGGACCGCCCGCCATGCCTATCTCGCCAATTGCGCCTGGCTCGACGACATGGTCGGCGCGTTGCTGGCGGCGCTGGAGGCGGCGGGCGCCGCGCAGGACACGGCGGTGCTGTTCACGTCCGACCATGGCGACATGCTCGGCGAGCGGGGCCTCTGGTTCAAGAAGCACTTCTTCGACCATGCAGCGCGCGTGCCGCTCATCCTGCACGCGCCCGGAAGGTTCGCCGCCGCGCGCCGGGCGGAACCCGTTTCGCTCGTGGACCTGCTGCCGACGCTTTGCGATCTGGCAGGCCTCGACCTCGCGGACCGCGCGCCCCGCCCGCCCGACGGCGCAAGCCTGCTGCCGCTCTGCGGGGGTGCCGCGGTTGACAGGCCGGTCTTCGCGGAGATGACCTCCGAGGGCGTGCCGGCGCCGATGTTCATGGTCCGCCAGGGGCGCTTCAAGCTGATGACCGGCGGCGGCGCGCCCGACCTGCTGTTCGACCTCGAAGCCGATCCCGAAGAGCGGCGCGACCTCACCGGCGATCCGGGCAGCGCCGGGGCGCGCGCCGCGCTCCGCCGCCTCGCGGAAGAGGCCTGGGATGCGGAGGCGCTGGAGGCGGAAGTCCGCGCAAGCCAGCGCGAGCGCCGACTCGTGCAGGCCGCGCACGGAAACGGCCCCGCACCGCTCTGGGACGCGCTCGAAGGCGACCCCGTGCGGGCCTTCTGCCTGCGCGCGCCGGACGACTACAATGACTGGGCCTGGCGCGGCATCGAACCGTCGGGCCCATGAGTCCGGCAGCGGCTATGCTTGCGAGAATTCCAGCGGCACGCCGCAGGCGTCTCCCGGGGCGATGCGGATGCAGCCGGGCGTCTCGGAGGCGGGCGCGATGCCGCTCCGGCCAAGCGCCTGTTTCACGGCCCCGACCGAGGCGACCTCGATCCTGAGGCCCAGATAGAAAGGTCGCGCGGGCAGCGGGTCCGGCAGCGGCCCGAAGGGGCCGGGGCTCCCGGCTGCGCCCGAAGGCGTCGCCAGATAGACATGGCCGCGGCCGACATCCAGCACGCCGGCGGCGGGCGGGCGGCCGAGCAGCCGCGCCCAGGGGCCCGCCACCGCCTCGACATCGTCCAGCACGGCCGCGGCCGCCGCGAGGTTGCGCGCGCCGTTCGCATGGTCCATCGCGCCGGGCGGGCGCATGAGTTCCGGCGTCTTGTGGCCGCAGAGGAAGGTGCCGAGGCCGCCCGTCTCCCCCTCCGGGATCTGCAGGTTGCGGAAGCGCACAATGGCGTCGGGCCGGTCGGTCAACGGCCGGGCGAGATCGTCCGGCCCGGTCGGGGAGAAGCCGCGCGCTTCGATGGCGGCGCGCGCGGCATCGGCGTCGGGCGTGCCGAGCGCGATCTTCACCAGCCCCTCGCCGCGCGCCGCCAGGAACGCATCGAGCCCGAGCGTGTCCGGCTCGTCCGGCTCGTTGATGCCGAGCAGTTCCAGATAGCTGTCCGCGAACATGATGCAGTGGTTCGCGGTCGCCTTGCCGACATGATTGCCGAGCGGGGCGGCGGTGAAGCCGAGCCGCTCGAACTGGTCGCGCGCCGCGTCAAGGTCGCGGACGCCGATAATGGCGTGGTCGATCCCCCGGATGGCGTCGGTCATGGGGTCATGCCTTGGCTCACGGACCGGAAGCCGCGTGGATTGCCGCCGGGAAACGCCTCTCCCGCTTGCGGACTGCCCGAGTTGCACATCGGGTCCAGCCGGCTTGACGCCGCATGATCCGCCTTTGCCACCCCGGCCTTGTCGGCGCCGCGTTCGACCGCCATGGTCCCGCTCTCCTCTGCAGGGAACCGGCCCGCCGTCCGGTTCCGCATCGTTATCCGGCGCCGCGTCCCGAACCCCGGAAGAATAAATACGACACGGACATTATAGCCCGTGTCCCGATAATGTTGAGCCCGGGACCGGGAGGCCTGTCGGGGTCCAGGACCGTCTTCTTGCAGCTTCGAAGCTGAAACGCCGGTGGATGGGCCGCAAACGGGCGCGTCCGACAGCCGCGGCAGGGTGTCCGGCCCGCTTCAGCCGCTGCGCCGGTCCGGCGGCTCCCAGCCGGGCGGGGCGATTTCGAAACCTTCGAAGGTGAAGGCGGGGGCGACGATGCAGCCGGCGAGGCTCCATGCGCCAAAGGACCGGCAGCGCTGCCACTCATGCGCCGGCACCACCGCCTGCAGCTCATGGCCCTCCTCCAGCGGCCCGAGCACGACGCGGCCCGTCTCCGTTTCCAGCGCCAGAGGCGCGCCGGCATGCCAGACCCAGAGCTCCGGCGCATCGACCCGGTGCCAGCGCGAGGGCCCGCCTTCCAGAAGGAAATAGATCGAGGTGACAGCCGTCCGCCCTTCCCCCGGCGCCCGGTAGGTCTCCCGGTAGAACCCCCCTTCCGGATGCGGCGCCAGCTGAAGCCGCTGAATGACCTGTTCCGCGTTCATACGCCCTCCGCGCTCTCCGCCACCCGGACGATAGCGTCCAGCTTCTCTCTGATTTCCGGGTCGATCTCGACTTCCTCGAAGCGCTTGAAATTGCGGACCGTGAGCCTGGTCAGCATCGCGGCGACTCCGTTTCCTCCGCCTTCATACGCCCGGCTCCTTCAAAGCGGCCAGTGCGACGAAGGGGCCGGCGGGCGCGTCCTCCGCCTCCGGTTCGTATTCCAGTTCGCCGATGTCGGCGTCCGGCGCGCGCGGATGCGGGTCGAGGCCGAGCGCCAGCACCTCCGAGACCAGCTCCAGCAGATCGACGCCCTCGGGCGGCAGGGAATCGGGTGCGTCCTCCTCCAGCGCGGCAATTTCGACCTCGCGCGCCTCCGCCTCCGGGAGGCCCGGCAGCCAGCGCCGCGCGACCGGCTCGGCAAAGTCCTCGTCGAAGAACTCCGCGGTCACCACACAGAGCCGCCGGAGCCGCGCTGTCACCTGGCCTTCCAGTTCGAGCGCGCCCGCCGGCAACGGCCGCACGGCGAAGGACGCCGCGACCATGTGCGCCGCCGGCAGGTCGAACAGCGCCGCCAGCGCCCGGCATTCCGCCGGCGTCGCGCTCACCTCAAGGCGCATCGCGGCTTCCGGGCGGAGGATCCGGCGGGTCAGCAAGGCGCTACCTCCGGGAACAGCGCCTCGCCGGCGGCAAGGCGTTCATCCTCCTGCGCCGCCAGCACCGCCTCGACGCTGCGGATATAGGCCGCCGCCTGCGCCGCCCGGCCGGGCGCGGGCTCCAGCGTGCCGTAGAGATTGCGCTCGGCCGCCGCCGCGAGGTCGCCGCCGCGGTCCAGGCCTTCGCTATAGGCGTCCAGCCGGCCGTAAAAGGCCGACGTCATCCGCTTCACCTTTTTCCCGACCGAGAGGTCGCCGGCGCCCATCTCGCGCAGACTCTGGTCCATATCGGCGACGAAGAGATCGACCAGACCCTGGCCGACCCCGTCCAGCGCCGGCGCCCTCTGCACGCGGCGCAACAGCAGCACGACATGCAGCGTCACCAGATCGAACCGCCCGTCCAGCGTGTCCGGCACGCCGAGCGCCAGCATGACTGCCGGGCGACGCGCCGCCTCGACGGCCGCGCGATAAAGCGCCCAGGCGGCATCCGGGGGCGGCGGCCGGAAAAACAGGCGCTTCAACGCACCGAGATTGACAGCGGGGCCTCGTCTCGCCATCAAGACGCGGAACTCCGGACCGGGAAGGCGTTGCCATGATACGGATTGCCGCCATGCTTGTCGCGTTCGGCCTCGCCCTGGCCGGCTGCACGCCAGCAATCGACCATCGCGGCTATGTGGTGCCGAAACAGGCGGTGGAGAAAATCGCGGCCGGCACAGCGACACGCACCGAGGTGCTGCAGGCGCTCGGCTCGCCCTCGAGCACGGCCGCTCTGGACGACAGGACCTGGTACTATATGGGCGAGACGACCTGGCGGGAGTCGTTTCTGGACCCCGAATTGATCGAGCGCCATATCCTGATCCTGCGTTTCGACGATGACGGCCTGCTTTCCGAGGTCGGGACGATGGACGCGAAGAGCGGCAAGGAGGTGCTGCTGGTCAGCCGAGAGACGCCGACGGCCGGCCATTCGCTCACCATTCTGGAACAGATTCTCGGCAATATCGGCCGCTTCAGCCAGCCCGCCGGCGCCCAGTAAAGCGGATCAATCCCGGTCGCGGTCCTTGCGGAAGCCCGGGCGCCGCGGGGGGCCGCCGCCACCGCGCGGCGGGCCGCGCCGGTCGTCATGGCCGCCCCGCCGGTCGTCGCCGCCGCGCCGGTCATCGTAACCGCCGCGCCTGTCTTCGAAAGGCCGGCCTCTCGGGCGCTCGCCCTGCCGGTCGGCCGGTCGCGCGCCGCGCTGCCATTCGAGCGCGACGCGGAAGGCCGCGCCTTCGTCTCCCGCCGCCACCACCGGCTCGCCGGCGGCGTCGAATTTCAGCGCAAATGAAATCACCGTCTTTCCGGGCTCGGCGGCCTTCAACGGCTCCAGCAGCGTGCCGGCCAGCGGCTTCAGCCGCGAGACGGCGCGCTCGAAACGCGGCACGATCTCGACGCCGCCGGAGGTCGTTTCATCGGAGGCCTCCCCCTCGTCGGCAAGGGTTTCGACATGGATCGTGCTGCCGTCGGACAGCAGGAACTTGACGGTCTTCGCGCTCATATCCGGATTGTCCCAACCCGCGCCCATAACGCGGAAACAGGCGCGGGGAACGGCCTCCCCGGCGCAGGGCGCGGACAATAGCACCGAGCGGCGCCCGGCCCAACCTAATTCGCCGAGAGCGGCGCCGAAAACGGCACGCCCGGCACGCGGATGCCATTCGGCCGGCCCGACGCCGTCGCTTCCTGGTATTCCTCCGTCATCACCGGCGGCAGGTCCGGTCCGTCGGCGCAGGCAAGCCAGAGGCGCAGCATGTGGCGCTTCAGCTCCGGGTTCTCCCAGTCCTCATAGGTCGTGCGCGAATGCAGGATGCGGTGGTTGGAGACGATCTGGAGGTCGCCCTCCTCCAGCGCCATGTCGAGATGCAACGCCGGTTCGGCCGCGAGCGCATCGAGCATGTCCATCGCTTCGGTCTGGAGCGCCGAAGGCTCGGGCGGGCCCGGCATGGCGCGGGCCTTGTCGACGGCGCTGCGCACATAAGTCGTGACCACATTGTCCCGCCAGGGCACGAACACCGGCACATCAGCCCAGGGCTTCCGGCCCGCCGGCACCTCGCCCCAGCGCGTGCGGGCCATCGGCCGGCAAAGCGCATCCGCCAGGTCCGGGCGGCGGCGGACCATTTCGTTCCAGAGGGTGACGGAGCTCACCAGCGAGGACAGCCCGCCCGTCCGCGCGGTCCTGAGGCAGAGCAGGCAGGCGAGGTCCGATTCGTCCGTGTGGTAAGGCAAGCGGGCATTGGTCTGGTAGCCGCGCGTCTCCGGCCGCGCATAGTCGAGGCCGAGGTCGCGCACATGGCCCAGCACATGGCCCTTGCCGTTCTGCGACACCGCTTCGCCCAGATGCATGCCGATGAGCCAGAAGGCCGCCGCCGACCGCCTGAGCGGCCAGCGCCCGACCGGCAGGCCGCGTATCACCTGGAAGCCGATGCCGTGCAACACCTCCCGCCGGATTCCATCGAGCCGCGGCTCCAGCACCGGCAGCGGTTCGCGGGCGATTTCCAGGATGGGAACATCCTCAAGGCGCACGGCCGCCGCCTCGATCGCGGCTACCTCCTCGCGCGTGAGCTCATGCGTCCAGAGCTCCGGCCTCGACGCCATGTCGGGACCGCGCCAGCATTGCGGCGTCTTCACCGGGGCAGGCCCCGCATTGTGGACGTCGTTCATCTTGTCCGCCTTCCCTGCCTTGTCAGTCGATGCGCCCGACACCGGCCTGGCGGACCGTAACCTCCATCAGGTCTTCGCCCCAGATGATGTCGCCGCCGAAGACCGGCGCCATCTCCCGCAATATGCGCGAGCGCATGACGGGCGTGTCGATCTGGCTGGTGATATGCGTCAGCACGAGCGTCGCCACACCGGCTTCGGCCGCCACCTGCGCGGTGTCCCCATGATTGCCGCAGGCGCGGCGGTATTCCGGCGTCGGCTCGGTGCCGGTGAAGAAATGGTTCATGTGGATCAGCACATCCGCGCCCCGCGCGAGCTCGACAATGGCGGGGCACACGCCGCCGCTGTCCCCGGAATAGCAGATGGACCCGGCGTCCGTGTCGATGCGAAAGGCGAGGCATTGCAGATAGGGCTGGAAATGCCAGCCCTCGCCCACCGTAACGCGCCAGTCATTGCCTTCGACGACATCGCCCGGCCCGACCTCCCGCACCTGCGGGTCGGGCCGGGTGCGCGTTCCCTCGCCGCCGCGCGCCTCATAAACATCGAGGCTGCAGCGATGGCGGGTACGCGCCTCGATATCGGGGCCGTAAACGCCCTCCGGCGAGAACAGCAGACCGGTCATGCGCGCCGTCGGCGGCGGGCCGAACACCTGCAATTCCGGGAGGTCCCCCGCGCTCTGGTCCCAGCGGTTCATCACCAGGCGCGCATAGTCCATGCAATGGTCGTAATGCAGGTGGGTGAGGAAGCAATGGGTGACATCGACCGCGCGTCGGCCGGCCTCCAGCAGCCGGTGATGCGCGCCCGGCCCGTGGTCGAACACGATCACATCGCCGCCGGTCTCGATCAGATAGCCGGAGCCCATGCGCTTGAGCGAGGGCGCGGGCGTACCAGTGCCGAGCAGGGTGAGGCGCACGGGGTTCAGCCTGCGTCCTTCGACGACGCGCCGGTCCCGACGCGCGCGAAGGCTTCCGCCGCGCCGCTCATGCCGCCGCCCAGGGGTCGATGACCTCGATGCCGATGTTCTCGAAGTCCCGGACGTTGCGCGTCGCCACGGCCATCCCGCGCGAACGCGCGATCGCCGCGATCTGGCAGTCGGCCGGCCGGCAGAACGGCAACGCCGTAGCGCAACTCCGCCTCGCCGATCACCGGGAAATACAGGTCCGTTGCCCGGCGGTCTCCAATCCAGGTTTCGACAGCCGGATCGGGAGACGGGCGCAGGAGTTCGGATACTATGTTCGTGTCCGGCAGGAACACCGCGACCGCCTCAATCGAAGGACGGCGGTTCGCGTCCGGGCCCGCGCGGAGGCAACTCCAGATCCACGCCGCCGAGAGGCGCGATCCGTGCGTGAATCGCGCTCGCGAGATTCCGGGGAGGGGTCTTGCGCCCGACGACATCGCGCAGGATGAACCGCGCCTCCTCTTCCATGGACCGTCCGTTGTCCGCCGCGCGCACCCGCAGGCGGGTCTTCACATTGTCGTCGAGGTTGCGGATCGTGATGCTGGCCACGGTCCTGTGCTCCGTTCGCGGTTAATGCCATTCTAGGATCGATTGCGATGCAATCAAGCCGGTGGCCGGGACACAGCCTCCCGGAGCCGGGCAGGGCGCAAGGCTTCTCTCTCCGTGCGAAAATGCGCAAACATCGGGTGGCGGACGCGCCCGGCCGATCCTGGCCCGGATGTCCCGCCAAGGTCACGGCCTGCGTCGCGCCCAAGCATTCGCTTCACAGGGAGCGGGCCGAAGAGCGGAGTGGAGCCTGCGGTTGAGGCCCACGACGCTGCGGGCAAGCGCCTGGACCCGAAGTGCGGCGTCGTTGGGACCCTTTCTCGTTTGGGTCCCGCCACCCATTCCAAACACAAGCGCGCGACCACGAGACATCAGTGTCCGCTGGTCATTTCGAGCTAGTTTGTGTGCCTCCCGTTCGTTTCGATTAGCGGATGTTGTTTCAGGAGACGCTCCCGACCTCATGGATAGGTCATAAATGTCTTCTGCGAGCAGATGTATTTGACTAGTGATTAGGTCTTGATGTCGGCGATATGAGCAACGATATTGACCTCCAGTTTGGAGGATTGACCATGAGCGACGACCAAGCCGCGGCAGCGGAGAATGTAGTTCCGTTACGCCCTCGTAAGGAAACGGGGAAGGCATCGGAAAAGAAATGGGGCACGAGGGTCCTTACCCTCGGTTTCTGCATCGTGCCGTCGCTGCTCCTGCGAGCGCAGAATCGCCTGGGTCTGAATCCGACACAGCTCGCGGTCCTTTTGCAGCTTTGCGACTTCTGGTGGGAACGCGAACGGAAGCCATACCCCAGCAAGGCAGTACTGGCGGAGAGGTTGAGTCTGAGCCCTCGACAAGTGCAGCGTTACATCGCAGAGCTTGAGGCCGCAGGCCTCGTCAAGCGCATTGAGCGACGCGCGCGTCATGGCGGTAAGTTGACGAACATCTACGACCTTGGAGGCTTGGTGGCCAGATTGAAGGAGCTGGAGCCGGATTTCCGCAAAGTCGATGAAGAAGCGCGAACGGCTCGCAGACAGGTTTCGCGGCAAGGATTTCGACTGAACCGGACCGGCAATGAACAGGAACCGGCCTGACCGTCACTCGATCCTGAAAATCGAAACCCTATCCGCATACCGCAAGGTAATTCATGGCCTGGTTGCTGTTCATCGACGAAAGCGGTCATGACCGCGCTGCATCGCCCTATGAGGTTCTGGCCGGGGTAGCGATCCGGGACCGGACCGTGCGCGAGGTCATCGAGCGCCTTCATGAGGCCGAGGACCGACACTTCGGCCGACGCTACAGCGATGGCCACCGTGAGCTCAAAGGCAAGCTCTTGCTGAAGCGCAAGGTTTTCCGTCACCGGGACCGCCGCGATATCGAGATGGACCCGGCGTCCGTCCCGGCCCTCGCCCGGGCGGCGCTTGACGACGGCGCCCGGGCCGACCCCCGAATGCTGAAGGCGCTGGCCCTGGCGAAGCTCGATTATGTGGCCTCGGTCTTCGACATCTGCGAGCAACTCGACTGCCGCGCCTTCGCCAGCATTGTCGAGAACGACGCCCGGCCCACGGCCGGGGACGGGCTGCGGAAGGATTACGCCTACCTGTTCGAGAGGTTCTTCTACTTTCTGGAGGACACTGCGCCGGAGGAGCAAGGCATTGTGGTGTTCGACGAACTCGAAAAGTCGCAGAGCCACCTGCTGATCGACCAGATGCACCGGTATTTCGCGGGAACGGCGGTCGGCCGGCTTCGCGCAGGCCGGATCATCCCCGAGCCGTTTTTCGTGCACAGCGACCTTACGACGGGTGTGCAGATCGCGGATCTGGTCGCCTATGTGATTTCCTGGGGCTTTCGCCTCAACCGAATGACCGAGCCGGCGCGGCCCGAGCTGTCATCCTTTGCGCGCCAAATCGCCCGCTTGCGCTACCGGGCGACACGCGAGCGGTTAGGCAATCCGCAATTCGATATTTGGAGTTTCGCGTATATCGACGACCTGCGAACGCAGGCCGAGCGCGATAACGGCCCAGAATAAGAAAAAGGCAATGAAGCACCGAAGCGCCCCAAAGCCTCCACGGCGGATTTTGGCGCTTGCGCGGGCTATGTCAAGCCTTTGCCCTCTTTCGGGACATGAGGAGCGGGGTTCCCCGTCCGGCGTTTATCTCCGTGCGAAAAAGCGCAAGCATCGGGTGGTGGCGGCGTCCGGGTGATCCTAGCTTCGGCCCCATGACCCGGCAAGGAGACCCCGGCCCCATGCCCAAGAGCCTCTATTCCCGCATCGAAGCCGCGCTCGCCGCGATTGCCGAGAACCAGGCCGACCAGCCGGGCCTGGAAGAGATGGCCGCCGCCGCCGGCATGAGCCCGCACCACTTCCAGCGCACCTTCCGGCGCTGGGTCGGCATCAGCCCGACCAGGTTCCTGCAATATCTGACGCTGGACCGCGCCAAGGCCTGCCTCGCCGGGAATGCGAGCGTGATGGAGGCGTCCTGGGAGGCGGGCCTTTCCGGCCCCGGCCGGCTGCACGACCTGTTCGTGACCCATGAGGCCGTCACCCCCGGGGACTACAAGCGGCGCGGCGCGGGGCTGGCCATTCGCTACGGCTTCCACGACTCGCCCTTCGGCCGCTGCCTGCTGATGGCGACCGACCGGGGCGTTTGCGGGCTCGCCTTCGCCGCCGAGGGCGAGGAGCGCGCAGGGTTCGAAAACATGGCGCGGCGCTGGCCCGCGGCCGCCTTCGCGGAAGCGCCCGGCGAAACCACCGCGCTCGCCGGGCGCATCTTCCAGCCGGAGGCCGGCGCCCCGCCACTGCCGCTCTCGCTGCACGGCACCAATTTCCAGATCCGCGTCTGGGACGCCCTGCTGCGCATTCCGTCGGGGGCGCTCGCCACCTATGGCGACATTGCCGCGGCGGTCGGCGCGCCGCGCGCCGCGCGGGCGGTCGGCGCCGCCATCGGCCGCAACCCGGTCTCATGGCTCGTGCCCTGCCACCGGGTCATTCTTGCGAACGGCTATCTCCACAATTACGAATGGGGGCTGGCCCGCAAGGCGGCGCTGATCGGCTGGGAGGCCGCCCGCAGCGAGGCGCACCGCCCGGCTGCGGCATAGGGCCGAGCACGCCCTCCAGCAGGCTCCGGCGCGACCGCACGGGCAGCGGCGTGACCCCGGCGAGGCGCTTCGCCGCCTCGGCGATCACCACCCCGCCGAACAGCGGCAGGCAGCGCCGTCCGAACCGCTCCCACGCCTCCGCCGCGCCCGGCCGGACCAGCCGGCGGAGCGGCGGGGCGAACAGCGCCTCCTCGCTGCCGAGCGGCTCGAACATCGACTCGCGCAGCAACCGCTCCAATTGCGACCGCGACCAGGGCCGGCCATGGCCGAAGGGCGTATGCTCGAACCGCGCCCAGAGGCCGCGGCGGCTCGGCGCGATGACCATCAGCCGGCCCTCCGCGGCGAGGATGCGCCAGATCTCGCGCAGCCGCCCCGCCAGATGGTCCGAGGTTTCCACATCGTGGGCCAGCAGCACACGGTCGAAGGCAAGGTCGGGGAAGGGCAGCGCATCCTCTTCCGTCAGCACGGTGCGGCAGCGTCCTTCCGCCGGCCAGCGGCGCGCGCCCTGTCCGGCCGGCATGGCCGCCAGCAGAGGCGTCGTTCCTTCCGCCAGCCCGTCAAGCAGGGGCGGGGCATAGCCGAGGCCCAGCACCTGCATGCCGCCGAGCGCCGGCCAGCGCCGCCGCACCCGCTCCGCCAGCACAAGCCCCGCCGCCCGCCCGAGCGGCCCGTCATAAAAGGCGCGAAGCTCGCTCACATCGCTGCGCATGGAGGCTCCTCAGAGGGTCCTCAGCCCCGGATGCCGCTCAGTCGGATCGAAGCCGGACCGGGACGGCGACATGACTTACCCGTCCCGGCGCCTGTCGTCGAGGGCGCCCGTAACCGCAGGGAACGGGGACTCACACACCCTCCGAAAGGAGCCGCAAGGTCCCGCCACCCGCCATTCGCCGCTATATTGTGCAAAACCGTGAAATACAGAAGGCCGGTCACGCAAGCGCGTGAGGGACCTTGCAGGAGGGGCCGATGCAGACTGTTGACGACTGCGGCATCTGGACCGTCGGGGATTTCGCCGGCCCGGAGGACTACACCATTCGGCTGACTGCCGCCGAGATCGCCGAACTGGACGGGTTCGTCTGCGAGATGGACCGGGCGGGCAAGACGCTCGACGACATCAGCGGCGCGGATTTCCGCTGCCCGTCGGTCGAAGCGCGGCTCGCCGCCCTTTACGACGAGTTGCGGGACGGGCGCGGTTTCGCGGTGATGGCGGGCCTGCCGGTCGAACGCTGGCGCCAGGAGGATGCCGAACGGGTCTATTGGGCCATGGGCACCCGGCTCGGCGCCGGCATGTCGCAAAGCGTCCTCGGCGACCGGCTGGGCCATGTCCGGGACGTCACGCGCGAGGACCCGCATGCGCGCGCCTACCGCAACCGCAGGGAACTGGACCCGCATACGGACCGCGCGCATATCGTCGGCCTGTTCAGCCTCCGCGCCGCGAGGACGGGCGGCGTGTCGCACCTCACCAGCGCGCTCGCCGTCCACAACCGGCTGCTCGCGGCGAGGCCGGACTATCTCGAACGACTCTATGAAGGCTTCCACATGCACCGCCGCGGCGAGGAGGCGCCCGGCGAGGACCCGGTCACGCCGCACAAGGTGCCGGTTTTCTCGTCCCTCGAAGGCAAGGTCAGCTGCCGCTGGGTCAAGACCTATGCCGTTCTGGGCCAGGAGGCGAAGGGCGAGCCGCTCGGCGCGTTCGAGGAGGCGGCCGTCGAGGCGTTCCTCGCCGCCGCCTGCAGCGACGAGTTGCAATTGCGGTTTACGCTGGGGCCGGGCGAGATCCTCTGGTTCAACAATTTCACCCATCTGCACGCGCGCACGGCCTTCGAGGACTGGGAGGACCCCGAGCGGCGGCGCCACCTGCTCAGGCTCTGGCTGAAGAATGATGCGATGCGCCCGACCGTGCCGGAAATCGCCCCCGAAGGCACACAGCCCCAGCAGGGACGCACGCCGTCCTTCGATGTGGAAGCGGCGCTCAGCGGGATGCGGGCCGGGAGATAGCCTGTGGACGGCTGCGGACGGCTTGACCTTACCGCCCGAAGGCTACATACTGTGCCGGCACGTTGCATTCGTCTGGCACTCTCCACAGGCCCGGTTCGCCGGGCCGACCGATATCCTCCCAACAATGTGAACGGTAAACAACAACGCTGTTGCGCGGAGCGACGCGTGAAATTCCACCGCCTGGAGAAATCGAACATGCCTACTGGTACCGTCAAGTGGTTCAACGCAGTCAAGGGTTACGGGTTCATCGAGCTGGAAGACGGCTCGAGCGACGTCTTCGTCCACATCTCGGCCGTCGAGCGAGCCGGGCTCTCCACGCTCAGTGAAGGGCAGAAGGTCAGCTACGAGCTCCAGCCCGGACGCAACGGCAAGTCCTCGGCCGAGAACCTCTCCGTCGTCTAGCCGCCCTCGCCGGCGGCGCCCGCCCCGGGCGAGGTCGGACGCCCGGTCCGCCCGGGACCCGCATTCATCGCTGCGCCCGCCGCTGACGGCGGGTGCAATATGGTTGGTGCTAACTCCGCCTTGACCGCTGACCGGGGCCAACTCGAACAAGATGGCTCTGCGGAGACGGCGCGGAGGACATCCGCGTCTGCCTTGAAGCCTGCGCGGAGGAGGACTCCGGTGGCGGCGGGCTCGAAGGAAAGCCCGTAGCGGGCCGCCCTCCGCTTCACCTGACCGGCGGGGCCGACAAGGGCCGGGCCGGTCAGTCGTCCAGAAGGTTCCGCGGGCGCAAGCCGGGATAGATCGAGAAGCCCCGGTCCAGCGTGACCCATTCGCAGCCATGCTCCATCGCGAGCGCCGCATGATAGGCGTCCGGCAGCCTGTTGCCCCTCAGCCGGAGCTTCTGCGCAAGATCCCGGAATATCCGCCAGTGGCCGCGTCCCGGACGCAGCCTCTCCGCCGCCGGCTGCGCGAGCAGGGCGTCGACGAAGTCCAGCGCCCGGTCACCCGGCGTTGGCGGATGGAAGATCCGCGGATGCGTCAGCACGCGGAGCACACCGCTCAGCACCAGTTCCGACAGTCCGAGCCGGTCCCGGCCGGCCGACGCCTCGACCAGCCACGCGCGGCAGAGTGCGTGATGCTCGGAATCCGTCCGGAAGGCGGATACGAGCACATTGACGTCAGGGCTCTGCATCCATGAGGTCCCGAAGCGCCGCACTGTCCGTCAGGTCCACGCCCGGCTGCGTGCCCTGCCCGTGGAATACGGGAATTGGCGGCGCCTTGGCGGCGGAAACCGCAGGGCCCGCCAGGAATTCCCGAAGCGCCCGCTCAAACGCGGCTTTCAGCGTCATGCGCTCACCGGCGGCATAGACCTTGACGGCCCGCAGCAACTCGTCATTGACATCTATGGTCGTCCTCATATGGGAATATGTAGCATAATTATGTTTTCACATAATCGGAGCCTGATCCGATCCATATGGATCGACTGCTTGTCGACCAATGGCACAGCAGGCACCCGGCAAGCCCTGCCGCAAGGGCATATCCCTCGTAGAACTCTTCGAGATGTTCCCCACAACGCCACTGCCGAGGCGTGGTTCGAGAAGCACCGGTGGGGCGAGGCCGGCAAGCCGTCTCATACCAGCGGTCGTTGACGCGAACCGATGCCAGAGTTCGGGTTCGGCGGCGGTAAGGCGGAGCCGGAGCATCCGGTGCTGCCCGGACGGAGCAACCCCCTTGTCACCCCGGACGGAGCAACCCCCTTGTCACCCCGGACGGAGCAACCCCCCCTTGTCACCCCGGACGGAGCACCTCCCCTTGTCACCCCGGACGGAGCAACCCCCCCTTGTCACCCCGGACGGCGCGGAGCGCCGATCCGGGGCCCAGCCTGTCGAGACCCCTGTGGGCTGCGTCGGGAATACTGGGTCCCGGATCAAGTCCCATAAGCGCTAACTTGTCATGGTTCGAACCATTGATTGAGTTGCGGTTTTCTTCGTCTTGGCGGTTCTGCGAGGGCGTGTGAGATGGCGTTCCATGAGTTGAAGATGCCCTTGAGGGCGCAGCGTGGTTCGATGGCGTTTCGCATTTGGTTGAGGACGAACCGGAACTCGCGCCAGGGGCTAGGGGTTCGGCGGCGGCGCCAGGTCGTATCCCCAGGGGGAAACGGCGCGGGCGTGGCGGATTGCCTTGTCGGCCAGCAGGGCGAGGAGGAGCTTGCCGTAGAGCCAGGCGCGGGCGCTTTCGGGGTCGCGCTTGGGCAGGTGGCCGAGCCGGGCCAGCGATTTGAGGCGCTTGAAGACGAGTTCGACCTGCCAGCGCAGGCGGTAGCATTCGAGCACCTCGCGGGCCCCGAACCTGTCCTCGGGAAAGGTGGTGAAGACGATCACATAATCGGGGCATAGACGAGCGTCTCGGGCTTGACCTTGCTGCCCCTGGCGCCGGGCCTCGCGGCGCGCCTTCTTGCGCGCCCGCCGGGCGGCCTCGACCGACTTGCGAACCGCGCAGACGCGGCCTGGCACCGCCGGCGGGCCGCCAACCGAGACGCCGACCGAGACCGGCCACGCGCCAACCGCCCCGGCGCTGGTCAACCCCGATACCGCCGCAAGCAGGTCGAACGGCGTCCCGTCCGGGGCCTGCAAGGGCAGGGCGACCGTGTTCACCCGCACCGTGACCCACCCGCCGGCTGCCGACACATGGCGCAGACCCGACGCCGTCGCATAGCCCCGGTCGGCCAGGATATGATCGCCCGCCCCAACCGGGAACCGCGTGAAACGCTCCCCGTTGCCCGACCCGCGCGCCGGCGTCACCTCGAAGAAATCGCAACGCAGCGACGGCAGCCGCAGGCTGTAATGAACCCGCCACAACGATCCCGTGCGGCCCGGCTCGCGCACCGTGGTCGCATCGAACGTCCGCACCTCGAAACCTCCGCACGGCGCCGCACCGCGCTCGCGCAACAGCGCCGCGCACAGACCCCGAAGCCAGCCCGACGACTTGCGAAGGCGCTTCAGAACCGCCACATCCGACAGACGCGCCAGACCCGACTCCCGCGCCCGCACCGACGTCTCGCGAAGAGAATGTCCGCACCCCAGATGAAGCAGCAGAACCCGAAGCGAAACCTCCGCCGACTTGGCCGTGCGCAACCCCTTCAGCGCCCCGCTCACACGCCCCAGCTCGCGCCAGCCCGACGGCAAAAGCGACCGCAAAACCCACCAGTCCTCTTCCATAACCAAAACGCCCCGCACTAATCCGCAGCCAGAATAACCGGACTGCAAAACCAATGCAAAACAAGTTAGCGCTTATGGGACTTGATCCGGGATCCAGAAATGCCCGTACCCCTCGGCAGGGATCGTGCCCGTCTGGGCCCCGGATCTCCGCTTCGCGCCGTCCGGGGTGACAGGAGGAGGGCGCCGTCCGGGGTGACAAGAGGGGAGCTGCGCGCCGTCCGGGGTGACGGGAGAGCTTATCGGTTGCTGACTGCGGTCCCCTGATTCAGTAGGGGCTGCCGGAGATGTTGCTGTCGACCATCTTGCCTTTCAGCGCGGCGACTGCCGCCATCGCGCTCATGGCCATCAGGCGGCTGTCATTGGCGATGGTGGCGAGCTGGAAGCCCTTTTCGAACATCCGCGCGGCGTATTCGGGCGAGCCGCAATGCAGGCCGGCCGGCACGCCGTGCTTCTTCGCGCCGGCGAGGATGGTGTCGATGGCCGCCACCACCTCCGGCACCTCGGTGTCCAGCTGCGGGGGGTGGCCGAGCGAGAGCGAGAGGTCCGACGGGCCGACATAGATGCCGTCGAGTCCCGGCGTGGACAGGATGGCGTCCAGATTGTCGATCGCCTGCTGGGTTTCGATCATCGCGATCGCGAGCACCGTGTCATTGGCATGCTCGCCGTAATCCGCGCCGGCATACATGACCGCGCGGATCGGCCCGAAGCTGCGCGACCCCTTGGGCGCGTAATTGCAGCAGGAGACCAGCTTTTCGCATTCCGAGCGGGTGTTGATCATCGGGCAGATGATGCCGTAGCTGCCGGCGTCGAGCAGCTTCTGGATGATGCCGGGCTCCAGCCAGGGCACGCGCGCCATGGGTGTGGCGTCCGAGAGCGAGATCGCCTGCAGCATGGGCACGGCGGCAGTGTAATCGACCATGCCGTGCTGGAGGTCGATGGTGACGCTGTCCCAGCCGCAACCGGCCATGACTTCGGCCGAATAGCCGTTCGGAATGGCGAGCCAGCCATTGACGACCGCGCCGCCGGCCTTCCAGGTTTCGAGGACGTTGTTCTTGCGCATGCTTTTGCGTTCCCTAGCCGAGGACTTCCTTGTTGATTACATGGGCAGGCACGGGCCTGCCGTCGAAGACGTCGATGACATTCTGGCAGGTGACCATGGCCATGCGGTCCAACGACTCGCGCGTCACGCCGGCCGAGTGGGGCGAGAGCAGCACATTGTCCATGGTGAAGAGCGGGTTGCCGGGCAGCGGCGGCTCCGGGTCGAACACGTCGATGCCGGCGCCCAGGATGGTCCGGTTCTGCAGCGCCTCGATCAGCGCGGCCTCGTTGACAATGCCGCCCCGGGCCGTGGTGACGACGATGGCGGTGGGCTTCATCCGCGCGAGCTGCGCGGCGCCGATCATGCCGTAGGTCTCCTCGTTGCGCGGGCAGTGAACGGTGACGAAATCCGCTTCCGCCAGGGCCGCGTCGAGGTCGTCCACAAGCGCGGCGCCGGCCGCCTTGACGGCCGCCGGGTCCGCATAGGGGTCATAGACCTGCACATCCATCTCGAAGGCGGTGGCGCGCTTCACCGTGCGCGAGCCGATGCGCCCGAAGCCGACCACCAGGAGCCGTTTCTCGAACAGGTCCAGCGCCGAATACTCGTTCCGGACCCCGAAATTCGCGGCCGCCACGCCGGCATGGTAGGGCCGCGCCATCTTGGCTAGGTCGAGCATCATGAACATGGCGTGCTCGGCCACGGTCACCGAATTGGCGGTGCCGGCGACCATGAGCGGCACGCCGCGATCGGTGAGCGCCTGTACATCCACCGAGTCGAAGCCGACGCCGAAGCGCGAGCAGACTTGCAGATGGGGCGTGGCGTCGATCAATGCGCGCGTATATTGCGTGCCGAACAGCGTGATCCCGTGAATGTCGCCCAGATGATCCCCGAGGTTAAAGCCGGGGCCCTCATGGACGATTTCGACCTCGATATCGTCGCGGGCCTCGAACAGGTCGAGCCCTGCCTTCGGCATGCCCTGGACGCAGAGCACCTTGCGCATGTTCGCGGCATTCATGGGGAAGCGCCCCCTCCCGTTCCCTTGAAGCTCCTGCCATAATCCAGCTGGCGGCGAAATGCAAAGGCGCACGGGCCGCAATCGGGGGGAGACGGTCTATGACGGAGCCGGCAGCGTGAAATTCGGCTGGCTGACGCTTTCGGCCTCGCCGGCGCCGGAGGCGGACCGGGAGCGCATCGCTGACCAGATCGCGCTCGCAGAGGCGGCGGAAGCGGCGGGCTTCTCCGATGTCTGGCTGACGGAGCATTATTTCACGGGGGAGAGCGTGTATTGCGACGCGCTCACCTTCGCCGCCGCCCTCGCCATGCGCACGACGCGCCTGCGCATCGGCTTCGCCGTGGTGCAGGCGCCGTTCCACCATCCCGTGCGCCTCGCGACCCAGATCGCGCTGCTCGACAACCTCTCCGGCGGCCGCATCGATATCGGCATCGGCAAGGGCACGGTCTATAACGAATATGAATTCATCGGCTACGGCCTGCGCAGCGGCGATTCCCGCGCCCGCATGGCCGAGACCGTTTCCATCCTGGAGCGGGTCTGGACCGAGGCGCCCTTCCGCCATAAGGGCGCCTTTCACGAATTCGACATGCCGGAACTCCGCCCGCGGCCGGTGCAGCGGCCGGGGCCGCCGCTCTGGCGTTCGGCCATTTCCCCGGCATCCTTCCGCGAATGCGGCGAGGCCGGGCTGCCGCTCTTGACGACGCGCCTGCCGCTGGAGGCGATCCCGGCGCGCTGGGCGCTCTATGCCGAGGGGCTGGAGGCGGGCGGTCACCCGCCTGACATACAGGCCCGACTGCTGGGCGACGCCGCGGTCTGGCGCAATGTCTATGTGGCGGCCTCGGACGCCGAGGCGGAAGACCGGCTATACGCGCATCTGGTGGCCACCCGCGCGCATATCATGCATTTGCGCGCCACGCTCAACCCGCCGGATTTCGAGATCGACCCGGCCATGCTCAACGCGATGAGCGACCCTGCGGTACCCGACGGCGAGGCGGTGGCGCAGGCGATGGAAACAGGCTCGATCTGGGGCGCGCCCGCCCGTGTGCGCGAGCAGGTCGCCGCGCTCAGGCAGGCCGGTGTCGGCCACCTGCTCTGCCAGACGGCTTTCGGCACGATGGCGCGCGAGGAGGCGCTGGCCAACATGCGCGCCTTCTCCGAGGCGGTGATCGGGCGGCCATGAACGCCGCTTTCGATGCGCCCGCGCCCTGAAGGATGCCGGCATGGAGACCGACCATGCCGAAGCCGCCGCTGAAATGAGAACGGCCACGACGAATGCAGACGGAGACCAATTGGCCACCAAAGCCGACCTGTCGGTTCTCAAGGCCGAGCTTCTCAACAGGCTCTACACCGTCGCTGTCGCGTTGGCCGGCCTCATGATTGCACTCAAGTTTTTTCCTTAAGCCCTGCCCGCCGCTTCACTCCGCTGCCGCGGCCGGGGCTTTCAGGTCCGTCGAGTATTTGATCGAGACCGGAGCCTCCGCCTCGAAGGGGCTCTTCAGGTCCAGCTCCTTCGCGATCTCGCGGATCGCCGGGAAGACCTCGGTGCCGATCATGCGGATGCAGGTCATCGAGTCCTCCTGGCTGACGGCGCCGTCATTGCCCCAGAGTGCGAGGATGCCGGGCCGCGTCTCCTCCAGGATGCGGCGCAGCTTCGGCACCACCGTGTCCGGCGTGCCGGCGATGATGCGCAGATCCTCCATCTGCTGCTCGAAGCTCGTCTGCCCGCGCGGGTTGGCCCGGCGGCCGGCGGCGAATTCGACGAAGGCGCGGCGGTTGCGTGGCGAGGAATAGCCCGACGGCGTGGACCAGACGGGATGCGCGAGGCCCGTGAACTCGCCCTGCATCCAGCGAAACTGGCGGGCGTTCTCTATGGCCTTCTCCTCATTGTCGGACACATGGACCTGGATCAGGTAGCCCCGGTTCTCCGGCCCCGCCTCATAGCCGCAATCCAGCGCCACATCGTCATAGACCTGCCAGATCTTCTTCGTATCCGCGATGGAGGTGTTGAGCGCGATATAGGGATAGCGCTGCTCCGCCGCCCACACGATGGTCTCGCGGCTGATGACGCCCGGCACCCAGACGCGCGGATAGGGCTTCTGCAGCGGCACCGCCCAGGGGTTAACGACGCGGTTCTGGTAGTGCTTGCCCTCGAAGCGGAACGGACCGGTCTCGGTCCAGGCGCGCACGACGAGTTCATGCGCCTCCTCGAAGCGCTCGCGGTTATAGGCGGGGTTGACGCCGGCCGCGAGCTGCTCCTGGCCGCCACCGCGCACGAAGCCGGAGACGAGGCGGCCCTTGGAGATCATGTCGATCATGGCGAGCTCTTCGGCGAGCCGGATCGGGTTCTCCGCCAGCGGCAGCGGGTTGCCGAGCATGACGATCTTCACCTTCTCGGTCATGCCGGCCAGGATCGCCGCGAAGATATTGGCCTTGGCCTGCATGCAGAACGGCGCATTGTGATGCTCGTTCAGCATGATGCCGTCCACGCCGACCTCCTCGGCGTAGAGATATTGCTCCAGGAACTCGTTGTAGAGGCGGCTGCCGTCCACCGGGTCGAAATAGCGGTTGGAGAACATCAGCGCCGTCGCGCCGAACTCAAGGCCCTTGTCCGCCGGGTAAGTGGACATGGGCTGCTCGGTGAAATACATGAGATGCATCGGTCGTTACTCCCCGATGAAGTCCTGGACGAGCCGCGCCAGCGCCTCCGGGCGCTCCAGCGCGACGGCGTGGCCGCAATCCGCCACGGTTTCGAGGCGGGCATTGGCGAGCGCGGCGGCGTATTGCTCCGCACAGTCCGCCGGCACCACCTCGTCCGCGTCGCCGCGCACGACCAGCGCCGGCGCGGTGACGCTGCCCAGCAAGGGCGCCAGCGTCTGGCTGTACATGTAGGGCTTCCAGGCGATGCGGAAGCACATTTCGCGGCAGATGTCCCAGGCCTCGAGCTGGTCGGTCGTCGGCTCGCGCCCATAGACGGCGTCGAAGGCGGCGGGGTCCTTGAAGAAGGCCTGGGCGTAGTCGAGATAGCCGATCAGCGCCTGGTCGAGGATGAACCCCTCGCGCGGCTGGAGGCCCATGGCGCCGACCAGCACCAGCCGGTCCACATCCGCGGGCGCCATGCTCGCCATCTCGGCCGCCACCCAGCCGCCGAAGCCGAGGCCCACAAGGCTCGCGCGTTCGATGCCGAGCCCCGCGAGCAGGCCGCGATAGAGCACCGCCAGATCGCGCACGCTGCGCATCCACTCGGCGCGCTCGCTGCCGAGGCCGAAGCCCGGATGGACCGGCATCAACACATCGTGGGCGCCCGAAAGCGCTCCAGCGAAGTCCGCGCGGTCCGGACAGCCGATATCGTGGTGCAGGATCACGACCGGGCTGCCCGTGCCGCACCGGCAATAGCGCACCGGCACCCCCGCCACGCTTGTCTCCCGCCAATAGTCCTCGCAACCCCCGGCCATCCGGCTGCCTCCCTCTCTTTCCGGCAAGCCCCAGCCTAGCGGGTTTCCGTCTCCGGCGGAAACGGACTCACGGCGCATTTCCCGGGCGCGCTTCCAGCCGCTTCAGCCAGTCCCGGAAATGCGGGCATTCGGCGCGGATGCGTTCCAGTCCGATTTCGAGTGCGGCGAGGTTGCCCATCAGCGGTTTCTCATAGCCGGGAAACAGTGCCCCGATGCGTTTCGACGGCGCCGTTTCCGGCGAGTCGTCGATTTCCTCTGGATTCTCAAAGCTGTCCCGGATCGCCTGAAGCTCGGGACTTATGTCACTTCGTCCAACTGCCCTGCCGAACGCCTCGCAATCGCTGAACAGCATGGCCTCGAATTCGTGCATCATCACCAGCGGTTGAAACCGGCTCCGGTCGAATCCCGTTCCCATGAGCAAAGCCACGTCGTCGCGCAAGGCCAGTTCGATCGGGTCCGCATCCTGTGATGTCGCGCGGCAAGGCCAGGCCCGGCCGCCTGTTTGCGGCAAACCGTAGTAGTCGACCATCAGGGCCACCGAGCATCCCCGGTCCTGTTTAAGCTGGTTTACTATGTCCCGCCGCACCCTGGACCAGCCGGGGATCCCGCTCATAAGCCGCGCCTCGACGCCGAGATAACCCGTGCTCCAAAGATGGCCGCGCAATAGCTCTTCTACGAATGCCTGTTCTGTTTGTCCTTCCACGAAGACATGGAGGCGTTCCATGCCGTCACGCCCCCGCTGGATCGTTCGTCAGCCGTCCTCCGAAATGGTTCTTCTCCCAAAGCTCGCCGAGGCTGTAATCCTCTAGCCAGGCTTCCAGCTTCTTTGCCTCCAGTCGGTTGAGCCGAGTCTCGCCCGCAACACGCTCAGCGACCAAAATATCCTCCGGCTCGAAATGGTCGAGCAGACCCGGAGACTGAGTGGCCACGACAATCTGTGTTTCCGTGGATGCTGAACGCAGCATGGCGGCGAGCATGGCGACAGCGTAGGGGTGCAGACCCAGTTCCGGCTCGTCGAGAAGGACGATGCCGGGCCGAAGCTCCGCCGGCTGGAGGAGCAGGGCCGTCAGCGCCATGAACCGCAGGGTGCCGTCAGAGAGGGAGGAAGCGTCGAAATAAGCGTCCGAGTTCCTGTGCCGCCATTCGAGCCGGATGGTGTCGGGATTGAGCGCCACGGGCTCCAGAACGAAATCGTCGAAGAACGGCGCGACTTGCCGAATCGTGTTCCGAATCATCCGATAGGAAGATTCGTGCCTCTCCCGCAGGAGGTAAAGAAACGATGCGAGATTGGAACCATCTTCCCTGAGAAACCGGTTATCATGCAGATTCGAAGTCTTCTTCATCGGAGAATGAAAACCGGTATCGTGAAAATGATACCGTCGCAGCTTACGAAGTTGTCTCATCCTGAGTTCGCGATTGACTTTGGAATCTGAATGCTTCGCTTCTCCAGACGTTCCGAGACCTGGGTATAAAGTGTCCTCCTTATCGTAAAGGTAAATTAATTCAAACTTATCACCATCTTCTAAAATTAGAGTTATCGAAAATTCTTGAGTGTTCCGGGAACCGAAATGGAGCAATTTATTACCCCCCCCGGCACGCCGAACATAATTTATGAGCTCTCCCGATTCGAAACCGCGCACGAACGAAAACGCATCCAGAAAATTCGACTTGCCGGACCCGTTCGCCCCGATCAGCACATTGAGCGGGCCGAGCGGGACTTCGACTTCTGCGCCGAAGCTCTTGAAACCGGCAATGGCAATGCTCTTGAGCATACTCATGTAGTGTCGTCCGCAGCCCGTATGGGAGCTGCTGCAGCCTGCACCGGAACCCGGTCCGCGTCCACAGGGAAGCCGCCGCCCTCACGCGATCCTGTCGCCCTCCCGGATCTTCGGCGCGGTGCGGTTGTCCATGCCGGGGAGCATTTGCGCCGGGTCGCGGGTGACGACGACATCGACGACGCTCGGGCGGTCGCGCTCGGCGATGGCCTCGGCGAAGGCGGCGTCGAGGTCGGCCGGGTCCTCCACGCGCACGCCGTGGCAGCCGAGCGCGCGGGCGGCGGCGGCATAGTCGGTCTCGGAGAGGTCGGAGGACTGGTAGCGGCCGCCGTACATGGCATGCTGGAGCGCCTTCACATAGCCCGATGCGGCGTTGTTCACCACGGCAACCGTGACGCCGAGGCCGAGGCGCCGCGCGGTCTCGATCTCGCCCAGCGTCATGTTGAAGCCGCCATCGCCGGAGAGCGCCACTACCGGCCGGCCGCCGGCGGCGAGCGCCGCGCCCATGCCGCCCGGCAGGCCGTAGCCGATGGAGGCGAAGCCGCGGTCGGCGATATAGGTGCGGCCCGCCTGCCGCGTGTCGTAAAGCAGCCCCGTCCAGTGGCCGGCAAAGCCGCCATCGGCGACCAGAATGCCGTCATCGGGCAGCGCGGTGCGGATGGCGTGCACCAGCCGCGCCATGTTGACCGGCGTCTCGGCGCTCTCATAGCGCGCGCGGGCTTCCTCGCGCCAGGCGGCGTGGCGGCGGGCGGCCTCGCTGGTCCAGGCGCTGCGGTCGATGCGCGCGTCGCAGGCCGCGGCAAGGTCGTCAAGGCCCGCCGCGGCGTCGCCCCAGAGCCCCACATGGGCGCGCGCGGCGCGGCCGATCTCGCCCGCCTCGATTTCCAGGTGGATGAGCGGGATATGCGCGGGCGGCAGCGTGTAGCGCTTCGTCGCGATCTCGCCGAGCTTGCAGCCGACCGCGATGAGCGCGTCCGCCTCCTCGATCAGCCCGTTGGCGATGCGGTCATAGCGCCCGAACAGGCCCATGGACAGCGGATGCGTGCAGGCGAGCGCGCCCTTGCCGGACATGGTGTGCGCGACCGGCACGCCATGCGTCTCGGCGAAATACCGGAGCGCCTCCCAGGCGCCGGAGAGGTGGATGCCGCCGCCGGCAAGCAGCAGCGGGCGCTCGGCGCGGTCGAGGATGGCGGCCGCCCGCGCCACCGCCGCCGCGTCGGGCCGGCAGCGCAGCGAGGGGATGGACTTGCACGCCTCGTCCACATGGAGCGCCTCTTCGCCGAAATCGAACTCGCCATGCGCGATGTCCTCCGGCACGTCGAGAATGACGGGGCCCGGCCGGCCGCTCGTCGCGACCGCGAAGGCGCGCCGCACATGCTCCGGGATGCGCTCGCCCACCTCGACGCGGATCACCTCCTTCACGGCCGGCGCCAGCATTTCGATCTGGCGCGTCTCCTGGGTCATGTTCTTCCAGGCATGCGCCCGGTTGGCGTCGCCCACCACGGCGATCATCGGCACGCCGGCATTGAGCGATTCGACCAGCGCCGTCAGCAGGTTGGTGGCGCCGGGCCCAAGCGTTGCATCGACCACGCCCGGTCTGCCGGTCACGCGCGCCCAGGCGTCGGCGGCGAAGGCCCCGCAGCGCTCGTCATTGATGAGCGTGTGGGTCATGCCGAGTTCGCGCACGCCGTCATAGAAGGGCAGCAGCTGGAAGCCGGCCATGCCCCAGATCGGCGCGCCGCCATAGGCGTTCAGCATCTCGGCGACGGCGCGGCCGCCATTCATCCGCCGCGTCGGGTCATTGCGCCGGTCGGTCATACTTAAGGAACTCCGTAAATTCAGGGACGATCATGCCGGGCAGGGCGCTGCCGCCAAAGTGTCGAAACCTTACGCCATTCGCCATTCTTCCTTGCCCGCCGCGCTGTCCCCTCCAAGGGATGTACAGTGGACGCCGGGCCCGGCGCGACCGCGGACCTAGAATGATGCGCTCCGGACCCGACCGCAAGCGCTCGGCGGCGCGGTCCGGCCGCGCTGGACGTCCCTTCGCCGCGTGTTACTCTCCGCCTCGCAAAGCTTTTCCGGGTTCCCCGCTCTGTCGGGTCGCCCGCTGAATAGAACAGCCTCAGACCTGGTAAGGGGTAGCTCCCCAAGCTTGGCGAATAGGCGGGAACTTCCCTGAATCCGGGAAAGCTGTGCAATGGCCCAATGCTAGCCGGCGACGGGCAACGCAACAGATCGGAGCGCTTATGCCTGCTCGTATCGTCATTGCGGCCGTTGCCGTTTTTGCCCTTGCCGCCTGCCAGACTACGCGACCGGACGGCAGCGCTGCGGCGCCCGGCGTCGAAACAGTCCGCTACACATCAGCGAATGTTCAATCGGGACTTGTGCTTAGCGGCAAGAAGATCGAATTCTTTCCCGTCGAGCTTCACGGCAAGCTATGGCTACCCGAAGGGGACGGGCCGTTCCCGGTTGTCGTATGGGGGCATCCGACCACCTTCAACAGCGGCGATCTGGCGCAATGGCGGCGCGACCTGCGGCGTGACCTCGCTGCTGAAGGCATCGGCATCTTCTTCGCCGATTCCTATACCGGCAGGGGTTTGGGGAGGCGCGCCACTAGCAGCAAGCTGAATTCGACCAGCCGCTATGTGGACGGGATGCGTGCCCTTGTGGCGCTGGCCGGGAATCCGAAAGTCGATCCGAAGCGGATCGGGATCAGCGGTGCGAGCTTCGGGGCGAATGTCGCCATGCGGCTGCAATGGGAACCCTTCGTCGCCCAGGTTCTGCCGCCCGGCCTTCGCTACGCCGCCCATGTGCCGATCTATCCGCCCTGCTCGGCGATCATCAAGGATTTCAAATCCACCGGAGCGCCGATGCTGATCCTGATCGGCGAGAAGGATTACAACGACGCCAGCCGCTGCGGGAACCGGGTTGCCGAACGCCGGCAAGCGGGAGCGCAGGTCGATCTCGTGACCTATCCTGGCGCTCATCATGGCTTCATCGCGTCTGTGCCGCCGCGAATGGTCGAGACCCCGGTTTACCGGGACTGTATGCCCTACACCATCGACAAGGCTAACGGCGTCTTTGAGATGAAGTTCGGCAGCACGGCTGACATGCCGATCAAGGAATTGATCGGCAAGATGCGCAAGAGCGGCTGCATCGAGCCACGCGGCATGGTCGGCGGCAACAGTGCGGCGACAAAGGACGCTCTGCAGCGCACGGTCGCTTTCTTCGCCGAACACTTGCGGAAGTAGCTGGCTCGATCGTCGCGCACGGCCGTTCCCCGCTGTCGCTTGCGCCGGTCGGTCATACGAAAAGCTCCGCGAATTGGGGGACGGTCATGCCGGGCGCCGCGCCCGCGGCGCGCGCCAGGCTGTTGGCGGCGGAAAGCCGCCCGGTGTTCCAGAGCGAGCGGGCGTCGCCGATGCGCGCGGTTGCGCCCGCCACGGCCGCGGCCGGCACGCCCATATCAGCGCAGGGCTCCAGCCGGCCGATGCCGGCCTCCTCGCAGCCCATGCCGGCGTCGTGGCAGACGACGGCGCGCACGACATGGTGAATGACATAGCCCGGATTGCCGCGCAGCAGCCCGCCATGGCTGCCGGAGACGACCACCTTGTCGCCGTCCGCGGCTTCCAGCAGCGAAAGCGAGTCCAGCCCGACCACGCCCGGCGCGAGCAGCACCCGCGCTTCCTCCAGCGGCGGCAAGGCGCCCGCCGGTTCCGGGGCTTCGGCAAGCGTCGCGCCTGCTTCCGCTGCGCCCATGCCGATGCGGCAGCCGGCGCGGGCGGCGGCCTCGTTGATTGCGGAAAGCGCGCCCCGCCGAGCCATGTCGGCGCCGTCGCCGATACGCGCGCTCATATGGTCGATGGCGGCCGCCGCCATGCCGATCCTGTCCAGCAGGGCGAGCGCGCCGACGCCCGCGCGGTCGAGGCCGAAGCCCGCATCGTTCAGCATGACGGCGCGCAGCCCCGCCTTCGCCGCCACGCCGGCGCAATAGGCCCCGCCATGGCTGCCGGCCAGCACCACCCGGCCGCGATGAGCGGGCTCCAGATGGGTGATCGAGTCGATGACGATCATGAGGTCGCTTCCGCGCCGCTCAGGCGGTGAAGACGGGCTTGTCGCCGGGGGCGGGGGTGCCGCTGAAGGCGCCGGCCTGCATCACCGCCCGGCGACCGCCGTAAGACTCGACCAGCGCGTCCTGACTCGCCCGCGCGAGGCGGTGGACCTCGTCCGGGTCGCAGACCTCGCGCATCGCCGCCATGAGGCGGGCGACCGTTTCCGGATCGCTTGCGGCCCGGTTCTCGCGCTCCTCGGGGTCCGCCTCAAGGTCGAACAGTTCCGGCGCGAAGCCGGTATAGTGGATCAGCTTCCACCGGCCCTGCCGCAGCATGAAACAGCCGGAGACGGCCCCGGCCGCGTGGTATTCGCTGAACACGGCGCGCTCCGGCTCGTCGCCGAGCGTCCAGAGCGAGCGGCCGGGCAGCGCGGCGTCGGCGTCGAGGCCCGCGCCTTCGAGGATTGTCGGATGGCTGTCCAGCAGCGAGGCCGGCGTGCCGCAGACCCGTCCGGCCGGCACATCCGGCCCGGCCGCGATCAGCGGCACGCGGACCGCCTCCTCATACATGTTGGACTTGCCCCAGAGCCCCCGCACGCCGAGATTTTCGCCATGGTCGCTGGTGTAGATGACGCGCGTTGCGCCGGCGAGTCCGGCCTCCTCAAGAGCGGCCAGCACACGGCCGACATTGTCATCGAGGAAGCTGCAGAGCCCGTAATAGGAAGCGATGGCGACCCGGCGCGCCTCGTCGTTGAAGAAGCTGTCATAGGGCTGGGCCTCGGCATAGGCCTCGACCCAGGGATGGCGGGGCCGGCGGCGGTAGTCCTTCGGCAGGGCCATGTCCGCCGGGTCGTAGAGGGCGAAGAAGGGCTCCGGCGCGATCAGCGGGAAATGCGGGCAGACGAAGGAGACGAACAGCACCCACGGACCGTCCGCCGCCGGGGCCTCCTCCGTCAGCCAGCGCACCGCCTCCTCCGCGATCGCCCGGTCGTAGCGGGTGTAGCCGCTCTCGCCGGGGCCGATTTCGCGCGAGAATTTGGCGCCGCCGAAGCGGATCGGCATCGGGTCCTTGATCGCGCCATACACATCGCCCTTGCCGTCCACGACATGCATCGGGCGGATCTGGGTGTCGAAGCCGGTCGGGTCCGCCTCGTCGCGGTAATGCAGCTTGCCGATGGAGAGCACCGGGCGGCCCGCCGCCTGCAGCGCATGGCCCCAGCCCGGCACGCGGCCGGCATAGGGGTGTCCGTTGTCCCAATTGCCGGTTTCGTGGACATGGCGTCCGGTTGCGAAGGCGGCGCGGGCCGGCACGCAGATCGGCGATGGCGTGTAGGCGGCGGAGAAGAGCGTGCCCCGCGCCGCCAGCGCGTCCAGGTTCGGCGTCTTCACGACAGGGTGCCCGGCAACTCCCATGGCATTGGCGGAATGTTCGTCGGACATGATGAAAAGCAGGTTCTGGGGCTGCATGGCGCGGCGCCTCTCCGCCCGGATGAGGGCGGCGGGATTGAAGCCGATTGTCCTGCACTTTCCAAGCCGGCCCGGCGGCGCTCCTCCCTTATCGTCGCCCCGGACTGCCATCCGGGGTTCATCCCGAGCCGTTTCGCCCTGACGGAAAGGCCGGGACATGGACGCCGGTTCTCCGTTGCGCTCCGGCCGGGGTGATGGTTGCGGATCCGGTCCGAAAGCAGTCCATTCGGTACGGCTTCCGTATCAACCGGCTTTCAACGAGGCGAGGGACGCGATGAACCACACGACCGGAGAGGCCTCGGCGTCCGGGCCGTTGCAGGGGCTGCGGGTCATCGAGCTCGGCTCGACCGTGGCCGCTCCCTTCTGCGCGCGCCTGTTCGCCGATTTCGGTGCTGACGTCATCAAGGTGGAGCAGGCCGAGGGCGATGCCGTGCGCTCCATGGGCCGGCGGAAGGACGGCCGCTCCCTCTATGCGGCCTCGATCCTGCGGGGGAAGCGGCTGGTCTCCATCGACCTCAGGAGCGAGGCCGGCCGGGACCTCGCCCGCCGCCTCTGCCAGGGCGCGGACATCCTGGTCGAGAACTTCCGCCCCGGCACCATGGAGCGCTGGGGGCTCGGTTACGGGGCGCTGAGCGCGGCCAATCCGGGGCTGGTCATGGTCCGGATCAGCGGTTTCGGCCAGACCGGCCCCGCCAGCGGCCGGAGCGGCTACGGGGTGGTGTGCGAGGCCATGAGCGGCCTGCGCGACCTGACCGGCGAGCCGGACGCGCCGCCGCCGCGCATGAACACCTCGCTCACCGACTATATCGCCGGGCTCTATGCCGCCTTCGGCGCCGTGATGGCCCTGCAGGAGCGCGCCCGCACCGGCCGCGGGCAGGTGGTGGATGCGGCGCTCCATGAAGGCGCGTTCACCTTCATGGAGCCGCATGTGCCGGCCTTCGACAAGCTCGGCGCCGTCGCCGCCCGGGCCGGCAGCCGCCTTCCCGGCAACACCCCCAACTCGCTCTACGAAACGCGGGACGGCCGCCATGTCGTCATCGCCGCGGCGGCCGATGCCGTCTGGCGACGGCTCGCGGACGCGATGGGTCGCGCCGAACTCGGGAAAGACCCGCGCTTCGCCACAGCCCGGGACCGCGCGGCGAACGCCGATGCCTGCGAGGAACTGGTGGCCGGCTGGGTGGGGACGCTCGACCTCGACGCCCTGCTGGCGGCGCTGGAGACCGGGGGCGTGCCGGCGGCCCCGATCTACAATGTGGCCGACATCTTCGCCGACCCCCACTACCGGGCGCGGGACATGCTGGCGGCGGCGCCGGATCCGGAATGGGGGAGTGTGACGGTCACAGGCGTGGCGCCGAAGCTCTCGGACACGCCGGGCCGCATCCGCTGGGCGGGCCGCGAGACAGGCGCCGACACGGCGTCCGTGCTGCAGGGCGAGCTGGGTCTGGACGATGAGGACATCGGCAGCCTTGCGGCCGACGGCGTCGTGACGGGTGCGGGCCTGCCGCCGGCGAGGCGGAAGGAAGGGTGAGCGTGAGGATGTGATCCCCGCTTTCCTCCAGCGTCAGGTATTTCCAGGTCCCCATCGCTTCCTCCGCTGGCCTGTCTTCCTCTCCGGCGAGAGGATAGTCTGGCATGAACCGGGGCGGGCAGGGGCGGCTTATGGCGATATTCGGCAAGATCCTGGGCGGGGTGCTGGGCTTTGCGGTCGGCGGGCCGCTCGGCGCGCTGATCGGCGCGGCCGCCGGCCACGGCCTGATCGACCGCAGCCGCAACCGTGCGGTCCTGGAAGGCAGCGGCGCGGACGAAGAGCAGGCCGGCGTCGTGTTCGCGCTGGGTGTCATCGCCCTGTCCGCCAAGGTCGCGAAGGCCGACGGCGCGGTCACGCGCGACGAAATCCGCACCTTCCAGCGCCTCTTCCCGTTCGACCCGGACGAGCGCAGCCGGATTTCGGAACTCTACAACCAGGCCCGGCAGAGCGCCGATGGCTACGAGGCCTATGCCGAGCAGGTCCGGGGCGCGCTTGCGACGAAGCCCGAATTACTGACCGAGGTTGTTGATGCGCTCTACGCCATTGCGGCGGCGGACGGCGAGCTGCACCCGGCGGAAGAGCGGATGATTGCCGAGATCGGGGCGATCTTCGGCTTCGGCGGTTACGAGATGGCCTCGCTCCGCGCCCGCCATGCCTCCGGCTCGGGAGGCTCGCAGTCCGGCGCCGCCGGAGACAGGGGCGCGGCGGATGCCTATGCCGTGCTCGGCGTGGAGCCCGGCGTCTCGGACGAGGAGCTGCGCGCTGCGCACCGCAAGCTGGTGCTGACCTACCACCCCGACAAACTGGCCTCGAAGGGCCTGCCGGAAGAGTTCATGGCGCTCGCCAATGACCGCCTCGCCGCCATCAACGCCGCCTATGAGACCGTTACGAAGGAGCGGAGATTGCGGTAGCCCGGAGGGGCGCGCCGCCGCCGTCTATGGCGCCGCCGCCGCGGGGCGGGCGGCGAGGGAGCTCGAGGTCGCGTAGTCGAGCTCCCTCGGGAAGCCTTCCACGGAGCGCCGCACGGCGGTCTCCAGCCGGGCGAGCGTCTCGTCGATCTCCGCTTGCGTGATGATGAGCGCCGGGCAGATGCGGACGAAATTCTTGACCGCAATCAGCACCAGCCCTTCGAGCAGCGCGTTGTAGCGGATGCGCTCCGCCATCGCGGGGTCCGGGCGCCGGCCGTCCGGCGTCTCGACAATGTCCAGCATGTAATAGAGGCCCGTGCCGCGCACATCGCCTATGACATCATATTGGCGCCGGATCGCCTCCAGCCCGGCGCGGAGCCGCGCGCCCTTGGCGACAGCCTGTTCGGCCAGATTGTCCCGGAGCACGATCTGGAGCTGCTTCAGCCCGACGGCCGCCGGCAGCGGGTCGCCGGAATAGGTGCCGCCCCAGGGCAGCCCGGCCCTGCCGCGGGCCTGCTCGGCGATCTCCCGCGTCGTCACGGTCCCGGCGATGCCCATGCCGGCTGTCATGCCCTTGCCGAAGGAGACGATGTCCGGCATGACGTCATATTGCTCGAAGGCCCAGATGCTGCCGGTCTTGGCGGGCGCAAGCTGCGCCTCGTCGAGCATCAGCAGCGCGCCCCAGCGGTCCGCCAGCGCGCGCAGGCGCGGCAGCCATTCCGGCGGCGGCACCACCATGCCGCCTGCCACGGGGATGGTCTCCGCCATGATGAGCGCGGGGTTGCGGCTTGTGATGTGCTCCATCAGCTCCTCGCTGTGGTCGAGGCAGGCGATGTTGCAGCCGGGATAGTCGAGATTGACCGGGCAGCGGAAGCAGAGCGGGGCGTATATGGCGTTGCGGTGCGAGGGCATCATCAGCGGACCGAGATGCGCCTTGCGTCCGCCGCCGACGCTGGTGACCGCCTCGGCTGCCAGGCTGCCGCCATGCAGGCCGCGTATCACGGATATGATGTCGTAACGCCCGGTGACGCCGAGCGCCATGCGCATGGCGATCTCATTGGCCTCCGAGCCGGTGACGGCGAAATTCACCACGTCGAGGTCGCCCGGAAGGGTGCTCGCGATAAGCTCGGCGAACTCGATCAGCCAGGGGTTGGAATACCAGGAGGAGGTGTGGACGAGCTTGTCCGCCTGCGCGCGGATCGTCTCGGTCAGCTCGGGATGGCTGTGGCCCAGCACCATGCACATCATGCCGGCCGTGAGGTCGAAATACTCCTTGCCGTCCACGTCCTTGAGCATGATGCCCCGGCCGCTTTCGAAGATCACCCTGGGCTCGTAGCGCCAGCCATAGATGAAGGCCTCGTCGCGGGCCATCAGCTCATGGTGCATGTTCGAGAACTGGAAGCTTTTTTCCATCGTCCGCATCTCCCGCCGCCCCCTTGGGCCGGCCATCATGGCACAGCCGGCCGGAACTTGCGCGGCCAGGGGGCCGCCCTTATGTTCCGCCCCGCCGGGGAGGTGGCCGAGTGGCTGAAGGCGCACGCCTGGAACGCGTGTATACGGTAACCCCGTATCGTGGGTTCGAATCCCACCCTCTCCGCCATAGCCGATGCAAATTTTGTGGCATTTCGACATTTTTCACCAGCGCTGCATCTTGTTCCGGGCATGCCCGGAACACAAGATTTTGTGGTGTTGAGCCGGGGTCCCGGCCCCACAGACCTCGGGAAACGGGGGGCTGTGCACGGGTGATCCCTGTCCAAATGGCCCGGCCCCTGTGGACGGGCGTCCGGATCCGGGTTATGCGTGAGGCATGTTGCAGGGTCTTTCCGCCAGCCCGGCCTCGTCCGGTTTCCTGCCGCATTTGCGTTCGGTATCGCGTGCGACGCTCGCGGCCTGGCCGGAGGCCCGGGCTGCGGTGCTGTTCGGCTCACGCGCCCGGGGCGACCACCGCCCGGACAGCGACTGGGATGTCGCCTTCATCCTGAAGGACGGGGCCGCTTCGGGCGGGCGTGTCGAGGCGCTGCCGGCGGGCCTGCCGGCGGACGCCCTGCCGCCGGAGGTGCAGCGCCTGGCGATCCATGAGGGCCTGCTGCGCCGCAAGGCCTGCGCCATCGGCCATGTGGCGCTGGGCATCGCCCGCGACGGGCGCACCCTTGCCGGGACATGGAACCGCCCGCAAGTGGAGCATGTGATCATGCAGCCATACGAATACGGCCAGTTCATCACCAATGCCGCCGTCTTAATGGAAGAGGCCGCGAGAGTCATATCACGCATCGGTGGTGGCGGCTGGGAAGGTGACCTCCGTGTTTGCGCGCGGTTCCTGACGCGCAGCGCGAATGCGGGCGAGCATCTGGCCAAGGCGATGCTGGGACGTCATGGCATCGACTTCGCCCGCACGCATGACATGATGGCGCTGTCCCGCCAGGCCGAGAAGGCGGGCCTCCTGGAACTGGCCGGGACGGTGACGGCGCTGAATGGGCTCACCCGGGAACAACATACAGCTGACTACCGTCCCGCTATTCCGGGCATGGAGGCCTGCCTGCATGCGGTCCGGCGCCTGCATACGGTGATTGAAGGTCTGGGCGAGGAACTCGACCGGGCGGCAGAGGATCCGGCCCTGGCGGCGTGGTCAGGCGACTGGCGGGGCGACGTGCTCGACCTTGCCCGCGAGGGCCGCGCCGCCCTAGAGTCCACGGCGGCTCGGCCCCCGGCCCCCGGGGCACCGGAGGAGGAGCGCCCCGGCATTGACAGCCTCGCCGACTCACGCGCCCCGCTTGCCGAGGCCCTGGCCGGTCTCGAAGATCGGCTTGCCCCCCGTCCAGACAGCGATCTCCCCGAACCTTCGCCGTTCTGCTGAAGGGAGCAGTTGTGCCGGGGGAAGGAGCGTGCCCGGATGGCGCATGCCGCCCGACATGAATGACGAGGCCTTCCTGGATGTCCTGATCCACCAGGGCGTGCTGCATTGCGACCAGGAGTCGGACCGGTTTTACTGCCCGATTCCGTCCTTCCGAGCCTATCTGGTGGAGCGGGGACGCGCCGGGCTAGGCCATGACCGGGGTCCGCCAGACGACGACGACTTCAGCCTCTCGTGAGACGGCGCTCGCCCTTTCCTCACCCCGCTTCGGTCTCCAATTGGTCGGCATGGAGACCGCCGCCGGAATTTACGCCGCATGCCAACGGACTTGTGGCGCCGTGGGAGGATCACGCAGGACTTTCGGATCGCCCCGCTGGTCGAGAATGTGAAAGCCAGTGAGGGCGGATATTGATGTTGGGGAGAGTGGCGATGAACATCGCAAGGAGCCTGCTATGTCCGGCTGCCGCGCTGCTTCTGGCGTCCTGCGTGACGCACGGGCAGAACCAGCCGCGAGAGTTCCTGCAGACCATGCCGGCGGAGCTCTCTGAGCTTCCTTACTGGAAGGTCTTCAGAAACCACAGTTCGCACAGTGAGTCCTTTTTCAGGAATCTGACTTTCGGGCGTGTGTTTGTGCATGAATACTTCAGGGCTCCGGGTGTCGCGATTGCGATGCTGCTTCGTGATGATGGCGAGATATTCCTGTGCAACTCGCCTTACGGAGCAGGCACCGCTCATCGTCTCAATCACACGAAACTATCGTTCGAAACCCGTTCCTCTGGCGCAACATGGACCGTGACCGACAAACACGGTGATACAACTCGGGTTCGGGCCTTTTACGATCCGGGTTCGGGGGCATTCCATACGGAGGGTTTGCTGAACCACCCCGACCCTCACAAGCGGCGGCGGGCGGTAGTCAGATCCGGCTGGGTGCAGGACAGCTGGCCGCGCGCGATGGCGGACAAATGCCCAAAGCTCAAGCTTCCCGCCAACATGCGGGTCAACGAGAAACAGACGTCGCTCCGGATGGACAAGCTGCGCCGGCAGGATCCGGGCGCGCCGATCCGGGACTTTCCGGGCTCGCGTCTGACAGCGCCGGGCCGCACAGGGCTGGCGTCGTCGGGCGGCAGGCCGACGACGACGAAGGGAGAGGTGGACAGCTTTCTGAAAGCCCAGGAGGGCAACATCGTGAGATGGGTCTCGCCGGGCTACACCTGGGTCAAGCCGGGCTACACCTATGTGCGGAGCGGGGATCGGGAGGAGTTCTGGCGAAAAGGAGGGTGGAGCCTCCCGGACAAGTATTACGACGTAACCCGGTCGGCAGACGGGAAGTGGCTGACGATCGGGGAGATCACCTATCCAATAGGTTATCCGTTCCCCTATCTCCCGACCGGCCACCGTCATCCGGCATTCCAGATCACGGACGAATTGCTGGCGCGCCCCGAACCGCGTTCGCTGCCGCATATGGGCGAGGCCTATGCCGACAAGCGTTTCGTGTTCCATCCGAAGGGCAGGTTCTCAGTGGTGGACGAGGCCGGGAACCTTGTCGAAGGCCCGCATTTCGATGGTGTCTGGCGCTGGACAAAGGGCAATCTGGAAATGACGGTCAGGGACGACGCCGCGGGGCCTCGCAGCATCTACTGGCGCGAGCTGGGGATTGATCTCGACTTTCAGCCGGCTGTGTGGACGCCAAACACGCCGGACAGGATCGACTGAGGCTTGCCGGAGGATGCCTCGCGCTTCCCGCCGTCTTTCCTTGGCAGCCCCGGTTTCCATCGGGCCGGATTTGCCCGATCAGGGGATCAGCTTTATCGCTGCGAAGAGGAGGGCGTTGGCGGCGACCACCGTAAGCGCTGCCAGAGAGGCACGCCGCTTTCAGCTTGACGGCGGCTTGAAGTGCCCGGGTAGCAGCTCGTCGATGCGGCTGTTTGGATGGCCGGCGGCGATTTTCTCGAGCGTGTCCTTGAGCCAGGCGTAGGGCTCGATCTGGTTCAGTTTCGCCGTTTCTATCAACGAGGCGATACGTCCCCATGCGGCGGCGCCTTCGTCGTGGCCGGCGAACAATGCGTTTTTTCTCGACAGGGCAATCGGCCGTGCGAGGTTCTCGACGGCATTGCTGTCCATCTCGACGCGGCCGTCGGCGAGGAAGAGCTGGAGACCGTCCCAGTGGCGGGCGATATAGGCGAGCTTTTCGCCGAGGCGGGACTTGGGCGAGACGCGGGCGCGCTGCTGTTTCAGCCAGTCGCCGAAGGCCAGGACCAGAGGCGCGGAGCGCGCCTGGCGTTCGGTGAGACGGCGCACGGGTGTGCTGCCGCGGATCTCGGCCTCGATGGCGTAGAGTTCGGCGATCCGGCGCAGGCCCTCGGCCGCGATCTCCGAGCCGCTGCTGTCGTAGATTTCGCGGAGCCGGCGCCTCGCATGGGACCAACAGTATGCCAGCCGCAGCGGCGCGCCGCCCTTGCGGCCCGGCTGGGTCAGCCGGTTGTAACCGGCATATCCATCGACTTGCAGGATGCCGTCGAAGCCGTCGAGGAACCTTTCGGCATGCTCGCCGCCGCGCCCGGGCGCATAGAAGTACATCACGCCCGGCGGATCGGGCCCGCCCCAGGCGCGATCATCGCGGGCAAGCGCCCACAGCCAGCCGGTCTTGGTCCGGCCGCGGCCTGGATCGAGCACCGGCGCGCGCGTCTCGTCCATGAACAGCTTGGAAGAGCGCTTGAGATGCGCCGCCAGCCGGTCGGTCACCGGCCTCAGGTGGAACGCCGCCTTGCCGACCCAGCCGGCCAGCGTCGAGCGGTCCAGATCGAGGCCCGAGCGCGCGTAGATCTGCGCCTGACGGTACAACGGACAATGATCGGCATACTTCGAGATCAGGACATGGGCGATGGCGCCCTCGGTCGGCAGGCCGCCTTCGATCAGCCAAGCCGGCGCCGGCGCCTGGGTGACGCCCTGCTCGCAGGCCCGGCAGGCATATTTCGGGCGCACCGTGACCAGCACCCGGAGCTGCGCCGGCACGATGTCCAGGCGCTCCGTGCGGTCCTCGCCGATCTTCACCATCTCCCCGCAGCCGCAGGGACAGAGCGTGCTCTCCGGCTCGATCACCTGCTCAATGCGCTTCAGATGTTCCGGCAGATGGCCGATATTGCGTTCGGCACGAGGCCGTTTCGGCGAGCACGGCGGCGACGGATCGCCAGTCGAGGCCGCCGCCTCCACTTCCGCAGCCGCGCCCTCCAACTCCTCGAACGCCAGCTGGCGCTCGTCCGCCGTCAACCTCTCCGACCTCTTGCCATACAGCAGGCGGATCAGCTCCAGGTTCAGATGTTCGAGACGGCGGATGCGCGCAACTTGCTTCTCGTTGCGGCCCGCCAGCGCATCCTTCTCAATGGCAAGACAGGCTTTCTCTTCCGCCAGCGTCTCGTTCTCGGCCCTCAGCGCCTCCAGCGCCGCGATCGCCTGCACCGCAGCGTCGCGCTGTTCGGGCGTCAGCGTTCCAAGGTCGATCTGTGCAAGGGCCAGCATGGCCCGCTCGATAGCACAGTGTCGGGGAGCCGGATGACCCGATCCGCCGGCTGAGTCATTCCGCCTCAGCCGGGCGCCGCACCGACAGCGCCCGCACGCGCCGCCAGTCCAGGCCGGCGAACAGCGTCTCGAACTGCGCATGGCTCAGCGACATCACACCGTCGCGGATCGCAGGCCATACAAAGCCCTGCTCCTCCAGACGCTTGTACACCATGACCAACCCGGTCCCGTCCCAGTAAACCAGCTTCAGCCTGTCAGCTCGCCTCGATCGAAAAACGTATACCGTGCCCGTGAACGGGTCACGGCGCAGCGCGCTCTTCACATAGGCGACAAGTCCGTCGTGGGCCTTGCGGAAGTCCACGGGCTTCGTCGCCACAACGATCCGCACTCGGTTCGATGGGAAGATCATCGCGGCGCGTTCAGCGCACAGACAATCTCCGCAAGCCGACAAGCCGGCGTCCCCGCGTCCAGACGCACCGTGACCCTGCCGAGAACCACCTCCAGGCTCTCGCCGCTCGCCTTAGGAGCTCCGTTCCCCTCCGCCCGGACCACCAGCGGCGCAAACGCCACAGGCGTCTCCGCCGCAGGCAAAACCAGACGGCCGTCCCGCGCCAGCCCACGCCAGGTCGACACCTGGTTCGGGTTGACAGCCCAACGCCGCGCAACACCCCGGACCGTCGCCCCCGCCTCAAGCGTCTCGGCAACGATCCGCGCCTTCACATCTTCCGGCCAACGACGACGGCCCGAAGAACCCGGCATCACCTCAACGTTACTGAGAAACTCTGTTGAGACCTTCATTGAGAAACTCACCTCCCGCTCCCTGCATAGCGGTGAATCTCAAATCACGCCCTCAACTGGAAGGTGCCCCCCGCGCAGCGCTTACCGACCACCAAGCCGATAAGACGCCAGGTAAGGCGCGCCTCAAGCGCTGCCAGCGAGGCCTCATCTCCGGGGCTGAACCTTCCCTCTTCGCCGATGCCGTCGGGCGCGGGCGACATTCTTTCACCTGCGTCGGCGTTTCAATCCTCAACGGCAGCGGAGAACCGGGCCGCGCCGTCCGCTGACTCCCGGGACGTGCCGGCGAGGGAAGCCGGCGGGTTGCCTTCATGCCCTCATTCGGAGACCGGGGCGCGATCGCGGTGCCTTGAGAGGAAGGTGAGCAGCGCCGCGTTGAAGGCTTCGGGGCGTTCGATATTGGTCAGGTGGCCGGCGCCCTCGATCTCCACGAATTCCGAGCCGGCGATGCGCTCATGCAGCGCCCTCCCGATAGCAGGCGGGGTCAATGTGTCATGCTCGCCATAGATGAGGAGCGTCGGCACGCGGATGCGCTCGACCTCGGCGAAGCGGTCGAAGGAGAGCGAAGCCTCGATCGTCTTCAGGTATGACTCCTTGTGCAGCCGGGCGATGCTCTCCCAAAGCTGCCGGCGCGCGCGCTCCTCCGCGCCGGGCGCAACCAGGCTCTCCACCAGCGCATCGGCAATGTCGCGCGGCTCCTTGCCCGCCTCGAGCGGCGCCTGGCGCAGCCTGATGAACCCGGCGCGCTGCTCCGCCGTCATGGACTCCTGGAAATCCGCCCTCGTGTCGCACAGCACCAGGCTGGCGACCCGCTCCGGGAACCGCGCATGGACGTCCTGCGCGATCCGCCCGCCCATGGAGAGCCCGACCAGATGCGCGCGTTCGGCCCCGAACCGGTCGAGCACGCGGAGCGCGTCCTCTGCGAAATCCCCGAAATCGAGCGGGCCTTCATAGTCGCCGGACTCGCCATAGCCGCGCGCATCCCAGGCGACGGCGTGGAAGCTGCCGCGAAGCGCCTCGATCTGCCGGGTCCAGTTCGTCCGGTTGCCGCCGATGCCGTGCAGGAAGAACACCAGCGGGCCCGACCCGGCCCGGTCCACGGCAAGGCGCGGCGTCCCCTCGATGAAGACCGTCTCGATGTCGGTTGCGCGCATGCCTTCCGCCGTCAGATCGAGAAGCCGCCGAGCTTGGTTTCCAGATATTCGGCGATGCCGTCATGGCCGCCCTCGCGCCCGAGGCCGCTTTCCTTCGAGCCGCCGAACGGGGCGGCGGCGGCGGTCGGGTTGATGTCGTTGATGCCGACAATGCCGAACTTCAGGCCCTCGAACATCCGGAACGCCTTGGCCATGTCGCGCGTATAGACATAGGAGGCGAGGCCGTAATGGGTGTCATTGGCCATGGCGAGCGCTTCCTCCTCATCCCGGAAGGCAATGATCGGCGCCACCGGCCCGAAGGTCTCCTCGCGGTAGATCTGCATGTCCGGCGCCACGCCCGAAAGCACGGTCGGCGCATAGAAGGTGCCTCTCGCGAGCGCGCCGTCGGTCATCCGATGCCCGCCGCAGAGCACCGCCGCCCCGCGCCCGGCCGCATCCGCCACCTGGCGCTCGACCTTCTCGACCGCGGCCTCATCGACGAGCGGGCCGATCTGCACGCCGTCCTCCAGCCCGCTGCCCGCCTTCATCCGGCCGACACGCGAGACGAACTCCTCCGTGAAGGCATCGACGGCATTCTCATGCACGAAAATGCGGTTCGGGCAGATGCAGGCCTGGCCCGTGTTCAGGAACTTGACCAGCGCCGCGCCCTTGGCCGCATGGACGGGGTCCGCGTCCTCCAGCACCAGGAAGGGCGCGTGGCCGCCAAGCTCGAGCGAGACGCGCTTCATCTGCGCTGCGGCGCGCGCGGCGATCATCTTGCCGACCTCGGTCGAGCCGGTGAAGGTGATCTTGCGCACCCTCGGGTCGGTCAGGAACACATCGCCGACAGGCGCGGGATCCTCGGCCGTCACGAGATTGACGACGCCCGCCGGCACGCCGGCCGCCTCCAGGCATTCGAACACCTTGACCGCCGAGAGCGGCGTCGCCTCGGCCGGCTTCAGCACGATGGTGCAGCCGGCGGCGATGGCGGGCGCCACCTTGCGCGTCACCATGGAAACCGGATAGTTCCAGGGCGTGATGGCCGCGACGACGCCCACCGGCTGGCGCATCACCATGAAGCGCTGGTCGCCGCGCGGGGCCGGAATGGTCTCGCCATAGACGCGCTTCGCCTCCTCGGCGTACCAGAGCAGGAAGTCCGCTCCGTAGCGCACCTCATTGCGGGCTGCGCGCAGCGGCTTGCCCTGTTCGAGCGTCATGGTGCGGGCAAGGTCCTCCGCCCGCTCGGTCATGATCTCCCAGGCACGGTAGAGGATGCGCGAGCGTTCATAGGCCGTCTGCCCCGCCCAGCCGGCGAAAGCCCGCTCGGCGGCGTCTATCGCCCGCACGGCATCGGCGCCGCCGCCGTCCGGCGCATCGCCCACGGTCTCCCCGTTCGCCGGGTTGGTCACCCGGAAGCGCTCGCCGCCGGCCGCCTCGCACCAGACTCCGTCGATGAACATGGCCCCGCACCCCTCTCCGTTCCGTTCGGGCAACCGCCCCTTACCCCGCCCGCGCCGTCCGCTCAAGTTCCCGGGCTTCGCGGCGGGCCAGGGGCAAGCTCGCGCTTGCGTCCCGCTGTTTCCCGAATCACCATGGCGCGGCAGGACCGACGAAGGGACAGAGGCCATGAAATTCGCTCTGCGCTATTGCAATACCGGACGCTACACCGACCCGGCGGAGGCGGTGGCGCTGCTTCAGGCGGGCGAGGCCGCCGGTTTCGAGTCCGCCTGGACCATCGAGCACACCGTGGTGCCGAAGGGCTACCGGTCCTCCTATCCCTATGCCGCCGGCGGCAGGATGCCCGGCGACGAGGCCGAGTTCGTCATGCCGGACCCGCTGATCTGGATGTCCTGGGTCGCGGCCAGGACCGAGCACATCCGCCTCGGCACGGCTATCCTGATCCTGCCGCAGCACAATCCGGTCGTTACCGCCAAGCAGGTGGCCACGCTGGACGCCATGTCGAACGGACGCATCGAGCTCGGCATCGGCGTCGGCTGGCTGCGCGAGGAGTTCGATGCGCTCGGCGTGCCCTTCGAGGACCGGGGGGCGCGCACCGACGACTATGTGCATGCCATGCGTGAGCTCTGGAGGTCGCCGGCGCCGACCTACAGGGGCCGCTTCGTCTCCTTCGAGAACGCCTATATGCAGCCGAAGCCGGCGAACGGCACCGTGCCGATCACGGTCGGCGGCCACTCGAAGGCTGCGGCCCGGCGGGCGGGCCGGCTGGGCGACGGCTACTTCCCGGCGCGCGGCGCGCCCGAGGAGCTGTTCGACCTGGTGCGCGCGACGGCGCGCGAACACGGGCGCGACCCGGACGCGATCACGCTCACCTGCTCGATCCCGGACGATCTCGACGAACTGCCGCGTCTGGCCGCGATGGGCGTCGGGCGCGTCACCGTGCCGGTCACGGGCGTCGCCGGCCTCGCCATGCGCGTGGACGGACCCGAAGACGTGATGGCGTGGAAGGAGACCATCGAGCGCTACGCCGACCTCTAAGGGCGTAGGAGGGCCCGGTCAGGCGCGGGTGGCGGCGATCAGATATTCGACATTGCCTTGCGGGCCGCGCACCGGGCTTTCCTCCAGACCGAGCACGGACCAGCCGTCCCGGCCCTCCAGCCAGGCGTGGACGGCGTCGCAGACCTCCCGGCGCGTTTCCGGGTCGCGCACCACGCCGCCCTTGCCGACGCGCGCCCGTCCAGCCTCGAATTGCGGCTTGATAAGCGCCACCAGATGCGCGCCGGGCCGGGTGAGTGCAAGCGGTGCGGGCAGGATCGTCGCGAGCGAGATGAAGGAGGCGTCGCAGACGACGAGATCGACAGGGTCCGGGATGTCGGCTGCCGTCAGATAGCGCGCATTGACGCCCTCCATCACCCGCACGCGGTCATCGCTGCGCAGCTTCCAGGCAAGCTGACCGCGCCCGACATCGACGGCCCAGACCCGCGCCGCGCCGTTCGCAAGCAGCACATCGGTGAAGCCGCCCGTGGAGGCCCCGATATCGAGGCATGCCCGGCCGCGGACGGGGACGGCGAAGGCCTCAAGGCCGCGCGCCAGCTTCAACCCGCCCCGCGAGACCCAGGGATGCGCCGGCCCGCGCACTTCCAGCGCCATATCGGGGCCGACGGCGAGGCCCGCCTTGTCGAGCCTTCGCGTGCCCGAAAAGACCTTGCCTGCAAGAACGAGCGCCTGCGCCTGCGTCCGGCTTTCGGCAAGACCGCGCGCCACCAGGGCCCGGTCGAGGCGGTCCTTCACCCCGCCGCGGCGACCGGCCTGGGACCGAGCGCGGCAAGCACCGTGCGGACAATGCTGTCCGTATCCAGCCCTGCCTGGACGACCTGCGCTTCCGGCTTGTCATGGTCGATGAAGATGTCCGGCATGACCAGAGAGCGGATTTTCAGGCCACCGTCGAGAAGGCCCCGGCCCGCCAGGAATTGCAGCACGAAGGCCCCGAAACCGCCGACCGAGCCTTCCTCGACCGTAAGCAGGAACTCGTGGTTTTCCGCCAACCGGCGCACAAGGTTTTCGTCCAGCGGCTTGGCGAAGCGCGCATCCGCAACCGTGGTCGAAATCCCCTCCGCCTCCAGCCGTTCCGCCGCCGCGAGCGCATCATGGAGCCGCGCGCCATAGGAAAGGATGGCGGCTTTCGTCCCTTCACGCATGATCCGGCCCCTGCCGATTTCCAGCGCCTCTCCGCGTTCCGGCATAGGCACCCCGACGCCCTCCCCGCGCGCATAGCGCAGCGCCGAGGGACCGTCGTCGATGCCCACGGCCGTTGCGACCATATGCACGAGTTCGGCTTCGTCGGCGGCCGCCATCAGCACGAAATTGGGCAGGCAGCCGAGATAGGCGATATCGAAGGCGCCGCAATGGGTCGCGCCGTCCGCGCCGACATAGCCGGCCCGGTCTATGGCGAACCGCACCGGCAGCGACTGGATCGCGACATCGTGGACAACCTGGTCGTAGCCGCGCTGCAGGAAGGTGGAATAGATCGCGGCGAAGGGCTTCATGCCCTCACAGGCCAGTCCGGCGGCGAAGGTCACCGCATGCTGCTCGGCGATGCCCACATCGAAGGCGCGGTCCGGGAAGCGCGCGCCGAACGCATCCACGCCCGTGCCGGAGGGCATGGCGGCGGTGATCGCGCAGACCGTCGGGTCGCGCTCCGCCTCGGCGATCAAGCTGTTCGCGAACACCGAGGTGTAGGACGGCGCGGCGGGTTTCGACTTTGCCTGGACGCCGGTGTCGACGTCGAATTTGGAAACGCCGTGATACTTGTCGCCCGAGGTTTCCGCCGGCTCGTAGCCCTTGCCTTTCTGCGTCACCGCATGGATCAGCACCGGCCCGCGGCCGTCCGCGTCGCGGACATTGCGCAGGATCGCCAGCAAGTGGTCGAGATTGTGGCCGTCTATCGGGCCGACATAGTAGAAGCCCATCTCCTCGAACAGCGTGCCGCCGGTGACGAGGCCGCGCGCATATTCCTCCGCCCTGAGCGCTGCAATCTCGAACGGCTTGGGGAAGCGCCGCGCGACTTCCTTCGCCACCTGCCGGAGCGAGCGGTAGGAGCGCGACGAAATCAGCCGCGCGAGATAGTTGCTCATCGCGCCGACATTGGGCGCGATCGACATGTCGTTGTCGTTCAGCACGACCACGAGCGGCAGTTCCATGGCGCCCGCATTGTTCATCGCCTCATAGGCCATGCCGGCCGTCATCGCGCCGTCGCCGATCACCGCGATGCAGCGCCGTTCCTCGCCCTGCAGCCGCGATCCCGCCGCCATGCCGAGCGCCGCTGAGATCGAGGTCGAGCTGTGTGCTGCGCCGAAGGGGTCGTAGGGGCTTTCCACGCGCCGGGTGAAGCCGGACAGGCCGCCGCCCTGGCGCAGCGTGCGCATGCCGGCCCGCCGCCCGGTCAGGATCTTGTGCGGATAGGCCTGGTGGCTCACATCCCAGATCAGACGGTCATGCGGGGTTTCGAACACCGCATGCAGCGCCACGGTCAGTTCGATCACGCCGAGGCTGGCGCCCAGGTGGCCGCCTGTCTGCGAAACCGCATCGACCGTTTCGAACCGCAGTTCGGCGGCAAGCTGCTTCAGGTCGCTATCGGAGAGTTCGCGAAGATCCGCAGGAGAGGCGATGCGGTCCAGCAAGGGGGTCGTTCGGTTGGACAGGTACATGGGATACCTCTCAACTGCTGCGTTCGACAGCGAACCGGGCAGCGTCCCGCAGCGGGCCGGCCCGGGCGCCAAAACAGTCGAGATGCGCCGCTGCCTGCTCGCTCAGCATTCGTGCCCGCGCGCGCGCCGCCTCGATGCCGAGCAGGGAGACGACCGTGGCCTTGCCCTGCGCGGCGTCCTTGCGCAGGCGCTTGCCGGCTTCTTCTTCCGAGCCGTCGGCATCGATCAGGTCGTCCGCGATCTGGAAGGCGAAACCGAGGTCCTGGGCATAGGCGGTGAGCGCGCGCTCGGCCTCGGCCGGCGCCCCGCCCAGAAGTGCGCCCGCCCGGCAGCAGAAGGCGATCAGCGCGCCGGTCTTCATGCGCTCCAGGCGGGCGATTTCGCCATATTCAAATGCGGTGCGCTCGGCCAGCATGTCGAGCATCTGGCCGCCGCACATGCCCTCCGCGCCCGCCGCCCGCGCCAGCCCGCCGACCAGGCGCAGGCGCACAGTCGCGCTTGGATGCGTTTCGGCGTCGGCCAGCACCTCGAAGGCCAGCGTCAGCAGGGCGTCGCCCGCCAGAATGGCGGTCGCCTCGTCCCAGGCGGCATGGACGGTGGGCCGTCCACGCCTGATGTCGTCATCGTCCATCGACGGCAGATCGTCATGGACCAGCGAATAGCAATGCACCAGCTCGACCGCCGCGCCGCAGCGCAGCGCAAGGCGCTCCTCGACGCCGAAAAGGTCGGCCGACGCAACGACCAGGAACGGCCTCAGCCGCTTGCCGGGGCCGAGCGCCGCATAGCGCATGGCGTCGAACAGCCGCTTCTCGGCCCGCCCCGTCTCGGGCATCAGTCCGGCCAGTATGCGGTCCGTCTTGGCGCAAATCCTGCCGAGGCGGTCGGGAAAGCCCGTCACCCGCCTGCTTCCGGATCGAGCGGCTCGGCCGCGGGAACGCCATTGCCGTCGAGCGCGATTTTCTCAACCCTTTCCTGCGCCAGACGCAGCTTGTCCTCGCAGTGACGCTTGAGCGCGGCGCCGCGCTCATAGGCGGCGATCGCCTCTTCGAGCGGTGTCCGGCCCTGCTCCAACCGCTGGACAATCTGCTCCAGTTCCGCCATGGCGTCCTCGAAGCTCATCGCCGCAATTTCGGTCGTTTCAGCCGCCACAGGTCGACCTTCTGCGCCAGTCTCACAAAGCCTTTAAGGCTACCATATATGCAACAAGGGCTCAAACTTGGCCGGAGCCGTCTTCCGTTGTCAGCACAATCTTCCCGGCAACCTGGCGGGACAGGAGGCGGCGCAGCGCTTCGGCCGCCTGTCCGAGAGGCCAGGTTTCGGCGATGCGCGGCTTCAGGGCGCCGTCTTCGTAAAGCCTGAAGAGGTCCGCGAAGCTCTGCTGCAGCCGCTCCGGCTCGCGCTCCCGGTGCGAACTCCAATAGACGCCGATCGCCGCTATGTTCTTGACCAGCAGCAGATTGGCCGGGGCCTGCGGAATGCGCCCGGCCGCGAAGCCGACCACCAGCAGCCGCCCGCCCCAGGCGATGCAGCGCAGGGAGGCGTCGAACACGTCGCCGCCAACGGGATCGTAGATCACATCCGCGCCGCGCCCGCCGGTAAGCTCCCTGACCCGCGCGCGGATATCTTCGCTTCTGTAGTCGATGCCGTGGTCCGCGCCGTGCTCAAGGGCGACGGCCAGCTTTTCCGGCCCGCCGGCGGTCGCGATGACGGTGGCGCCCATGGCTTTGCCGATCTCTACCGCCGTGAGCCCGACGCCGCCGGCCGCGCCATGCACCAGCAGGGTCTCGCCTGCTTGCAAGCCACCGCGATGGTCGAGGCCGATATGGCTCGTGCCATAGGTCACGGGGAAGCCTGCCGCCGTGACGAAATCCATGCTTTCCGGCAGGCGGTACACATGCACGGCGGGGACGCAGACCTGCTCGCGATATGCGCCGTAGTCCATCACCGCCATGACGCGCTCGCCGATCCCGAAGCCCTCGACGCCCGGCCCGAGCGCATCGATATGGCCCGCGCACTCGAAACCCGGACTGAAGGGGAAATCGGGGCGCGTCTGATACTGGCCGGCGGCCACAAGCGAGTCGGCGAAATTCACGCCGATCGCCGCCGCGCGCACCCGCACCTCGCCGGGGCCGGGTTCATCCGGGGCTATGTCCTCGACGGTGGTTGCGTCGATGCCGTCGAAGGACCGGCAAAGCACGGCGCGCATCAGCCGAGCACCCGCCTGAGCATCGCCTCCGAGCGGCCGTTGGCGAGTTCCTTCATGGCCGTCACCTCGGTGGCGGCGCCTTCGCGCGCGAAGGCATGGTCGGTGTCCGGATATGTGTAGATTTCAGCGCCTTCATGGCCGGCCAGCGCGGCTGCGGTCGCATCGCGGACCGGGGCGGGCGTCCAGGAATCAGCCTCGCCGATATGCAGCATGACGGGCCGCGTGATCCGCGACGCCTCGCCCAGATGGTCCTCAATGCCGACGCCGTAATAGGAGATGTCGCAATCCGCCTCGCCGCGCGCGGCATGCAGGAAGGTGAGCAGGCCGCCCAGGCAATAGCCCTGCGTCGCGACCTTGCCGCTGCATTCGGGCATGTCGCGTAGCCGCGCAACGGCCGCGGCCGTGTCCGAAACCGCGAGATCGACATTGAAATCCGCGCGCGTCGCCAGCGCCTGGTCCCGGTGGCCGGGGGTTTCCGGGTCGAGCTCGAATTCCGGGTCGATGCGCCAATAGAGCTTCGGGCAGACGGCAAGAAAGCCCCTGCCGGCCCAGTAATCGGCAATGGCGCGCATGAAGCGGTTGACGCCGAACACCTCGTTCAGCAGCAGCAGGCCGGGCGCGGGCCCGCCGGCGTCGGGAAAGGCCGCATAGGCGCCGAAGGTCTCGCCGGCGCGGGTTGTGATCGTAAGCTCGGGCATGGGATCGGTTGTCTCGTTGCAGGTTGTCACGCGCATTGTAGCAGGCGGTTCCGGCAAGGCGGACATCCGGCGCGATTTGCGTGACAATGGGCGGACCGGAAAATCAGGGGGTTGCAATCATGGCCGAGCTGGAGGGGAAGACCGCTGTTATCACCGGGGGCGCGAGTGGCATCGGCGAGGCGACGGCGCGGCTGTTCGCCGCCGAGGGCGCGCGCGTCGTGATCGCCGACATGCAGCGCGAGCGCGGCGAAGCGCTGGCGGCGGAGCTTGGCGAGGCGGCGCTGTTCGCCGCCTGCGAGGTCCGCAATGAGGTGGAGGTGAAGGCGGCTGTCGATCTGGCGCTCGACCGCTGGGGGCGGTTGGATTGCATGTTCAACAATGCCGGTTTCGGCGGCGCGCTCGGGCCGCTGGAGGCCATCCCGGTTGAGGAGTTCGATCTGTCCTTCGATGTGTTGGTGCGCGGCGTGTTTCTCGGCATGAAGCACGCCATTCCGGCGATGAAAGCGCAGGGTTCGGGCAGCATCGTCAATACGGGCAGCATCGCCGGCATCACGGCCGGGCGCGGGCCGCAGGTCTATTCGGCGGCCAAGGCGGCTGTGGTGCATCTCTCCAAGGTATCCGCGATGGAGCTCGGCGAGCATTCGGTCCGGGTGAATTGCGTCTGCCCCGGCTATATCGCGACGCCGCTTTCGGCCAACACGGTCGGCAGGCCGGACAGGCTGATCGAGGAGCGGCTGGACGATTATGCCCTGCAGCAGCCGATCCCGCGCGTCGGGCGGCCGCGCGACATTGCCGAGACCGTGCTGTTCCTGGCGAGCGACCGGTCGAGCTTCGTCACCGGCCAGGCGATCACCGTGGACGGCGGCGCGGCCACCGGCGTGCTCTGGCGCGACCAGAAGCCCTTTTACAGGCAATACCGCCCCATCCGCGTCTACCACCCGGACCGGCGATAGGAGCGGGACGACCTGTTGACAGCCATGCGGGCGGTTTTCATGTTGACCCGATGAAAACGACTGATCGGATCGACGGCACACCGCAGGAGGCCGAGCGTACGTCGGAGTGCTTGAGCAGGAAAGAGCTGCTCGAGGCGATCCGGTCGCAGCCGGAGGTTGTGCTGGATCGGCCGGTAGCCGATGTCCTCCGGGAGGAACGGGACCGGCGTTGACGGTTTTCGGAGCAGCCAGAAGCCGATTTCTCGATGTTCCCGAAAGATTAAGGGGCGCGCCGCCCCGGCGCCGATGACCTGCAATGCCGCTGTTCGATACTCATATAGTCGTGGACTGGTCCGCCAAAGCGACACCGGCCACCGGCGAGAACTCGATCTGGTGGGCGGCTGTCATCGGCCGAGGCTGCGTTCTCGAACCCCGCAACCCCCAGACGCGCCATGAAGCCGTCGAGAGACTAACGGCCTTTATTGCCGACGAGTTAGATGCGGGGCGCCGTGTACTGGCGGGCTTCGATTTCCCGTTCGGCTATCCGGCAGGCGTTGCGGAACGCCTGACCGGCGAGGCCTCGGCCCGTGCGCTTTGGGATTGGCTGGATCGCAAGATTGAGGACCAACCGGATAACGGAAACAACCGCTTTGAAGTCGCTGAAAGCATGAACCGCTTCTGGAGGGGTATCGGTCCCTTTTGGGGGCGGCCGTGGCAATGGTCCGGGCCCGAAGGAGTGCCAATCCGGGGAACTGAGCGCACCGCTCGGGAGAACCATCCGCCCGAACGCCGAATCGCCGACCTTCGTGTGAGGAGCGCCAAGACCGTCTGGCAGTTGATTGGCAACGGCTCGGTCGGCTCGCAGGTGCTTGTGGGTCTACCGGCGTTGAAACGGCTGCTGGGGGACCCGCGCATCGGCGGCCGCGGCGCGGTCTGGCCCTTCGATACCGGGCTGCGGGCGCCGGATACCCGCAAGACGCCGCTGGTCCTCGCGGAAATCTATCCGTCGCTTCTCAGGAAGCAGGTCGGCGAATGCCGGGAGGACGGGGAAATCCTCGACTGCGCCCAGGTGCGCATCAATGCAGCGGCGTTTGCGCGGCTGGACAGGCGGGGCGGCCTTGGCTCACTGTTTGAGGGGGCGTGCGACCTTAACCCGGATGAACGCCGCGCTATTGTTGAAGAAGAGGCTTGGATACTCGGCCTCGGCCATGAGGACAGGCTTCGCGACGCTGCGAGAACGGATTGCGATGAACAGGGATAACCCCGCCTGCCGTATCGGCGTGGATGTCGGCGGAACCTTCACCGATGTCGTTATCGACCATGCCGGCGGGCGGACCTCGGCCAAGGTGCCGACGACGCCTGATGCGCCCGAAACCGGGGTGATCGAGGGCATCGACGCGGCGCTCGCGCGCGCAAATGTTGCGCCGGAAGCGGTCGATCTCGTCATTCACGGCACCACGCTCGCCACCAATGCGTTGATCGAACGCAAGGGGGCCAGAACCGCGCTGCTGACCACGGAGGGCTTCCGCGACTCCATCGAGATGGCCTATGAGCACCGTTTCGAGCAATACGACCTCTATATGGAGCGCCCGGAGCCCCTGGTGCCGCGCGAACTCCGGCTCGGCGTGCCGGAACGCCTGGCGGCCGACGGCTCGCTGCTCATGCCCCTCGACGAGGCGGCGGTGGCCGCCCATGCCGCGTTCTTCCGGCAGGAGGGCGTCGAGGCGGTCGCTGTCGGCTTCCTGCACTCCTATGTGGACGACTCCCATGAGCGCCGCGCGGCCGCGATCCTGCAGCGGGAGCTGCCGGAGGCGACGATCTGCCTGTCGTCGGAAGTGTCGCCCGAAATCCGCGAATATGACCGCCTTTCGACCACGGTCGCCAATGCCTATGTCCGCCCGCTGATCGCGGGCTATGTCGGCCGGCTGGAGGCCGCGCTCCGCGAACGCGGCCTCGCCTGTCCGCTGCTGCTGACCATGTCGAGCGGCGCGGTCACGACCGTCGAGACAGCCAGGCGCTTCCCCATCCGGCTGGTCGAATCCGGCCCGGCCGGCGGCGCGGTGCTCGCCCGCAATGTCGCCGCCGCGCACGGGCTCGAAAAGGCGCTCTCCTTCGACATGGGCGGCACCACTGCCAAGATCTGCCTGATCGACGACTACCGCCCGCAATTATCGCGCAATTTCGAGGTGGCGCGGCAATACCGGTTCCTGAAGGGCAGCGGCCTGCCGCTGCGCATTCCGGCCATCGAGATGGTGGAGATCGGCGCAGGCGGCGGCTCCATCGCGCGCATCGATGCGCTCCGGCGCATCGTTGTCGGCCCCGACAGCGCGGGCGCCGACCCGGGGCCGGCCTGCTACGGGCGCGGCGGCGACGCGCCAACCGTGACCGATGCCGACCTGATGCTGGGCCGCATCGACCCGGACCGGTTCGCCGGTGGAAGCATGGCGCTGGACGGAGAGGCCGCCCGCAACGCCGTCCGGCGCGATGTCGGGGGCCCGCTCGGCATGACGGACGAGGTGTCCGCCGCCGGCGTCAGCGAAATCGTGGACGAGGCCATGGCCAATGCGGCGCGCGTCCATGCGATCGAGAGCGGCAAGCCGCTCGCCGGGCGCGCGCTCATCGCCTTTGGCGGCGCGGCCCCGCTCCACGCTGCGCGGCTTGCCGTCAAGCTCGGGATCGACCAGGTGGTCGTGCCGCCGGGGGCCGGGGTGGGCTCCGCCATCGGCTTCCTGTCGGCGCCCATCGCCTATGAGGTCATCCGCTCACGGTTCGCCGCGCTCGACAATTTCGCGCCCGCCCTGGTGGATACACTCTTCGACGAGATGCGCGCCGAGGCGGAGGCGGTGGTGCGGCTGGGGGCGCCCGATACCGAACTGGAGGAAGTGCGGACCGGCTATATGCGCTATCGCGGCCAGGGCCACGAAATCGCGGTCGAACTGCCGGAGCGCGCCGATGCGGAAGAATACCGCCGGCGTTTCGACGAGGCCTATCGCCGCCTCTACGGCCGCACCATCCCGGCGCTGGAAGTGGAGGCGATGTCCTGGAGCCTGGCGCTCAGCGCCGCCGACCGGCTGCCCGCGCGCCTGCCCGCAGCCGCATCGGCGGATGCGGGCCCGCCTTCCGCCCGGCGGATGCTTTACGACACGGAGGCGGGCAGGGCGACGGAGGCGGCGGTGCATGCCCGCGCGGACCTCGCGCCCGGCGTCAGGCTTGCCGGTCCGGCGGTGGTGGTGGAGGATGAAACCGCCACGGTCGCGCCCGCCGGCTTCGACCTCGCCGTCACCGCCTCCGGCGCGCTCGTGCTGACGCGGAGGACGACTGGGTGAGCCCGGACTCCCTGAGACTCGACGACGACGCCCTCGCACGCCTCGCGGCGGGTGGCGAGAGCGCGCGGGTTGAATTCAAGGAGCGGCTCCAAGGGGACGGGCGGCTGCGGATTGAGGAGGCGGTCTGCGCTTTCGCAAACGACCTTGCCGGTTTTGGCGAGCCGGGAATCGTTATCGTCGGCCTTCGCGACGACGGCTCGGCCGCCGGGACTGAGGCGTCGGACGATTTGCTGCTGTCTCTGGCCAGTATCCGCACCGAAGGCAATGTGCTGCCGCCGCCGATGCTGCTGGCGGAGAAACGCGCGCTGAACGGCGTTGAGGTCGCGGTTCTGGCCGTCGCGCCGTCGGATTCGCCGCCGGTGCGCTGCCGGGGCCGCATCCATGTGCGCAATGGCCCCCGCCGAAGCATCGCGACGGCGCAGGAGGAGCGGGTTCTGGGCGAGCGCCGGCGTTTCACAGACCGGCCGTACGACCTTCGGCCGGTCTCCAGTGCGACCATTGCTGACCTCCACCGGCGGCGGTTCGAGGACGAATATCTGCCGAACGCGGTAGCCCCGGATGTGCTGGCGGCGAACGACCGCAGCTATGAGCAGCGCCTCGCGGCGACAAAGATGATCGCGTCTGTGGACGACGAACGCCCGACCGTGCTGGGCTTGCTGGTGCTGGGCAAACGGCCCCGCGATTTCATTGGCGGATCATGGGTGCAGTTTCTGCGCATCGATGGTCGGGAGCTCAGCGATGAGATCGTCGATGCAGATACAATCGATGGGCCGATACTCGACATCGTGAGGCGGCTGGAAGAGAAGCTCCGCTCGCATAACCGTTGCCGCGTTGACTTTGTCGGCGTTGACCGGGAACGACGAAGCCATGTCTATCCACCGGGGGCGCTGCAACAGCTTTTCCGAAACGCGGTGATGCATCGGAACTATGAGGGCACCAATGCGCCGGTGCGGGTGACATGGTTCAACGACCGGATTGAAATCCAGAGTTCGGGAGGAGCCTATGGCAGTGTCACGGTGGAGAATTTCGGCCGGCCGGGCGTCGTTGATTACCGGAATCCCAATCTTGCCGAAGCGATGCGAAGCCTCGGCTATGTTCAGCGGTTCGGCGCCGGCATCGGCACTGCGCAACGGCTCTTGCGGGAGGCTGGCCATCCGGAAGCCCGGTTCGATGTGGACTCGACGCATGTACTCGCAACGATAAGCCCGGCTGCCGCTGGCCGAGCGGCTGAATAAGGAGACTTCGCGACAATGACCGCAACATTCGATGCCGTGCGCCATCAGGTGATGTGGAACCGGCTGCTTTCGGTGGTCGAGGAGCAGGCGCAGACGCTGGTGCGCACGGCCTTTTCCACCTCCGCGCGGGAAGCCGGCGACATTTCAGCGGGCGTGTTCGACCTCACAGGGCGGATGCTCGCCCAGGCGGTCACCGGCACGCCCGGCCATGTCAATTCCATGGCGCTGTCGGTGGAGCATTTCGTTGCGAAATTCCCGCCGGAGACCATGCGCGAGGGCGATGTCTTCATCACCAACGACCCGTGGAAGGGCACGGGCCACCTGAACGATTTCACCGTCGTGTCGCCGACCTTCCGCGATGGGCGCATCGTGGCGCTGTTCGCCTCCACCAGCCATGTCGTCGATGTCGGCGGCCTGGGGCAGGGTCCGGACGCAAGGCAGGTCTATCAGGAGGGGCTGTTCGTGCCGCTCATGCCTTTCGCCGAGGCGGGGCGCGTGAACGAATGGTTCCTGGAGATGGTGCGGGCCAATGTGCGCGAGCCGCGCATGGTGATCGGCGACCTCTACGCGCTCGCCGCCTGCAACGACACGGGCAGCGAGCGTTTGCTGGCGATGATGGACGAATACGATCTCGACGACCTCGCCGCGCTCGCCGATTTCATCGTGGACAGCAGCCGCAGGGCCATGGCCGACGCCATAGGCGCGCTGCCGCAGGGAAGCTGGACCCATGCGATGACCATTGACGGCTTCGACCGCGAGGTCGAGCTGGTCGCCCGGCTGACGGTCGGCGGCGGCGTCATCGAGGTCGATTTCGACGGCACCTCCGGGCTCTCGGATTTCGGCATCAACTGCCCGCTCTGCTACACCATCGCCTATACGAGCTTCGGCGTGAAATGCATCGTGGCGCCGGAACTGCCCAACAATGCGGGCGCGCTGGACGCCATCCGCGTGACGGCGCCCGAGAACTGCATCCTGAACCCGCCGCATCCCTGCGCCGTCTATGCGCGCTCGAATATCGGCCACATGCTGCCGGATGTGGTGTTCGGCTGCCTGCACCAGTCCATCCCGGACCAGGTGCCGGCGGAGGGCTGCTCGGCGCTCTGGACGCTGAGACTCGGCGCCGGGCAGGGGATCACGGCGCGCGCCGGCTCGCAGTCCACGCCGTTCCAGATCATGAGCTTCCATTCCGGCGGCGCGGGCGCCCGGCCCGGCCTCGACGGCCTCTCCGCAACGCCGTTTCCTTCCGGCGTGCGCAATGTGCCCGTCGAGGCGACCGAGGCGATCACGCCGCTTGTCTTCTGGAAGAAGGAGTTGCGCCCCGACAGCGGCGGCGCCGGCCGGACGCGCGGCGGCCTCGGCCAGACGATCGAGGTCGAGAACCGGGAAGGCGCGCCCTTCGGCATCTACGCCACCTTCGAGCGCACGGTGCATGCGGCGCGCGGGCGGGGCGGCGGCGGGCCGGGCGCGCTCGGCCGGTTGAGCCTGGGTTCCGGCGAGAAACTGCGCAACAAGGGCTTCCAGGTCATTCCGGAAGGGGAGCGGCTGGTCGTCGAAATGCCGGGCGGCGGCGGGCTGGGAGACCCGGCGGCGCGCGACCTGGCGGCGGTGGCGCGCGATGTGCAGCGCGGTCTGGTCAGCCCGGAAGCGGCCCGGCGCGACTACGGGTTCGATCCGGGCTCCAGCCGGACCCCGCCCAGCCGCTGACCGGAGCGGCGGTCGAACGTCCAGAACAGCGCCGCGCCGTCCTGCTCCAGCCGGACGATCAGGTCATCGCCGGCCACGCGCCAGTCCCGGATCTCGGCGCCCTCAGGCAATTGCCAGCGCATCTCGTCGGTTGCCTTGGGCGCGACAGAGCGGTTGACAATGGTGACCAGAACGATGGCAACGCCGGCGACGATCAGCACGCCCATGCCGATGACCAGAGCTTTCAGACCCATCGATTGCTTCCCGCCGTTCGTCTTGGACGCGGATTTGCCATAGTTGTGCGCGCAAGTCATTGCCGAGGAGACGGTTCTGTGACGACAGAGGGTGAAAGCAGGGTCTTCGAGGCCGTCACGCCGCCGGAGGCCGACGGCGAGCGGCTGGACCGGATGCTGGCCCGTGCGATCCCGGAGCTCTCGCGCTCCCGCATCCAGGCATTGATCGCCGAAGGCTGTGTGACGCCCCCGGCGCGCAGGGCGGTCGCGGGACAGCGCTACCGGGTGAGTGTGCCGCCTCCGCGCCCGGCGGCGCCCGTGGCCGAGGCGATTCCGCTCGCCGTGGTCCATGAAGACGCGCATCTGATTGTCGTGGACAAGCCGGCGGGCATGGTCGTCCATCCCGCCCCCGGGCATGACGGCGGCACGCTGGTGAACGCGCTGCTGGACCGTTGCGGCCCGGAGCTGACGGGTGTGGGCGGCGTCGCCCGGCCGGGCATCGTCCATCGGCTGGACAAGGACACGTCCGGGCTGATCGTCGCCGCCAAGACGGAGGCGGCCCATGCGGGGCTGCGCGCGCTGTTCGAAGCGCATGACATCAACCGGGGCTATCTTGCGCTGGTGCAGGGCCTGCCGTCGCCCGTCTCGGGACGGATCGAGGCGCCTATCGGGCGGGATCCGCGCCACCGCAAGCGCATGGCGGTCGTCGAGCGGGGCCGCGCAGCCGTCACGCATTACCGGGTCGAGGCGGCCTATCGCACGCACGCCGCATGTGTCGCCTGCCGCCTGGAGACCGGACGCACCCACCAGGTACGGGTGCATATGGCGCATATCGGCCATGCGCTGCTCGGCGACCCGCTCTATGGCGGGCGGCGGCGCGGCCTGCCAGCCTTTCCGCGCCAGGCGCTGCATGCCGCCCGGCTCGGCTTCCGGCACCCGGCGACAGGGGAGAGCATGTTGTTCGAAAGTCCGCCTCCGGCGGACTTCCGTGAACTGGCGGTAATGTTGGAAGGCTTGAAATTCCAGCGATAGTCCTTATACTTCATAAGCGTTTAGAGGGCTCCGAAATGGCCGAAAACATCGTTGCCAGCCGTAACATTCCCGCGCTTGGAGGCGCGGGCGGACTCACCCGCTACCTGCGTGAAATTCGCCAATTCCCGATGCTGGAGCAGGAAGAGGAATACATGCTGGCGAAGCGCTGGGTCGAACATCAGGATGTGGACGCGGCGCACCGCCTGGTGACCAGCCATCTGCGTCTGGTCGCGCGCATCGCCATGGGCTATCGCGGTTACGGGTTGCCGGTGAACGAGCTCATTTCCGAAGGCAATGTGGGCATGATGCAGGCGGTGAAGCGGTTCGATCCCGAACGGGGCTTCCGGCTCGCGACCTACGCGATGTGGTGGATCAGGGCCTCGATTCAGGAATACATTCTGCATTCCTGGTCGCTGGTGAAGATAGGCACGACCGCCGCGCAGAAAAAGCTGTTCTTCAACCTGCGCCGGGTGAAACGCCGTCTGCAGGCCATCGAGGACGGCGACCTGTCTCCCGAGCATGTGACGAAGATCGCCGACGAGCTGCGCGTGTCCGAGGACGAGGTGGTGCAGATGAACCGCCGGCTCGGCGCGCCAGACCGCTCCCTGAACGCGCCGATGCGCGTCGAGGGCGAGGGCGAGTGGCAGGACTGGCTGGCGGACGAAAGCGAGAGCCAGGAGACGGTTTACGGCGAACACGAGGAGCTGGAGCGCCGCCGGCGGATGCTGGCCGGCGCGATGGATGTGCTGAACGATCGCGAGCGGCGCATCCTGCATGAGCGCCGCCTGCGCGAGGACCCGGCGACGCTCGAGGACCTCAGCCGCGAGTTCGGTGTGAGCCGCGAGCGCATCCGCCAGATCGAGGGGCGCGCTTTCGAGAAATTGCAGCGCGCCGTCCGCGATACGGTCGTGCAGGACCGGCTGCAGGCGGAACAGGCGCTCGGCGCGGGTGCGTAGGCGCCGCGGCGCTTTACCCGGCCCTGTGGAATTCTTCCCCGGCCGGGTCCATCACCCACAGTTCCCCGTCGGCGATGTCGAACCAGGCGCCGTGCAGGCTGATGCGACCGCGGCCCTCCAGGGCCGATATCCAGGGAAAGGTTCTGAGATTTGCGAGCGAACGGCCAATCGAGGCGCGTTCCAGCGCCGTCTGCCGTTCCGCATCGCTCAGCCCTTTGCGGCCCGCTATCTCCTCGGCGGCTTGCCGGAGCGGGCTCATCCACTTGCCGATGAAATTGCCGGGGGAGAGCGGCTCCGCCGCCGGATTGAGCGCCGCGCGGATGCCGCCGCAGCGCCCGTGGCCCAACACGACGATATGCCGGACCTTCAGGCCCTGCACGGCGAATTCGAGCGCGGCCGCAGTTGAGTGGCAGGCATCGTCCGACCGGCAGGGCGGCACCAGATTGGCGACATTGCGGACGACGAAAATCGCGCCCGGCGGGGCATTGAAGATCGTCTCCGGCGCGGCCCGCGAGTCGCAGCAGGCGATAACCATGACCTCCGGCGCCTGCCCCTGCTCGGCAAGCCGGCGGTAGCGGTCGCGCTCCCTGGCATAGCGGTCGTCCTTGAAGGCGCGGTAGCCGTCGAGAAGCGGCTTTGGAAAACCGTTCATGGCGAAATATCTCCCCCGGGGCCGCTTTCTTCGCGCTGGCGACGGGCCGGCTTGAAGCGGTTGCAGGACGCTCCATATCGTCCTCTAGCGATAGCGACAACTGATGGATGCGAGGTCGCCATGCCGTTCCGGATCGGCTTTCTTCTCTTTCCCGACCTCACCCAGCTCGACATGACGGGTCCCTATGAGGTGTTCGCCAAGATCCCGGACTCGCGGGTTCATCTGGTCTGGAAGACCCTGGACCCGGTTGCAGCCGCCGGCGGCATGCGGATCGCGCCCGACACGACCCTCGCCGACTGCCCGCAGCTCGACCTCGTCTGCGTGCCGGGCGGGGCAGGCATGAACGCCTTGCTGAACGACGAGAAAGTGCTGGAATTCCTGCGCCAGCAGGCGGCAGGGGCGCGCTATGTCACCTCCGTATGCACGGGCTCGCTGGTGCTGGGCGCGGCGGGGCTGCTGCGCGGCAGGCGGGCCACGACGCACTGGATGTCGCTGCCGATGCTGGCCGCTTTCGGCTGCGAGCCGGTGGCCGCGCGCGTGGTGGTGGACGGCAATATCGTTACCGGCGGCGGCGTCACCGCCGGCATAGATTTCGCGCTGACGGTGGCGGGGGAGCTGCTCGGCGCCGAAGCCGCACAGCAGATCCAGCTCGGCATCGAATACAACCCGGCCCCACCCTTCGACGCCGGATCTCCGGATCGGGCCGCGCCTGAGATCGTGGTGGCGGCGCGCGTGGCGGCCGCGGGGCGGCAGGCCGAGCGGGAGGCGGAGGTCGAACGGGCGGCCGCACGGCTCGCAGCCGGCTGAGCGACGCCGGCTGCGCGCTATTCACGCATCCAGCCGGGACCCCAGAGATTGAGCGTGCGCTCCTCCGCCGGCCAGAAGCGGGGCGCCATTTCGCGCGGCATATGCTCGATTTCGGCCGAGAGCTCGACCGGGTCGCCATGCGGGTCGCGGATCATGAAGAACAGGTTGTTGCCGGGGCCGTGCCGGCCGGGACCCCACCAGATTTTCGCGCCATTGTTGGCGAGGTGATCCGCCCAGTCGCGCATATCGGTCCAGCCGCCGGTCTCATAGGCGTGGTGGTCGGCCCTGGTCTCCGGGGCGGCGAAGACGGCGAAGCTGTGATGCTCCTCGTCCGAGCGATAGAACGCGGCCCGGCGCGATGAGGGATCCTCCATGTCCGAGAGCACATAGTCGGACGGTGCGAAGCCCAGCACCTCCTCATACCAGCGCATCATGACGTCCAGATTGCTGCTCGCAACCACGACATGCTGGAGGCGGGCCGTGAAGCTCCGGCCCGGCACGCCGTTGACGGTCCGGAGCGCCGGCAGGTCCCTTCGCGGCAGGCCGAAGACGGAAAGCCAGCCGTCCGGGTCGCGCACCGCCACCGCATCGGGCTCGAACACGGCCGAGGGCGAGGGCTCCATATTGATGCCCTGCGCTGCGATGAAGGTACGCACCGCATCGAGCTGCGCGCGGTCCCGGAGCCGGTACCCGTGATAGGGCCGGGCTCCCGGCTCGCCACGGCCGATCACCAGGCGCCGGCCAGGCCCCTGCAACAGCCGGGCGCCTTCCGGCAGGTCGCAGCTCTCGAAGCCCAAAAGGCCGGCGTAAAAATCTGTGAGCCGGTCCGGGTCATCGCTGTCGAGGCGCAGATGATCCAGCGGCGCGGGCCAGATCGGCGAGTCTTTCGGCATGCGTCGCCTCGCTTTCTTGCCTTCGGGCCCGGGGAGGAGGAAGATGGCGCTTCAAGGCTTGGCGGTTCGGGAGGATAGGCGAAAATGGGCGCAGCACCTATTCCGATCATTGATATTGGCCCCGTGCTTGGGGGCGAGCCGGGCGCGGCGGATAAGGCGGCGGCGGAATTGTCCCGCGCCTGCCGTAATGTCGGCTTCTACTATTTGCGCGGACATGGCGTGCCGCGCGCACTCGTCGATGCCGCATTCGAGGAGGCGCGGCGTTTCCACGCACAGCCGCTCGAAACCAAGATGACGCTCCGGGCAGGAGCCGACAATGTCGGCTACATGCCCTACCGGGGAAGCGTGTCCCGCGCGTCGGGCATTTATCTCGGCGACCGCCCGAACCGGAACGAGGCTTTCTTCATGAAGCGCGACCTGCCGCCGGACCATCCGGACGTGCTGGCCGGCAAGCGCTTTCGCCCGCTGAATCGCTGGCCTGACGAGGTGGTGCTGCCCGGATTCCGCGCAAGGGCGCTTGCCTATGTGGAGGCCATGGAAGCCGTGGCGATGGCGTTGTTGCCGCTCTATGCCCGTGCGCTCGATCTTGCGCCGGACTTCTTTGACGAGGCCTTTGACGACCCGCAATTCACACTCAGGCTGACGCATTACGATCCGCCCGAACACTTCGAGGAGGACGAGTTCAGCCTTGCCCCGCATACCGATAGCTCATTCATGACGCTGCTTGCGACGACCGATGTGCCCGGCCTTTCGATCCGGCTGCCGTCGGGTGAATGGGTGGAGGCGCCGTCGGAGCCGGACTGCTTCATCGTCAATATCGGCGATATGGGCCATCGCTGGACCAACGGGCGTTTCCTTTCGACGCCGCACCGGGTTCTCAACCGGTCGGGCCGGGAGCGCTACGCCATCCCGTTCTTCTTCGACTGCAATATCGATTACGAGATGGTCTGTCTGCCGACCTGCTGCGGCCCTGACGACCCTCCAAAATTCCCGCCGACCACCTATATGGACTACATGCTCTGGTTCACCGGCATCAACTACGCCCATGCAAGGCAAAACGCCGCCTGAGCCGCCAGCCCGACAACCGGAGGACAAGGGTCCAACGCCATGCGTCTCGCCGTCGCCCTGATCCTGTTTGCGGCCGCTATGGCTGCTGCGCCGCCGCTGCGCGCCCACGGCGCGCCGGAGAGCTTCGCCGTGCTCGCCGAGAAGGCGCTGCCAGCGGTCGTGAACATCTCGACCCGGCAAACCGTGGAGGCGCAGAGCGCGCCGGACCTGCCGCAATTCCCTCCGGGGTCGCCTTTCGATGAGTTCTTCCGGAAATTCTTCGGCGAGCGCGACGGCGGGCCGCCGCGCCGAACGACATCGCTCGGCTCGGGCTTCGTTATCGACCCCTCCGGCATCATCGTCACCAACAACCATGTCATCGAGGAAGCGGATGAAATCCAGATCCGTTTTCACGACGATAGCGAACTCAAAGCGGAAGTTGTGGGCCGTGACCCCAAAACCGACCTGGCGGTGCTCCGGGTGGAAGCGGAAAGCCCGTTGCCCTACCTGGAATTCGGGGATTCCAGCGAAACCCGGGTCGGCGACTGGGTCATCGCCATCGGCAATCCCTTCGGCTTCAGCGGCACGGTGACGGCCGGCATCGTCTCGGCGCGCAAGCGCGATATTCGCGCCGGGCCTTATGACGACTTCATCCAGACCGATGCGGCGATCAACAAGGGCAATTCCGGCGGCCCGATGCTGAACCTCGAAGGCAAGGTGATCGGCGTGAACACCGCCATCACCTCGCCCTCGGGAGGAAGCGTCGGCATCGGCTTCGCCGTGCCGGCCTCGCTCGCCGCGCCTGTCATCGACCAGCTGCGCCGCTTCCGCGAGACCCGGCGCGGCTGGCTTGGCGTGCGCATCCAGAGTGTCACGGACGAAATCGCCGCGGCGTTCGAGGGCTTCGGTGAGGCGCGCGGCGCGCTGGTGGCCGCAGTCATGCCAGACAGCCCCGCCGAAAAGGGCGGCATAGAGCCGGGCGACATCGTGTTGTCCTTCGACGGCAGGCAGGTGGAACGCATGCGCGCCCTGCCGCGCATCGTGTCCGATGCGGAGGTGGGCGCGGCCGCGCCGGTCGAAGTGTGGCGCAACGGCAAGGTCGAGCGCCTGGAAGTCGTAGTGGGACGCCTGGAGGAGAACGATCCGGACAGCGTCTCCGCCGGGGGCGGGACGAAGGAGCAGGCGGTTGAATCGCTGGGCCTCGTGGTTGCGAAGCCGAATGACGAGCTCCGCAAGGAATACGATCTGGACGAGGAGGCGCTGCAGCGGGGCGGCGTCGTCATTGTCGGCGTGGCCCCGGGCAGTGATGCGGAAGAGAAGGGCCTTGAGGCGGGCGACCTCATTCTCGAGGCCGACCAGAAGCCGGTGGACAGCGCAAGCGACCTGGAAGTGCGCGTCGCCGCCCTCCGCGATGCGGGGCGCAGCTCCGTGCTGCTGCTCATGAATCGCGGCGGCGACGACCGGTTCGTGGCTGTGCAGTTGAAGACCGAAGCGGAGTAGCCGCCTTGCAGGAACAGACCGCCGGGCCGATCCGGGTCACGCGCATCCGGATCGAGGTCTTCCGCGCGCCGATGCCGAACCCCGTGGTGGTCTCCTTTGGCGCCATCGCCGAGCGGACCGTGGCGATGGTCGCGTTGGAGGACGGCGACGGCGCGGTTGGCCGGGGCGACATCTGGGGCAATTTCCCGTCCGTCACCACGGAATACCGCGCCCGCCTTGCGGGCCTGCTGCTGCCGGACCTGCTGCTGGGCCGCACCGTGGACGATATCCCGGCGCATTACGCCGCCTCGATGCGGCAATTGCGCGTGCTGGCGATCCAATCGGGTGAATACGGGCCGATTGCGGCGGTGGTCGCCGCGGCTGACCAGGCGCTCTGGGACCTGGCGGCCCGGCGTCGGGGCGTCCCTCTGCGCCGGCTGCTCGACGCTGGCGCGCAGGACAGGATTCCCGCCTATGCCAGCGGCCTCAATCCCGATGACGGGCCGGAGATGGCGTGCCGGGCGCGGGCGGCGGGCCACCGCAATTTCAAGCTCAAGGTCGGGTTTGGCGAGGAGACCGACCGGGGCAATGTCGAGGCGATCCGCCGGAGCATGGGCGCCGGCGAGCGGCTGTTCGTGGATGCGAACCAGAGATGGGACCTTGAAACGGCGGAGCGGGCCGCCGGCTGGCTGGCGGATGCGGATGTCGGCTGGCTGGAGGAGCCGATACCGGCCGATCGGCCCGACGCCGAATGGCATCGGCTCCGCACGGCCATGCGCCTGCCGCTTGCCGGCGGCGAAAACCTGACAGACCACGGCCTGATCGACCGGGCGCTGGGCTGGCTGGACATCATGCAGCCCGATGTCGGCAAATGGGGCGGTGTGTCCGACAACGCCGCCATCGGGCGCCGGGCGCTTGCCCGCGGCAGGATCTACTGCCCGCACTGGCTGGCCGGCGGGCTGGGACTGCTCCACTCGGCCAATATCCTGGCCGCGGTCGGCGGTGACGGGCTGCTGGAGCTGGATGTGAACGCCAACCCGCTCCGCGACGCCGTTATCGGCGGGGCGCTCAAGGTGGAGAACGGCCATGTCCGACTGCCGGACGGGCCGGGCCTTGGCGTCGAAATCGATCCGGAGGCGATGGCCTTCTGGCGCGTCGGCGCCGCCGAGTTCGCCTGAAGCCGCCGGCGGATGGACAGGCCGTCCGGCGGGCGCTACCGTTTTCCCGCCCCGCGCCATGGCCGCGGCCGGGGCCCCGAGACCCGCAGGAACGGACGGTATCCATGCAGCCCAGGATCGTTTTCGTCACCAATTTCCCCGATGCCGCCGACGCCGCGCGCGACATGGCTCCTTCGGGCTTCGAGCTCGCCGTCGTGCCGGCGCAGAGCGCCGCCTATCTCGACGCGATGCGCGGCGCCGCATATCTCGTCGGCTTCGTGGACTGGCTCGTGGACGACGCGCTGTTCGAGGCGGGCCCGAATCTCAGGCTGATCCAGCTGCTGAGCGCCGGCTACGACCAGGCCGACCTCGCCGCCGCCCGGCGCGCCGGCGTGCCGCTCTGCAACAATGGCGGCGCCAATTCCACCGCCGTCTCGGAGCATGCGATCCTGCTGGCGCTGGCTGCCTCGCGCCAGCTCGTCCGCCAGCACCGCACGGTGGTGGCCGGCAATTGGCGCGGCAACAGCACGCCGCGCCTGCATGAGCTGCGCGGGCGCACGCTCGGCATTGTCGGCCTCGGCACGATCGGCAAGAAGACCGCGCGGCTGGCGCTCGCCTTCGGCATGGACGTGGTCTATTACGATATCGAGCGGCTGCCGGAGGACCGCGAGGATGCGCTTGATGTGCGTTTCCGGCTGCTGCGGGAGTTGCTGCGCGAGGCGGACATCGTCTCGCTGCATGTGCCGCTCAACCCCTCGACGCGCCATCTGGTCGGGGCGGCGGAACTGGCCCTGATGAAGCCCTCGGCGGTCCTCGTCAACACATCGCGCGGGCCGGTGGTGGACGAGGCGGCGCTTGCGGCGGCGCTTGCGGACGGGGGGATCGCCGCCGCCGGGCTCGACGTGTTCGACGAGGAGCCGCCGCCCGCCGACAACCCGCTCTTCGGCATGGAGAATGTCACGCTCACCGCGCATCTCGCCGGTCCGACCTTCGAGAGCAACACGGCGCGGGTCCGCAACGCCTTCGACAATGTGCAGCGCGTGGCGCGCGGCGCCGCCCCGCTCTGGGTCGTCCCGGAACTGGCCGGATAGCCCTCTTCCGCCCCGGGTTTCAGCCTCCGGGCCCGGTCGCCAGCACCTCGTCGAGGCTGGATGCAACCAGCACCGCCCCGGCCCACGCTTCCAGATCCGGGGCTGAGGCGCCAAGGACCCGGTCGCGCGCCGTGTCGGGCAATGTCCCGAAACGCAGCTCCAGAAGCCGGAGAACGATCCCGGCCTGGCCCTCGATACGACCCTCGACCCGACCTTCGACCCGGCCTTTCTCGATCCCCTCGGCCCGGCCCTGCTCGATCCAGGCTTCCGCCACCGTGCCCATCAGCGCCTCCCAGCGATCCGGCTTCGTCCGGCGCAATGATGCCGCCAGCTTCTCCGGCGTCAGGTTCATGCGCTCTGCGATATAGCGGAGAATATGGCGCTCGAACGCGCTCCCCGCAACCGGCGCGCCCGTCATGAGGTCCAGCAGGTCAGGGGGAATGTCGTCGGCATGCACAATCTTCAGCGCCAGCAGGCCGGCCCGCACCTCCGGGCGGCCTGACAGGCGCCGCGGTTCGATCTCCCCGAGATCGTGCAGCACATAGGCGAAATCCCTCAGCAGGGGCGCCAGCTCTTCCGGCGCGTCGATCATCTCGGGCACGGACCGCGGCACCGTCCAGCGGCCCGGGCCGTGATAGAACACGAGCGGCAGGATGGGAGGCAGCCTGTCCCGGGCGGCGCCGGCGGCGATCTCCCGCTGCCAGATGTCGATCATGTATCGGAGGATCTGCAGCGGCGTCGCGGCGTCGATATAGCTCTTGTGCTCGAGCAGGACATAGATGCGGGCCTCATGCCCGGTCTTCAGCCTGACGCGGAAGAGGGCGTCGCACTGCGAGCGGGCGCCGTCCGCATCGACAAAACTGCCCTCGACCGCTTCGGGGGGCGTGCCGGGGTCGAGCAGAGCGGCGACCTCCGGGGGCAGGTAGTCGGCCAGCAGCGCGCTGGCGCGGGCGGGGTTGGAGACCAGCGCGCGGAACAGCGCGTCATGGGGCGTCGCCGGCAGGCTCACAAGCACCGCCCCCGGCGGACGGGGGCTGGTCCGGCTCCCGGCATCCGGGTCCCCGCGGCAAGGACGACCGACATGGCGGCAGCCTACGCCGGTTTGGCCGTCCCGGTCGATGGAGAGGCGCGCCGGTCGGGGAGGGACCCGGTCAGAACAGCCTGACGAATTGCAGCTCGCCCCGGTTGCGCTCATAGCCGAGCGTCTGGGCATTGGTCTCGCGCGTCTCGTTGATGAAGGAGAGGCGCGGGCTGAAGCCGAACACGGTGACCGCGCGGTTATGGACCGAGACGGACAGTGTGCGCAGCCGGTCCCGCCGGGGCCGCCCGTCCAGCGCCGGCACGCTGTTGGCATCGCCCCGATAGTCGATCTTCTTCCAGGACGCCCCGGCCCCCAGCGTGAAGCCGAGCGGCAGGGCAAGGCTCGCGTTGAGCCGCGCTTCCGGCCCCGCGCTCCTGTAGGACACCGCATTGGGCCGCACCCATTCATGCCCCGCCTCGGCATTCAGCCGGAGCGTCGGCAGCGCCGCCCAGCCGGCCCCGAGCGCCGCCTCTCCCACAGGGCCATCCTGCCACCCGCCCGCGCGGTAGTTCCGCCGGCGCGCGCCGAGCCGCCCGTAAAGGCCGACCCGGGGCGTCAGCGTGTGCTCCGCCTCCAGCCGCAGGCCGAACTGGTCCATCTGCGGGCGCCCGGCGCTCCACTGCCGCTGCACGGTCGCAAGCAGGCTCGCCTCCGTGCGGGCGTCGATCAGCCAGCGCGGGCCGAGATAGCCGGAGCCCGTGTGGCTGTCGAACGCCCCGCCCTTGTATTCGCGCAGGCTCGCATCCGAGCCCGCCCTGAGCCGCAGGCGCGGTCCCAGAGGGTGCTGGTATTCGCCTCCGCCCCAGACCGAAAGGCCAAGGCCGGACTGCCGCGACCGGTCCCCCTGCAGGATGAAGTCCAGCGGGCCAAAAACAGGGTGTTCCACCCGCACGGTGCGCGCGCCCGAGGCGGCGTTCAGATTGCTGTCCGGCGCCACCGCCATGCCGAAACGCGCCTGCCAGCGCCGGCGGGCGCGGATGATCTGCAGGAAACGCTGTACATTGGCCGCGACCGCCTCGGGCGGCTTGCCGGCCAGCACGGTCTCGAAATGGGTGCGCGCCAGGCTGTCCTCGCCCATCAGGAAGAAGGCGCGCGCCAGTTCGAGGCGCACGCGCACGAGGTCCGGGCGCTCGACCAGAATGCCGTGAAAGGCCGCAACGGCCATGCCGAGCCTTGCGGTTCGCGCCTCGCCCTCTGGCAGCTTCATGGCCTGGCCGATGGTCGTCATGCCGGTGCGGAAGCGATTGCCGATGTCGTCGCCTGTCTGCCCGTAGGCGATGCTGCCGGCGACAATCACCAGCGTGCCGGCAACCAGCAGGGCGTAGAGGAGGCGGGTCACGGGGCGGTGCTCATGTCGTCACGACAAGGCGGAAGGGAACGCAGCGCGCAGGCATCCGCTCGCTCGGGCTTGCGGGGAAAGAGCGCCGGAGAGGCGATGGGAGCGCCCCTCCGGCGGCCGGTGCGGGACGAAAGGAGTCGGGAATGAAACCTCAACCCTGGCCGGCCATTCGAGAGAACCCCGACGCACACGGATGCGCGCCGGGGTCCGGGTTGGTCGCTAGAGGCAGGCCCTTATTCGGCCGGTTTGCGCGCACCGAACGCGCCGACGACATGCCCGTTGGTGAAATGGGCGTCGAAGGTGCCCGTCACCGCCGAAGGCATGGCTTGCTCGGCGCCTGTGCCGCTTCCGCCGAGGAACTCGCCTTCCCACTTGCCCTTAGTCATGCTGCCGGTGGCGCCGGTGGTCCTGGTCACGCCCAGCTTTGGGGTGGTGCCATCGTTATTATCGACACCAATAATGCCAGTGTCTCCGAAGCCCGCCTTCTCCAGCATGACCGTCCACGACCGGTCGATGTATTCGCCACGTTCATCCATGAACCCGGTGATGCTGCCGGAGATCGTGTTGTGGTCGGCCGCCGGGACGGTGTTACTCATTCCGAACTGCGCCGTCAGCATCGCCGTGGCGTTGAAAGCGCCGTAATAGGCCGGCATCTGGTCTCCGCCCGGAGAAGCCATCTTCTTCACGAAGGTGCCGATAGCCGCCCCGTTATAGGTGGCTGTACCTGACAAACTACGGAGGTCCGTGGAGGGAGCACCAACTGCTTCCGCGAAGGTGTTAATCGCAGCCATACCGGTGTATTGGCCCCAAGTACCGAAGCGGAGATATTGATTGTCCACCTTTACACCCGCTACCGTCTCGTCCTTGTTGGTCGGCTTGAAGGTCCAGGTGCCGGTAATCGCCGTCAGCTTGACCTCACCATCCACGACACCAGATGTGGCGGTGCATCCGCCGTCAGGGCATGCGAATGTCCCCGGCACGCCATGGAATGTCCCGGAGAACTCGTTCTCCTTCGCATCTGTATCGGGGTCATTCGCCGGCAAAGTCTTCATGTCATTGCTTCTTGGCCACCAGTCCCCGCCCAACAGCTTGAACGTGGCGGTAGTTGCGTCAGCGCCAGCGTTGATTGTGACGACACCGCCGGGCGCGGTGACACCAGCCGTGAATTCTTTCCATCCAAAGCCGGTGCCGGCAGCGGCCCGTGTAGCGGCGTAATACTCGCTGAACTCGGCGTCCTTGTCGGCCTTGTCAGTGTAGAAAGCCACCCAGTCCGTTGTGCCGTCTTTCACCGTATAGCCGCCGCCGGTATGGCGATACCATGCGCTACCTTGCGCACCCGGCAGACGATCAGCGATTTCCTGCCCATCGCTAAACTTTGCGAAGGCGCGCTCGTTATCGCGAGGGTTCACCTTACCATCCGCGCCGAGCATGAACGGGACGGGGTCGCCGGCGACGCCGGGGCTGGCGCCGAGGTCGCCAGAGCCGACACGGCTGTCGATCATACCATCCGCTATCGCCATGGCCCTGAAGGCAGCACCGTCACGGACATCCTCGCTGCCCATCCACGCGTCTATATAAGTGTTGACAGCCGTGTTCCGGCGGGCCTCCGCCATCTCCTTGTCTTCGTCGCTGGCGCCGGCATAGGCCATTTCTGCCGCCATCTTTTCGACATAGGCCGCCATCAGGTAATCGCCGTGCAATGCCACGATGTCGTCGTCGTCGTCTGCAGCGTCCAGCGCTGCTTTGGCAGCGGTCACCGCTTGCTCTGTTGCCGTTGGCATCGGGGCCGGCGGCGGCTCTGGGTCAGTTCGCGGGGGAGTGGTGTCGACGGGGCCGCTAGCTTGGGTGCTCCCGCTACTGCCGCCACCGCCGCAGCCAGCGAGCGCCAGCGCCAGGGCAAGCATACTTGCCGACAGCGCCAGTCTTGTCTTTCCAATTTCCATCTGTTCGATGTTCCTCTGTCTCTATGCGCCGGCCCACAAGGGGCCGGTCGCCGTGTGTTCGGAGTTCCGCGTCGCGTCAGGCCGCGCTCAGAAGCTCAGAGTGATGCCGGTGACGAAGCCGGAGCCTTCGACGCTGGACTTGTCCGTGCCGCTGCTCTTCTCGGCCGCAAACAGCGAGTTCTTCCACGCAATGCCCGGCGCCAGCGTGTAGCTGCTGGAGAGCAGGGTTCCCGACTGCGAGGTGCCGTCATCGGCATCCACCATGGTGTGGCTGAGGCTGACCGCCATCGGACCGTCCGAATACATCACGCCAACGGCCACCACCTCGTTGTCCATCGAGGTGTCCTTGACGAGAGCCGAGCGCGCAAAATCGTTTGTCGGATCGTTCAAGTCGGCGGTTTCTTGCACCATATCGACGTTGTTGCCATCGCCGTCATAGTCCGAATCCTTACCGTCGGGATCGAACATGTGGCCGGAAACAACCCGAGCGGCGTCCGTGCGCATGACCTTGTAGGCGCCGCCGTCTTTCGTCAGATAGGCGACGTCGAAGCTGAACGACCCGAAGCCGACTTGCAGGCCGAAATTCGAGACGGTCTCTGCATCCGCCTTCGAAGCCATCATGTCTTCGGCGGCTGCAATGGCATTCGTCGCGGCCACCGCATCGTTCAGGCCCATTGCGAGCTCGTCGGCGTTCATTGTGGCGCCGCCTACTTCCTTCGCCTTGCCGACCTTCATCAGATCGCGGGTGCCCTTATAGGCATCGATGTCGTCCTGGGCGTCCGTGAGTGCGCCGGCCGTAAGCCTGGCGGTATTCGAGCCCGACATGAGCGCTACCGGCTTCATGACCCCGCTGCGCTGGTAGTAGCCGGCGGAGACCGCGATATTGGCGCCGCCGAACTCACCCTTGTAGTTCGCGCCAACCGACACGGCGTCATCGTCGTTCCAGGCAACACCGTCGTCGAGCGCGTCGATCCGGCGACCCTCCTGCCTGTCGTTCGGGACATAGGTCGCGCCGAACTGCACGCCGCTCACGCGCGGCGAGTAGTAGGTGATGTTGTTCCTGTCGCCGAGCGCGTGGCCGGCAGTGCCCATGCCACCCGGGCCGCACTCGTTGATGCCTTGGATCCATTTGCCCATGTCGCCGCAGACCATGCCGAAGCCGACATCGCGGACGCCGTGATGGGTGTTGGTGATCGCCGGGTCCTCGGCGCCGAGCACGATCTCGCCGAACGCGCCGCGAACCGTCAGCTGCGACTCGTCGATCTGGTTCCCACTTCCGTACCCGCTATTGCCTTCAAGCTCGACCTTGACGGAAAAAGTCAGGCCGTTGTCGCTCTCCAGCCTGCCCTTGAAGAAGATTTCCGTGTCCGAATGCTGGGCGACGCCACCCTCGACCGCCGTGGCCTTGCCCGTGGCATCCGTGGCGTCCACGCTGGACATGCCGATCCATTGCTGCATGTAGCCGCCGACGCCGATGCTCATCTTGTCGGCCGAAAGCGCGGGGCCGGCTGCGAAGGCGCCTGCCGCCGCCAGCGCCGTTGTCGCAAGCAGGGTTTTTCTCATTTCTTCATCCTTTCCCGAGAGAAGATGCGCCGCTGTTAATTCGGCGGCAGCGGGAAACCTGACGGAGAAAGACTGGATTCCGGAAGCAGAAAAGGCCTGACTTTAACATTCGGTCCGGCGCTGTTGCCGGGCCGCAACAATTTGCACTATGTTGAACAAGTTTTCGAATTAACTTGTTAAAAAACTTGGTCGCTCCAGCCGCCAATTCTATGACGATTCGTCGCAAAACCGGGAGTCGCCATTTCGATTCGCATCTGCTATCCGGGGCGGGTTATGCGAAATGCGACAGGGCCCGAAACATCGTCCCGCCGCTCCCTTGCCATCCGGGCCGGCGCGCGTCCCCTTCGTCACCCCCGCGAAAGCGGGGGTTCATGCGCGCGCGGAGTTTGAATCCTTAGGTTGCTGATAATGCTACCCCCCCCCCCCCCCCCCCCCCCCCCCCGCTCGGGGCATGTCAATATGAAAATGCTCCGCACTTTCCTCACGCTTGTGGAGGAGCGGAGCACCTCTAAGGCCGGCGCGCGGCTCGGCATGTCGAAGAGCAATGTGCTCGTGCACATCACCAGCCTGGAGAAGATCATCGGCGCGCAACTGCTGGAGCGGCGCTTCCCGCCGAACCGGGACGAGGCGGGCCGCACGCAGCTGACGGAGGCCGGGCGCGCCTTCCTGCCCAAGGCGCTGGCGGCGCTGCAGGCGCATGACCGGATGTTCGACGACACGCCGCTTGGCAGCGACCCGCGCGAGGCCAACCGCGCCATCGCTTCGGCACTGGTAGAACTGGCGCTGGCGGCGCTCCGGCACGACCTGTCCGAAAACGACCGCGACCTCGCCTACGGCCTCCTCCACCGCTGAGCCCTGCGCGCCCGCTCCTCTTGCCACCATGGCCGGGGCGGCCCCTCTTCCGCCACCCCGGACGGCGCGTCAGCGACGATCCGGGGTCCAGGCGACCGGGCCGGCAAGTGTCCACCAGGTCTTCCGGGCATTTTTTCCCATCAGGACTTGACTCCTGGAAATCCGTGATAGGATGAACGCGGAGGAGGGAGCCGGCATCCATGGGGTCGGTTTGCCTCCTCTTTTCGCGCCGGCGCGAAAAAAAGAACCCGTAGAAACAGGAGGGAGAGGTATGTCCTGCATTTGCCTTGCGCGCGCGGGCGCAATCAGGTGCGCGAACCGCGCCGGCGCTAACGCGCTACCCGCGCGCATGCGAAACGCGCGCGATACAGGGTCCCGGCGCCGGCGGGGAACGAAAGGAGGTCTCATGCCGGAAGTGAACAGGGGCTATACGCCGCCGGCATGCGGGTCATGACGAAGCATGGCCTTTCCCGACACTCTGGCGGCGGGCGCCGAATTGTTTGCTAGAGTGCCGGGGACGCGGCGCAGGAACTGGCGGTGGACATGAACGACCCTGGGAGCGAATACCGGATCGGCATCGATGTCGGCGGGACCTTTACCGACCTCGTCGCCGTGGACCGCAGCGGCGGCACCCGGATCGCCAAGGCGCCCTCCACGCCGGCGGACCAGTCCGTCGGCGTGCTGGACGGGCTCGAGCGCCTCGCCGGGGCGATGGGTCTCGACCTCGCGGCCCTGCTGGCGCAGACGGAGCGCATTGTCCACGGCACCACGGTCGCGACCAACGCCATCCTCGAGCGCAAGGGCGCCACGGTCGGCCTGCTGACGACGGACGGCCATCGCGATGTGCTGGAAATGCGCGAGGGACTGAAGCCGGACCGCTACAATCTCCGCCTGCCGCCGCCGGAACCGCTGGCGCCGCGCCGGCGGCGGATCGGCATCCGCGAACGCCTGCGCGCCGACGGCGCGGTCGAGACGCCGCTCGACCCGGACTCGCTGGACAGTGCGGTCACGGCGCTGCGCGGGCAGGGCGTCGATTCGGTCGCCATCTGCTTCCTGCACGCCTGGCGCGACGCGGGCCATGAGCGCGCGGCGGCCGATGCGGTGCGCCGGGCGATGCCGGAGGCCTATCTGTCGCTCTCCTCGGACGTGTTCCCGCAGATCAAGGAATTCGAGCGGGTCTCCACCACAGTGGTCAACGCCTATGTCGGCCCGGCGCTGTCCGGCTATCTCGGGCGCCTTGCCGCCCGGCTGGCGGAGAAGGGCTATGCCGGGCCGCTGCTCATCATACTGAGCCATGGCGGCGTCGCGCCGCTCGAAGAGGCGGTGCGGCTGGCGGCGGGGACCGTGCTGTCGGGGCCGGCCGGCGGCGTTGCCGGCGCGCGCTATGCGGCCCGGCTGCTCGGCGCGGGCGACCTCATCCCCTTCGATATGGGCGGCACGAGCACCGACATCTCGCTCATCTCCGGCGGCGAGGCGGCGCTGTCGTCGGACCGGGGCATTGCCGGGGAGCGGATCGCGCTCTCCTCGCTCGACATCGCCAGCATCGGCGCGGGCGGCGGCTCCATCGCGCATGTGGATGCGGGCGGCGTGCTGCATGTCGGCCCCGAAAGCGCCGGGGCCGATCCGGGGCCCGCCTGCTACGGGCGCGGCGGCAGCGCGCCGACCGTGACCGACGCCAGCCTGGCGCTGGGTTTCCTCGACGCCGCCAATTTCCTCGGCGGGCGGGAGCGGCTGGACGCCGGGGCGGCGGCGGCCGCGCTGGACGGGCTTGCGGCGGCTCTCGGGGTCGGGCGCATGGCGGCGGCGGAGGGCGTCCACCGCGTCGTGCATACCAATATGGCGGAGGGCATCCGCCTCGTCTCCGTGCGTCGCGGCGTGGACCCGCGCCGTTTCGCGCTGCTCGCCTTCGGCGGCGCTGCCGGCCTCCATATCACCGATGTCGCGCGCCAGCTCGGCATTCAGCGCGTGGTGGCGCCCAGGGTCGCCTCCGTGCTGTCGGCCTGGGGCATGCTGGCGACGGACCTGCGCTTCGAGGCCTCGCGCACCCATATCGGCGACGCCGCGGCGCTCGACGCCGCGGCCGTGCGCGCCGTCTATGACGAGCTGGAGAGCGCCGCCCGCGAGCGCCTCGCGGCCTGCCATTCGGGCGAGGTCGCGGTGCAGCGCGCGGCCGACATGCGCTATGGCGAGCAGATTTTCGAGGTCGATGTCCGACTGGACGGCCTGGACTGGCGGGCCGGCGACCTGCTGGAGCGGATCGCGGCGCGCTTCCATGACCGGCATGAGGCGCTGTTCACCTATGCGCTGCGGGAGGACGATGTGGTGCTGGTGAACGCCCGCGCCGCCGCTGTCGGCCGCCTGCCGGGCCGGCCGGAAGAGCGCGCGCGCGACAGCGGCCCGGACGCCGAACCGCGCGCCCGGCGGCGCGTGCATATGGGCGGCTGGGTGGAGGCGCCGGTGTTCGATTTCGCCGCGCTCGGGCCGGGCCAGGCGCTGGCGGGGCCGGCCATCGTCGAAAGCGACACCACGACCGTCGTGCTGCGCCCCGGCGACCACGCGACCGTAACCCCCCTAGGCTGGCTGGACATTGCGGTCGGATAGGGCGGGCTATCCGGGCCGCTCGGGGACGTGCGGAACCAGCATCAGGAACGCTCCGGCCGCAATATCCCCGGCGGTTTCCTCGCGCACCGCTTCCAGCCCGCGCGGCCACGCCTCCTCGCCGTCGTCCAAATGGAGCGCCAGCGCTTCCATTGCATTCGGAACGATGTCTTCGAAGCTGTCTGCCGCCGAAAAACAGCCGGGTACTTCGGGGAAACGGACGCCGTATGCGGTGTCGGGTTCTTGATCGATGACGGCCACATAGTGCATCGCTGTTTCCTGCCCCGCTTCCGGGACCATTTATACAGCGCTACCGCGCGTCCTCCAGCACCATCGCGGCAGCCTTTTCGCCGATCATGATGGCCGGCGCGTTGGTGTTGCCGGCGGGGATGGCGGGCATGATCGAGGCGTCGGCGACGCGCAGCCCGGCGATGCCATGGACGCGTAGCCTGGCATCGGTTGCCGAATCCGCCTCCGGGCCCATCCGGCAGGTGCCGACCGGGTGGTAATTGGCGACGGCGCGCGCCCGCACGTCGGCCAGCAGGTCCTCGTCGCTCTCGCAGTCCGGGCCGGGCAGCACTTCCTCCGCCATGAAGGGGGCGAGCGCCGGCTGGCTGGCGATCTTCCGGCAGAGCCGCATGCCGTGGAGGATCGTCTGCCGGTCGTATTCCGTGCGCAGGAACTCGTAGCGGATTGCCGGGGCCGCCAGCGGGTCCGGGCTCTTCAGCCGCACTGAGCCGTCGCAATCGGGGCGCAGGTGCACGGGGCTCAGCGTGAAGGCGGAAAAAGGATGCGGCACGATCATGTCGGGCGTGCGCCGCGCCGCGCTCCAGCTCAGCATGTTGATCTGGAGGTCGGGGCCGTCCAGGCGCGGATCGCTGCGCACGAAGGCGCCCGCGCATATGCCCGTGCTGGCGAGCGGCCCGTCGCCGAACAGCGCGTAGCGCGCACCGGCGGCGAGGCGGCGCGGCAGGCTGAGCGCGAGGTCGTTCGCGGTCACCGGGCGGGCGCAGCGGAAGCTGATATAGGTGTTGAAATGGTCGCGCAGATGGGCGCCGACGCCCGGCAGGTCGCGCAGCGGCTCGATGCCCATTTCAGCGAGATGCGCCGCCGGGCCGATGCCCGACAGCTGCAGCAGGTGGGGCGAACCGAAGGCGCCGCCTGACACGACGATCTCGCGCCGCGCCCAGGCCTGTTTCGGCCCGGCCGGCGTCTGGTATTCGATGCCGGCGGCCCGGCCGTCCTCGATCAGCAGGCGCCGCGCCTGGGCGGAGGTCTCGACATGCAGGTTGGGCCGCTTCCTGGCCGGCGCGAGATAGGCCTTCGCCGCACTCCAGCGCCGTTTGCGCGAGGCGGTGAACTGGTAGAAGCCGGCCCCCTCCTGCTCGGGCCCGTTGAAATCCGCATTGGCGGGAATACCGGCCTCGATGGCCGCATTCACCATGGCGCGCGGCAGCGCCCACTCGGTCGGCACGTCCGAGACCCGGAGCGGGCCGCCAGCGCCATGGAGCGCATCAGCGCCGCGCTCATTGTCCTCCGCCCTGATGAAGTAGGGCAGCACGGAATCCCAGTCCCAGCCCTCGAGCCCGCGCTGGCGCCAGCCATCATAGTCGCGCGGCTGGCCGCGCATGTAGATCGTGCCGTTGATGGAGCTGCTGCCGCCCAGGACGCGCCCGCGCGGCTGGAAGAGCCGGCGGCCGTCGAGCGCCTCGACCGGCTCGGTCTCGAATTTCCAGTTGACCCGCGCATCGGTAAACAGCTTGGGAAAGCCGAGCGGGATGTGGATCCAGGGGTCGGTATCGCGCGGGCCAGCCTCCAGCAGCAGGACGCTGTAGCGGCCCGACTCGCTGAGGCGCGCCGCCGCCGCGCAGCCGGCCGAGCCCGCGCCGGAGACGATGAAGTCGAACTCGGCATTGTCCGCCAGCATCGTGACTGCCCCGCTCTCCCGAACCGGCGGGAAGCCTGTTTGCGCCGCCACGCCTTGTCAATCGGCGTCCGGCGGCGCGTCTAGACGTGCTGGCCGCCGTTGACGTGGATTTCCGCGCCGTTGATGTAGCGCGAGGCATCCGTGCAGAGGAAGTAGATCGTGTCGGCGACTTCCTCCGGCTCGCCCATGCGGCCCACCGGAATGGCGCGGACGATCTCGTCCGTGCCGGGGGAGAGCATCGGCGTGTCGATCTCGCCGGGCGCGATGGCGTTGACGCGAATGCCGTCAGGCCCGAACTCCGCCGCCATCTCGCGGGTGAGCGCCGCCAAGGCCGCCTTGGAGGTGGCGTAGGCCGGCCCGGCGAAGCGATGCACCCGGCCCCCGGCGATCGAGGTGACGTTCACGACCGAGCCCCCGCCGGCCGCCAGCTCCTTCGCCAGCCCGCGCGCGAGCATCAGCGGGGCGTAGAAATTGACCTGCATGACATGGTGCCAGGCGCTGAGGCGCGTGTCGCGCACGCCGAGCCTGCCGCCTTCTTCGCCTTTGGGGGAGACCGCGGCGTTGTTGACCAGCGCATGCACGCGCGCGTCCGTCAGCCGCTTGCGCATTTCCTCTATCGTGACGGCGAGCCCTTCGGGGTCCGAGAGGTCCACCTCGATATGGTCCTCCGGCCCCGCGCCCCAGGGGCAGACGCCGCCTGGAAAGGCCTGCCGCGAACAGGTGATGACGCGCCAGCCGGCATCCTTGAACTTGATGGCCGTCGCATGGCCGATGCCGCGGCTGGCGCCTGTGAGGATAAGGGTTCGCATGTCGGACATGGGCTCGGGGCGCAGAATAGGCGCAAGCGCAACCGGGCGCTACCACACGCCGATGATGAATCCGCGCTTGCGGCTGGCGTCGGTGCGTCGCGCGACCTCGTCGTCGGAAAGCGTGGTGCGCATGCGCCGCGCCCGGAGCCAGGCGAACAGCCGCTCATGGAGCGCCGCGCGCGTCGCGGCATGGGCCGGGTCGCCGCCCAGATCGGCGAGCTCCAGTGGGTCGGCGGCGAGGTCGAACAATTGCGGGCGATATCCTTCCCAGAGCACATATTTCCAGCGTTCCGTGCGGACCATGTAGCCGCGGCAGTCGTTGACGCCGCGCCCGAGCGTGAGCCGGGCGGCGCGGTGCGCATAGTCGGTTTCGGAAAACACCGCCTCGCGCCGGTCGGCCTGCCCCCCGCGCAGCAGCGCCAGCAGCGAGCGCCCTTCCATGCGGTGCGGCTGGACCTCACCGCCCGCCGCCTCCACGAAGGTCGGCACGAGGTCGATGGACTCGACGAGGTCGTCCACGACCGCGCCGGACCGGCCCGCAGGGTCATAGACGATCAGCGGGATGCGCACGCTCTCCTCGTGGAACAGCTCCTTCTCGCCGAGCCAGTGGTCGCCCAGATAGTCGCCATGGTCGCTGGTGAAGGCGATCATGGTGTCCTCCATCCGGCCCTGTTCCTCCAGGAAGGCGAACAGGCGGCCCATATGGTCGTCGATTTCCCTGACAAGGCCCATATAGGCCGGAATGACCGCGCGCCGGACCTCGTCGCGGGAGAAGTTCCGGCTGTCCTCATGGGCCATGAAGGCGGCGTGGACCGGGTGCGGGTCCCGGCGTTCGTCCTCATGCCGGTTGGGGACGACGACGGAATTGGCTCCGTAGAGGCCGTGATAGGGCGCGGGTGCGATATAGGGCCAGTGCGGCTTGATATAGGAGAGATGGAGGCACCAGGGTTCTTCGCCCTGCTCGCGGATGAACTCCATCGCACGCCCGGTCATATAGGCGGTCTCGGAATGCTCGGCGTTCACCCGCGCGGGCAGGGGCGCATAACGTAGATACCAGCCGGAGAGCGGCTCCCCGTCCGGCCCCTCGGCGGAATTGGCGAAATCGTGCCAGGGGTTCGGGCTGTCATAGCCGCGCTCCCGGAGCCAGCGGTTATAGGCGAGGTCGGGATCGACGCCGATATCGGGATGCAGTCCATCGTCGCGCTCATAGGGCTCGAAGCCGCATTCCGAAAGCAGCTGGCCGGTCGCGCTCGCCGGGTCGATGCCGAGCCGCTGCATGCCCTCACGGTCGGCGGCCATATGCGTTTTCCCGACGAGCGCCGTGCGCAGGCCGAGCGGGCGCAGCCAGTCGCCGAGCGTGCGTTCACCCACCGCCAGCGGGACATTGTTCCAGCTGGCCCCGTGGCTCGCCATATAGCGCCCGGTATAGAAGGACATGCGCGAGGCACCGCAGATCGGCGACTGGCAGTAAGCGCGGGTGAAGCGCGTTCCCTTCGCCGCCAGCCCGTCCAGATGCGGCGTTTCCAGCACCGGGTGCCCGTAGCAGGAGAGGTAGTCCCAGCGAAGCTGGTCCGTCATGATGAACAGGATGTTGCGGATGCGCGCCATGGCGGATCGGCTCCCTGGGGGCGAGGATATGTCGGTGAGTATAATGCGCTCGAAGCCGGCGGCGCGCATATCCGGTCCGATTGCGGGAGGGCGGCGATAACGTGGCCATGCAGGCGGCAGCAGAGCCGGATCGGGCGAACCCGGTCTATCCGTTCCGGGCGCCGGCCGATCTCGACGGGCGGGAGCGGCATTATCCCGTCTGCGTGGTGGGCGCCGGGCCGGTGGGGCTGGCCGCCGCCATCGACCTCAAGCTTCGCGGCGTCGATGTGCTGCTGGTGGACGAGGACGACACGGTCAGCACCGGCTCGCGGCTCATCTGCGTCGCCAAGCGCAGTCTCGAGATCCTCGCCCGCCTCGGCATCGGCCCGGAGCTCGCGGCGAAAGGCGTGGTCTGGAACCGGGGCAAGGTGTTCCACGGCGATGACCTCCTCTACGCCTTCGACCTCCTGCCGGAGGAAGGGCATCGCTGGCCCGCCTTCATCAACATCCAGCAATACCATGTCGAGGACTATCTGGTGGCGCGCGCCCGCGCGCTCGGCCTCGACCTGAGAGGGAAAACGCGGCTCACCGGGGCCGAAGAGCGGGACGGCGGCGTCCGCGCGCAGGTCTCGACGCCGGCGGGGGACTACGCCTTCACCTGCGACTGGCTGCTCGCCTGCGACGGGGCGCGTTCCACGGTCCGCAGCCGGCTCGGCCTGCCGTTTCGCGGCCGGTCCTTCCCGGACCGCTTCCTCATCGCCGATGTGCGCATGAAGGCGGAATTCCCGGCGGAGCGCCGCTTCTGGTTCGACCCGCCCTTTCATGCGGGCCGCTCGGCGCTGCTCCACAAGCAGCCCGACGACATCTGGCGCATCGATCTTCAGCTCGGCCCCGACGCGGACCCCGAGGAGGAGGCGAAGCCGGAGAAAGTGTTACCGCGCATCCGCGCCATGATCGGCCCCGATGCGCCCTTCGACCTGGAATGGGTCTCCGTCTACACCTTCCGCTGCCGGCGGCTGGAGCGGTTTCGCCACGGGCGCATCTTCTTCCTCGGCGACGCGGCGCACCAGGTCTCGCCCTTCGGCGCGCGCGGCGGCAATGGCGGCATCCAGGACGCCGACAACCTCGCCTGGAAGCTGGCTGAAACGATCCAGGGCCGCGCCGGGCCCGCGCTGCTCGACAGCTATGAGGACGAGCGCATTCCGGCCGCCGACGAGAACATCCTGAACTCCTCGCGCTCCACGGACTTCATGACGCCGGTGGGCGGCGCGGCCGAGGCCTTCCGGGACGCGGCGCTCGCGCTGGCGCGCCGGCACGATTTCGCGCGCGCCTTCGTCAATAGCGGCCGGCTCTCGACGCCGGCATTGCTGGCCGGCTCGCCGCTCTCGACGCCCGACGACCCCGATTGGGGCGGTTCCGGGGGGCCGATGCAGCCCGGCGCGGCGGCCGTCGATGCGCCGCGCGCGGACGGCTGGTGGCTCGACCGGCTGGACGGCGGCTTTGCGCTTCTGCATTTCGCGGCGGACGGGGCCGCGCCTGCGGATGGCGCCGGCCTGCCGGTGCATGGCGCAAGGCCGGAGGGCCTGTTGGCCGCGCGTTATGACGGCCGGCCGGGCACGACCTGGCTCTTCCGTCCCGACCAGCATGTCGCCGCGCGCTGGCGGCGTTTCGAGCCGGCGCGCATCGGGGCGGCGGTGGCACGGGCGCGGGGCGGGCGATGACGCGCGCCGACGACATCTACGCCGCCCTGGTGGAGGCGCATCGGGGGCTGGACGAGGCCGAAAGCCGGCGGCTGGATGCGCGGCTCATCCTGCTTCTGGCCCATGAGGCGGGCGACGACGAACGGGTGCTGGCGCTCATTGAGGAAGCGCGCGCCGCCGGCAAGCCGTAAGGCCGGCGGGCCGGCGGCGCCCCGCTCAGGGGCCGACTTCCGCCACCTTCACCCAGCGGCCTTCCGCGTCGGAAAGGATGCAGGCGTCGATCAGGCGCTGGATCTCCGCGCCCCACCGGAAATCGGGGAAGGCCGCCCGCCCCGCCGCGACCGCCTCCAGGAATTCCTGCGCCTCGATGGCCTTGAAATCGCTGTAGCCGGCGCCGATCCCCGACACCGGGAAGAAGGCGGCGTAGCGGGGATCGGCCGGGCCCATCTCGATCCGCTTGAAGCCCCGGATCTCCGGCGGGCCGCTCTCGCGATAGTGCTGGAGTTCGTTGATCCGCTCATACTGGTAGCGAAGCGCGCCCTCCGTGCCGGTAATGTCATATCCGATCTCCATGCGCCGCCCGAGGGAAACCCGGCTCATCTCGATATGGCCGATCGCGCCGCCGGCAAAGCGGATCATCGCGGTGGCGACATCGTCCGTGTCCACCGGGACCATCTGGCTGCCTCCCGACCCGGCGCTCTGCCAGCCGGAGGTTGCGGCCTGCGGACGCTCCGGGACCACGATGCGCAGGTCGCACATCACCTCCTCGACCGGCTGCGGCACCAGGTGCCGGGCATAGGCGAAGCAATGCGCGCCGACATCGCCGATCACCCCGGACCCGGCTCGCGCCTTGCTGTTGCGCCAGGCGAACGGAACATCGGGGCGGGCGGCTGAGTCGGAGTTGAACAGGCCACGGAAATAGGTGACGGCGCCGATCTCGCCGTCCTCGACCAGCTTCCGGGCGATGGTCTGGACCGGGTTCCTGATATAGTTGAAACCGACCGTGGTGATGACGCCCGCCTTCTCCGCCGCCTCCGCCATGGCGAAGGAGCTTGCCGCATCATTGGTGAGCGGCTTCTCGCAATAGATATGCTTGCCGGCCGCGATCGCCGCCATGGCGACCTCGTAATGCATGTCGTTGGGCGTGGTGATGTTCACGATGTCCACGGCCGGGTCTTCCACCACCTCGCGCCAGTCGCGCGCATGGCGGCGAAAGCCCATCTCCGCGGCGGCGCGGGCGGCGATCGCTTCGGTCGCGTCCGCCACGACTTCCAGAACCGGCACCGCCGGCGCCCCGCCAAAGGCGAGCCTTGCGGCGCGGTAGGCCATGGCGTGGGCCCGGCCCATCCAGCCGGCCCCGATGAGTCCGATCCTGAGTTCCGGCATGCCGCCCCCTCGCCTGTGTCATGCAATGCCATGTCTTGCCATGATCCGCATGCCGGCGGTGCATGGCCCGCTTCCCTTTGAGCATATCGCCCGACGCCCGGCGGCGCCGCGCTAGCGCCGGCCGCGCGCGTCCACCGGCCAGACCGCCTCCAGCACCTCGCCGCGCAGGGCGTGGTAGTGGTCGTAGAGGTTGACGGTCGGGTCGCAATGCGGCGGGTGCAGCTCGACGATATCGCCGACCCGGAGCCGCGCGGGATTGCCGTCGGCATAGTGGACGCGGCCATGCTCGTCCCCGGCGAAGCTGAACGTGGCGTCCTCCGGCGCGCCGCGCGCGAAGAGCGGCATCGGCCCGTCGGTCGCGAACGCCTTGAGGCCGGCGTCGATGATGGCGAACTCGTCGTTCGCCGCGCTCACCACCGTCGCCATCACGAACAGGGCGGGCTCGAACGGGCCCGAGCCCTCCGCGGTCAGCGCCACCCTGCCGTAATCCACATCCATCACCGCATAGCTGCCGGCCTGGAGCTCGCCCAGCACGCCGTGGCGGTGGTCGAGGTCATGCGTGCCGGTGCCCCCGCCGGTGATGAGCGGCGGCGCGAGGCCCGCATCCGCCAGCACCGAGGCGACATGGGCGACGCGCTCCGACACGGCCGCGACCGCCGCCGCGCGTTCGTCATAGTCATAGACATGCTGGAGATGGCCGGCATAGCCCTGGATGCCGGCGAAGACGAGGCCCGGCGCTTGCGTGATCTGCCGCGCGAGCGCCACCGCCGCCTGCGCCGAAACCACGCCGGTGCGCCGCGTGCCGACATCGATATCGACCAGCAGCGAGAGCGGCTTGCCGGTCGCCGCCGCCGCCAGCGCCGAGACCGCGTCCGGGTCGTCCGCCACCGCCATCAGCCCCTCGGCGGCCTCGTTCAGCGCCGCCAGCCGGGCCACGCGCCCGGGGCCGACCACGGGCGAGGTGACGAGCACGCCCGGAATGCCCGCGCCGGCCAGCACCTCCGCCTCGCCGAGCGTCGCGCAGCACTGGCCGGCCGCGCCGGCCGCGATCTGCCGCCGCGCCACCTCGATGCTCTTGTGGGTCTTGGCATGCGGGCGGAGCGCCTGGCCCGTCTGCCGGCAATGGGCGGCCATGCGGGCGATATTGCGGTCGAGCGCGTCGAGGTCGAGCAGCAGGGCCGGCGTGTTCAGCCGCGCCCGGCCCCCCGCCTCGCCGACCAGATGCGCATTGGAGCCCGCTACCATGGCCGTCCCTCCCTGCCGCCGCCATGCGGCCCGGCCTTATACCAGCCGCCGCCCGCCGCCGTCATCCCGCCCCGCGCACCGGGACCCTGTATCGCGCGCGTTTCGCATGCGGGGGCGCGCGCATTAGCGCCGGCGCGGTTCGCGCACCTGACTGCGCCTGCGCGCGCAAGGCAGATTTCGGACATAGCTCTCCCTCCTGTTTCTACGGGTTCTTTTTTTTGCGCCGGCACGGAAAAGAGGAGGCAAACCGGCCCCATGGATGCCGGCTGCCTCCTCCGCGTTCATCCTATCACGGATTTTCAGGAGTCAAGCCTCGATGGGAAAAATACCCGGCGTGGTAGATGACTCGCCCCCCACTTGTCGTCGCGCCCCCCCCAATTGTCGTCCCGGACTTGATCCGGGATCCAGAAATGCCGGTGCCTCTCGGCAGGGATCGTGCCCGCCTGGGCCCCGGATCTCCGCTTCGCTCCGTCCGGGGTGACAAAGGGGGGTGCGCCGTCCGGGGTGGCAGGAGGAGGGCTCCGTTCGCGGTGGCAAGGAGGAGGGCTGCGCCCCGTCCGCAGCGACAGGGGAGGGGCCGCCCCTCGCCCTCCCCACTTGTCGTCCCGCGCGCCCCAATTTGTCGTCCCGGACTTGATCCGGGATCCAGAAATGCCGGTGCCTCTCGGCAGGGATCGTGCCCGGCTGGGCCCCGGATCTCCGCTCCGCTCCGTCCGGGGTGACAAAGGGGGGCTGTCAGCCGAGGAGGTTGGTGTAGAACTTCTCCCGGTCTTCCTCGGTCAGGTCGTGGCGCAGGGCGGCGAGGGCGACTTCCATCAGCCTTGACGCCACCACGCGGTTCGCCTCGCGCGGGTCGCTCTCCACGGGCCGGTCGTCGAACAGCCGGTCATGCGCGCGCACCGCCTCGATCGCCTTTGGCAGGAATTGCCGCCCGGCCGGCGTCAATTGCGTGCGGCCGGATTCCTCCTTGCCCGAGGGCGGGAAGCGCCGCTCCAGCAACGGGAAGCCGACCGCCTCCTCCAGGCGGGACACCTGGGTCAGCACATTGGTCTTGTGCATGCCGAGGCGTTGCGCCGCCTTTGTCGTGTTCCGCTCCTCGACCAGGGCGAGGAAGGTCCGCAGGAATTTTATGTTGACCTGGGAGTGCGCGGTCATGGCCGGTCGTTCTCTCACTTTCGCATCCTGTAATGCCGTCTGTGCATTCCGTAATACCGTTCATGCATTCCGCAATGCCGCCCGGCAGCGGGTACTCGAATCCCGCCCCTTTGTTGGCATAGCTGTCTTCCAGCAACAAGTATTTTTTCGCCGCATCCGCGATATTTTCTGTCTTCTGTTTCACAAAAACAACATGAGAGAACTTTCCACTATATAGAGACGAACTATCGACTAATGCCTTGAAATGCGGCGGCCCTGCAACAGTCGCCAGAAAACCGGAATGCATGTGTTGGAATTGCCTGTTTCCGCCCGGAAAGGCGCGTTAGAGATCGGCTTGCCGCTCAATAAAGAGCGCATGAAATGGAAGGAACAACAGGATGAGAAAAACCCTGCTTGCGACAACGGCGCTGGCGTTTGCCGGCGCGATGGCCGCAGGGCCGGCTATGGCGCAGTCGACTGACAGTCTGGAAGTCAGCGTCAGCGGCTACATGCAGCAGTGGTTCGGCTATGCCGACCGCGACGATGGTGCCGAAGGCGGCCTCGACACGCAGTCGGACAGCGAGATCTATTTCACAGGCTCGGTCCAGGCGGATTCGGGGCTGACATTCGGCGTTAATGTCCAGCTCGAAGCTAATAACGGCCCGAAGGAATATACGCATCCGGCCACCGGCACCCACAACAACCCCACCGGCTCGACGAATATCGACGAGTCCTTCGCCTGGGTCAGCGGCGATTTCGGACGGCTGGAGATCGGCGCGCGCGACGCCATCCAGGCGCGCACCCATACCGGCATCCGGGAGGTCGGTATCGGCATCAATGCCGGCGACTCGCACAAGTGGATTCCGGGTGCTTATACCGACACCCACGGCTACTGGGTCGGCATGGGCGACAACAAGAACGTCATCTACATCACGCCGCGCGTTCAGGGCTTGCAGGTGGGTGTCTCCTATGGGCCGGACACCGCGAACGAAAGCAAGTGGCCGGGCGCGCCTACCGGAAACGAGAACGCCGTCTGGGCCGCTGGTCTCAACTTCCAGCAGGACATCGACGGCACCAGCTTCGCCTTCTCCCTCGGCCACCGTAGCGCCGAGAACTCCGACGTCATGTTCGACCTCGACGGCGACGACATGGAGGCCAACATGCTGCATACCGCAGCACTGAAGGCGATGGACAACAAGATACAGGGGCGCGACAACGACACCTTCACCAATGTCGGCATTGGCGTGGGCTTCGGCGCCTTCACCTTCGATGTCGCCTATGCCATGCGCGACCGGGGCGTGCTGGCGAGCCAGTGCCGCCTCAACGACGATGCGCAGGCGTTGGACGCAGCTGACGCCACGGCAGATGCAGCCGCGCTTATGGCGGTGGAGCCGGGTGCTGTGGTGGCCTGCGACGATACCCGCGTGACTCTGGAAGGCAGCAGGATGGTTGCGGCCGACGGGACCGAGGCCGCTGCTGCGAGCCCGAATGCGACCCATATGTTCGTCGATAACGGGGCCGGTGCTTGGGAAACCTTTGGCGCCAGCGTCACCTATACGGACGGCCCGACGGCACTGAGCCTCGCCCATATGGCGCAGGCGTTCGATAACGACAGCGATCGCACGGTGACCATGCTGTCGGCCGCCTACACGCTGGCTCCGGGCGTCGCCTGGAGAACCTCGATCTTCACGGTCGAGGACGACACGCCCCAGAACTTGGGCGGCGAGGAAGCCAGGCAGACGGTGAATGAGGGCAACGCCTTCGTGACCGGCATTACCCTCAACTTCTGATCGCGCGCGGGCCGGGCCGGCCGAGCGCGGTTGTCTCGGCTCTCATGCGAACCGGAAGTCCGAAAACACGGCGACCGGCCCCTTGCGGGCCGGCGCATAGAGACAGAGGAACATCGAACAGATGGAAATCGGAAAGACAAGACTGGCGCTGACGGCAAGTGCGCTTGCCATGGCGCTCATGCTTGCCGGCTGCGGCGGCGGGGGAAGCAGCAGCGGCCCGACAGGCAGCTTAGGTGGCGGCGGAGGTGGCGGCATGACCGACCCGATGCCGGTTTCATTGGCCAGCGTAACGACAGACGGCGAAGGCTATGCTCTGCCGGCCACCGGCGACGCTCCGCTTATGATCGAAGCGGGTAAGTCGGTCACCAGCGGCTCCGTCACCTTCACCTGCCCTGCCGCGGCTGGCGATGCCGGCTGCACGGTCATGGTGGCCGCTGATGGCACAGCCATGGCCACCGGCGGAGTCACAGCGGCGAATTCTCCGGCCTATGTGATGGCGCTCGATGACGCAGAGAAGGCAGAGATGGCCGCAAACATGGCGATTGCCGAGGCGATCAAGCCCGGCAGCACCAGGCTTGATGCGAACTCCACCTCGGAGGGCATTCAACTTCCCGTCGTGGTGGCCGGCGGCAAATTGCCGGAAGGTGAGGCCGCGATGGGCTTCAAGCCCTCGATGCAAGCACCGGCTGCTATTACCAGCTGGGACAACAAGTCGTTCTTCAAGCAGTCTGAGGACGGGAAGACGCTAGATGTCATCGTCAGCTACACCGACTTCAAGGAACCGGGGTCGGAAGCGTTCAAGGACTACTATAAGGTCGGAGGCATTGGCTCTGACGAGGGCAACCTCGAAGACGGCACTGCCGGCGATGCGTATGTCGATTGGGCCGGCGTAGCTTCGGCGGCCGATGTAGATCACGACAGCGATGCAGAAACAGCCATGGTGCGCGTGCTCACTTTATCGGCTGATGCAATCGCTGCGGATGATGCCGAAAGACTGTTCATGGCAGCGATGTTCCCAGAGAATGGGGACACCAGAGCCTACCCGGATGGCGATGCCGAAGCGGCCAATATTCAGGTAGAGTTCGCCGGCATGTTCCACGGCGTGGAGGGCATGTTCGCATGCACCGGCGCCGCATGCTCGGCGGCGAAGGACGCCAAGGGCGCGTTGACCCTCGTGGGCACCTGGACCTTCGTGCCGGACGATGATTCGGGAATGGTCGCGGGCGTCATGCGGGATGTCGACTATCTCGACTTCGGCTTCTGGTATCAGACCGTAGAAGACAAGGACGGGGCCATCCAAGTGATGGCCAGCGCTTTCGCAGACGGCGCGCGCGACTATACCAACTTCACCGGCGTCACAGGAAAGGCAACCTATAACGGCGCCGCTGCGGGCCTCTATGCGAAGAAGACCTTCGACTCGGAGGGCGTGGGAACTCCGACGGCGTCTGGCGGGTTCACGGCTGATGCCCGCCTGACGGCGTATTTCGGTCAAACCACAGGCGAGAACGCGGGCAGCATTGCGCCGAACATGCTGAACACCATTGGCGGCATGGTCACCAACTTCCGCGACGAGGACGGTCACGTGATTGATCCCAAGTGGAGCCTCGAACTCACAAGGGGGACAGGTGGTGATAGTGTTTCATTCGATAGTGGTGCGTTCATGGGCGCTACCAAGGGATCAGGAGATGCCGGCGCTTGGGACGTTCAGTTCCACGGTGATCCCGGAACAGATAACGCTAAGCCCAGCGCGGTTTCGGGCACGTTCGACGGCCACTTCACCAACGGGCATGTGCTTGGCGCGTTCGGTGCGAACATGGTCGAGGACAAGAAATAGTCGTCGTCTCTAGCGACTGACCTGGACCCCGGCGCACTCCCGTGTGCGTCGGGGTTCTCTCGAATGGCCGGCCAGGCTTGAGGTTTCATTCCCGACTCCTTTCGTCCCGCACCGGCCGCCGGAGGGGCGCTCCCATCGCCCCTCCGGCGCTCTTCCCCCGCGAGCCCGAGCGAGACCGCCGGATGCGTGTGCGCCGCAGTCCCTCCCGCCATGCCCGGAGCAGTCCCCCTGCCACTTCGGGCGGGGCGCACTCCCCTTTGTCACGCCCCACCCCCTCCCTGTTACGCAGGCCGGGGCACCCCCTCTTTGTCACCCCGGACGGAGCGGAGCGGAGATCCGGGGTCCAGGCGGGCACGGTCTTTGCCGAGGGGTGCCGGCATTTCTGGATCCCGGATCAAGTCCGGGATGACAATTTGGGGGCCCGGGACGGCAATTTTGGGGGCGAGGGCGCAGCCCCTCCCCGTTACGCAGGCCGGAGCGCACCTCCCCTCTTGTCACCCCGGACGGCGCGTCAGCGCCGATCCGGGGCCCAGCCGGGCCGGCAGCGACAGTCGGGAGGGCCGCGCTGTGAGCGGTAGGGCCGCCCCGTGACCCGCCTGCTTTACGCCCTGCTGGTTGCCGGCGCGCTGGTGATTGTCGCCGGCAGCATCGCCTATGGGCAGACAGGCGACATCGACACCCGCTTCCGCACCGGCATGGCGGCCGTCGGCCAGGCCATGGCGCTGCCGGAGGGCGAGGCGCGCGAGGCCCGGCTGGGCGCGGCTGTCGCCGCTTTTCACGGCATTCTGGTCGAGCGCCCGGACCTCGTGCGCGTGCGGCTCGAACTCGCAAGAACCTTCTTCCTGATGGGCGAGGACAGCCTGGCGCGGCGGCATTTCGAGACCGTGCTCGCCAGCAATATCCCGGAGTCCGTGGCCGCCAATGTGCGCCGCTTCCTCGATGCGCTGCGCGCGCGCAAGCGCTGGCATGTCCGTTTCGGCATGGGGATCGCCCCCGACAGCAATATCGGCGCGTCTTCGGGCGAACGCATCATCATGATCGACACGCCCCTTGGCCGCCTGCCCTTCACGCTGAACGATCCGGCGGTGAAGGAATCCGGCGTCGGGCTTTCGGTATGGACGGGCGGGGAATACCAGCACCCGCTCGGCCCCCAATGGCGCTTGCGCGCGGGCGGAGACCTGTCGCGGCGGGAATACAAGGGCGGGGCTTTCGACCGCATGACGCTCTCGGGCCATGTGGGGCCGCGCTGGCTGATCGACGCGCGCACGGAAGCGAGCCTGCTGCTGAGCACGCGCCGGCACTGGTCGGGCGGCAAGGGTGAATACCGCGAGATCGGCCCGCGCCTTGAGGCGCAGCGGCGGCTGACGCGGCGTGTGACGGCCCATGGGGGGCTCTCCCGGCACGAACGGCGCCATGACCGCAGCAAGACGCTGGACGGCCCCGTGACGGGCCTTGATGGCGGGGTTTCGTGGATAGCGGCGCCGACGCTGCGGCTGGACCTTTCGGGCGGCATGTCGCGGGAGCGTCCCGAAGCCCGCAGATCCCGCAATGAAGGCCGCTGGGCGTCCATAGGGGCGTCCTGGGCGCTCGGCTGGGGGTTCACGGTCTCCGGGGCCGCAACGCTGCGCCGGACGGCCTATGACGAGGCCCAGGTTCCCTTCACGCGGGCCGGTGAGCGGCGCGAGGACGAGACGCTGACTTACCGGCTCTCGGCGCATAATCGCGGCCTGACGCTCTGGGGCTTCAGCCCGCGCGTCTCGCTGGTGCGCGAGAGCCGCGAGAGCAACGCCCAGCTGCACGACTACGAACGCACCAGCGGCGAGCTGCAGTTCGTCAGGCTGTTCTGACCGCCGCCCCCTCTCCCTGTCACCCCGGGCCTTCCGCCGGGGCGCGCTGCGTGGCAGCATGGCGGCGTCGGCAGAGGAGAGGAGCGGCCCCATGCGCACGCCGCAGCGCGGCTTCGAGGATTTCCGGGTCGGAGAGACCTTTTACGCGCCCTCGCGCACTCATTCCGAGTCGCTGTTCTACGCCTTCCAGCTTGCCAGCGGCGACAATGCGCCGGTGCATTACGACATCGAGCATTGCCGCCAACGCGGCTGGCCGGGGCTGATGGCGCACGGCTTCCAGACGCTCATCCAGACCGCGCCCGGCGCAACGGGCCTGGCGGCCGAGATGGAGGACGCGCTGGTCGGCTTCCTCGACCAGTCGAGCCGCTTCCTGAAGCCCGTCTTCTCCGGCGACACGCTCTATCCCGAGCTCGAGATCGTGGCGCTGGAGCCGCAGCGGACGACAGGCGTGATGACGCTGGCGAGCCGGGTGCGGAACCAGCGCGAGGAGCTTGTGCTGGAAGGGAGGCTGCGCTTCCTGCTGCGGCTGAAAGAGCCGCAGGCTGCCGATAGCGCGGCTGCGGAGTAAAGAAGGGAGACCGTTTCCATGGCGCTTGAGATACGGCCGCTGAGCGATGCCCTCGGCGCGGAGGTCGTCGGCCTCGACCTGACGCAGCCGCTTGGCGAGGCCGATGCGGCGGCGGTGCGCGAGGCGTTCCTCGACCGGCATCTGCTCTGCTTCCGCTCCGAGCCGCTTTCCCCGGTGGACTTCCTGCGGGTTGCGCGCCTCTTCGGCGAGCCGCAATTGCAGCTTCTCCGCCATCGCCGCCACGGCGAAGTGCCCGAGGTCTCGGTGCTGGAGAGCACTTACAAGCGCCCCGAGGACAAGCCGGATGACCTGACACTGGTGCGCCTGTCCGGCTGGCATACGGACGACAGCTATTTCGCCGTGCCGGCCAAGGCGACCATGCTCCAGTCGCTCGCGCTGCCGTCCTCCGGCGGCGAAACCCGCTTCTGCAACACCCGCCGGGCCTGGGAGACGCTCGATGAAGGCGCCAGGGCGCGGATCGAGGGAGCGCAGGCGGTCCACGGCTACGACACGCCGCGCGCGCCCGGCCGGGCCGAGAAACGCACGGCCGAGGAGGCCGCCGAGACGCCGGATGTCGTCCATCCGCTCGCGCGCACCCATGACGACACGGGCCGGAAGGCTGTCTATTTCAACCCCAACCGCACCGACCGCGTGGTCGGGCTGGAGCGCGCCGAGAGCGATGCGCTGCTGGACAGCCTCTACGCGCATGTGACCGCAGACCGCTTCCGCTACGACCATTCCTGGCGGCTCGGCGACATCCTGCTCTGGGACAATCGCTGCCTGCTGCATTCGGTGAACACCGACTTTCCCGTCGGCGAGGCGCGCCGCCACCAGCGCATTCTGCTCAAGGGAGCGAAGCCGATATGAGCGTGCGGATCGAGCCGTTGTCGCCGGCCATCGGTGCGGAGGTCCTGGGCGTGGACCCGCGCCGGCCGCTCGACGCCGGGGCGGTCGCGGAAGTCGAGGCGGCGTTCGAGGACCATGGCGTGCTGCTGTTCCGCGACGCGCCGATGAGCGCAGCGGAGTTGACGGCCTTCTCCCGCCATTTCGGCGCCCTGCAGCCGCATGTGCAGCGCGCCTACCGCCACCCGGAGGCGCCGGAAGTGGTGGTGATGACCAACCAGCATGCCGATGGCAGCTTCGACGAGACGGGCGCGCGGCGCGGGGCCATAGAGGATGTCCGCCATGGCTGGCATTCGGACCTCTCCTACGACCCGAAGCCCGCCAAGGCGACCCTGCTGCACGCCACGAATGTGCCGTCCTCGGGCGGCAATACCTGCTTCGCCAATGCGGCCGCCGCCTGGGAGGCGCTGCCGGAGGCGGTGCGGGCACGCGTGAAGGGCCTGGAGGCGCTGTTCGTCTATGGCACGGACCAGCGCAACCGGAGCCTTGTCGTGGCGGCGCGCACGCTGGACAGCGAGCAGCGCGCCGTGCATCCGGTCGCCAACGCCCATGCGGCAACCGGGCGAGCGGCGATCTACGCCAATCCGCTGCTGACCGTCGGCGTGGTCGGCATGGCGCAGGAGGAGAGCGACCGCCTGCTGGACGAGCTCTATGACATGCTGGACCGGCCGGAATTCCACTGGGAACATGAGTGGTCCGTCGGCGACACGCTGATGTGGGACAATCGCGGCGGCGTCATGCATTGCGGGCGGCTCGACTACCCGCGGAACGAACTGCGCCGCTTCCTGCGCACCACCGTCACCGGCGGCCCGATCCTGCCGGCCTGAGGCATTTCGAGAGGGGATGCAGGCCATGACCTTCCGCGCCGAACACTGGAGCCTCAGCAAGCCGGTCCTGCGCTCGCGGCACGGCCTCGTGGCCGCGCAGGAGGCGGAGGCGGCGGCGCAGGGCGCGGCCGTGCTCCGGGCGGGCGGCAATGCGGTGGATGCAGCGGTCGTCACCGCGCTCTGCCTCGCCACCACGGAGCCCTGGATGAGCGGCATCGGCGGCGGCGGCGTCATGCTGATCCATCTGGCGGCGGAGCGGCGCACGACCGGCATCGACTATTCGATGACCGCGCCGGCCGCGCTCGATCCCGCCCGCTACCCCCTCAGCGGTGAGGAGGGACCGGAGGACGCGCTGTTCGTCTGGCCGCGCGTGGAGGGCGACCGCAACATGATCGGCCCGGAGGCCGCGGCCGTGCCAGGCGCCGTCGCGGGCTTCGCCATGGCGCTGGAGCGCTACGGCACGCTCTCCTGGGCCGAGGCGCTCGCGCCGGCCATCGAGACGGCCGAGCGCGGCCTCGCCGCCAGCTGGTATGCGACGCTGCAGATCGCCTTCGGCATGAGCGCCGGCCTCGGGCGCTATCCGGAGGCACGCGAGACCTATCTGCCGGGCGGCGCGCCGCTCGTCTCGCAGACGCCGCATGCGCCGCTCCGCCGCCCGCTCGGGCGGCTGCCGCAGACGCTGCGCCGCCTGGCGGAAGCGGGCCCGCGCGATTTCTACGAAGGCGAGATCGCACGGCGCATCGCGGCCGATATGGCGGCCTCCGGCGGCCCGCTCACGCTCGACGACCTCGGCGCCTATGAGGCCTTCGAGGTCGAGCCGCTGGCCGTGCCGCACCATGACGGCGTGGTGCGGCTGATGCCGGGCCTGAATGCCGGCCCGACCTTTGCGCGGGCGCTCGGCAGTCTCGATGCCCGGCTCGACCGCGCCGCCGGCCCGGGCGCCGCGGCCTATATCGCCTGGGCGGAGGCGCTGACCGAAGCCTATGAGCACCGCTTCGCGCATATGGGCCATGACGGCGACGCCAGCGGGCGCGGCTGCACCACCCACCTCTCGGTGGTGGATGCGGCGGGCAATATGGTGACGCTCACCAACACGCTGCTGGAGCGCTTCGGCTCGCGCTTCATGCTGCCCGGCACCGGCATATTGATGAATAACGGCATCTATTGGTTCGATCCGCGCCCCGGCCGGCCGAACTCGCTCAAGGGCGGGGTCAAGCCGCTCAACAACATGGCGCCGGTGGTGGTGACGGCTCCGGACGGGACGGGCCGCTTCGCGCTCGGCGCCTCCGGCGGGCGGCGGATCGCGCCGGCGGTCTTCCAGCTCACCTCCATGCTGCTCGACTTCGGCCTCGACCTCGAAGACGCGGTCCACCGGCCGCGCATCGACGCCAGCGGCGAGGGCAAGGTGACGATGGACCGCGAATTGCCGCCGGACGTGTGCGCCGCGCTGGCGGGCCGGTTCCCGACCGAAATGACGGAAAGCGCCGTCGGCCAGAAACTGTTCGCCAATCCGCAGATCGTCATGCGGGGCAATGCGGCGGCGGCGCATGTGCAGTCGCCGACGGCGGCGGTGGCGATCGGCGGCTGATGCTCGAAGCGCGCAGCCTCGCCTGCGAGCGCGGTGGGCGCCTGCTGTTCCGGGACCTCGACCTCGCGCTCGCGCCGGGCGAGGCCGCGCTCGTCACCGGGCCGAACGGCGCCGGCAAGTCGAGCCTGCTGCGCATGCTGGCGGGGCTGCTGCCGGCCGCGGAGGGCGCGGTCGCCTGGACCGGTCAGGGAGAGGCGGAATTCCACTATCTCGGCCATGGCGACGCGGTGAAGCCGGCGCTCACCGTCTCGCAGAACCTCGCCTTCTGGGTGCGGCTCGCCGGCAGGGGCTCCGTTGCCCGGGGGCTGGAGGCGGTCGGCCTCGCTGCGCTCGCCGACCTGCCGGCACGGCTGCTCTCGGCCGGCCAGCGTCGGCGTCTCGGCCTCGCCCGCCTGTTCGCCGCGCCGGCGCCGCTGTGGCTGCTGGACGAGCCGACCGCCGGCCTCGACGACGCGGCGGCGGCGGCCTTCGAGCGCGGCCTGGAGAGCCATCTGGCGGGCGGCGGGGTGGCCGTCATCGCCACCCATATTCCGCTCGGCCCTGCAACCGCCCGGCGCATCGAACTCGGCGCGGCCCGCCCGTGAGGCTGTTCCTCGCCCTGCTCCGCCGCGACCTCGCGCTCGCCGGCAGGCAGGGCGGGGAGAGCGGGCTCGCGCTCCTGTTCTTCGTGCTGGGCGCGGCGCTGTTCCCGCTCGGCCTCGGCCCCGAGCCCGGCATCCTCGCCGGCGTCGGCTCCGGCCTGCTCTGGGTGATCGCGCTGCTGGCGGTGCTGCTTTCTCTGGAACGGTTGTTCCGCGCCGACTGGGAGGACGGCACGCTCGACCTGCTGGCCGCGCGCCCCGAGCCGCTGGCGGCGGTCGTGCTCGCCAAATGCGCGGCGCACTGGCTTGCGACCGGCCTGCCGATGGCCGTCATCGCGCCACTGCTGGGCTCCATGCTTGCCGTGCCGGGCGAGCGGCTTAGCCTGCTCGCGCTCTCCTTCCTTGTCGGCACGCCCGCGCTTACGCTTGTCGGCGCGGCAGGCGCGGCGCTCACCCTCGGCGCGCGGCTCGGCGGGGTCTTGACGGCCATTCTGGTGCTGCCGCTCTATATTCCGGTGCTTATCTTCGGGGCCGCCGCCGCCGAAGGCCGGGAGGGTGCGCTCGCCCTGCTAGCCGCGATGTCGCTCGGCGCGCTGGCGCTTGCGCCGGCGGCCGCTGCGGCAGCGCTTCGTCACGCCGTGGAGCAATAGGAATCTTGGCCCGCAGCCTGCACCGCCTCGCCAATCCCGGCCGTTTCCGCCGTTTCGCCGGCCGTGTCCTGCCCTGGACGGCGGGCCTCTCGGCGGCAGCCTTCATCGCCGGCCTCTGGCTGGCGCTGGTCGAGTCGCCCATCGACTACCAGCAGAAGGATTCAGTGCGCATCATGTATGTGCATGTCCCGGCGGCGTGGATGGCACTCAGCACCTATGCCGTCATGGCGCTGGCGAGCGCGGGCGCGCTCATCTGGCGCCATCCGCTGGCGGCGCTCGCAGCCAAGGCTTCGGCCGCGCCGGGCGCCTGTTTCACTCTCGTCGCGCTCGTCACCGGCTCGCTCTGGGGCCTGCCGAGCTGGGGCACATGGTGGGTGTGGGACGCGCGGCTGACCTCCGTGCTCGTGCTGCTGTTCCTTTATATCGGCTACATGGCGCTCTGGCGGGCCTTCGACGATCCGCGCCGGGCAGGGCGGGCGGCGGCGGTGCTGGCGGTGGTCGGCGCCGTCAACCTGCCGATCGTCAAGTTCTCCGTGGACTGGTGGAGCACGCTGCACCAGCCGGCAAGCATCAGCCGCATCGGCGCGCCCGCCATCGACCCGGCCATGCTGCGCCCGCTGCTGGTCATGTATGCGGCCTTCCTGTTCTTCTGGGTCGCGGTGCTGCTAGTCCGCATGCGCGCCGAGCTCGACGAGCGCCGGCTGGCGGCGCTCGCTCTTCAGCGGTCTTCGTGACCTAGCCTGTGCGCCGCCCAGGTCGAGAGCAGCACCGAGACCGTAAAGCAGACGATGCCGGGACCGGCTGAGGCGCTTGCCAGCAATTGCCCGTCCAGCACCAGCACGGCGACCGCGACAGCGAAGACGTCCAGCATTGAATATTTCGACACCCGGCCAAGCGCCCGAACCGGCCTTGCGTCCGTTCTGCCGGTCAGCCAGGCCCAGGCGGCCAGAGCCAGCTTCGCTGCGGGCATAACGACCGAGAAGGCGCCCATGACGGCGGCGAGGAACCAGTCGCCGTTTCCTGCCAGCGCGGCGACGGAGCCCAGGATGGAATAGTCGGTTCCGAACCAGAGCTGTTCCACCGTGATCGCCGGCAGCAGCAGACCCGGCGCGAGCAACAGGGCGGACAGCGCCAGCAACAGGCCCGTCGGACCGTTGGGCTTGTGGCGGCGATGCTCTAGGCTTCCTGCCGGACCTTCACCCGCGAGACCGTTCATGGACCTCAAATCCTGTATCCGGACGATCCCCGATTATCCAAAGCCCGGCATTCTGTTCTACGACATCTCGACGCTGATTGGGAACGGCGAAGCCTGGCGCCATACGGTGGACCGGCTCACCGAGGCCGTCCGGGCATTCGGCGCCGACAGGCTGGCCGGCATCGAGGCGCGCGGCTTCCTGGTCTCGGCCCCGGTGGCGGACCGACTCGGCATCGGCTTCACCATGCTGCGCAAGCAGGGCAAGCTGCCGGGTGAGGTGGTCTCCCACCGTTACGACCTCGAATACGGCGCGGACACTATCGAAATCCAGGCGGATGCGATCCGTCCCGGCGAGCGCGTGGTGCTGGTGGACGACCTGCTTGCTACGGGCGGCACTTTCGGCGCGGGCATCGAATTACTGCGGCGGGTCGGCGCGGATGTGCGGGGCGCGGTCTGCCTGGTGGAGCTCGGTTTCCTCGGCGGCCGCCGGCGCATCGACGCGCCCGTCGCAAGCCTCGTGGTCTATGACGACTGATGGTTGAAATCCGGTCCATGCGGGCGGGGGACGGCCCGATCGTGCTCGCCATCTATGGCGGCGGCATCGCCACCGGCCATGCCAGCTTCCAGGAAACAGTACCCGCCTGGGAGGAATGGGACGCCGGCCATCTTGCATGCTGCCGGCTGGTGGCGGAGGAGGACGGCGGGGTCGTCGGCTGGGCGGCGCTTTCGCCGGTCTCCTCGCGGCGGGTCTATGCCGGCGTGGGCGAGGTGTCGATCTATCTCGCTGACGGCGTGCGCGGCCGGGGCGTCGGCGACCGGCTGCTCGGCGCGCTGATCGGAGCCTCGGAGGCCGCCGGCCTCTGGACGCTCCAGGCCGGCATCTTCCCGGAGAACGCCGCGAGCATCTCGCTGCACCGCAAATTCGGCTTCCGCCAGGTCGGCATCCGCGAGCGCCTCGGCCGCATGACCCACGGCCCCCTCGCCGGCCAGTGGCGCGACGTCATGCTGCTGGAAAGGCGAAGCCCGACGGTGGTTTGACGAGCATGATTTGACCCGGCTATCCGAGAATGGCTGCCCGCCGGCCATCGGCAGGACGATGGTCACGCCGGTTACCCGGTTGAAGGAGGCGGGGGACAGGTTCAATACCGGGCGAGCGTTGCGCCTTACATGCGGAAGACGCCGAAGCGACCGCGTTCCACCGGGGCGTTGAGGGCGGCTGAGAGGGCGAGCGCCAGCACCGTGCGGGTCTGGGCCGGGTCGATCACCCCGTCATCCCACAGCCGGGCCGAGCCGTAATAGGGATGGCCCTGGGTCTCATACTGGTCGAGGATCGGCTGGCGGAACGCTGCTTCCGCCTCGTCCGGCCAGTCGCGCCCGTCGCGCGCCAGCGCGTCCCGGCGCACTGTCGCCAGCACCGTCGCCGCCTGCTCCGCGCCCATCACCGAGACGCGCGCATTCGGCCAGGTGAACAGGAAGCGTGGCCCGTAGGCTCGCCCGCACATGGCGTAATTGCCCGCTCCGAAGCTGTTGCCGATGACGACGGTGAATTTCGGCACCTGCGCGCAGGCGACCGCATGGACCATCTTGGCGCCGTCGCGCGCGATGCCGCCCGACTCGTATTTGCGCCCGACCATGAAGCCGGTGATGTTCTGCAGGAAGACCAGCGGGATGCCGCGCTGGGCGCAGAGCTCGATGAAATGCGCGCCCTTCTGCGAGGATTCCGAGAACAGGATGCCGTTATTGGCGATTATGCCGACCGGATAGCCCTCGATATGCGCGAAGCCGGTGACCAGCGTCGCGCCGTAAAGCGCCTTGAATTCGTCCAGCCGGCTGCCGTCCACCAGCCGCGCGATCACCTCGCGGACATCATAGGGCGTCTTCCAGTCCGGCGGCACGATGCCGTAGATCTCCTCCGGGTCGTAGCGCGGCGCCTCCGGCGCGCGGAGGTCGAGCTCGGGGCGCTTGACCGTGTTGAGATGGGAGAGCGCCGTGCGCGCGAGCGCGAGCGCATGGTCGTCGTCGAGCGCGTAATGGTCGGTCACGCCCGAAATGCGGGAATGGACGTCCGCTCCGCCCAGTTCCTCCGCGCTCACCACCTCGCCCGTGGCGGCCTTTACCAGCGGCGGGCCGCCGAGGAAGATCGTGCCCTGGCCCTTCACGATCACCGCCTCGTCGGACATGGCTGGCACATAGGCCCCGCCCGCCGTGCAGGAGCCCATGACCACGGCGATCTGCGGGATGCCGTCGGCCGACATGGTCGCCTGGTTGTAGAAGATGCGCCCGAAATGCGCGGCGTCGGGGAACACCTCGTCCTGCTGGGGCAGGTTGGCGCCGCCGGAATCCACCAGATAGACGCAGGGCAGCCGGTTCTCGCGCGCGATCTGCTGGGCGCGGAGATGCTTCTTGACCGTCAGCGGGTAGTAGGTGCCGCCCTTGACGGTGGCGTCATTGGCGACGACGACGCATTCCCGCCCGTGCACGCGCCCAATGCCGGTAACGATGCCGGCGGACGGGATATCGTCCTCATAAACGCCCCAGGCGGCGAGCTGCGAGAGCTCCAGGAAGGGCGAGCCGGGGTCGAACAGGCCGCGCACCCGGTCGCGCGGCAGGCGCTTGCCGCGGGCGAGATGGCGTTGGCGGGCCCGTTCGCCGCCACCTTCCTGCACTTGCGCGACGGTCGCGCGCAAATCAGCGGCGAGCCCGCGCATCGCATCCGCATTGGCGCGGAAGTCCCGGCTCCGCGTCCGCAACTGGCTTTCGATAACACCCATGGCGACCGCTGCGCCCGACGGCCAGGGGGCCGACCGGTCAGGCGGCCTCGTCGGCCTCGCGCATGGCGCGCGTATAGGCCCGGGCGCAATGCTCAGCGCAATAGGGCTTGCCCGGCATCGCCTCGGCGCCGCAGAAGTGGAAATCATCCTCCTGCGGATCGCCGAACGGCCATTTGCAGACCGCGCGGCCGATCGGGGCGAGGCGGACCGGGCGCGGCGCCGGCGGCGGCGAGGCCGGCAGGCGGCGGATCGGCGAGGGGCGGGGCGCCAGGCCCGTGCGGTGCGCCTTGCCGACCACTGCATTCTTGGAGACGCCGAGGCGGCGACCGATCTCCGCCGTACTCGCGCCCGTCGCCCAGAGTTTGCGCAATTCCAGAACCCGTTCCGCTGTCCAGCTCATCCGTTCCGTCCCGACATTGCAATCTATGGTAGTCGTCTGACTCAGAGATACTATATCCTGTAGTTCGGTGCAAGCCTTTCCGGCCCGCAATTCGGGGCCGGGATGCTTTCGGGCTGGCGCTTCGCCCCGGGCGCTGCTATAGTCGCCAAGACGGTTTCGGCGGCGGTCCGGAAAGCGGTTCGCCGGTGTGCGGTGATGGAGCTTCGAGGGTCATGTCGGACCATTGGTCTCCGGAAGAGTTACCGTGGGAGGCGTTCGATCCCGAACGGGTGGACCGGAGCCTTATCCCGCTTGTAAAGGCGGCCAGCATGGTCGAGTCCAACGGGCGCGACTACGCCGCCTATTTGAACCGCGTGTTCGCGGACGACGCGCAGGTCTGCGACATGATGAACGGCTGGGCGCATGAGGAAGTCCAGCATGGCGAGGTACTGGGCCGCTGGGCCAGGCTGGCCGACCCCGGCTTCGACTATGACGCCGCGCTAGCGCGCTTCCGGGCCGGCTATGCGGTCCGCACCGATGTGGATGCCTCGATCCGGGGCTCGCGCACCGGTGAGATGATCGCGCGCTGCATGGTCGAGGTCGGCACCTCCTCCTTCTACTCGGCGCTCGCGGAGCGGACCGACGAGCCGCTGCTGAAGGCGATCTGCCGGCGTATCGCGGCGGACGAGCTGCGCCATTACGCGCTCTTCTACCGGACGATGAAGCGCTATCTGGAGACCGAGCGGCTGAACAAGCTCGAACGCATCCGCATCGCCTTCCTGCGCGTGCTGGAGACGGAGGATGACGAGCTGGCCTATGCCTGGTTCGCCGCCAATGACGAGAGCGGGCGCCATTACGACCGCAAGCAGTCCAACCGCGCCTATATGCGGGAGAGCTACGCCCTCTACCGGCCGCACCATGCCCGGCGCGGCATGACGATGATCTTCAAGGCGGTCGGGCTGAAGCCGACGGGGCACCTGTCGCGCGTCTTGAGCAGGCTGGCGATTTCTCTGATAAGCTTCCGCGCCCGGCGGCTGGCCCGCGCCTGACCGCCCGCCCGTTGCCCCTGCCGGAAGGACCGCGCTCCCATGTCCGATCTGCCGAAATCCGTCTCGATCTCAGAGGAGGGCCCGCGCGAGGGCTTCCAGATCGAGCCCGGCCCGATCCCGACCCGGCGCAAGATCGAGCTGATCGACGCGCTCTCCGAAACCGGTCTCGGCCGCATCCAGGTCGCGTCCTTCGTCAGCCCGAAGCATGTGCCCGGCTGGGCGGATGCGGACGAGGTGGTGGCGGGCTTCCGGCGCACGCCGGGCGTGGCCTATTCCGTGCTCTGGCTGAACGAGCGCGGCCTCGACCGGGCGCTCGGCAAGGAGGGCATCGAGATGCGGGGCGCGATCTCAACCTCCGCCTCCGAGACCTTCATGCGCAAGAACACCAATCGCGGCTATGAGCGCAACCGCGAGGTGCAGTCGAACCAGATCGACACCTATCTCGCCTATGGCATGCCGGTGCGCAAGGCCTCGGTGATGGCCGCCTTCGGCTGCAATTTCGAGGGCGAGGTCCCGGTCTCCAAAGTGCTGGAGGCGGTACGCGACCTGATGGAGATCGCGGCGGAGAAGGGCGTGGAGATCGGCACGCTCTCGCTCGCCGACACGATGGGCTGGGCCCAGCCGGCCTCGATCAAGGCGGCCTGCGGGGCGGTGCGCGAGGAATGGCCGGAGCAGGAGATCGCACTGCATCTGCACGACACGCGCGGCATGGGCATCGCCAACGCCTATGCCGGGCTGGAGATGGGGGTGACGAAATTCGACAGCTCCGTCGCGGGCCTGGGCGGCTGCCCCTTCGCCGGCCACAAGGGCGCGGCCGGCAATGTCTGCACGGAGGACCTCGTGTTTCTCTGCGAGGAGATGGGCATAGACACGGGTGTCGACCTCGACGCGCTGATTGAATGCGCGCGGCTTGCGGAGGACATTGTCGGCCACCCGCTGCCCGGCTCCGTCATGCATGGCGGCTCGCTCACCCGCTTCCGCGAGGCCCGCGCCTGAAGAGGGCGGGCGGCTGGACGCATGCCAGTCTAAATTAGGGACCGGGTCTTGCAGTCCGTCGACTCGGTTGCCAAGGAGAAGGAGATGCCGATCTTTTCCTTCGCGCTTGAGGATTATGCGGCGTTCATCCGCGACAATCCGGAGGATTTCGACGGCATCTACCGCAAGATCGTCCATGAGGTCCCCAGATTCCTCATGGCCGTGGAGCCGGCGCGCCGGGCGGCGATCCTCGAAGCGGCGCCGTTGCTGACCGGGACGCGCTTCTCGCCGGCATGGCGGAGCATCTGGCGAGGCTCCACGGCCTGGAGGCGCCGGCCTGGTGCGACGAGCCGGGGCGGTTCGTCGATCCGCCCTGGGTCGTGATCGCGGCTGTCGGTAGCCGCTCCGTGGTCCGGGCGCCGGCGGCCTTCCTGCGCCACGGCGCCCTTCCGGATCCGATGGACCTCGACGCGCGCGGCGGCGAGCCGGAGCCCTGGTAAGCGCGCCATGGCGACATTCGGATGGGCCGGTGACGGGGCGCTCCCCCCGGGGCCCGCAAGACGCTATCCTCGCCATCCCGATGCCCGCCTGCCCCAGCCCCGGAGGAACCGGCCCCATGACCGCACCCATCGACGCCCACAAGGTCCTCATGACCGGCGAGAACTCCTTCATCCGCCTCAGCCATGACGGCGGCGGCACCATGTCCGATCGCACCAGCCACTGGCGGGTGCTGTGGTGCCCGGCAGGCGCGGGGCATGCGCTCTTCATGCAGGGGGAGCTGACGGACGGCGAGACCCGCATCTACAGCGACGACATCGCCGTCGCGCGCTGGCTGCAGCGCAGCATCGAAACGCTGCTGCATCCCCCCTTCGCCGACGTATCGGTCCCGGTGCTGCCGGCAGTCTTCACCCGCGAGGGCGACCCGCGCGCCGCGACCGTGGAGACCGTCGAGTCGGACGAGGACATCATCCGCATGGCCTGGTATGACGCGCTCGAGCCGTTCATCCTGAACGCGCCGCCCGGCACGGCCGGCCGTCCGCTCGGCGTGCTCTCGACCTTCATTCCCCACGCCTCGGCCCAGCTTTCGCGCAACGGCCGGATCGCCACCGGCTCGCCCTGGCGCGAGAGGCGGGGCGCTCATGACTCGTCGAGCGCCGTGCTCGCCTGGTCCGAGTCCTGGCTCGAGCCCCGCGCCTGACCCGCCCGCCCGCCAGACGCGACGGACCGCACCGGCGTCATGAAGTGTCATGTTCTGCGGCGGCGCCGGCCGCTCGTTTCACCGCTCCGGACTGCGATCCGGGACCTTCTTGCGGCAGCGGCGGCGCGGGTTCCCAGATGACCGGAGAGACGACGGGTGGATACCGGGCCGGCTAACCACGGTCGCGTTCGATTGAAGGAAAGAGGGAATGAAGCTGACAAACCGGCATCGCCTCTACTTCACGACATATTCAATCCCGAACGCGCAATCTTTATCGTTCAGTCGAGACGGTTGATTCCGTCGAAGGCGGCAGTCTTGTAACACTCTGCTAGTGTCGGAAAGTTGAACACCGTATCGATGAAATAGTCGATCTTGCCGCCATGCGTCAGCACCGCCTGACCAATATGGATCAGCTCGGTGGCGCCCTCCCCGAGTATTGCGACGCCCAGGAGCTCGCGGCTCTCAAGGTGAAAGATGAGCTTCAGAATACCCACCGAGTCGCCGAGAATCTGGCCACGGGAAATCTCGTTATAGGCGGCCCTGCCGACTTCGTAGGGAACACCTGCGTCGGTCAGCTCCTCCTCGCTGCGCCCGACGATGGAGATCTCCGGGATCGTGTAGATGCCATAAGGCAGAAGGTCCGGAGTGCTTTCCGCAGGCGCGCCGAAGGCATGGCAGGACGCGATGCGGCCCTGTTCCATCGATGTGGAGGCCAAGCTGGGGAACCCGATCACGTCGCCGACCGCGTAGATGTGCGGGACCTCTGTCTGGAAGGATTCATTGACGGTGATCAAGCCGCGCTCGGCTGTCTTCAGCCCGGCCGCGCTCAAATCGAGGGTCTCCGTGGCGCCGGTCCGGCCGATGCTGTAAAGCGCGGAGTCCGCTTGGATCTGCTTGCCGCTGGCGAGATGCACGCGAACCTTCCCGCCCTTGCTGCCGTCCAGCCGCTCCAGGCTGCTGACTTCTTCGCCGAGCCGCAGCGTCATGCGGTTCTGCCGCATCTGGTAAACCAGTGTATCGATGATCTCGAAATCGATGAAGCTCAGCAGGCGCGGCCGCTTGTCGACAACGGTGACCCTGACGCCGAGCGCCGCGAAGATGGTCGCATATTCCAGGCCGATGACGCCCGCTCCGATAACAACAAGCGAACGCGGAAGGTGCTTCAGGGTCAGTATCTCGTCGCTGGTGAAGATCTGCTGACCGTCGAAGTCGATATGGCTCGCGCGCGTCGTCGTCGTACCGACGGCGATCACGATCCGGTCGGCGGTGACTTCCCAGTTTCCCCGTCCATCGAGGCCGGCAAGGCGCAATTTGTGCGGATCGACGAAGGCCGCTTCCGCCTGCAACAGTTCGACCCGGTTGCGCAGTAGCTGATGGCGGTTCACGTCGAGTTCGTGGGTGACGACGTTGTCGGCGCGGACCTGCAAGTCCGCCATCGCAATGTCCTTCTTCACCCGGTAGGAGGCGCCATAGATATTGCGTTCGCGGTAGCCGGAGAGATGCAGTACCGCCTCCCGCAGTGTCTTGCTCGGGATGGTGCCGGTGTTGATGCAGGCGCCGCCGACCACCGCCTGGCGTTCCACGACAGCTGTTTTCCTGCCGAGTTTCGCCGCCTGAATTGCAGCCCTATGGCCAGCGGGTCCGGACCCTATGACCAGCAGTTCGTAATCGCGCTCCGACATGTCTGGCGCTCCCCGTCCTCACCAGCCTATTCCTCCGCACCGCCGGCCGGAAGCCCGACTGAAGCGCAATCGAGGAGAAGGACGAAGCAGCCAGGCAGCACAGGAAACGGACAGATCCATCAATCATGTCAGGTAATTGGGGATGTGCGCGTATGGCAACCCTCAGGGAAGCCGGTAAAGCGGGAGCGCGCGCGCCGAAGGGCGGTCGATTCGGCCGGACCGCAATTTGCACTACTCTGGCGCCCATGCCCTTCATGCCGATCCATGACGACAATGAGCGTGTGCGCATCGAGACGCCGGTCGTCACCTGGGGCGCGATCCTCCTCTGCGCGGTCGTTTTCATCTGGCAGGCGGGGCTGCCGGAGGCGGTGGAATACCGGAGGCTGCTGGCGCTGGGCTTCGTGCCGGGACGGCTCCTGGGCGCGCTGGAATTGCGCCCGGACCTCGCCATCCTGCCCGCGCCGCTCTCGCTGGTGACGACGCAGTTCCTGCACGCGGATTTCGCGCATCTGCTCGGCAATATGGCCTTCCTCTACATCTTCGGCGACAATGTCGAGGACGCGATGGGCCATCTGCGCTTCGCGGTCTTCTTTCTGCTCTGCGGCATCCTCGCCGCGCTCGCGCACGGGCTGACGGAGCCCTCTTCGGCCGTGCCTTTGATCGGCGCGAGTGGGGCCATATCGGGCATATTGGGGGCCTATCTGGTGCTGAGCCCTCGTGCGCGCATCCTGGTACTGTTCTTCGTCCTGCCGCTCCGCCTTCCTGCCTGGCTGCTGGTCGCCGGCTGGTTCGCCGTGCAGTTCCTGTTCGGCCTCTCGACCTTCGGGGAGGGTGCGAAGACCGCCTATTGGGCGCATATCGGCGGTTTCGCGGCCGGCGTCGCGCTGCTGCCCTTCTTCAGGGCCGCTGCGCCACGCCGGGGCGGAGACGGGTGAAGGCGAGCGCGCCCGGGTCCGCGGCCACGGGGCCCGGGGCGGCGGCGATCAGCACCTCGCCTGCAATCGGCCCGAAATCCGCGCGGAAATGCACCGAACTCTTGAGCACGAGAACACGGTAGTCCGCCGGCTCCACGCCGAGATGACGGAACATCTCGCGGTCCGCTGCCTGCACCTTGCGGCTCGCCACCACCGCCCGCACGCCGCCGGGAAGCTCCAGCAGCGCCATCGGCCCGAGCTGCATGCGGTTGCCGCCATAGAAGGGCCCCGTGCAAGTGAATGACCCGCTGCCGAGCTTGCGCACAACGGCATCGGTCTCGAACGGCGCGTCGCCCGGAATCCCGGAGCGTCCGCCGAGCGCAACGGCCAGCCGGCTGCCTTCGCCCGCCTCATGCGCCGCCGCCGCGGCCTCAGCGTCGATCAGCAGGCCCAGCACCGCACCTTGCGGGCTTGCGGCCGCGAGCGCGCGCAGAAGGCCCGTCGTGTCGCCATTGCCGCCGCCGCCCGGATTGTCGCAGCTGTCCGCGATGACGACCGGCCGCTCGGGCCGGGCCGCCCGGTCGGCGCGCGCCACTGCTTCGTCGGGCGAGAGGAAATCGGCGGCGAAGCGCCCACGCGCCGCCAGCACCGCCTCCGCCAGCGCCTCGGCTGCCTCCGCGGCGCTGTGCTCATCGCCCGCATAGGCAAGCGCGGCCGGGCCGCAATCCGGCGTGTCGGCAAGCGGGAAGCCGCCCGCGAGCGACACGGAGCGGACGGCGCCCCGCTCTCGCCCGTCGAGGCCTGCATAGAGGCTTTCCGCCGGCTCCGCCAATGTGCATTGCGCGGTGAGTGGGATAAGAAAGGGGATCTGCCGGAACCCCTTGGCGGGCCGCCCCTCGGCGAGGATGCGCTCCAGCAGGCGGGCGGTGCGCGCGCCCGTCTCCGCCATATCGACATGCGGATAGGTGCGGAACACGACCAACGCGTCCGCCATGTCCGCCATGAGCGGCGAGACATTGGCATGCAGGTCGAGGCTGGCCACGACAGGCACATCCGGGCCGATGACATTGCGGATGCGGCGCAGTAGCTCGCCCTCGCCGTCCTCCAGATGCTCCGCCACCATGGCGCCGTGGAGGTCCAGATAGACTGCGTCCACAGGCCCCGCGTCCCGGAGGTCGTCCACCATCATGCCGGCGATGCGTTCATAAGCCTCCTGCTCCACTTCGGCCGAGGGGCTGGCGTTCGCCCAGACCAGCGGCGCGAAGCTGCGGCCGGAGGCGCGCGCAGCCTCCAGGAAGCCCGCCATCGGCAGGTTTATGCCGGCGGTATCGGCGAGAACCGCCTCGCCCCGGCAGAGTCCCGGCCAGCCGTCGGCGCGCCGGAACATCTCAAAGCTTGCCTTTGTCGGCGCAAAGGTATTCGTCTCATGGTGAAAACCGCCGACCGCAATCCGCATGGGGCCCGCCTCCATCCGCCGCCCGCGACGCTAACAGAAAGGCCGATTGCCGCCCATGCGCCTGCGCCGCCGCCTCGTCCTCGGCCATCTGGCCGATCTGTACCGTCTCGCCCTGCCGGTCGTGGTCAGCCGCGCCGGCGTGCTGGCCATGACGGTCGCCGACACGGTGATCGTCGGCCGCTACGCCTCGGTGGAACTGGGTTATCTCTCGCTCGGCGTCGCGGTCTATCTGCCGCTGCTGCTGACCGTTATGGGGCTGCTCACCGGCACCACGGTTGCGGCGGCGCAGGCCATGGGGCGGGGCCGCCCGGCCGAGAGCGGGGCGGCCTGGCGCCGCGCGGTGCCGGTTGCGCTCGGCTTCGGCGTCCTCGGCCTGGCGCTCGGCCTGTTCGGGCGCGACGTGCTGTCGTTGACCGGACAGAGCGAGGATGTCGCGACAGGCGCGGGGCGTGTCTTCTGCATCCTGGCGCTCGGTTATCCGGCCGCCTTCCTCTATTTCGCCACCGCCTTTTTTCTGGAAGGCGTCCGGCGCCCGCGCCCGGCCGCCTGGGCCATTGTCGCCGCGAATCTGGTGAACATTCCGGCCGACCTGCTGCTGGTCCACGGCATGTTCGGCCTGCCGGCGCTGGGCGCGGAAGGCTCCGCCTGGGCCACTACCGGCATACGCTGGGGGCTGGCGGCATTCCTCTTCGCTTATGTCTGGTGGATGCCGGGCCGCGCAAGGCACGGCGTCCGCACCCGCACTGACTGGCGCTGGCTGCGCTGGCGGGTGCAGCGCATGGTGGGCTATGCAGCCGCCATCGCCATCGCCGTGGAGATGGGAGCCTTTACCGCCATCCATCTGTTCGCCGGCTGGCTCGGCGCAGTCCCGCTCGCCGTCTTCAGCATCGTGCTGAATGTGATTTCAGTCGTCTTTATGGTCGCGAACGGCATCGGCATCGCCACTAGCGTGCGGATCGGCAACGCCTATGGGCGCGGCGACCGCCGGCGCTGGATCGCGGCCGGCTGGATAGGCCTCGCGGTGACGCTCTGCTTCATGGCGGCCGCCGGCGCGCTGATGGCCGCATGCGCCCGGCCGCTGGCCGCCGTTTACTCATCGGAGGCGGCCGTGCTTGCGGCTGCAGTTCCGGTTCTGGTGCTGGCCGGTCTGCTGCCGGTCTTTGACGGCGGGCAGACGCTGATGCTGAACGCGCTGCGCGGCTGCGCCGACGCCTGGATCCCGACGGCGCTGCAGGCCTTCGCCTTCATCGGCTGCATGGTGCCGCTCTCGCTCCTGCTCGCCTTCCGCCTGGAGCGGGGCGTGGCCGGGCTGTTCGAGGCGGTGATCCTCTCCACTGCCATCTCTCTGGGGCTTCTGTGCGCGCGCTTCGTCATGCTATCGCGGCGGCCATGACGTATATGGTGCGGGAGATCGTTTCGGGCGGGCAGACGGGCGTGGACCGTGCCGGGCTCGATGTGGGCCTCGCGCTCGGCTTTGCCGTCGGCGGCTGGTGCCCGCGCGGGCGGCGCGCAGAGGACGGCGCGGTCCCCGAGCGCTACCCCCTTGAGGAAACGGCGAGCACCGCCTACGGCGTGCGGACAAGGCTCAATGTCCGCGACAGCGATGCGACGCTGATCCTCTGCCGGGGACCGCTCACCGGCGGCACGCGCCTCACGGCGGATATCGCCCGCCGCATGGGCCGTCCGCTGCGCATCGCCGACCTCTCGCGCCCTGTGCAGGCGCCTGCCGCCGCGGCCTGGCTTTGCCGGCACAATGTCCTCCGGCTCAATATCGCCGGCCCGCGCGAGAGCCAGGCGCCCGGCATCGGCGTTGAGGCCCGGCGCTTCCTCATGCGCCTCCTTGCGCCGTGACCGGGGAGGAGGCGTTCGGCGGCAGGGACCTCACGGCGCTCAGGCGGGCGTCGATCCTCGCCGCCGTCACACTCTCGGCCACGCTTTACGGCACTACCGTGCTCGTCGTCTCCACCGTGCTGCCGCAGATGCAGGGCTCGCTTTCGGCGACGCAGGACCAGATTTCCTGGGCAATGACCTTCAACATCGTCGCGACCGCCATCGCGACGCCGATGACGGGCTGGCTGACCGGCCGTTTCGGGCGCCGCGCGGTGATGCTCTGGGGCATGGCGATTTTCGGCGGGGCTACGCTCGGCTGCGGCTTCGCGGCATCGCTGGAGGCGCTCGTGCTCTTCCGCGTCATCCAGGGCGCGGCGGGCGCGCCGATCATCCCGCTCGCCCAGGCCATCACCCAGGACATCTATCCCCGCGCCCAGCACGGCACCGCCATGGCGGCCTTCGGTATGGGCGTCGTTGTCGGGCCCGTCATCGGCCCGGTGTTGGGCGGCTATCTCACCGAGGCCTACAACTGGCGTTGGGCCTTCTTCATGGTCGTGCCGGCGGCGGCCGCGAGCTGGCTCGCCATGTGGTTGGTGCTGACCGACGGCGGCAGGCTACGCGCGCTGCGCCTCGACTGGACGGGGTTCCTCGCGCTCTCCGTCACGGTCGTCTGCTTCCAGCTGATGATGGACCGGGGCGAGCGCCGCGACTGGTTCGACTCAACCGAAATCCTGCTTGAAGCCTGCCTTGCCGGCATCGGCCTCTATATCTTCCTCGCCCATAGCCTCACCACAAGGCGGCCCTTCCTCAATCTAAAGCTGCTGCTGGATCGCAATTACGCGCTCGGGCTCTGCATCGTCGGCATATACGGCATGCTGAACTTCACGCCCATGGTGATGCTGCCGCCCATGCTGCAGGATCTGGCGGGCTTCCCCAATGCCGTGGTCGGCCAATTGGTGGCGGCGCGAGGCGTAGGGGCGATTCTCGGCTTTTTCCTCGCCATGTATATCGGCAAGCTCGACCCGCGCATCGGCATGAGCGCGGGTTTCGGCATCATGGCGGCGTCCGGCTGGATCATGATGCAGTTCGACGCCAACGCCAGCTGGTGGGACGTGGCGATAGTCTCCTGGATGCAGGGCGTGGCCGTCGGCGTCACCTGGGTGCCGCTTACGGTCGCGACCTTCTCCACCCTCGACCCGCGCTACCTGGCGGAGACCTCCTCCGTCTATCACCTGATGCGCAATCTGGGTTCGAGCTTCTTCATTTCGGTCAGCGTGACGGTGCTGCTGCGCACTGGAGGCGTGAATTACGGGCGGCTCACGGAATTCGTCACCCCCTATAACGAGGCGCTGGCGGTCATCGACACCGGCACCGCATCCGGCCTCGCTGCGCTCAGTGGGGAGATCGGACAGCAGGCCGCGATGATCGGCTATCTCAACGCCTATACCGCCTACACCGCCGTCGCTCTCGCCGCGCTGCCGCTGGTGCTGCTGACGCGCATAAGGCGCTGACGGGCTGTGTCCGGGAACCGGTTCCCATAGACCGGAGGGAGCGTTGGAATAGCGGAGGCCGGCTTACGGTTCGTGGTCTTCCAGAAAGCGTTCGGCCTTTCAGGTAATCTCTTGCCTCGGCTCAGCACTCGTGGCAGAGATCCGTCCGGCGCTGCGAAGGCGCGCTCCGGTTCCGTCTTGAGACGGTCGAAGGTCTTTTGCTCCGAGTGGGCCTTGTCGCGCCGTTGCCCCTTCCGCCCCGACGGCCGGCATGTCAGAATTCCCGTCTGCGACAAGGAGACAGGGCAATGGCGAGGCGGAAGTTCTGGGGGTGGGGCAAGGTCGGTGAGGGCTTCACCGACGAGGAGATGAAGCCCTTCGAGGCCGATTATGCGGCGGTTTTCGGCGTGGACGGCTTCGAGTCCCGGCCTTTCCCCGCCATCGACGAGATCGAGATCGCCCCGCCGCGCCTGGCGCCGCCGGCCTCGCTCGCGCCCGTCTGTACGGACGACAAGTGGGAGCGGCTGGTCCATACCTTCGGGCGGTCCTTCCACGAGCAGGTCCGCATCATGGACCGCGACTTCGCCGGCGCGCCCGACCTTGTGGCTCGCCCGCAGAACGAAGGCGAGGTCGCGGCATTGCTCGACTGGTGTGCGGAGGCGGGCGCCGCCGCCATTCCCTTCGGCGGCGGCTCCTCTGTTGTGGGCGGCGTCCATCCCGATGTCGGCGGCGGCTTCAAGGGCGCGGTCTCCATCGACATGGGCGCGATGGACAAGGTGCTGGAAATCGACCACGCCTCGCGCGCCGCGCGCATCCAGGCCGGGGTGTACGGGCCGCATCTGGAGGACCAGCTCCGCCCGCATGGCCTCACGCTGCGCTACTACCCGCAGAGCTTCGAATATTCGACGCTGGGCGGTTGGATCGCGACCCGCGGCGCCGGCCATTACGCCACCATGCTGACCCATATCGACGACATGACCGAGAGCGTGCGCGCCGTGACGCCGGCGGGCGTTCACGACAGCTTCCGCCTACCGGGCTCCGGCGCGGGACCGAGCCCTGACCGGTTGTTCCTCGGCTCCGAGGGCGCGCTCGGCATTGTCACGGAAGCCTGGATGCGCCTGCAGGATCGCCCGGGCTTCCGCGCCGGCCACGCGGTGGAGTTCACCCGCTTCATGGACGGGGTGGAGGCCGTACGCGCCATATCGCAGGCCGGGCTCTATCCCGCCAATCTGCGCCTGCTCGACCATAACGAAGTGCGCTGGTCGGGCGCGGGGGACGGCTCGGCCGCGGTGCTGGTGCTGGGCTTCGAGAGCGCCGACCATGCACTCGACGCGTGGATGGCGCGCGCCCTCGAGTGCTGCCGGGACCATGGCGGCCAGCTGCCGGAGAAGACGAGCAATAGCGGCGGCGGCGATGCGGCGGCGCGCTGGCGCGACGCGTTCATCCGGGGCGGGCATATGCGCGAGATGCTGACCGCCCGCGCCATCATCCGCGAGACCTTCGAGACCGCGATTACCTGGGACCGGTTCGAGGACTTCCATCGCCAGGTGGCGGGGGCGGCGGAACGCGCGCTCAAGGAGGCGACGGGGCGGCCGGGGATCGTCGCTTGCCGCTTCACCCATGTCTATCCGGACGGACCGGCGCCCTATTTCACCTTTATCGGCCTTGGCGAGCAGGGCCGGCTTTCGGCGCAATACGACACGGTCAAGAACGCGGTTTCGGACGCGATCATCGACGCGGGCGGCACCATCACCCACCACCACGCCGTCGGGCGGGACCACATGCCCTGGTATGCGCGGCAGCGCTCCGACATTTTCGCCGCTGCGCTCAAGGGCGCCAAATCGGCACTGGACCCTGCCGGCATCATGAACCCCGGCGTGCTTCTTCCCGCGCCGTAGGGCCGGCCCGCCTTCCCGAGCCGGTCGAGCCTGATTCAGGGAAAGGCGGCGTCTTCGGGGCCGCCTTTTTGAGTCGGGGCGGGCGGAGGGCAGGGAGACATGCGGGAAACCGATAGGGCATATGTCCAGGGCAGGCCCGGCGCTTCCGGGTTGCGAAGGATGGTATGACACTGCGCTATGATCGAATGGACCGACCGCGCCGTGATGCTGTCCGCTCGCCCGTTCGGGGAAGGCAAGGCCGTGGCGCAGGCGCTGACCGAGATGCATGGCCGTCATGCCGGGCTGGTGCAGGGCGCGCGCCGTCATGCCGAGGCGCTGCTCCCGGGCACCCTTGCGACGCTGCGCTGGCGGGCGCGGCTGCCTGACCAGCTGGGGGTTTTCTCATGCGAGGCCGGGACGGCCCACGCCGCGCTCTGGCTGGACGACCCGCCCCGCCTGGCGGCCCTGCAGAGCGCCTGCGCCGTGGCGGAATTGGGCCTGCCGGAGCGCGAACCGCACCCGGCCGCGTTTCTCGGGCTTGCAGCCTTCCTGGAGACGCTGGTGGGCGACGCCTGGCCCGCGGCCTATGTCGGCTATGAGGTGGCCCTGCTGGCCGAACTTGGCTTCGGTCTCGATCTGGAGCGCTGTGCGGTCACCGGCAGCCGGACGGGCCTCGCCTGGGTGTCGCCCCGGACCGGCCGGGCTGTTACCCGCGAGGCTGGCGATCCTTGGAAGGAGCGGCTTCTGGCCCTGCCGGGATTCCTTTGCGGCGCGCCCGGGTTTGCGCCTGTCGACATAAGGGACGGCCTTGCGCTCACCGGCTATTTCCTTGCGCGCCATATCGCGGGGCCCGCAGAGCGCCCGATGCCCGCAGCGCGCCTGCGCCTCGCGGATTGTTTCGAGGGCTGAGGACGCTTATTCTTGAAGAGACCCTGATCTGGAGCCCCCGCTGCGCGCCGTGTCCGACGAGATTGCCGGAACTGTTGAGTCCGTTCCTTTCAGCACGGCTCTGGGCGAACGGTATCTCGCCTATGCGCTCTCCACGATTACCGCGCGCTCGCTGCCGGACGTGCGCGACGGGCTGAAGCCGGTCCACCGTCGTCTTGTCCACGCCATGCGCGAGCTGGGGCTGGACCCCGCCTCTGGCTTCAAGAAGTGCGCGCGCGTCGTCGGCGATGTCATGGGCAAATACCACCCCCATGGCGATGCCGCGATCTACGATGCCATGGTGCGCCTCGCGCAGGAGTTCGCCGTCCGCTACCCGCTGGTCGAGGGCCACGGCAATTTCGGCAATATCGATGGCGATAACGCCGCCGCCATGCGCTACACCGAGGCCCGGTTGACGGCGGTGGCCGAGGCGCTTCTGGAGGGCATTGACGAGGACGCCGTCGATTTCCGCGAGACCTATGACGGCGAGGGCCGCGAGCCGTCGGTGCTGCCGGCGGCCTTCCCCAACCTGTTGGCGAACGGCGCGCAGGGCATCGCAGTCGGTATGGCGACCAATATTCCGCCGCACAATGTCGGCGAACTCGCCGGCGCCCTATTGCACCTGATCCGCTGGCCGACCGCAAAGGACGAGAAGATCGCGGAACTCGTGCCGGGGCCGGACTTCCCGACCGGCGGCTGCCTGACCGAAGACCCCGACGCCGTTGCCGAGGCCTACCGCACCGGGCGCGGCAGCCTGCGCGTGCGTGCGTGTTGGGAAGTGGAGAAGCTCGACCGCGGCCACTGGTGCGCGGTCGTCACCGAAATTCCCTACCAGGTGCAGAAAGCGCGGCTTCTGGAACGGCTCGACACCGCCATCGAATCCCGCAAATTGCCAGCGGTCGAACAGGTGATCGACGAATCCGCCGAGGATGTGCGTATCCTGCTGATGCCGCGCAATCGCAGCATCGATCCGAATGCGATGATGGAGCAGGTGTTCAGGCATTCGGAGCTGGAAATCCGCTTCGGCCTCAACCTGAACGTGCTGGATGCCCAGGGGCGGCCGCGCGTCATGTCGCTCCGGGAATGCCTGCTGGCCTTTCTCGACCACCGCATGGAGGTGCTGGAGCGGCGCACGCGTCACCGTCTGGACCGGATTGCTCGGCGGCTGGAAGTCCTGGAAGCCTATCTCGCCGTCTATCTCAATCTTGACGAGGTGATCCGCATCGTTCGCGAGGAGGACGATCCCCGCGCCGAACTCTGCGCCTGCCTTGGTGTAAACGAGACGCAGGCCGACGCGATCCTTGCCATGCGCCTCAGGGCACTGCGCAGGCTTGAAGAAGCCGCAATCCGCGAAGAGCATGCGAGGCTCGCCTCCGAGCAGGCGGAATGCCGCGCGCTGCTGGCGGACGAGAGGCTTCGGCGTCGGCGCCTTTCGGAAGAAGTCCGCGAGATACGCAAGCGCTTCGGCTCGGGAGAGGTGGGGAGGCGGCGGACCCTTCTGGCCGAAGCGCCGGCTGCAGACGGCAGGGCGGAGGCGTTCGCCATGCCGGGCGAGCCGGCGACCGTGCTGGTATCCGAAATGGGCTGGGTGCGCGTGCTGAAGGGCCATATCGGCGCCGATGCCGCGCCCCGCTATAAGGAGGGCGACCGCGAGGCTTGGCGCCTTGCTGTCGAAACGTCCGACCGCCTGTTGTTGTTCGCCGCGTCCGGCCGGGTCTTCACCGTCGCGGTGGACCGGCTGCCGGACGGTCGGGGCATGGGTCGGCCGCTGCGCCTGCACGCGGACATGGCCCAAGAAGACAGTATCGTGGCGATTCGCCCCGCGCGCCCGGACGGCCGCCTGCTGTTGGCCGCCGAGGACGGGCGCGGATTCATCGTGAGCGAAGCGGGCGTGACCGCGCAGACGCGGACAGGCAGGCAGGCGATGACCGGCGTCCTCAAGGCGGTTGCGGAAATCCGGCCCGGAGACGATTCCATCGCCGTCATCGGCAGGAACCGTCGTCTGCTGATCTTCCCGCTCGAGCAGGCGCCGGAACTCGCGCGCGGCCGCGGCGTGCGCCTGCAGCGCTATGAGCGCGGCGGGCTGGCGGATGTCATGGCCTTCCGCGCGGAGGACGGGCTCGTCTGGCGCATTGGCGGGCGCACGAGGCGGGAGAGCGACCTCCGCGCCTGGTTTGGGAAGCGCGGCGGCGTCGGACGCCTGCCGCCGCATGGCTTCCCGCGCAACAACCATTTTACGCCGCGGGATCCGCCTGACGAGCCGTAACCTCTGTCAGAGCTGCGGGCGCTTGTCTGCCCAGGGGCGTTCGGCCTCGAACGCGGCGGCGGCCTGCAGCACGCCCAGATCGTCCAGTCGGCGCCCCACGATCTGGAGCCCGACGGGCAGTCCCATCTCCGTGAACCCACAGGGAGTGGAAGCCGCCGGGTTGTGGCTGAGATTGAAGGGGTAGCTGAACTGCGCCCATTGCAGCCAATTCCATGGGTGGTGGGGCCAGTGAGGGGGGGAGAGGCGGTCGGCGGGGAAGGCGGCGACGGAGACGGAGGGCGTCAGCAGGAAGTCGTAACCCTCGAAGAAGCGGTGGATCGCGTCCACATAGGCGAGCTTCCGCGCCCGCATGGCGAGATAGTCCTCCGCCCGGTAGCCCAGCCCGTCGCGAATGCAGGCGACGAGGCCGGGATCCATCCGGTCCTCGAACTCCTCGAGACGGTCCGCGAAGGCGGTCTCATGCACCGCCCAGAAGAAATGCTCGATTTCCGGCCCGTCCGGCCCCCAGGCCGGCGACACCTCCTCGACCTCGGCTCCGAGCGCCGCAAACACCCGCACCGCGTCCGCCACGAGCGCAGCCACCTCGTCATCCACGCGCGCATGGCCGAGATCGGGGCTCCAGGCGATACGCGCGCCGCGAAGCCGCTCGCCCTCGCCCAGGAGCGCCGGATAGTCCGCCGGCGGCGCTTCGAGGCTGTAATGGTCGCGCGGATGCGGACCGGCCATGACGCTCAGCATCAGCGCGGCGTCGGCGACCGTGCGGGTCATCGGCCCGACATGGCTCACCTGGTCCGTATTGCCGACCGGCAGATGCGCGACCCGCCCATAGCTCGGCTTGAAGCCGAACACGCCGCAGAAATGGCTTGGCATGCGGATCGAGCCCGCGCCGTCGGACCCCTGGTGGAGCGGGCCGTAGCCGGCCGCGGCGCCCGCGCCCGCGCCCGCCGAGGACGCGCCGGCGTTCATGCCATGCGCCCAGGGGTTGTGCGTGATGCCGGTGAGCGGGCTCTGGCTCACGCCCTTCCAGCCGAATTCCGAGGTCGTCGTCTTGCCGAGTGAAATCGCGCCGGCGGCCGCCAGCCGGTCCACGCAGGGCGCGTTTTCCGCCGGGACCGCGCCCTTCTCCGTGAAGGACCCGCGTTCGGTCAGGATGCCGGCCGTATTGGTCAGGTCCTTGATCGTGACCGGCACGCCGTGCAGGGCCCCGAGCGCCGCGCCCGCCATGACCTCGGCCTCGGCCGCCTGCGCCGCCTCGCGCGCCCGCTCCGCCGTCAGGGTGGCGAAGGCGTTGATCCGGGGCTCCAGCCGCTCAATGCGCGCCAGCACCGTATCGACGATCTCCACCGGCGAGAGCTCGCGCGCGGCTACCATCGCCGCCAGCCGGGTCGCCGGCGTGAAACACAGGTCTTCTTCGTTCATCGGCCTTCTCCAGCGTCCCCGGATGTTGTCGGGAGGCAGCCTAGCCCGGATGCCGCGCCGCTGTCATCGCCCCGCGCCGTGCTTGTGCTAGGCTCCGGGCCTGGCGCGTCGGAGGACAGGCACATGGCGGAAGTGGCGACATTCGGACCCGGCGGATACCGCTATATCCGGGGGCAATTCCAGTATTCCGGCGGCGTTGCGGCCGAGCCCGGCCACCGGATCGAGCGCGTGCGCTTCCACCGCCTCGTGCCGCTTGAAGCGGGCTTCCGGCGGATCGAGGCCCATCTGGAAGCCGCGGGACGGCCGATGACCGCCTTCTGCGCCTGCGAGCTGCGTTCGCCCGGCCAGTTCTCGGAAGCCGGCTTCGTCGCCTTCAACCGCGCCTATGTCGGGACGCTGGAGCGCTGGGGCCTCTTCCGGGACGAGGAGAACCCGGTCGCGCGCTCCAATGTCTGCCCGGATGTGAACCCGCCCGCCGAGCCGGGCTTCCACGCCTTCTGCTATACGGTTCCGGACGACGGGGCGGGGGCCGGCACCTTCGTCATCGCCGGCTCCGGCGAGGCGCCGGAAGGGCCGGGGCCGTATCGCGAGCGGATCATCCGCCTCGGCGACACATCGCCGGACGCCATGCGGGAGAAGGCGCGCTATGTGCTGGGCGCCATGGAGAGCCGCATGGCGGCGCTCGGTTTCGGCTGGCCGGACACCACGGTGAGCCAAGTCTATACCGTCCACGAAATCCACGGCCTCTTCGGCCCTGAAATCGTCGCGCGCGGTGCCGCGTCGGACGGCATCCAGTGGACCTATGCGCGCCCGCCGGTTGAAGGCCTCGCCTTCGAGATGGATGTGCGCGGCCTGTTCACGGAGCGCGTTGCGGCCTGACGCCCGCCTCGCCGCATCGGAGTTCATTTCCCCTGAACGGGGTTGAAACGGCCATTTTGTTCCCTATTTATTCCCGATGGAATGCGTGACGAAACCGGACATGGCCATGACCTGACGGCACAGCCGGGGGAGCGGCGGTTGCACAGGCGTTGCGCGCTGCTCCGCATCCGGCGAAACGGACGCGCAGTCCTGGCGGCCGGCCGGTGGTCGCGCGAAGGGAGGCGTGCGTTCGCAACCGGGCGAACCGGCGCACATTCCGGCGCGATATCCATTCAACCCGATGCAGGGCTGCGCAGCGGCGGGGGAGGAGCGATGGCGGACGCATTGGCGGAGCGGCGGCCGGGCCGGCCGATCGGCGGGGACCTGAGGCGCCGGGTCGTCGCGGCCGTGGTGGAGCAGGGCATGAGTTGCAGGGCCGCGGGCCGGCATTTCAGTGTTGCGGGGGCCAGCGTCTCCCGTTGGGTGCGGCAGTATCGCCAGCGCGGCCAGACCCGGCCCGCCAGGCAGGGCGGCTGCCGCCCGTCGCTCATCGAGCCGGAGCGGGAGCGGATTTTCCGCCTTCTGGAGGCGCGCCCGGCGCTCAGCATCCACGCGCTGCGCGCCGCGCTCGCCGCCGAGGGCCTCACATTCGGCTTCGGCACGGTGCAGCGCTTCCTGAAGCGCCACGGCCTGGAGCGCAGCAAGCGCCTCACCCGCCGCCGCCGGCCCGCCGCAAAGGCTTCGGCCGCGCCCGGCGCCTGACTGCCAATCAGGTCAATGACGGGGAATGTCTCATTTTGGCTTTCCAGGCCGGCCGTCCTGCACGGCCTCACGGCTTTACGTCTCGCCCGGTTCATGGCCTGGCTTACCGTCCCGGATGCAGGCATGAAGTTCCACAGTGGATAACCACACCAGAAGAGATCCCCTCGAGAGAAACGGCCGCCACCCAGAGGGCGGCGAAGAGGCCGCCCTTTCTGCTCGGCAGGGGCGCGCTTCGCACCCTGGGAGAGCCGCACGATCTGAGCAAATCAGCAACATTCATTTGCGTCGCCAGGTCCGGGCCCTTTTTGCGCCGGAGAGCGGTCTCAACCTGTGCGTTCTGCGCAAAAAACCGGTCTTGACGGGTTGTGGCAGGGAAAAACAATCGGTGCCGTCTTCCGTTATCCTTTCGGACGGTCCGGGCGCGCATCAAGGCGGGCGCGCTCACCGCATTCAGCACCGCCTTCCAGGCGATCACGGAAGAATGGCCGGCCCCCGACCGGCGCATCGTCCGCCAGGCCCGGCTCGTCGGCCTCGCCCTGGTGGACAGGCCGGAGCATGAGAGCCTGCCCGCGTAACCGACCCCCTGCCTGCCCGCTTGCCCATGCAGCCCAAAGCCAACCGGCCCCACGTCCACGTCTGGATTGATCATCGGCGCGCTCGCCTGCATCCTTGCTGCCGTGCTCGCCGCACCACAGGCCCGGCACCACCGAAACCAGGATGAGGTTCCCATGCACCACCCATCGAACCGACGGCCCGCCCGCCGCTTGCGCACCGCCATCGCATCCGCAGTCCTCGCCGGTGCCGTCCTCGCCTCGGGCGCGGCGCTCGGCGCGGACGCCGAAGGAGACGAGGGCGACACGATCGAGTTCACCGTTACCCTGTCGAACGCGCCGCGTGGCGGCTGCGTTGTCAAATACGACTTCAAGACGGAGGACGACTCGGCGGTCGCGGGCGACGACTACACGGCCAACAATGGCACGGTCACGTTTTCCTCGGGAGAAAATCAGAAGAAGGTCGGCGTGGAGTCACTCACCGACACCGTCTCCGAAGACGACGAGACCTTCAAGCTCAAGCTCAACAACCAGACGTGGCTCGGTCTCTACCATGGTAACGACGTGTGCCATGAAGAGCACGTGGAGGGCATCGGTGGCTTTCCGACGACCATGACGCTGACCGGCAAGATCGTCGATGTGGCGCCGACATCGGGCAACTGATCCAGGTCGGATCAGCCGCAGGGGTCATGCATCTGCCCTCTTCGGGAGACGGAACTTCTTCCCGGGGCGCGGCTGACAGGGGCTGGTTGTCGGCCGGGACCGCGGTGCTGGCAGGGCGTCTCGGGGAACGAATGCGTCAGGCGGGACAAGGCTTTGAATTGCACAGCATTAACTCATATTGATGTGCAATCATGGCGGACAACGTTCAATTTCACAGCCACTCCGGCCATACCGCCTGTCATGATCTTCGGCGCCTGTTGCCGGGACTCCGTCACGAGCCGGCTGGCACGAGGTTCCCGGGACCGGTAGCCTCGCACCCATGTGCGGCCGCTTCACCCGGCGCCTGGCGGGCCTCCGGGAGCGCTGGTGCGCACCTGCCGGCCAAGATCCGATCTGCGCGCGCCTCGATGTGCGGCCAGGACGCGGACATCAGGACCAACTCCAACAGCCGCCGCGCGGCGAGATTCAGGTCCCGATGTCGAGCCGCACGATCAACTGCAATTCCCGGTGACGGCGTCCCGATTGACGATCGCGCCATCCATGTCGAACTCGTCGGGCGGCATTCCGTAGAACTGCGAGGGGTCCGTCGACACCCATCCCGAGGTGTTTCTGAAGAAGCCCTTGGTCTCGAAATCGGAAAATTTCAGAACGAAGCTCTCCGTCCCTTCGTTTACCGTGTCTTTGTATGTCGCCACCGAAACGGACTTGATCCACTCGCCGCTGTTGAATACCAGCTTGCCCGAGACCGAAGCGAAATCCGTCCCGTTCGTGGCCGACCCACTGGCCGTTCCGTAGGACCAGCGATAGGACCAATCGCTCGGCGGGACGCCCGTATTCAGCTCGAACACCGCGCTATTGCCTTCGCAGGCTTGTGCATCCGCCGCACTGGCGGCCGAAGAGTTCATCGTCCCGGCCGCCAGTGCGGCCGCAAATGCAGCGCAGGATACGGCCTGCTTGAGGCCCTTGTGCGAAGCGTTCTTCATGATGCCGTCTCCTTTCCGCTGAACGCGCCCCGGCCGCTGACCGGGATGCCTAGTCGACAGGACGAAGGATATTTGCGTCGTCCCATAATGGTCCAAGACCGAATTATCATGGCCTCGATAAGATTTGATTATCATGGCCTCGATAAGATTTGCGGCGACATCGCTGCCTTCCTCCTCTCCCTGCTTCCGCCTGTTCGCCTCCCGGGCAGAAGCGGCCCTGGAATCCTTCGTGGGAGATTTCTCGGTTCTCCGCCACAATATCGACGAGGCAAAAGCGATCATTGCCAGGGAAATCGATGACCCGGGACCTTCATGATGCTTCCTTCGGCGAGGCCAGGCTCCGGGAACACCGGATGCTTCAACTCCTCGCCAGAGTAGTCGCCGGACAGCATGAGCCGGACGGTCGCGAAGAGGAAGGCTTCCTGCGCCAGCTTGGCTATGCGTGCCAGCTGGCCAAGGGTCGTGTAGAGGATCCGGACGACAATCCGGGGCGTGTCTCCCTCTTCTGCAGGGAGAGCCTCGGCCGGACGCTCGATCAGACGCCTGGGCCGCCATTCCGCGACCCGGTGCAAGCGCGCTGGGGTGCAAAATGGCATCTGGATACAGGCAAGGTACGATCCGAACTGCCGGTATATCTCCTGGCCCTGCAGCGCGGCCCAGGGCGAATGACTCCATGCCGTTCAAATCGAGAGGGGAAGACACCATGATTGCGCGTTCATTCGCGGCCCTTGCGGCCGTTTTCATCCTTGGCGCCTGCGGTGGCAGCGCGACGGTCTCGTCGATCGCCGAGCTGCGCCCGCATCTCGCAGAGGCGAGGCTGGAGGCCGCGCATTACGGTTCCGAGGAGGTGGACAAGGGCGTGCCGCCGACCGGGACCATGAGAACCGGCAAGTTCCATGCCCCGACGCCGGTCAGCCATCCTGCGGCGCGCACGGTCTCGACCGTGGCGCTGGTGGACATGCTGAAGGCGGATCCGGCACCCGTGCTGATCGACGTGCTTGGCGGGCGCGGCGGCCATCGCTCGCTTCCCGGCGCCTGGTGGCTGCCGGGCGGCGGCCATGCGGACAAGAGGCAAAAGCTGGGCGCGCGTCTTGCAGAGCTGACCGGCGGCGACAAGGGCCGGGCGCTGGTGTTCTTCTGCCAGGGCTGGGAGTGCTGGCTGTCCTATAACGCCAGCCTCGCGGCGTCCGGGCTCGGCTACACGAATGTGCACTGGTATCGCGGCGGGGCCAGGAGCTGGGGCGCCGCGAAGCTCCCGGCGGACTGGGCGAACCGGAACCGGGGCTGGTAGGACGTCCCGGGGAACGAATGCGTCAGGCGGGACAAGGCTTTGAATTGCACAGCATTAACTTATATTGATGTGCAATCATGGTGGACACCATTCAATTTCACAGCCACTCCGGCCATACCGCCTATCATGATCTTCGGCGCCTGCTCATGGACGCCGCCCTGTCCGAAATCCGCGGCACACCGGTGCGGGTTGCCCGCAAGGGACGCCATTTCTGGTACGACAAATACCGGATCGGCAACGAAATGCGGCAGCGCTATATCGGACCCGAAACCGACGAACTGCGCGCCAGACTGGAACGCCGCGACCGGTTGAACGCCGACCGCAAGGCGTTGCAGCAGGAACAGGCTCGCCTCGTCCGTTTCCTGCGAGCGCACAACTATACCTCGATGGAACGGGGCACCGGCAGCCTTCTGGCCGCTTTCGCAAGATGCGGCGTCTTCCGCCTGGGCGGCACATTGGTCGGAGCCGTCGCCTTCCAGCATTACGAGGGCGAGCTCGGGGTCGTTCTGGATTTCGAGCGGACCGCCCGCACCGGCGATATCGATATCGCCAGCTTCGAACGTTTGTCCTTCGCCATCGGCGACAGCGTCGAAACGCCGTTGGAGGAGGTGTTCCGGGATCTGAAGTTCCAGCCCGTCCCGTCCCTGGACCGGCAGCAGGTCTGGCGCTGGCGCCAGACGAACGGATCGGTCCTGGTGGAGTTCCTGATGCCGGCGCAGGGCGAGGAAGGCATACGCAGATTGCCCGCCCTCGGCGTCAGCGCCCGCGCGCTGCGCCATATGGACTATCTTCTCGAGGATCCCGTTCCGGCCGTGTCGCTCTACCGGTCCGGCGTGCTCGTCCAGATCCCGCGACCCGAACGCTTCGCCATACACAAGCTCATCGTGGCCGAACGACGGGGCCACGGGCCGGACTCCCTGAAAGCCGCGAAGGACCGCGCCCAGGCGGACTTCCTCATCGCGGCCCTGGCGGAAACGCGTCCAGATGAACTACGCCAAGCCTATGACGATGCCATGGACCGCGGGCCCGGCTGGCGCCGGCGGATCGCCGCCAGCCTGGACAGGCTGCCGGATGCAAGGGAATACTTCCCGTGAGGGACATTTGCCGGGGGATGAAGGCGTTGCGAAATCGCGCGGGGTGGCCGGTTCGGCAGAAACCCCCTCGGGAGCAGTCGAGCGGTTGGCGAACACCGGGCCCGGTGCGGAAGACGAATTCGCCCGGGGCCAGCGGTGGTTGCGGAATGCGCGATATCCATTCAACCCGATGCAGGGCTGCGCAGCGGCGGGGGAGGAGCGATGGCGGACGCATTGGCGGAGCGGCGGCCGGGCCGGCCGATCGGCGGGGACCTGAGGCGCCGGGTCGTCGCGGCCGTGGTGGAGCAGGGCATGAGTTGCAGGGCCGCGGGCCGGCATTTCAGTGTTGCGGGGGCCAGCGTCTCCCGTTGGGTGCGGCAGTATCGCCAGCGCGGCCAGACCCGGCCCGCCGCAAAGGCTTCGGCCGCGCCCGGTGCCCGCTGGGCTGCCGCAACCGGGAGGAAGCCCTGAGAGCAACCGCAATCGCTTTAGCCGCAGGCATCCTCGCGGCCGGCCCCGCGCTCGCCGACGGAAGCTGGTCACGCGAAGGATTGAGGCTTAGGATGAGCGACCTCGCCAATTGCGCGAATTGATAACAGAGCGGTGGTGGTATGCTGATGACGGGTGACCATCATGTTGCACGACTGTTGAAATCAGAAGTGAAATACATACTCCTGGCGCTGGCAGCAGTCGTCTACGCACCCGGGAGCATAGCATACGGCAATGATGTAAAAGAATACGAAGGCAACACCATGACCTTCGAGATAACAAAGCCAACGACAAATTCCGGGTATCATTATCCGGAAAAAGTCCGTTATTCGTATAGTGTAAATGACGGCTCGGCGAAGATTGGATCGGACTACGGTGTCCCTGACGGGAAAACAGGCAAGATCGTTTTTCCGGAAGGCTCGGCAACGACCGCAAAGATTGAAATAAAGTTATTCGAGGATAATCTTGACGAAGGCAGCGGTGAGACACTGGAATTAGTTCTGACTAGTCCTCAATACGAAGCTGCAAGCGGCATGTATTTGTACGGATTTTATTTGCCTACACGCCTAACCTTTGATGGATTGATTCTTGATCCCGATTGATCAGACCCTAGCAGGCTGCTGAAACACTTCTGGCGCGTTTGTGCATGACGTGATTCGCTGCGCTGGGAGCGATACGGAGCGGGGCGGCGATGCGGGGCGGGGTCGTCCAGATACAGCCGTGTATCGTCATGCAGGCGGCCCTGATTAGCCGTAAGCGCTGCGCGGGGGGCACCTTCCAGTTGAGGGCGTGATTTGAGATTCACCGCTATGCAGGGAGCGGGAGGTGAGTTTCTCAATGAAGGTCTCAACAGAGTTTCTCAGTAACGTTGAGGTGATGCCGGGTTCTTCGGGCCGTCGTCGTTGGCCGGAAGATGTGAAGGCGCGGATCGTTGCCGAGACGCTTGAGGCGGGGGCGACGGTCCGGGGTGTTGCGCGGCGTTGGGCTGTCAACCCGAACCAGGTGTCGACCTGGCGTGGGCTGGCGCGGGACGGCCGTCTGGTTTTGCCTGCGGCGGAGACGCCTGTGGCGTTTGCGCCGCTGGTGGTCCGGGCGGAGGGGAACGGAGCTCCTAAGGCGAGCGGCGAGAGCCTGGAGGTGGTTCTCGGCAGGGTCACGGTGCGTCTGGACGCGGGGACGCCGGCTTGTCGGCTTGCGGAGATTGTCTGTGCGCTGAACGCGCCGCGATGATCTTCCCATCGAACCGAGTGCGGATCGTTGTGGCGACGAAGCCCGTGGACTTCCGCAAGGCCCACGACGGACTTGTCGCCTATGTGAAGAGCGCGCTGCGCCGTGACCCGTTCACGGGCACGGTATACGTTTTTCGATCGAGGCGAGCTGACAGGCTGAAGCTGGTTTACTGGGACGGGACCGGGTTGGTCATGGTGTACAAGCGTCTGGAGGAGCAGGGCTTTGTATGGCCTGCGATCCGCGACGGTGTGATGTCGCTGAGCCATGCGCAGTTCGAGACGCTGTTCGCCGGCCTGGACTGGCGGCGCGTGCGGGCGCTGTCGGTGCGGCGCCCGGCTGAGGCGGAATGACTCAGCCGGCGGATCGGGTCATCCGGCTCCCCGACACTGTGCTATCGAGCGGGCCATGCTGGCCCTTGCACAGATCGACCTTGGAACGCTGACGCCCGAACAGCGCGACGCTGCGGTGCAGGCGATCGCGGCGCTGGAGGCGCTGAGGGCCGAGAACGAGACGCTGGCGGAAGAGAAAGCCTGTCTTGCCATTGAGAAGGATGCGCTGGCGGGCCGCAACGAGAAGCAAGTTGCGCGCATCCGCCGTCTCGAACATCTGAACCTGGAGCTGATCCGCCTGCTGTATGGCAAGAGGTCGGAGAGGTTGACGGCGGACGAGCGCCAGCTGGCGTTCGAGGAGTTGGAGGGCGCGGCTGCGGAAGTGGAGGCGGCGGCCTCGACTGGCGATCCGTCGCCGCCGTGCTCGCCGAAACGGCCTCGTGCCGAACGCAATATCGGCCATCTGCCGGAACATCTGAAGCGCATTGAGCAGGTGATCGAGCCGGAGAGCACGCTCTGTCCCTGCGGCTGCGGGGAGATGGTGAAGATCGGCGAGGACCGCACGGAGCGCCTGGACATCGTGCCGGCGCAGCTCCGGGTGCTGGTCACGGTGCGCCCGAAATATGCCTGCCGGGCCTGCGAGCAGGGCGTCACCCAGGCGCCGGCGCCGGCTTGGCTGATCGAAGGCGGCCTGCCGACCGAGGGCGCCATCGCCCATGTCCTGATCTCGAAGTATGCCGATCATTGTCCGTTGTACCGTCAGGCGCAGATCTACGCGCGCTCGGGCCTCGATCTGGACCGCTCGACGCTGGCCGGCTGGGTCGGCAAGGCGGCGTTCCACCTGAGGCCGGTGACCGACCGGCTGGCGGCGCATCTCAAGCGCTCTTCCAAGCTGTTCATGGACGAGACGCGCGCGCCGGTGCTCGATCCAGGCCGCGGCCGGACCAAGACCGGCTGGCTGTGGGCGCTTGCCCGCGATGATCGCGCCTGGGGCGGGCCCGATCCGCCGGGCGTGATGTACTTCTATGCGCCCGGGCGCGGCGGCGAGCATGCCGAAAGGTTCCTCGACGGCTTCGACGGCATCCTGCAAGTCGATGGATATGCCGGTTACAACCGGCTGACCCAGCCGGGCCGCAAGGGCGGCGCGCCGCTGCGGCTGGCATACTGTTGGTCCCATGCGAGGCGCCGGCTCCGCGAAATCTACGACAGCAGCGGCTCGGAGATCGCGGCCGAGGGCCTGCGCCGGATCGCCGAACTCTACGCCATCGAGGCCGAGATCCGCGGCAGCACACCCGTGCGCCGTCTCACCGAACGCCAGGCGCGCTCCGCGCCTCTGGTCCTGGCCTTCGGCGACTGGCTGAAACAGCAGCGCGCCCGCGTCTCGCCCAAGTCCCGCCTCGGCGAAAAGCTCGCCTATATCGCCCGCCACTGGGACGGTCTCCAGCTCTTCCTCGCCGACGGCCGCGTCGAGATGGACAGCAATGCCGTCGAGAACCTCGCACGGCCGATTGCCCTGTCGAGAAAAAACGCATTGTTCGCCGGCCACGACGAAGGCGCCGCCGCATGGGGACGTATCGCCTCGTTGATAGAAACGGCGAAACTGAACCAGATCGAGCCCTACGCCTGGCTCAAGGACACGCTCGAGAAAATCGCCGCCGGCCATCCAAACAGCCGCATCGACGAGCTGCTACCCGGGCACTTCAAGCCGCCGTCAAGCTGAAAGCGGCGTGCCTCTCTGGCAGCGCTTACGATTAGCCTTGAGCGCCAACACATAATCCCCGCCCCCCGGCGGTGACGGCTTCGGCTGTCGCCCGCTGACTCCCGGGACGTGCCGGCGAGGGAAGCCGGCAAGTTCGTGAAGGAGATCGATCCAGCCAGTATCATTCTTCGGTCTGTAGCAAGCGGTCATGGCTCGGTGCCGCTTTGTTTTTGCCGATCAAGCCAGCGTCCGACGGCCCCCATAGCGTCCTCTTCCTCCGGATGTTCGAAGGCCTCCGGTGGCGGACGGTGAATCACCGTCTGCAGCGGAATCGGCTTTCCAAGTGCGCGGAACCCGTCACAGATCACCCCGACCTTGTGATCGATAAGGCCGAAGCTGTGCTCGCATCCCGAGCAGTCGTAGACCACAAAGGCATACGGCTTTCCGTTCACAGTCCTCCTCTTTGCGAGGGGGCACCCGTACACACGCTCGCTAAAGTGATACCCTTTGGGTCGCCATCCGTGCCTGGAGGGGAGCAGCACGGCCTTGGACAACCTCGACCTGCCCATTTCCTCTGAACGCTCGTTATGCAGCCAGCGCTTCTGCCCGGTTTCGTCGACAACGATCTTCTCAAGTTCGTCGCGGGCAAGCCCGCGTTCGGTCTTCGACAGGTCGATTTCGACGCACGACACGCCAAGCTCTCTGATCTTCCTCAGCTTCTCGCTGTCCGTGCCGTGTGCCACGGTCACTTCGATGAGAAGTTCGCGCCCATTGATCCGGATGATCACGTCCGGAACGATCGATCCGAGTTTCCGCTCCACTGTTGCGGATTCGATCACACAACGCCGTTCCGGCGCGATCTCGATGCGGCGGTGTAAGTATCTGCTGGGCTGGAATTCGACCGTCGGCAGCACGATTTCCTTCCGCGCCGCGAGAATGTCCTTTGCCGCAAGGTGCAGCGCCGTTTCAACCGCATGCGCGCATTCCTCCCCGCTGGCATGCGCGAAATGGTGCTCCCTGACCTTCCCCTGCCTTGCGATCAGCGGTCCGCGGCATATCGGACAGATGCACCCGCATCCGCGCCCGTTCTCGGCTTCCGAGATATGCGTTGCCGTTTCGTCCGCCCCGATCGCCCAGGTCAGCCTCGCGCTGTTCGGTTTGTTATCGGGCATCGGTGGGCGCCTCCATGGCCTCTCCTCACGGCAGCCGCCTCTGCTCCGCTTGGCCACGGTGTCAGGGACGGGATCGACAACGATACTCCGGCCATCGGCGCTTGTGTGCCACCACTACCCGGCAGTACGTCGCGGAATGACCTGATTTCCTCGAGCCCGGCTCTTTACAGCCAGACCGTCCTTTGGGCAGAGGCGGTCCATCGCGACATTCCCGACGCCGACGGTCTTGTCTGGACCTCCAACCAGTGCGATCCCGACCGTGCCTGTCTCTTTTTCGGCGACCGTGCGGGAGAAACAGACTTCGCCCTGCGTGGCGCACGCGATGGCATGACCGACAAGACGTTCCTGAGGGACGTTCGGGATGAAGGCCGGTTGAGGGACATCGTTCTGGCGGTCTGAGCAGCCACCGCGCCGGGAGCGCCGGGAGTCCAATTGCCGGGGAGCCAAGGCTTGACTTGCCCCTCGGAATTCTTCGACGCTTCCCCCCGCTATGTCAATCAGGCCCGCTCTGTCGGGACGCCCGCTGAATAGAACAATCTGATACGCGGCGCGGGGTAGCTCCCCGCGCTTGACGAATAGACGGGGTCTCATTCAATTCCTGGTTGACGTAGCAACGGCCCGGCGCCCGCTGGGGTGTCGAGAACCTGCACGGGAGAGTCCCCATGAAGCGTGCCGTCTTCGGTCTTGCGACCGCTCTTGCCTTTTCCACGCCTACTCAGGCAGCGGATTTTCATGCCGAAGTCATCGAGTGGGCTCTTGAGCCGTGCTTGACGGTGCGCGCGGCCTTGGACGCCCAGGACATGGACGAAGAGGCGATGGAGATGGGCGTGCGGCTGAAGCATGTCGTTCAACTGATGGTCGCCGAGAAAGATGCCGCTGCCCGTGATTTGGTCAAGAATATGGACCCTGATACGCCTTGGAAGAAAAGAGCGGCGGGCTATGTCGCGATGCTGCGCCTTTGCCTGATGCAAACGCCGGGCTTGAAATGATGGCCAAGAAGCTGATCGCCTGTCCGGGGCGCTAAGCTGAAAAGTCAGACTGAGACACTGCCCGCCCGGCCGCAGCCGTCAAGCTAGCGCGTTCATCATCACGCGGTTAGCGTCATCGGCCGCAGTTGAGGGAGGCGACATGCGACATCTGGCGTTTCTAGCCGCAATCATGGCGACGATTGCCACGCCCGCCGGCGCGCCGGTCGTCACGAGTCCTGAACCAACAGGAGAGATAAGCGACTATGACCGTTCCGCGCTGTGGAACGGATGCAAGTCTATTGGGCTAAAGGCTTATAGCGTAGGGATCGCTTCAAATGTTGGGCTGACAAAGGCCGTAATCGCAACCGCTGCACGCAGACGGCTCAAAACAGTTCGCCTATATAGCGCAGAGCGCTGGCCGACAGTTCCGTTCATATCTGTGGGCATAGCTCTTACCGACGAGGGGTTTCATGTCTCGGTCGCATACCATAAGGATGACTGGCTGATGTCTTCTTGGGAAACCTTCTTGTCAGGGTCATATGGCAGAAATGGAGGCTTCCTTGGGGACTTAGTTTCCCTAGCAGTGGACCACTTCATCGTTGAATATCTTCGCGTGAACATGGACGCCTGCCGAAAGTCAAAGTGATACACTACCCGCTCTGCGCTCCAACACGTCATTTGGCTTCATTCGGCGAAACCGCAGAAGACGGTTCTGAATCATCGGTAAGCGTAAACTTAAGATCTGAATTATAAGTTTTCGTGGGACCCTCGGCTGCGACGGCATCTATAATGAATTTGCGGGCAGCCAGCATTGCCGGTATCGCCTCAGCAGCAACGTCGAGTGAATTGCTGGCATAACGCAGCACACCCGATTTAAAGAAATCGGTCTGATCGAGCACGGTCATCGCGTCAGATGGCCCTTCGTGGTGAGCTTTTCCTGTAGCCCGGTCGTCTATATGCTCGAAAGCGTGTCGAATTGCCGTCACCCGACTTTCTAAAGCTTGCACCTCCTTAGGAACCGCTACAGTCACCCCCACTTTCGCCTTCGCTTTCTGAATCATTCGCATTGCTCGACTAAGGGCGATACACATTAATTCTGCATGACCCAGGGCCTCAAACATAACCGCTCTGGCTTTCAGGAAAGAAGATTGACTTGAGGAGCTTGTCAAACCCTTGAGTGCTTCCACGCTATGTCCGTGTGCGGTGTCCAAGCGCCTCGCAGCCGCGAGTAAATAATTGTGCCGCGCTTGCGGATGTTTGAGAGGGGGTATTGCATTCCAACTCCACACCGTGTTAGCGACAGGGGCGTATCCATCGGAGGTTGGCTCAGAATACCGATCAACGTCGGCGATAGTAATTTTCATGGAACCAGCCGGGAAAAGGAGGGGGTCTCCCGGCTCACCCGTGATGGCTTCGCCGTTATCCTGCTCTTCGAAATTCAAGGTCCGTGCAAACACCGTCCTCCCCTCTCTCTTGGTTGGCACGACTCGCACACCGACGATTATGTCATCCTCCCCCACTTGTGCCCCCAAGTGTAGACCTATGTGGGTGATCGGTTTGACAGACATTTCTTCTTCTTTCTGTGTAGTGCTTCGTTCGTTTGTAAGTAAGTAAGTGGCACACCGGAAGCCTTCAACCATATACTGGAAGTCTCAGTCAGAAACCCTGCGAAGGTGCCTCGGTCGCGCCGCTTACCATGTTCTTCCGCTTGCCGCCGAAATAGACCTCGTCGAATTCAATGGGCCCAGACCTATCACGACAGTACCGATGCCCGCCCATCGCCAGCAAACAAGCGCTTTTCCTGACGGCCGCCAACAGCGACCTGCTGCGCGAGCCGGGGCGCTTCCCTGTCATGGCCGAATGCGTTACATGTAGCGCAGTGGTCCAACCGGGAGACATGCCATGGCCCCTGCATCCAGCAGCGCGCAGCGCGTGGAAAAGCGCAGAGCCGCCCTCAGGGCGCAGGGACTGCGGCCGATACAGATCTGGGTTCCCGATACCCGCGCCCCCGGCTTTGCCGAAGAGTGTGCGCGCCAGGCCGCGATCGTCAACGAAGCCAATCGCGCCGACCCCGAACTCATGGAATTCATGGACGCGGCCGGCGCTGATCTTGCCGAACATCTGGACGCCCTCGGGCACGGCGCGTGAGGCGGGGCGACCTCGTCACCGTTGCCCTGCAGGGCGAACATGGCAAGCCGCGCCCTGCGCTGGTGATCCAGTCGGACCTTTTCGCTGAATTGACCTCCACGGTCACTGTCATATTGCTGACCTCAACCGCGCTCGACGCCCCGCTGATACGCGTGCCGGTGGAGCCCTCGCAGAGCAATGGTCTGCGCAAGCGCTCCCATGTCATGATCGACCAGCTTTTCTCGGCGGGACGGCGCCGCATCGGGCCGGTGTTCGGACATCTTGACGATGCCGACATGGTGGCGGTGAGCCGCGCGCTCGCCCTATTCACGGGGATCGCCCGCTGACTCCCGGGACGTGCCGCCGAGGGAACCTCACGCCCCTTCAGGCGTGTAAATCGCATCGAAACCGGGTTACATTCTGTCGGCATCGGGGCGCTCCTCTGCAACCAGGCAAGTCATTGTTGCAAAAGAACTTTCTCACATGCAGAGCCCCGATGCCCCGACCCACGGCGAGAAATCCGGGCTAACGGCGGGGCGGAGGGGCCCCGGCGCAGCGTCCGCAATGCAAATGCATAAGAAATTCTGATTGCTCCCAAAAGAAAACGGTATTGGAACATATGTTGCGGGGATCGCAGAGTCCCCCGCACAAAGCTGATGGGAGGAAAGACATGGCCCGTTATCTATATGTGGGCGCTGCGAACGCCGAACTGTTCGTGATCGATGAAGACGGCGGCATTGTCGCAGCCGGTGGCGGCGCGGATATCATCATCGGCGGGTCGACCCGCGATATCGTCCGCGGGGGCAGCGGCAACGATACCATTACGGGCGGCGACGGTAATGATTTCATCCGCGGCGACAGCGGCAACGATACCCTCATTGGAAGTGCAGGCAATGATGTGCTGATCGGCGACTCCGGGAATGACGACATCAGAGGCGGCACGGGGAACGACCAAATCGTCGGCGGAACGGGCGATGACACGCTCTCGGGCGGCGCGGGCGACGACACCTTCATATTCGCTGAGAACTCCGGCAGTGACACGATCACCGACTTTGCTGTCGGCTCGGACACGATCGATCTCAGCCTGCTGCCGACGACGATCACCTTCGACGACCTCACCATCGCCGATCTCGACGATGGCAGCGGCGTTACCATCACCCACAACGCTCTCGGCGGCGGCACCATCACCCTGGAAGGCGTCACGAGCGCGCAGCTGACAGCGGATGATTTCAACCTGCCGACCGGCGGCAGTACCTCAGTGGATGACGGCCAAGGCACCACTATCGAAGTGGGTTCGGGTGTGTGGGAGGGAACCGACGCTGCCGAGTCCATAGTCGATGGCGAGGCCGGCACCAGAATCAATGCCGCGGGCGGCGACGACATCGTTCTCGCCGGCGAAGGCGACGACACCATCGACGGCGGCGGCGGCGACGACTTGCTGCTGGGCGAGGAAGGCGCCGACACGATTCACGGCGGCGCAGGCAATGATGACATGTACGGCGGCGAAGGTGCCGATACCTTCGTGTTCAAGGCCGGGCACGGCAGTGACGCCATCTCTGATTTCGCCAATGGCGAAGACACGATCAGGATCGACACGAACGGCCTGACCGGTGTGACCGGGTTCGCAGACCTTGCCTTTGAGGCTGACGGCGATGACGTGGTGATTAGCACAGGCGACGCCGGCGGAACGATCCGGGTTGAGAACATCAGCATCAGTGATCTCGACATAACCGACTTCACCTTCTACGACTCCTCCACTGATCCGGACGTCTTCTGAACGAACGCCAGACGCCATGCAGATCCCCGGGGGTCGAGCAGGTTCGCGAACGAGCCTGCTCGACCCGAGTAGCGGCGGCAGCCGCGAGGGACGCGGCTTTCGTGCCGGGACAGCGGGACAGGGCGCTGAGTCTCTGTGACGCCGCGCATGGGGCAGTGAGACCAGCGGTTTCGAGTTGAGACTCATGGCTGCGGTCACGGGCCCGCATTGTCGCCCCGGCCCTCCAATTGTCGCCCCGGACTTGATCCCATAAGCGCTAACTTGTTTTGCATTGGTTTTGCAGTCCGGTTATTCTGGCTGCGGATTAGTGCGGGGCGTTTTGGTTATGGAAGAGGACTGGTGGGTTTTGCGGTCGCTTTTGCCGTCGGGCTGGCGCGAGCTGGGGCGTGTGAGCGGGGCGCTGAAGGGGTTGCGCACGGCCAAGTCGGCGGAGGTTTCGCTTCGGGTTCTGCTGCTTCATCTGGGGTGCGGACATTCTCTTCGCGAGACGTCGGTGCGGGCGCGGGAGTCGGGTCTGGCGCGTCTGTCGGATGTGGCGGTTCTGAAGCGCCTTCGCAAGTCGTCGGGCTGGCTTCGGGGTCTGTGCGCGGCGCTGTTGCGCGAGCGCGGTGCGGCGCCGTGCGGAGGTTTCGAGGTGCGGACGTTCGATGCGACCACGGTGCGCGAGCCGGGCCGCACGGGATCGTTGTGGCGGGTTCGGGGCCCGCGAGGTGCTCGAATGCTACCGCCTGCGCTGGCAGGTCGAACTCGTCTTCAAGCGCCTCAAATCGCTGGCCCGGCTCGGCCACCTGCCCAAGCGCGACCCCGAAAGCGCCCGCGCCTGGCTCTACGGCAAGCTCCTCCTCGCCCTGCTGGCCGACAAGGCAATCCGCCACGCCCGCGCCGTTTCCCCCTGGGGATACGACCTGGCGCCGCCGCCGAACCCCTAGCCCCTGGCGCGAGTTCCGGTTCGTCCTCAACCAAATGCGAAACGCCATCGAACCACGCTGCGCCCTCAAGGGCATCTTCAACTCATGGAACGCCATCTCACACGCCCTCGCAGAACCGCCAAGACGAAGAAAACCGCAACTCAATCAATGGTTCGAACCATGACAAGTTAGCGCTTATGGGACTTGATCCGGGACCCAGAAAGGCCGGTACCCCTCGGCAGGGACGGCGCCGCCTGGGCCCCGGATCTCCGCTCCGCTCCGTCCGGGGTGACAGACGGGGGCTGCGCCCCGTCCACGGTGACTAGGGGAGGGGCGCTCGGCTCCCCAACTGTCGTCCCGGCCCCCGAGCCGGGACCCAGAAAGGCCCGTGCCCCTCGGCAGGGACTGCGCCCACCTGGGCCCCGGATCGGCGCTGACGCGCCGTCCGGGGTGACAAGGGGGGTGCGCCGTCCGGGGTGACAAAGGGAGGGCGTGGGAATGACACGGGGATACCGGAACACCCGCGCCAATCGGCGCTATAGTGCCGCTGCTATTGAGGGGAGGCGCTTTGTATGGGGCTCAGGGGGCAGGTCGTTCCGGTTACGCCGTTCCAGCAGAACTGCGCCGTCATCTGGTCGGAGGCCACCATGGCGGGCGCGGTGGTCGATCCGGGCGGCGACCTGCCGCGCATCCGCGCCGCCATCGACGAGCTGGGCGTGACGGTTGAGAAGATCCTGCTGACCCACGGCCATGTCGATCACGCCGCCGGCGCGGGCGCGCTCGCTACCGAACTGGACGTGCCCATCGAAGGCCCGCATGAGGCCGACCGCTTCCTGATCGAGGGCCTGCCGGATCAGGCGGCGCAGCTCGGCTTCGGTCCCGCCGCCGCCTTCGAGCCCGCGCGCTGGCTTGAGGAGGGCGATGAGGTAACGGTTTCCGACCTTGTGCTAGAAGTGCGCCACTGCCCCGGCCACACGCCCGGCCATGTGATCTTCTTCCACCGCCCGTCGAAGTTCGCGCTGGTGGGCGACGTGCTGTTCCAGGGTTCGGTCGGGCGCACCGACCTGCCGGGTGGTGACCATGCGGCGCTGATCCGCTCGATCCGCACCAAGCTCTGGCCGCTCGGCTCCGACATCGCCTTCCTGCCGGGGCATGGGGGCATGTCCACCTTCGCTGCCGAGCGGGCCGGCAATCCCTTCGTCGGCGACGGAGTTCCGCCTACTCCTTGAGTTCGAGGCCGGGGACGCCGAGTTTCCCCGTCCGCTCGATCTTGGCGAGGATGCGCGCGTCCTCACGGAACCACTGGCCCGCCTCCTTGCCGGGATTGGCCTTCTCCCATTCCTTGCCGAACCAGTTGCCCCGCGCCCAGTCGCCATCCGGGTCCGCGGATTTCTTGTACTGGACGGCGAACATCGGCAGCTTCGGGTTCTCGATCAACAGCCCGTCCACCACGGTCTTCTTGCCGCAGAAGGACAGCAGATCGACGACGGCCCCGGCGAAAGGCTCGAAATTCTTGGCCGCCGGAATGAGCCGGCCCTCTTCGGTCAACAGGCCGAGCTGGCGCTTGCCGGCGCCGCAATTCTCCGGGCAGTCGCCGGTGAGCTCGCAAGCGATATCGACCACGGTGACGGTCAGCCGCGCCTTCTCCTCATGCTCGATGCCCCATTCATCGGCGGCCAGCGCGGGGCCGGCCAAAAGCGCCAGGCCGGCGACAGCGGACAGGATACGCATGGCGCTCACTCCCCGAACGGCATGATGCCGTATTCGTCATGGGTCAGGTTGACGACGCCGCCATCCTCGGCGACCTGCGTCACGATCAGATAGTTCACGCCGTCGCGCTTGTAGAGGTCGCCGTCCACCGTCACCCGATGGGACTGGATGTCGATGATGCGCGGATTGTCCACCGGGTCCTCGTCCTCGATGCGGAGCACCATATAGACCGTCCCGTCATCGCCCTTGATGGAGACCGGGATGCCACCGACCGCGCACCAGACCGCGCATTGGTGGTGGGCCGTGCCCTCGGCGAACATGATCTCGGTGACATAGCACCATGTGTCGATGACCTCGCCCGCGATGCGAACGCGCTCCGGCGCTGCGGCCTGCGCGCCGGAAACGCAAGCGAGCGCCAGAATGCCCGCCAGCAATGCCCTCATTCAACCGCACTCCTCAGATAAGCGATGACGGCCGCGCGCTGCTCGGCCTTCCTGAAGCCCGGAAACGCCATGCGCGTGCCCTTTGCGAACGCCCTCGGCTTGGTCAGCCAGGCGTCCAGATTCCCCTCGGTCCAGGTCTTGTCCCTGTGCTTGCCGAGTCCCTTGGAATATTTGAAACCCGGCGCCGAGGCGATAGGCCGGCCGACCACGCCCCAAAGATTGGGACCGACCTTCTTCTTGCCGGTCTCATCAAGCCGGTGGCAGGTCGTGCATTTCTGCTTGAAGAGCTTCGCGCCGTCTATGCCGTTCGCCGCTGCCGGCGACGCCACGCCGGCAAGCAGCGCCGCCGCAACGGCAAGTCCCCGAATTCGCATAGCCCGGAATCCCCTCTGTCCGAGGCGCCCGGCGCTAAGTTACAGCCCGGAGAGACCGCGCGCCAGCGCTCCGGGCGGGCGGGGTCTTCACTTTTTCGTGTGCATCCGGACCGGCTTTCCGTTACACTGAAGTTTCGAGCATTGCGACCATGACCCACAAGATGTTGTAGGTAATGGCTAAACGCTGCGCACTGGTTGTGTGTGGAGGCGGATGATGGACGGCGCAGGCGCCTTGGAGCTTCGGGACCGCGCGGCGGACGACACGGCGCCGCTGCTGCGCGGCCTTACCGCTCATGAGGTCTATCAGAACGAGCGCGGCATCCGTGTTACGCTCGACCGCAGTCGGGACAACCTGCTGACGAAATTCGGCAGGGAGACGCTGGAAGACCGCTACCTGATGCCGGGCGAGTCCTGGCAGGACCTGTTCGCCCGCGTCGCCGGCCATTTTGCCGATGACAGCGCACACGCCCAGCGCCTCTACGATTACATATCGAAGCTCTGGTTCATGCCGGCCACGCCTGTGCTGTCCAATGGCGGCACGAAGCGCGGCCTGCCGATCTCCTGCTTCCTGAACGAAGCCGACGACAGCCTGGAGGGCATTGTCGGCCTCTGGACGGAGAATGTCTGGCTGGCGGCGCGCGGCGGTGGCATCGGCAGCTATTGGGGCAATTTGCGCTCCATCGGCGAGAAGGTCGGCCAGAACGGGCGCACCTCGGGCGTCATCCCCTTCGTGCGGGTGATGGACTCGCTGACGCTCGCCATCAGCCAGGGCAGCCTCCGGCGCGGCTCGGCGGCAGTCTATATGCAGGCGAGCCACCCGGAGATCGAGGAGTTCGTGGAGCTGCGCCGGCCGACCGGCGGCGACCCCAACCGCAAGGCGCTCAACCTGCATCACGGCGTGCTGGTGCCGGACGCCTTTATGCGCGCCGTCGAGGCGGACGAGGACTGGGCGCTCATCAGCCCGCGCGACCACAGCGTGCAGCGCCGCATCCGCGCCCGGGACCTCTGGATCCGCATCCTCACCGCGCGGATCGAGACCGGCGAGCCCTATCTCATCTTCATCGACCATGTGAACCGCGCCCGGCCCGAGCACCACAAGCTGGCGGGGCTGGAAGTGAAGACCTCGAACCTCTGCGCGGAAATCGTGCTGCCGACCGGACCGGACCACCGCGGCGGCGAGCGCACGGCCGTGTGTTGCCTCTCCTCGCTCAATCTCGAGCGCTATCTGGAATGGGAGAACGCGCCCGGCTTCATCGAGGATGTGATGCGCTTCCTCGACAATGTGCTTGCGGACTTCATCCGCAATGCGCCGGAGAGTATGCGTTCGGCTGCCTATGCGGCGATGCGCGAGCGCTCGGTGGGCCTGGGCGTCATGGGCTTCCACAGTTTCCTGCAAAGCCTCGGCGTGCCGTTCGAATCGGTCATGGCGTCGGTCTGGAACCGGCGCATGTTCTCGCGCATACAGGCGGATACCGACGCCGCGTCGAAGCGGCTGGCGGATGAGCGCGGCCCCTGCCCGGACGCCGCCGATTTCGGCATGGCGGAGCGCTTCTCCAACAAGACCGCGATCGCGCCGACGGCGTCGATCTCGATCATCTGCGGCGGCGCTTCCCCCGGCATCGAGCCGCTTGCGGCCAACGCTTATACCCACAAGACGCTCTCCGGCTCCTTCGCGGTCCGCAACCGCTATCTGGAGGCGGTGCTGGAGGCGGTTGGCCGCAATGACGAGGAAACATGGTCCTCGATCACGGTCAATGAGGGCTCGGTGCAGCATCTCGACTTCCTGACCGAAGACCAGAAGGCCGTGTTCAAGACGGCATTCGAGCTCGACCAGCGCTGGCTTGTGGACCTCGCGGCCGAGCGCGCGCCGATGGTGGACCAGTCGCAGTCGGTCAATCTCTTCCTGCCGGCGGACATCCACAAGCGCGACCTGCACGGCCTGCACATGATGGCCTGGAAGCGCGGCCTGAAGAGCCTCTACTATTGCCGCTCGAAGTCGCTGCAGCGCGCCGAGGCGGTGGGCGGCAAGCGCGTGGCGCGGCAGGCGGAAGCCGTGCTCCGGGTCGATTACGAGGAATGCCTCGCATGCCAGTGACCGGCGGCCCGCTTTCCGGGAAGACTGCCCTCGTCACCGGCGCCAGCCGCAATATCGGCCGCGAAATCTGCCTGCGACTCGCGCGCGAGGGTGCGCATGTCTGCGTCAACACCCGCCGGGCGGAGGCGGCCGCACGCGCGGTCGTGGCGGCGGTCGAGGCGGCGGGCGGCTCGGCCTCGCTGCATATGGCGGATGTGACCGATGAGGCCGCCGTTGCGGCGATGGCGGCGGCGGCGAGCCCGGTGGATATCCTGGTCAACAACGCCGCCATCCGCCGCCATGTCCCCTTCCTGCAATCGACGCTCGCCGACTGGCGCGAGGCGCAGGCGGTGATTCTGGAAGGCGCCTATCTTTGCGCCCGCGCCGTGCTGCCCGCCATGCAGGCGAAGGGCTGGGGGCGGATCGTCAATATGGGCGGCGTCTCGGCGCATATGGGCATGGCCGAGCGCACACAGGTCACGGCCGCCAAGGCAGGGCTGGTCGGCTTCACCAAGGGGCTTGCCAAGGAGTTCGGCCCGGACGGCATCACCGTCAATTGCGTGGTGCCCGGCCTGATTGACACGGTGCGCGACCCCGGCGGGCTGCGCCCCGAACAGGCGAGCGCCGTGCCCATCGCCGTCGGGCGCCAGGGCCGCCCCGAGGAAGTGGCGGAAACCGTCGTGCATCTCTGCCAGCCGGAAAGCGCCTATATCACCGGCGCGACGATCCATGTGAACGGCGGCGCCTATCTGCCCTGAACGGGCCGATGACGGTGGCTCACCGAACGGGTTGAGGGCGGCGCCGATGTCGAAGCGGCCAGACCTTCCCCCCGGCGAATTCGTACCGCTCATTGCGCTGCTGGTGTCGATCGTGGCGCTGGCGACCGATGCGATGCTGCCGGCGCTGCCCGCCATTGGGCGCGATCTCGAGGTGCCGCGCCGGAACGATGCCCAATTCGTGGTCACGGCCATGTTCCTCGGGCTCGGGCTCGGGCAGATGGTGTTCGGCCCGCTCTCCGACAGTATCGGACGCAGGCCCGCCATCCATGCCGGGCTCCTGCTGTTCATGGCCGGATGCCTGCTCAGCCTCTTCGCGCCGAGCTTCGAGGTGATGATTGCCGGCCGCGTGCTGCAGGGCTTCGGGGCCGCGGGACCGCGCGTCGTCACCATGGCGCTGGTGCGCGACCTCTATGAAGGCCGCCGGATGGCGCGCATCCTCTCCTTCGCGATGGCTGTCTTCATTCTCGTTCCCGCCATCGCCCCGGCGCTTGGGCAGGGCATACAGGGGCTCGGCGGCTGGCACGCCATCTTCGCCGTCTTCCTCGCCACGGCCGCCGTCGCCTTGCTGTGGTTCGGCCTTCGCCAGCCGGAGACGCTGGCGCCCGCGCACCGGCGTCCGTTCACCCCGCGGGCCGTCGGCGCGGCCGTACTGGAAGTGCTGAGGATCCGGACCGCGCTCGGCTATACGCTCGCCACGGGCTTCGTGTTCGCGCTGTTCGTCGCCTATCTGAGCTCCGCCCAGCAAATCTTCCAGGACGCCTACGGCACCGGCGCGCTGTTCCCGGCCTATTTTGCCGCGCTGGTGCTCGCCATCGGCGGCGCCTCGCTGGCGAACGGCCGCCTGGTTGTGACATACGGCATGCAGCGGCTCACCGGCATGGCGACCATGGCGATTGCGCTGCTCTCGACGCTCGCGCTCGCGCCGGCCTTCGCCTTTGACGGGCTGCCGCCGCTCTGGCTGTTCACTGCCTATATGCTGGCCGCGTTTCTGTGCATCGGGCTGCTGTTCGGCAATCTCAATGCGCTCGCCATGGAGCCGCTCGGCCATATCGCCGGGGTCGGATCGGCGGTGGTCTCGTCGCTTGCCACCTTCATCTCCATACCGCTCGGCGCCGTCGCCGGCCTCGGCTTCGACGGCACGATCTATCCGCTCACCGCCGCCTTCGCGATCTTCGGCGCCTGCGCCCATGCCGCAATCCGCTGGGCCGGCGGAGAGGCGCAGCGCCGACCGTGACTCCGCGGAAACCTCCGGTCAGCCGACCGTGCGCCGCCGCGACAGGCGGTACCAGGCCCAGGCGAGAAGCTGGAGAGCGAGCAGGCTGCCGAAGGCCGCCCGGTAGGCCTCTTCCGGATAGCGGCCGTCCTCGGCCGTCCAGAAGTCGAGCGCGCCGCCGACCGCATACTGGATGGCGAAGGCGCCGAGAAAGACCAACAGGTTGAGCGCGGTATTGGCGCGGCCCGCCAGCACGGCGCCGAAATAGGCCGAAAGATAGGCATAGGCGAGAATGGCCATCTGGCCGGTCATGGCGAACACCGCCCAGAACGCCGTGGCGGGCGGCCAGAGGCCGAGCGCTATGGCGAAGAGCGAGGCGGCGAAAACCGCGACGATGACCTCGACCACCGCCATCAGCGGGATGCCGCGCCGGTTCGCCCAGTCGCCGAGCGCGCCCGACAGCAGGATGCCGACAATGAAAGCGACGGCCATCAGCAGGAGCGTCGAGGCGACCCGCTCGGGTCCAAGGCCGCCCACATCGCGCAGCCAGGGGGCGGCCCAGAGCGTCTGTAGTGCGATATGGGCACCGCAGGCTGCCGCGATCATGGGCGCGAGGCTCCAGAACACACGGTCCCGATAGACATGGGCAATACCGGCAAGCTGGGTCCGGAAACCGCCTGTGCTCAGCATGTTCGGCCGCTCACGCGGCGCCAGCAGGAAAATCGCCGCGGCCGCAAGCGCAACCACCCCGCCGAGGCCCGCGAATACGCCCCGCCAGCCCCAGGCCGCCACGGCCATATGCGCAGGCTCCGTCGCCGCCAGCACCCCGAAGCCGCCAAACACCATGACGAGCGAGTTGAACAGCGGCACGCGACCGGGCGGCGCCCAGAGCACCACAGCCTTGAAGGACGCCATCAGCCCGCCGGCGAAGCCGAGCCCGATCAGCAACCGGGCCGCGACCAGCATCTCCGTCGATCCGCCCGCGGCGAACAGCAGCGAGCCGGCGGCCGATACCATGAGCAGGCATGCCTGCACCCGGCGTGGCCCGAACCGATCCAGCAGCACGCCGAGCGGCAGCTGGAAGGCGCCGAAGGCGAACAGATAGGCGGCCGTAATCAGCCCGAGCCCCCCGGCCGTCACGCCGATATCGCGCTCCAGATCCTCCACCACCACGGCGTTCACCGCGCGCAGCAGGTAGGACATGAAATAGCCGAGGCCGAAGGGCGCGATAACCGCGCCCCAGAGGCGCCAGGGGCTCATGGCCGCGCCCTTACATCGCGGCGATGCCGCCGTCCACGAACAGCTCCGAGCCCGTGGTGAAGCTGCTTTCGTCCGAGGCGAGGTAAAGGATGGCGTAGGCGACCTCCTCCGCCCGCCCGACGCGCCCGATGGGCACCTGCCGGGCGAGTTTCCTGAGCGCTTCTTCCGTGCCGAAATGCTCCTTGTAGCGGTCCAGGATCGGCGTATCGATGAAGGTCGGATGCACGGAGTTGCAGCGGATCGGCAGGCCCTGCCGGGCGCAATGCAGCGCCACCGACTTGGAGAGGTGGCGGACCCCGGCCTTGGCGGAGTTGTAGGCCGCCATATTGTGCCCGGCGATGACGCCTGCAATCGAGGAGATGTTGACGATGGCGCCCGCGCCGTCTGTCTCCCGGCAATGGGCGGCGATGGCGGGGATGGCGTGCTTGCAGCCGAGGAACACGCCGTCGAGGTCTATGGCATGCACCAGCCGCCATTCCTCCAGTTCGATCTCGGTCACGGGCTTGGTGAGGCCGATGCCGGCGCTCTGCACCAGGATGTTGAGCCCGCCGAAGCGTTCCACCGTCTCCGCCACGGCCGCCTGCCAGGCTGATTCGTCGGTCACATCGTGGCGGATGAAGGCGGCGCCGGCCCCGAGCTCGGCCGCAAGCGCGCGGCCCTTCGCCTCGTCGATATCGGTAATCGCGACGCGCGCGCCCTCGCTGAGGAACAGCGCCGCCGTCGCCGCTCCCAGCCCCGAGGCGCCGCCCGTAATCAGCGCAATCTTGCCGTCGATCCGTCCGGTCATGGCAAATCCCCCTATTTCGCGCAGAAGCCGCCGTCCACAACGAGTTCGGTGCCGTTGACGAAGCTCGACTCGTCGGACGCGAGGAACAGCACGCATTGCGCTACCTCCTCGGGCCGGCCGATGCGGCCGAGCGGGATCGCCTCGGCGCGGGCGTCGATGGCGCGCTGGCCGAAGCGCGCGCGGTCCGGATCGAGGATCGGTGTGTCGATCGGCCCCGGATGCACCGAATTCGCGCGTATGTTGTAGCCGCGCCGGCCGCAATGCAGCGCGATGGTCTTGGTGACCATGTGGACGCCCGCCTTGGCGGAGCAATAGGCCGCATAGACCGCAACGCCCCGAAGCGCGGCCACGGACGAAATGTTCACGATGGAGCCGCCACCCGCCGCCATGGCGGGCAGCGCCGCGTGGCAGCCGAGATAGACGCTGTCGAGGCAGACCTCATGGACCCGCCGCCAGCCCTCCAGCGTCTCCTGTTCTATCGTCGCCTTGGGCGCGATGCCGGCATTGTTGACCAGAATGGAAAGCCCGTCCTGCGCCTCGACGGCCGCCGCGACCGCGCGTTCCCAGTCGCCGGCGTCGGTGACATCATGGGCGAGCGCGGCAACCGACCCTTCGGCGCCCGCCGCTGTCTTTGCCGCAGCGGCCCCGTCGATATCGGTCGCGACGACATGCGCCCCCTCCCGCGCCAGCAGCAGCGCCGTCGCGCGGCCGATGCCGGAGCCCGCCCCCGTCACCAGCGCGGTCCTGCCTTCGAGCCGTCCGCCCATCCCCCGTCTCCCTCTCTCGGAAATCTGCCGCCACTCTACCCTCTTGAATCCACCCTGCGCATCCCCATCTGGAGGTTGTCCGACGCTTGCCGGGTAACGGGGGCGGAGGACGGCGGGTCCGGCCGACGGTCGGCGGGCCCCTGAAACATCGACAATCGCTTCTCAAGGAGGATGACCGATGACGGCATTCGATTTCTCCCCTCTCCTGCGGTCCACCGTCGGCTTCGAACGGCTGATGAAGAATTTCGACCGCGTCATGAACGCCGATGCGACGGCGGAGCACTATCCGCCCTGCAACATCGTCAAGACCGGTGAGCACACCTACCGCATCGAAATGGCGGTGGCCGGCTTTGGCGAGGAGGACCTTTCCGTCGAGGCGAAGGGCGACGAGCTCGTGATCGCCGGCAGGGTCCGCAGTCAGGACGAAGGCCGCGTCTTCCTGCATCGCGGCATCGCGGCCCGGCAGTTCCGGCGCGCTTTCCGCCTCGCCGAGCATGTGAAGGCTGCCGGCGCAAAGCTGGAGAACGGCATGCTCGCGGTCGAGCTAGTGAGCGAGGTTCCCGAGGCGCTGAGACCGCGCCGGATCGAGATCGCTTCCGGCAGGCCGCAGATCGCCGAAGCGGCCTGAGCAGCCTCGCCTTCCCGAAACCCGGCGCCGGGCCTCCAGGGGCCCGGCGTTTCCGTTCTTCCGGACTCAACCCCGACCGGGTGAGGCCGCCCCGGCCTTATCGACCGAGGACGATGTCGAGGCCGGCGAACAGCAAATCGGTCTTCGCCGGCGCGATACGGCCGACACGTTCATCGAGAAGCGCCCGGTCGAGCGCAAGTATCTGTGACACGTTCGCAACGGAGTCTTTCGGCAAACCCGTCATGCTGGCCGTCAACAGCACATTGCCCAGCACACATCGCCCTGGGAGATCACCATTCGACGCGATTGAGCACCCGCCTGCCGGCGGCGGCGAGGAAGGGGTCGCTGTCCCCGCCAACGTCATCGCATACACGGTTCATTGCGTCCGTAACCTCGTCATGGACGTGGCGCGCAAGATATTCGTCGAGCGCGGCCGCATAGACCTGGCTTCGGGACCGCCCTTTTTGCGAGGCCAGCCGTTCGGCGCGTTCGAAAATGTCGTCGGGAATCGATACCGCCGTCTTCATACCTGCAATATAACCGCTATGCCCGACCGGCGCCAAGGCAAGACGGGTTCGGATGAGGACGAGGCGCTGGCGAAGACTGTCCGGGAGGCTTGCCCGGATCTGGACAAATCCACAGTCCATCCCAAACCGCCTACCGTTCGGCCCGGCGCTCGGCTAGATTGCCGGCCATGACGCTCTCGATCCGACCCCTTTCCGACGCGCCGGCCGCCGGGGTCTGCGCGCGCCGCCGCGCCGTCGCGCGCGCCGCCGCCTCCTTCTGATAAGGGAGCGCCTATCCCATGGACGCGCCCAAGGGCGGCGACTTCATCCGCAGCCGCATCCGCGCTGACCTGGCGGAAGGCAAGGTCGAGTCGGTCATTACCCGCTTCCCGCCGGAGCCCAATGGCTTCCTGCATATCGGCCACGCAAAGTCGATCTGCCTCAATTTCGGCGTGGCGGCGGAGTTCGGCGGGCATTGCAATCTGCGCTTCGACGACACCAATCCGGCCAAGGAGAAGCAGGCCTATATCGACGCCATCCGCGAGGATGTGCGCTGGCTCGGTTTCGAGTGGGCCGGTGAGCCGGTCCATGCCTCGGACTATTTCGACACGCTCTACGAATGGGCCGAGCACCTGGTCGAGACGGGCCATGCCTATGTCGATGAACAGTCGGCGGAGGAGATCCGGGCGAGCCGCGGGACGCTGACCGAACCCGGCCGGCCGAGCCCCTGGCGCGACCGGCCGGCAGCGGAGAGCCTCGACCTGCTGCGCCGGATGAGAGCCGGCGAGTTTACGCCCGGAAGCCATGTGCTGCGCGCGCGGATCGATATGGCGTCGGGCAATATGAACATGCGCGACCCCGTGCTCTACCGCATACTCGACCATGCGCATCCCCGCACCGGTAGCGCTTGGTGCCTCTACCCGACCTATGACTATGCGCATGGCCAGTCGGACGCCATAGAGGGCGTGACACACTCGCTCTGCACACTCGAATTCGCCGACCACCGCCCGCTCTATGACTGGCTGCTGGAGCGTGTGCCGGCGGCATCGCGCCCGCGCCAGTACGAGTTTGCCCGGCTCGATATGACCGGGACGATCCTCTCGAAGCGCGCGCTCACCCGCCTGGTGCAGGAGGGCCATGTCGCAGGCTGGGACGACCCGCGCATGCCGACGCTGCGGGGGCTCCGCCGGCGGGGCGTGCCGGCGGCAGCCGTGCGCGATTTCGTCTCCCGCCTTGCGATCTCGAAAAGCGCCGGCCGGGTGGAAACGGCGCTGCTCGACCATTGCGTGCGCGAAGAGCTGAACCGCAGCGCCGAGCGGCGCATGGCCGTGCTGCGGCCCCTGAAGGTGGTGATCGAGAACTATCCCGAGGGCGAAACGGAGTGGCTGGAGGCCGCCAACAATCCTGGCGACCCGGAAGCAGGCACCCGCAAGCTGCCCTTCTCGCGCGAGCTGTGGATCGAGCGCGACGATTTCATGGAAGACCCGCCGAGGAAGTTCTTCCGCCTGGCGCCCGGCCGGGAGGTGCGGCTGCGCTACGCCTATTTCCTGACCTGCCTGGAGGCGGTGAAGGACAAAAGCGGCGAGATCGTGGAGCTACGTTGCCGCTACGACCCGGAAACGCGCGGCGGCAGCGCGCCGGACGGACGCAAGGTCAAGGCGACGATCCACTGGGTCTCGGCCGCCCATGCCGAACGCGCGCCGGTCCGGCTCTATGGGCCGCTCTTCGCCTGCGACGAGCCGGCCGACCTGGAAGACATCGCTCCCGACTCGCTGGAGGTCCTTGCGGACTGCCGCCTCGAACCCGGCCTGGCGGGGCTGGAACCCGGCAGGCCGGTGCAGTTCGAGCGCCTCGGATACTTCGCCGCCGACCCCGAGGGCGGCTTCAACCGCACGGTCGGACTCCGCGACGACTGGGCCCGCATCAGGGCGCGCGAGGCTAGGACAGCTCCCTGAGCGACTCACGCGCGGCGTCGAGCGTGTCCGCAATGTCCTCGTCGCTATGCACCACGGAGAGGTAGAATTTGCTCTGCCCCTTGAAGATGCCGCGGGCGCGCAGCCCGGCATTGAAGGCGTTCGTCTTCTCCGCATCGCCGCGCATGGTGGCGCGGTAGTCGGAGACATCACCGCCGGCGAAGATGACATCGAACATGGGCGGCGAGCCCAGAACCTGGCCCTCGTGGCCGCTCTCCTCCAGCAGCGTCTCCAGCCCGTCTATGAGCGCCTGGCCGATCTGCTCATGGCGCTCATAGACGCCGGGCCGGTCCAGCACCTCCAGCGTCTTGAGGCCGGCGACGGCGGCGACCGGATTGCCGCTGAGCGTGCCGATCTGCTGCGCGAAACGTTCGCCTTCCACGCGCCCGGCGTCGAAATGCGCCATGATGCCGTCGCACCCGGCGACGGCTGCGAGCGGATAGCCGCCGCCCACCACCTTGCCGAGCGAGCACAGGTCTGGCGTCACGCCGTAGCGCTCCTGCGCGCCGCCGCGCGCGAAGCGGAAGCCGGTCACCACCTCGTCGAAGATCAGCACGACGCCGGTTTCCTGCGTGACCTCGCGCAGCGCCTCCAGGAAGCCCGGATTCGGCGGGATCAGTCGCTGGAAGGGCTCGACGATGACGGCCGCCAGCTCGTCGGCATGGTCACGGATCAGCTGCACCGCCGTTTCGGCGTCATTGAAAGGCGCGATCAGCACCTCGTCGCGCACAGACACCGGAATGCCGGCGCTGTCCGGGGCCGCCTGCGGGAAATTGCCCGGCCGCTTCGGCGCCATCGACATGAGCGCATAGTCGTTCATGCCGTGGAAGCCGCCCTCGAATTTCAGGATCCTGTCGCGCCCCCGGAAGGCGCGCGCGATCCGCATGGCGTAGAAAGTGGCCTCGGTTCCACTGGAGACGAAGCGCACCTTCTCGGCGCAGGGGACGCGCTCGGTCACGGTCTCGGCAAGCCGGATGCCGTGCTCATTATTGGCGAAGAAGGTCGAGCCGCGCCCGACCTGCTCCCTCACCGCCTCCACGACCTCCGGATGGCAATGCCCCGCCAGCATCGGCCCGGAGCCGAGCAGGTAGTCGATATATTCATTGCCGGACACATCCCAGACATGGCTGCCCTGCCCGGAGCGGATGACAGTCTCGAAGGGCACATTGCCGAAGCCGCCGGCCGGCAGCACGCGGCGCGCGGCCTCCCTGAGCGCGGTCTCCTCGGCGGTGGGCGCAATTTCAGCCATGACGTTTCCTTTCCACTGCCGCGCGGATCAGCTCCAGGCGGTCATTGCCGAAATACATGTCGTCGCGATCGAGGAAGAAGGTTGGCGAGCCGAAGCCGCCGCGCTCGATCAGCTCGTCGGTCGTGTCGAACAGCTTTTGCTTGAGTTCCGGATCGGCGATGGCGGCGAAGAAGCGCTGCTTGTCGAGCCCTGCCGCCTCGACGACCTCCGCCAGCACATCCTCCCGGGCGATATCGCGGTCGTCGCGCCAATAGGCCTCGAAGCAGCCGCGCGCAAAGGCGGACACCTTGCCCTCGTCTATGGCGTGGAAGCAGCCGCGCATGGCCTTGACCGAGTTCACCGGAAAGACCGTGGGCTTGCCGATCACGATGCCCTCATAGCGCGCCCAGTCGTCCATGTCCTTGCGGTAATAGGCGTCCTTGGGCGGGACCGGGTTCTCGCGGCGCTGATAGACGCTCGGATTGACCTTGTTGAACACGCCGCCCACCAGGAAGGGCTTCCAGACCAGGTCGAGCTCCAGCTCGGCGCAGAACGCCTCGATGCGGTGGAAGGCGAGATAGGTCCACGGGCTGGAGACGTCGAAGAAGAACTCAAGTTTGCTGCTCATGTCGCGATGGGGCTCCTAGCGGGATACGGCGCCGCCGTCGATGGTGACGACCGTGCCGGAGATATGCTTCGCGCGCTCCGAGGCGAGGAAGACGACGAGGTCGGCACAGTCCTCGGACTCGCCGGGCGGCGGGTTGGTTGGCATGCACTCCTGCCAGCGCTCTTCGTCGCCGAACCGGTCGAGCGCCTGCGCGCGCATGATCGTGGTCAGGCGCTCGGTCAGGATCGGGCCTGGATTGACGCCGACGATGCGGAAGCCGTCATCGGGGCTCTGGCCGCCGAGCGCGCGGGTGAAGGCGATGAGCCCCGCATTGCCGCCCGCCCCGGCGATATAGCCCGCACTCGGCCGCTCGCCGCCGGTGCCGACGACATTCACGATCACGCCCGCGCCCTTCTCCTTGAAGACCGGATAGAGCTCCCGGCACATATTGATATAGCCGAACACCTTGAGGTCCCAGGCCTCGCGCCAGCGCGCCTCGTCGATCATGTGGATCGGGCCGCCGGGTATGGCGCCTGCATTGTTGACGACGATGTCGAGCCCCGCGCCCGTCTCGGCGACCAGGCGCTTGACATTGCCGCCGTCCGAGAGGTCGAGCGGATGGATCGCCACCGCGACATTGTGCCGGCTGCGTATGCCGTCGCGCGCGCGTTCGAGGTCGGCCCCGGTGCGCGCCACCAGATGCAGGTGGCAGCCTTCCTCTGCGAAGAGTTCAGCGCAAGCGAGCCCGATGCCTTTCGAGGCGCCGGTGATAAGCACGGTCTTCCCGGCCATACGCAAATCCATCGGATCGAGTTCCTTTCCTCGTCATCGTCGGTTGCAGCGAAGGGAACACCGGATACACGCATCTGCGATGCTAAGCTACTGATATAGCGCATGTTTTTCCTCGTGCAATTTGCAGTTCGGGGCAGAAATGCAACTGCATTTTCCCCCGCCTGCAACAGAACGCAGGAGGAATATCCATGTCCAGTGTCCGCCTCTCGGAGAGCCGTATCGATACCTTGAAGGCGCGCAAGATACCATACGATGTCCGCGATGCGAGCCTGAAGGGCTTCGGCGTCCGCGTCCTGCCCTCGGGCCGCAAGCGCTTCTTCGTTCAAAGCCAGCATGAGGGCCGGCGCCTCTGGAAGACCGTCGGTGACGCAGACAGCATCGGCCTTCAGGAAGCCCGGCGACGCGCCACCGAACTGCTGGCCGCGATCCGGCGTGACGAACCGCCCTGCCCGCCGGAAGGAAGACTCTTCGAGGCCGTCGCCGGAGAGGTCTTCGACCGTTACGGGCGCAGCTGGAAACCACGGACCATGACGGTCAACCGGAAATATCTCCGGAGCACGATCCTGCCTCGGTTCCAGGGTCGGAACATCGCCGACATCACGAAGCACGACGTCCAGCGCTGGTTCGCCTCCCTGCGCGCGACGCCCGCAGCGGCCGACCGATCCGCGCCGATCCTCTCCGTCATCATGCGCCAAGCCGAACTCTACGGCTACCGCCCGGAGGGGAGCAATCCCTGCGCCGGCATCCGCCGCTACCGGCGCAAGGGGCGCGAACGCTTCCTGTCGGAGGCCGAACTTCGCAGGCTCGCAAAGGTTCTCGACAGCCACGAGGCCCGGAATCCGGGTCATGTCGCGTTCATCCGTCTGCTGCTGCTGACCGGTTGCCGCAAAAGCGAAATCCTGACGCTCGCCTGGTCCGACTACCGGGAGGAACGCCTTTTCTTGCGCGACAGCAAGACGGGCCCACGGACCGTGTGGCTGTCCTCGCCCGCCCGGGACATCTTCGACGGGCTTCCATGTCTGGGCAAATGGGTCTTCCCCTCTCCACGGCTCAACGGTCCGCTCTCCCCGGTCGTCTTCGAGACCTTCTGGGGCCGGGTTCGGGAGGAAGCGGGGACCGCCGACGTCCGGATTCACGACCTCCGTCACACATACGCCAGCATCGCCGTCATGCGGGGCGAGAGCGTCGCGACGACGGGGCGACTGCTCGGCCACAACGACATGCGAACGACGCTGAAATACACGCATTTGTCCGACCGTTCCGTCCGTGAGGCCACCGACGTCCTCGCCGCCATTCTCGGAAAGGGCTGAGTTGTGCCGAAGCGCAGGAGATTGACCGACGCCGGCATCGCAAGGCTCCGCCCGGCGGCGCGCGAATACGCGGTCTGGGACAGCCGGGTTGCCGGGCTCGCCGTGCGCGTGCGCCCTTCCGGCAGCCGGACCTTCGTCTACCATCGAAAAACGGACAGGGGCGTGAAAAAGACATCCTTCGGCCCGGCGCTGCTGCGCAAGGTGGAGGAAGTGCGTCGCGCCTGTCTTGTGGTGGCGTCCGACGCGGTCGAAACGGATGAGCGTCCACATGAAGCTGCGCCGCTGCTGTTCCGGGACTTCGTCGCCGGGTCCTGGAAGACGGCTTGCCTGGACCGTTGCAAGCCGACGACGCAGAGGGGGGTCCGTAGCCCGCTGAAACGTCAGCTGCTGCCAGCGTTCGGCTCCCGGCGTCTCGACAGAATTACCCGTAGCATGGTGCTCCGCTGGTTCGAGGACTACAGCAGGACCGCCCCCGGAGGAGCCAACAAGGTGTTGGGCCTGCTACGGCAGATACTCAACCATGCCATCGTCTGCGGCCATATCGGTATCAATCCGGTGCGCGGCATCCGGCGCAATCCGGAGCCAAAGCTTACCCGTTTCCTGTCCCGCGAGGAAATCACCCGCGTTCACCGTGTGCTGGACCGGTATGCGCAGGGGACGGCCTCGCAGGCGCAGCAGGCCGACATCGTCCGCCTGCTGTTGCTGACCGGCTGCCGCAGGAGCGAGATTGTCCGCCTTGGCCGGGACGAGGTAAGAGGCGACCGGCTCCAGCTCCGCGACAGCAAGACTGGCCCCAAGACTGTCATGCTGAATGCCGAAGCGCAGCAAATCCTGGAACGCCGCATGGAGAAGCAGCAGGATAGCGCTTGGGTGTTCCCCTCCGCCAGCGACTCCTCCCGGCCCCGGGCCCGTGATCCTTCTCTTTGGTATGCCATAAGGCGCGAGGCAGGTATCGAGGATGTCCGCCTTCACGACCTGCGCCACACGGTAGCCAGCCAGGCCGTGCTCAACGGCGTGCCCTTGACCGTCACCGCCCGACTGCTCGGGCACAGCGACATCCGCATGACCATGCGCTACGCGCATGTCGGCGACCGCGAGGTTGAGGCGGCCGCCGAACGGGTCGGGCAGGCCATCAGCGCCATCATGGGACTGGGCCTTCAAATGCACCCCTTGGATACGTCGAACGGCGGTTCGTCCGGATAACACACCCGTTTCATCCGCCTCAGGGCCGTGAGTTTCCGCTGGTCGAGATCGCATCGGTGATGGGGGTGGGGCTGGTTCATTACACGGCTGACGACGGGACGCTGCGCACGACCTGTCAGGCCTTTACCAGCGCGGCAGCGGCGGATCCGTTCGCGAGGGTATCAGGCTGTCGCCGGTAAGTCCTTGGTACTGATCCGGTGCAGGTAGCGCTGCGTCCCCGGCCCGCTTGCGCGGTCGATCAGCGTGGCTTTATGCATCAGCGAGAAATTGTCCCAGAGCACGATATCGCCGACCCGGTAACGATGGACGTGGACGAAGCGGTCCTGCGACGCATGTTCGGCCAGCGCATCGAGCAGCGCGCGCGCCTCGGCATCCTCCAGACCCCGAATGCCTCGCGACGTGGACGCAGCGCCGTAGAGTGCGGGACGACCCGTAACCGGATGCGCGAGCACCAGCTGGTGAAAAACGTCACGCACCTGCTCTTGCTCCTCCGCTGTCAATTCCATGGCCTTGGTGCGGGTGTTGTAGTCCTCGTCGGCGCGGTTGCCGTAGCGATGGCACGCGACCAGGCCGGCAATGCGTTTGCGTATCCCGGGCTCAAGTGCGTCATAGGCCGCCCGCATATCGGCGAACAGCGTCTCGCCGCCCCGGTCCGGCACCTTGATCGCATGGACGATCGTGGCGTTGGAAGCCACATCCTCATAAGCCATGTCCTGATGCCAGAACGCGGCGCCGTCGAAGATCCCGGTCGGCTTGTCATCGACGAAGATGTTGGAAAGCGGCAGAATCTCGGGCACCTCCTTGTGTCGCAGGTGAGCGGCGATATGCGGTTGCGGGCGTCCGAAATGCCGGGCGAACCACAGGAAGCGCCGAGGTTCGATCTTCTGGTTGCGGATCACCATGAGCTGGCTGTCGTGAAACCGCCGACGCAGCGCAGCCATCTCGTCCGCGCCGGTCTCGGCGCCGAGGTCGAGGCCGGTGACCTCGGCCCCGAATCCGTCCGCGAGGGGCTCGATCTTGTAGCGTTCCATGATCTGCTCCCTGCTCAGTAGCGTATCAATTGATGAATCTCGGCATAACCCAGCGCGGCAAGGACAGGATCGCATCGGGAAGGGCGATCACGATACCGAGCACGAAGATCATGGGTAACAGGATGATCGCGACGTCCCTGAGCGCGTCGATCACCCGGATCCGCCCGATGGCGGCGGCGATCAGCAGGCAGAGCCCGTAGGGCGGGGTGACGAGCCCGAAGGCCAGGCTGATGACGCCGATGATCGCGAAGTGGATCGGGTGCATGCCGACATGCTGGGTCACCGGGAACAGCACCGTGCCCAGGATGATGATCGCCGGGATCGCGTCGATGAACATACCGATGATCAGGAAAGCAAGCGCGCACATCACCCCGGTGCCGATCAGCCCGAGCCCCATCGCCTCGATCTGACCGACAAGTGCGGCCGGGATCTTGAAAAACGCCAGGCACCAGCCGAAGGCCGAGGCGGTGCCGATGCAGAACAGCGAGATCGCAGCGAACCGGGCGCTGTCATAGAGAATGCCCGGCAGCGCCGGCAGCGCGACCGAGCGGTAAATTACGGTGCCGAGGATAAGCGAATAGACCACCGCCACCACGGAGGCCTCGGTCGGCGTGAAGAAACCGCCGACAATTCCGCCGACGATAATCAGGGGCGTCATCAGCGCCAGCGACGCGCTTGCCGCAGCCACCATAAGCTCGATGAGGGTGGAACGGGCGTAAACTGGATAGCCCCGGCGCCTAGCGTAGATATACACCGTCAGCATCTGGGAGCCTGCAATCAGTACGCCCGGCACGACGCCCGCCAGGAAGAGCCCGCCGATCGAGACCGACATCAGCCCGCCCCAGACGACCATGAGAATCGAGGGTGGAATGATGACGCCCATTACGGAGGAGCATGCCGTAATCGCCACCGCGAAGGGCGCGTCATAGCCCTGCTTCTTCATCTGCGGGATCAAGAGCGATCCGATCCCCGCCGCATCCGCCGTCGACGACCCCGATATGCCGGCAAAGAGCATCGAGACCACGACATTGACATGGCCGAGCCCGCCCGGCAGATGCCCGACCATGGCGCGCGCCAGCCGGATCAGCCGGTCGGTGATGCCGGCCGCGTTCATCAGGTTGGCCGCCAGCAGGAAGAAGGGCACCGCCAGGAGAACGAAGGCGTTGTAGCTCTTGAACATCTCGCGCAAGAGCAGCACCGGGGTCAGCCGTTCCTCGATGAAGAAGACCGGCACAACCGCGAGCCCCAGCGCGAATGCCACCGGCACGCGCAGGATCACCAGGACAGCAAAGACGCCGAACAGGATGGCGGCAACTTCACCCGGCGCCATGGGCGCTCCCGGCGCGGTAGTCGCGAATGAGGTCCCAGATCCTCTCGATCAGGAACATCGCCCAGGTCACGCCGGCGATCGGCCAGGCGATGTAGATCGAGAGCATGGGCAGACCGGCGATTTCCGAGTGCTGGCGCGAACCGAGAATGGCGAAATCGTAACCGTAGATCATGAAGGTCAGGGCGACGGCGAATACCGCCGTATGGCCGAGCAGCTTCATGATCAGCTCGACCAGCGGGTTGGAGCTGTGCGGCAGGACATCGACATCGAAATGGGTGCCGTCGCGCACCGCGATCATCGCGCCGATCAGGATGATCCAGACAAAGCAGAAGCGCGCGATCTCCTCGGTCCAGATGAAGCGCGGGATGATGCCGGTGTAGCGGCTAAGGATCTGCATCGCGACCGGCACGATCAGCACGGCCATCAGCACGGTCAGCAGAATCCTGAGCAGACGGTAGTAAGCGCCCAGGAATTTGCGCATACGCACCTCCCGGGTTCAGGTGCAGGTCGGGAGGGTCCGACAGGCGGGGCCGGACGGCCCCGCCGTTCGGCTCGACGTTACTGGACTGCCTCGATGGCCTCAAGCACGTCGACCGCCCCCAGTTCCTCGGCATAGGCGCGCTTCACCGGACCGGCAAGCTCCAGCAGCATGTCGCGCTCGGCGAAGACATGGGTCTTCAGCAGCCCGGCGTCCTCCATAGCCTTCAGCTTGGCGCTGTCCTGGCTCGATTCGATGTCGCGGCCATACTTGCCGGCGATCTTGCCGGCCTTGAGCACGCAAGCCTGCTCATCGGCGCTCAGCCGCTGGAAGGTCGCTTCGGAGAAGGCGAGCGGACGCACGGTGATCGCGTGCGCGGTCAGCGAGATATGCGGCCCGACTTCGTAGAACTTCATCTGCTCGATGCCGGCGGCTTCGTTCTCGGCTCCGTCGATCACGCCGGTCTGGATGGCGTTATAGACCTCGGCATAGGCGATTACCGAGGGATGTGCGCTGATCGCCTCGAAGATTCGAGTCTGGATCGGCGCGCCCATCACGCGCATCGGCAGGCCCTTGAGTTCGGACATGTTCGTGACCGGGCGGTTCACGATCAACTGCCGGGTGCCACCGCCGGCATAGCCGATCAGCCGCACACTTGCCGTCTCGAGCACATCACCGGCCAATGGCGCCAGCGCGTCGGCCTCCATCACCTTGTTCCAGTGGTCGAGATCGCGGAACAGGAACGGCATATCCATCAGCGGCGCCTTGGCACTGAAGGTCGACATGTGCGACGGCGCGACGATGGCGTAATCTACCGCGATGCCTTGGCTCATATTCTCGAAATAGTCCTTCTCGAGACCGAGCTCCGAGTTCAGATGCAGATCGAATTCCAGCGAGCCGTTCGAGCAGGCGGACGCTTCTTGCTCGAATTTGCGCAGTGCCTTGGTGAAAGCGTGGCTCTCGTCGAACTGCACCGCGCCGATCAGCGTCGTTGCGCCGGCCGGCGCCATCGCGGCGCTCGTCAGGAACGACGCCGCGACCGCCATACAGCCCAGCGTCATTGACTTGAACACAGACATTTCTCTTCCTCCCGTAGTAAAGCGGCGACTGCCGAAGCGCTCCGTTGCTCCATCGCTCAGGCCGCCATTCACAGTAGGTAACGGCCGGAACCGAGTCCAGCACCGGAACAGACGGGGCATGCGATGCGAAACGCTGCCCTACAGCGTGATACCGCCGTCGGCGATGAAGACGGCACCGGTGGTGTAGGCGCTTTCGTCGGCGGCGAGATGGACGGCGAGCGCGGCGATCTCTTCCGGCGTGCCGAGGCGGCCGAGCGGCTGGCGGGCGATGAAATCCCGGCGCGCCTGCACGGGATCGTCGAAGGCGGCGATGCGCTCGTCCAGCGACGGCGACTGCACCGTGCCGGGCGCAATGGCGTTGCAGCGCACGCCTGAGGAGATGGTGTCCGCCGCGACCGCTCGCGTCAATCCGATCACCGCCGCCTTGGTGGTGGAATAGACCGCGCGGAAGGGCACGCCCTTCCGCCATCGGCGCTGCCTGGTCCCGGCCGACGGGTTCTATGAGTGGCAGCGCCGAACCCGCCAGCCCTGGCTGTTCGCGCTCAAGCACAGCGCGCCCTTCGCCTTCGCCGGCCTGTGGGAGCGCTGGCAGATTCCGGCGGGGGCCGCGCTCACGGGATCGCTCGCCGAACGCCGCCCCGGCGATGCCATCGAGACCTGTACCATCCTCACCACTGCCGCCAATGATACGGTGGCGCCGGTCCACGGCCGCATGCCGGTCATCCTGCCGCCGAACGCCTGGGATCCATGGCTCGCGGGCGAAGACGTGCCGCTCGCGCCCTGTCCGTCGGACGACATGACCGCCCATCCGGTGAGCATGCTGGTCAACCGGGCGGCCCACGAAGACCCGCGCTGCGTCGAGCCGATCGCGCCGAACTGATTGCCGCCCGCCCGCCGGCCTGAGGCCCCCGACCCGACAACCCGGTTCCGGAGCGCCCCTGCCGTTCCATCCCTCTTCTCCGCGCCATGCGCCGCGCGGAGTCCGGCCAGCCGGGCCGGGGCCAGCCGGCGTCGCGCAGCAGGACCGCGATCCGCCGGTATCCGTAGCGGCCATACTGGCGGGCCAGCTCGATCATGTCCGCGACCAGGCGGTCCTCGTCGTCGCGGCCGCGCGGGATGCGGCGCTGGGTCGAGCGGTGCTGCCCCAGCACCCGGCAGGCGCGGCATTCCGAGACCCCGAGCCGGTAGCCGATCTGCAAGCTGACCGCTGATTCTGCAGGGGCGGTCGCGCCGGACGTTGTATCTATCTTTCGCCGATTATGTTACCTATGGGATTCTGGCTAGAGTTGAATTCAAATTCAACGTTGCCAAATCGACTCATCGAAACGAACTGAGCAGCCCAAGCTGGCCTCGGAACGCTTTGCGGCTCCTGGGCTGCCGTGCCCATGGGTGCTTAAAGGAGCGGCATTGAGCAATTCGGTTGTGGACGTAACGAATACGCTGAACGGTACCCGTTCACGGACCGAGCACACGCGACACCGACTGGGTGGCTTGCCTCTTGCTCTCGACGAAAGGCGTGCGTTCGCAAGCAAACGCGACGAGATGATCGAAATCGTCATCGCACCCCACCCCGCCGGCATAGCAGCGCATCGAAAGAATGTCGGGATCGAGATCGACGAAGCGCTGGTTCACAAGATCCTTTCCGACCGTTATCAACTCGTCACCATCACCCAAATCCGGACACGTCGCGATCTCGAGCGGATGGCGATTAGGCGGCCCGACCTCGTATTCTCGGGGGTGAAATACTTCACTTTTGATGGCGAAGACCTCTGGCTGAACGATTTTCTCGACCTGCACGGAATCGCCTATATCGCATCGGGCAGATCGGCACTGGACAACGAACACGACAAGGCCCGCGCAAAGAATTTAGTTAGCGCGGCCAATATCGCGACGGCAGAGTTTTTCCTCACTGCACCGGGCGAACACCCGACCGCCGCCACCATCCCTCTTCCCTTTCCACTCTTTGTAAAGCCCGTAACCGGCGGAGACAGCCGCGGCGTTGATGCCAAGTCTGTTGTCCACGACTTTGATGGCTTCCGGCGCAAGGTGCTGGATATCCATGAGAACCAGATGTCCCAGGCGTTGGTCGAGACCTATCTGTCTGGCCGGGAATACAGTGTCGGCATACTCGAGGACGCCTGCAACGGCAAACTGCGCGCCATGCCCGTAGAAATCATCGCCGCGCCGAACAGGAACGGGGACCGTATTCTCGACTATGATGTCAAGAAGCAGGACTCCGAAACCGTCGCGCCAGTGACAGACGCGGCGACGCGCCTGCAGCTTGGTACCCTCGCCAAGGCGGCATTCCGGGCCCTGGGCGGCAAGTCGTTGGGACGCATCGACATCAAGATGAGCTACGCAAACGTGCCGAATTTCATTGAAGCGAACCTGATGCCTGGCCTGCGCGGAGGTTATTTCTATCGCTGCTGTCTGCTTAACCTCGACATGACTTACGAGGCAATGATTCTGACAATTGCTGACAATGGCCTGGCAACAGGAAGCGAAACTCCTGACCACACAGAGAACGGTCTGGGTGGAGAAATACTGATCGGATGAACGCCAATGCCGTCGGCAGCCAGCCCTTGTCGGCGAATTTCAGATAACCAATCGAAGTGGGCGGCAGAATCCTGTTGCCCGATTACCGAACGAGCGAACTGGTTCACTAGAGAGGAAATCGGATGTCCAAAGGCGATAAGAGACGCGGAAACCGCGAGACCAAAAAACCCAAGAAAATCAAAGAAAAAGTGCTGGCGACCGCAGACTTAAACAAAGGCAAGAGGGCGCCTGTTCTCGGGGAAAGAAAGGCCAAGTAAACCAACGAGGTTTGCTTTTCAGGATTGACGCATTGCTGCACCAAACACGTTGATCGTGGACGTAATTGCTGTCGCCGTCGCCCGGTGTGGATTACCCGGCAGAGGTGCTTTACCGAGCATCCAATGAGGGGGGCAATCGCTTAATGACGGCCAGTAAACGCTACATATGTCAGACATACCGACATGCTGAACGTGGCAAAGGGGTGGCGAAGCAGCTGGTGCTTGTCGAAACATCTGCGATTGAGTGTAAGTCTTCGGCCGAAGCGGAAATGCGCGCACAACGGATGTTTGACGGTGGCTCATACGCTGGCGCGGATGCATTCTCGATCGAAGTTGATGTCGAACTCGGCAACTACAGTGACCCAACCTTCATCGTCCGTCTTGGGGACGTGCCACCTTTTGATCCATGAGTTACGCTCTCAACGGTCCCAAAAGCCGCATCTGAGCGTAATATTGGATACGTCCCGCAGACGATGATCATGAAGCTTTATGGCAGCTTCCGGATAGGGCAGGCATCCATTTGGCTCCACAGAACGACCGGTTAGTCCGCATAGACGGTCCGGCCGTCGCGCTCCTTCTCCAGGCCTTGGCGCATCAGCCAGCGACGCCGGCGTTCAATCGCGTCTTCGGCTTCACGTCCGAAGCGGCCCGCGCGCAAAGTGTCGGGCCGATCCGCCACGAGCTGTCATTCTAGAGCGTATCCGTAGTAGATTGAATCGATTGGGGGTTTCCGATTCGGTTTGGGATGTGATCCAACCTGGTCACTGGTGAAGGAGGCCAGCACGGATGCCCCGAGCTCATTCGAACGATCTTCGCGAGCGGGTAGTGCGCGCCCATCTGGCGGGCGAGCCGATCCGCTCGGTCGCGGCGCGTTACGACGTCAGCGTGTCCTCGGTCCCGAAATGGGTTGCGCGGTGGCGGGCGACGGGCAGCGTGGCGCCGGACCGGATCGGCGGGTGGCGGCGGCATGTTCTGGTGCCGCACCGGGGTCTGGTCCGCAGACTGGTCGGAGAGACGCCGCACCTGACGATCAACCGGCTGCAGGATCTGCTGGCGGCGGAAGGGATCGCGGTGTGCCGCGACACGATCTGGCGGTTCCTCAGGCGCGAGGGGCTGCGCTTTAAAAAACCTGTTCGCCCTTGAGCAGACGCGCGACAGGGTGGCCCGCAAGCGGGCGCGGTGGCAGGCGCTCAAAAGCCGGCTGGCGGCGGAACGCCTGGTGTTCGTGGACGAAACCTGGATCAAGACCGACATGGCCCCGCTGCGCGGCTGGGCGGAGAAGGGCAGGCGCCTGGCAACACCTCGGACAACTCATCGACACCATCCAACCCAACGAATGCCAGAACTACATCCAAAACGCAGGATACGGTTCAAACTAAAACGGATGCGCTCTAAATCGCCGCCGTTGGTATGACCCCTCGCCTGCCGTCCGGCGCGGGGGCCGACGCATCCTCGAACACCTGCCCGATCCCGCCCCGTCGGCAGGCTCTGCGCCGATCCCGACTGCGACCGCGTCGCCCTGCGCCGCGTCCACGCCGCGCTTGCCGCCGGCCTGGTCGAACGCTTCGGCGCCGCGCCGCGCGCGCTCGCAGCCGGACCGGCTGCGCACCGTGCCCGGCCTCTCCGAGGACGCCATCGCCGTGCTCAAGGCCGCCGAGGCGCTCGCCATCCGCATGGCAAGGGAGGACACGGTGTCTGGAGCCCACGTCAAGGTCCGGGTTGGGCCGACCTGTCGATGCCGTGATCGACGAAACGGACGGGGCGCTGGTGCGGGGCAAGGTCGTTGACGTCCCGGGTTCTGCCCCGACCGATAGCGAAGTCAGTCGCAGCCATTGTGCTTGCGCCACATGCTTGCGTCATGCCCCTCGGGCGGGTTTGCGCAGGGATCGCCAGCATACCCGCGCAGGATGTTGTACCGCGCGATCTGGTCACCGGTGAGCAGCGGAAGCGTCTTCAGATGTGCCGCCAGATGCACATGGCGCAATGCTGTCCGTGCCTGTCCGATTTCCGACAGCATTACCTGCAACGACCGGTCGGTCACACTGGCGTTCCTGAACGCTCTCTCCAGAGCCTCTTCCCGGACAATCAAGAGCTCTCCCCCGGCGATTGCAGCCGTGCGCATGCCTTCGAAGATGTCGGTGATTGCCGCTATGGCCCGATGCTGCTGCGCCGGAGGCTTGAGGCGCCGGCATAGCCCCGGATCGGACCTGCTGCCCCCCGGCCGTTCCTGCTGCGCAGCCGGCCCGGCGTCATCTGCGAACGGGCTGCGCATTGCCGGCTTTCTACACAATTGCTATATTCACACTGTCGCTGCCTGCGATCCACCGGAAGGAGACCGCCATGCCCCAGGTGAACCTGCGCACGTCCCGCGAACGCTTGGCCGTCATCGACCGCGCGGCGGCGATCCGGGGCGTCAGCCGCACCGAGTTCGTGCTGCGGTCGAGCGAGGCGGCGGCGATCGAGACCCTCAACGAGCGCCCCGTCATCGCGCTGGACGACGAGGCGTGGGACGACTTCGTCGCCGCGCTCGATGCGCCGGTGAAGCCGGACCCTGTCGTAAAGGCGCGTTATGCGCGCAGGCCGCAGTGGGACCGCTAGGCCCGCCCGAACCGCTCGCGCCCCGCCATGACCTTTCACCGTTCTCCTCGGGCGTTCCCGTCCTTGACGCCTGGCTCCGGGGCAAGGCGCGGCTGAACGAGGCCCGGGGCGGCGCGCGCACCTATGTTGCCTGCGACGGCGACCGCGTGGCCGGGTTCTACAGTCTCGCCGCCAGTGCCGTGGAACGGCGCCGGGTGTCGTCCCGGATGGGCCGCAACATGCCCGATCCGATCCCCGTCATCCTCCTCGGCCAGCTCGCCGTGGACGAGAATTACCGGGGTCGTCGGCTTGGCTCCGACCTGCTCGTCGATGCCGGGCGCCGGGCGCTCGCGGCGTCCCGCACGATCGGCGCCCGCGCGGTCATCGTGCAGGCCATCGACGAGGGGGCGGCGGCATTTTACATCCGGTTCGGCTACCGGCCGTTCTCCGACCGCGAGCCGCTGATGATGATCCTGCGCATGGCCGAACTGGAACGGCTGTCGGCGCCGTGAACGCCACCGTTACGCCACCGTTACACCTTGCGGTTCCAGCTGATCGCCCGGTGCCGTCGGGCGGCACTATCATGACACTCGCCGTGGAGGCTAACGCCATGGAATCCGACGACACCGCCGTGGAACGCGGCAGCGGCAATGTCTTTGCCGATCTCGGCCTTCTCCGACACATCCGCCTCCCGTCATCGTCGCCCGATCCTGGCATGGCCGCCTGTCGACCTCCATAGCCACGGGCCCTGCCGTGGAACCCCGGGGCCCGGCATCGGGACCGGGGCCCGGCCCTGGAGACATGCAGGCGCTGCCAGCGAACCCGGAGCGCTGGCGGTGGCGCCCACGGGGATCGGAGCACCCGTCATGGCGCCCATGAGCACCCGCCGCGTGTCATGGGCGTTGTCGTGACACCGGGGCCCGGGTATCGCATCCACGGACCCCGGATGCCGGACCCCGGAGACATTGACCCTGGGCCTCGGGGCCCGGCCCCGGAGACCGCAGGCGCCGCATGGGGGATCGGCGCCGGTCGCGGGGCCCGGGGCGCCAACCACGAGGCCCCGGGGCGCTCCGAGGGGAGTCGGGCGCTCGACGTGCCGTTACGCCGTACCGTCCTCGGAATCCATGGCGACAACGCCGCATTGACCGCCGGTTCGACCGTCCCGGATACGCGCCCCGCCCACCACCGACGCTTCCGCTTCCTCCACCAGCCGGCGCCAGCGCGCGTGACACCGGCAGCGCGCGCCGCATGTTTTTCCGCAACACCGGAGCACGCCGCATCAATGCTGTATCAATGTGGACGCCGCGCGCCGGGAATCCACCCGTCCCGGTCCCCGGAGGCGCCGCAAGATGCCCAATCCGCGAACTTGAGGCGGAATCCCCGCAAGGGCCCGCAAACGAGGCAGCGACCCAGGGCGCCCGCCACTGCCGTCAGCCCCCTGTATTCCACAAGAAACGGCAGTCGCACACGCACGGACGACCATGCGGTCCCCGCTCGATTTTGGAGCACCCCATCCATGCCGTGTCCGGACACACGGGGCACACACGGGGCACACCGGAGAGCACCCCACGAATCCACGTCCGCCGCCCGACGAGCCCCGAAAAATCCCCAATCTGCAAGTGCCGGGCTGAATTCCCCGCAATCAAAATGATGCACGGGGTCTTGCGCCGGCTCCATAAATCCCCTACAGTGCAGTCACTTGCGAGGAAGAAAGCGCTTCTGTCCCCAGGGTCACCTACGGGCTGAAATTCGTCCCGGATTGGCACACCGGATAGGCGCCGACGGCAAGGCCTGAGGGCGGAAACCGCTTTCAGCAGGCGCCGGCGAAGAGTTCCGGCGGGTCGGCCGCATCGGCCGGCGCCAGGTCGGCGGCGCCGAGGCCGACCAGGCGGAAGGCGCGGCCGTCCGCCTCCGGCCGGAGAAGCAGCTCCGCCTCCTGCAGCAGGCGATCCGCGCGCTGGGTGGCGAAGGCGAGCGCGCGGCTGCGGGTCTGCGTGCGGAAGTCCGCCGTCTTGAGTTTCAGCACGATGGCGCCTGCGGCAAGGCCCGCCACATCCAGACGGTCCGCGACGGTCCGGGCCAGCGGCGGCAGGGCGCGGGCGAGGTCGTCATAGCCGCTGCGGTCGGTCTCGAAGGTGGTTTCGGCCGAAATACTGCGGGTCTCGCTCACGGGCTGAACAGGCCGGTCGTCGCGGCCATGGGCGAATGCATGCAGGCGGCGTCCGAACGCGCCGAAGCGGGCGGTCATCTCGGCCGCAGTCCAGCGGCGCAGGTCCGCGACGGTGAGCGCACCCTCGGCCCGGAGCCGCCGGGCCATCGCAGCGCCCACGCCCGGGATGATCGAGATCGGCTTTCCAGCCAGGAACGCCGGCGCCTCTCCGGGGCCAATCGCGGCGAAGCCGCGCGGCTTGTCGAGGTCCGAGGCGATCTTGGCGAGGAACTTGTTGGCGGCGAGCCCGACCGAGACCGTGATGCCGATCTCGTCCTCGATCCGCCGGACAAGGCGGATGGCGGCGGCGGCCGGAAGGGTGTGGTCCCTGAGATCGAGAAACGCCTCGTCTATGGAGATCGGCTCGACCAGGGGCGTCGCTTCCCGCATCAGGCTGCGGACCTCTCGCCCGACCTTGCGGTATTTCGCCATGTCGGGACGCAGCACAACCGCATGCGGACAGGCCTCGAGCGCCTTGTACATCGCCATGGCGGAATGCACGCCGAAGCGGCGCGCGACATAGCAGGCTGCCGCGACGACGCCCCGCCGGCCGCCGCCGATCACGACCGGGCGGTCGGCAAGGCCCGGGTCATCCCGTTTTTCGATGGCGGCATAGAACGCGTCGCAGTCGAGATGCGCAATGCTGACGCTGGCGATTTCCGGATGCGCAGCGAAGCGGGGCGAGCGGCAGGACGGGCAACGCGGCGGCACGGGGGCAGCGGCGGGGCGGCCGCAATTCCGGCAGACGGCCGCAACCTCGCCCGCGTCCATGGAATCCCGTCCGACAGGCGGCCCGCACCCGCGGCAGGCGAAGCGGCGGCGGCCGCTACTTCATCTTCTGTTCCTTGAAGACGACATGCTTGCGCGCGACGGGGTCGAATTTGCGGATCTCGAGCTTCTCGGTCTTGGTCCGCGGGTTCTTCTTGGTGACATAGAAATAGCCCGTGTCGGCCGTGCTGACGAGCTTCACCATGACGGTTGCCGGCTTGGCCATCGCATGCGCCTCCGCTGCAATACTGGATCGGCCGGAGCCTAAGCCCCGGCCCGCCGGGTGTCAAACCGCTTGCGGTCGCCGCCTATTCCTGCCCGCCATCGGCGATCATGACCATCGCCGGCAGGAGGAACAGCACGAACAGGCCCGCCATCACCAGCCCGCCCAGCATGCTCGCCACGAACGGCACCAGGAAGAGCAGGGCGTCGCTGCGCTCATAAAGCAGCGGCGAGAGGCCGAGCACGGTCGTCAGGCTGGTAAGCAGCACGGCGCGGAAGCGGTGGCGCGTCGCCGCCGCCGCCGCCGCAATCGCCGGCAGCGCCGCATTGTCCCGGCGGATGATGTTGTAGCGGTCGAGCAACACCAGCGCGTCGTTCACCACGACGCCCGAAACGGCGATGATGCCGAACACGGACATGAAGCTGAAGTCCCAGCCGAGTATCCAGTGCATCAGCACCGCCCCCGCAAAGGCGGCCGGGATTCCGGCTGCGGCGACCAGCGGCTTCCAGTAGCTTCGCAGGAACGCCGCCATGACCGCATACATGGCGATCAGCGCGAGCGGCACCAGCGTGCCGAGCGTCTCCAGCACCCTTTGCTCATTTCGCGCCCCGCCGTCGCGCTCTATCGCGATGCCGGGATGAGCGGCGCGCAGTTCCTGCACGACGCCCTGCTCGACCAGCCGGCGGGCCTGGAGGGGCGTGATGACCGCAGCATCCGCCTTCGCCTCGACGAAGACGGCCCGCTTGCCGTCGATCCGCGTCAGTTCCGCCAGTTCCTGCTTTTCCGTCAGCGTCGCGACCAGGGAGAGCGGCACATCGCCCCCGCCGGGGCGGTCTATGCGCATCCCGGCGAGTTCCTTCAGGCTCCGCCGGCGTTCGGCCGGATATCTGATGACAACCTCGATTTCCTCGCGCCCGCGCTGGATCCGCTGCGCCTCGGCGCCGTGCAGCCGGGCGCGCAATTGCGCGCCCAGCAGCGCCGGAGAGAGGCCCGCCGCCTTGCCGGCCGGGGTCAGCTCTATCTCAAGCTGCCGCTTGCCGGGCGAGAGGTTGTCATAAACCCCGTAAACGCCGGGTATCGCCGCCAGCGTCGCGCGCAGCTTTTGCGCTGCGTCCCGCAACACTTGCGGATCGTCATGGCGGATCGCATAGGCGAGATTCGGCCGCAGCTTGCTCCGGCTCGTCACATATTCCACATGCTCCAGGCCCGACACATCGCCGACGCGGTCCCGCCATGCGCGCTCCACTTCGCCGGGTTCCGCAATGCGGATCGGGCGGGGGTGAAGGCGGGCCTTGACCGTCGCCAGATGAGTCCCCCTCGGTTCGGCGTCTCCCGGCCGGGTGGACAGGATCTTGCCGACGACGATGCTGACCGACTCGATCGATACCCCTTCCAGATCACCGTTCACGCCCGCTGCCGCGTCCCTGAACCGCTCGGCGGCGGCAAGCGTCGCCTCGAAGGGCGAACCGGCCGGCAGGCGCAGCTCGACTTGCACCATGCTGGATACGCTCGCCCTTGCCTCGGCGAACAGAACCCGGACCGCATCCTGGCGCAGAAGCAGCACCGCACATGCCACAATAACGAAGCCGATACCGACCGCTGCCCAGACATGACGCACCGACCAGGAGACGGTCGCCGTCACCACGCTGTCGCGAATGCCGTCGAGCCAGCGGCTCACCGCTCCCTGCCAGGCGCTGAGCGGGCCCGCGCTCCAGGGCCTGTCATGCGAAAGATGCGCCGGCAGGATGAGGAAGGCCTCGACCAGCGACACCGCCAGCACGAACAGCGCCACATAGGGGATGACCCGGATGATCTGCCATATGCCTTCGGTAATGAAGAGCAGCGGGGCAAGCGCGATCAGCGTCGTCACTGCGCCGACGACCAGCGGCCCCACCACGGCCCGCGCGCCGGAAATGGCGGCCGCAAGCGCCGACCCGCCGCGGCTCCTCTCGGTCGCAATGCTTTCCCCGACGACAACGGCGTCGTCCACGACGATACCGACCATCAGGAAGAACGCGAACAATGTGCCCATGTTCAGCGTCATGTCGGCCGGCGCGAAGAAGACCAGCGAACCGATAAAGGCGAGAGGAATACCGAAAGCGGTCCAGAACGCCACCCGGAGGTCGAAGACCGCGACCAGGCATAAGAACACCAGAACCGCGCCGATGACGGCGTTCCCCAGAATCCGCGTCAGGCGCTCGACGGTCACATCGACCTTGTCTTCCCAGACCTGGACCGCAACGGCCCCGGGCGGGCTGTAGCCGTCGAGGAACCCGATGACGGCGTTCCGGACCTCCTTGGTCGATTGCCGGCCGGTTGCGCTTATCCGCAGGAATACAGCCGGCGCGCCGTCTATCTCGGTCACGATATTCTCATCGACGAAACCGTCGCGAATCCGGGCGATGTCGCCAAGCGAAACCACTGTGCCGTCAAGCAGCGTAATGAGCGGTATATCCTTGAATTCGTCGCTGTATTTCCGCTTCGCCACGACCTGCAGCACGACGCCGCCCGCATCGGTCCGCAGTTCGCCGAAGGTGAGATTGAGCGATGCGCGCCGGATCGCCTGCCTGATATCGCCGATCGTGAGATCGTTGCGCCGCAACTCCTCCTCGCTCAGCTCTATCGTGATCTCCCGGTCCCGCGCGCCCTGAAGCTGTATGTGGGAGACCGCCGGCAGGGCCAGCAGAAAATCGCGCAGGTTTTCCGCCGCAAGCCGCAAGTCGCCTTCGGTCGCCGAGCCGGAAGATACCGCCACCGTCACGACATCATTGCGCCATCGCAACAGCGAAACCTCGGGCTGCTCCGCATTGGGGGGCGGGAAGTTCTCTATCGTGTCGATTGCGCCTTTGACGTCGTTCAGCACCGCCTCGTCATCAGCGAAGGTTTCCAGCTCCACATCGATCAGGCCGATGCCTTGCTTTGCGGTGCTGACGACCCGGCTGACGCCGGATATGCCGACGATCGCTTCCTCGACCCGCCGGACGATGTCCTCCTGCACCTCTCTCGGCGATGCGCCGGGCGACGGGATCTTGACGGCAATGCGGCGCGCATCGAACTCCGGGAAATTCTGGACCACAAGCTGAGACCCGGCGATCGCGCCGGCGACGATCAGGAAGACCATCAGCAGATTGGCGGCGGCCCGGTTCGCGGCAAACCAGGCGATCGGGCCTCCGGGCGCAGGCGCTCCGGACCCGCCGGCGCCTCCTCCAGCGTCGGTATTGCTCATCCGCCGCCCCTATGCCTGCGGCTGCGCGGTCGTGACCGCAAGGCCCTCGCGGGCGCCCGGCAATGCGCCGAGCACGACGCCCTCGCCCGCATCGAAGGCTTCCACCACCCATCCGCCGTCAATCCTGCCGAGCGTCCGCGGCTCGACCGAGGCGAGGGCACCGTCCCGGACGATCCAGACGCGGTCATTGGCCTGCGCGGCCGCCTCCGGCAGCACATAGACGCCCTGGTGCTCGGGCCCGGCAATGACGACCTCGGCGAAGGTGTGGGGCCGCGGCAGGGAGGCCGCCGGCATGTCCCCGGAGAAATTCAGGAAGAGCGATGCGAGCCGGCTCTTGGGGGCCACGACCGAGGACACCGCCGTGACCTCCGCCCTGTAAACCCCGGTCCTGGTGCGGACTGTTGCGGCCCGGCCGACGACGGGAGCGAGATGATTGAGGTCCCGCTGCTCGACGGGAGCCGCCACACGGATGGAGTCGGGCCGATAGACCAGGCCCAGCACTGCCGCCTTGCCGACCTTTTCCGCCGGGCCGGCAAGCGCGCCGACCGCCACGCTGGACGAGATCACGCGGGCGTCGAAGGGCAGCGAAATGTTTGTCCGGCGAAGCTGCAATTCGGCCAGCCGCAGCGCCACGCGCGCCTGTTCCAGTTTCAGGGCCGCACCCGCCGCGTCTTCGTTCCGGGCGTCTTTCCCGCCGATTTCATGTTCGAGCGCCGCAACCGACAGCCGGGCCTCCTCGACCCTGAGTTCGTATTCCTCGGGGTCGATCCTGATGAAGGTCTCATTCGCCTTTACCGACCCGCCGGGCTCGAATTGCGGCGAAACCCAGACGACGCGCCCGACGACTTCGGACATGACCGTCGCTCGCTCTTTCAGCACGACGGAGCCGGTCAGGCCGAGCGTAAGCGCCTGCTCGGTCGGCGCGGGCCGGACGACTCTGACGACAGGCCGTCTTTCCTGCGTCTCCAGCGCCGACCTGTCGATACGCTCGACCTGCTCCGGGGCCCGGGCGAAGTAGAGCGCAACGGCGATGACACCCAGAATGGCAGCAAGCTGCAGATAGCCGAGCCATTGCGGCCTGCCGACGCGTTCGCCAGGGCCTGTCACGTCCTGCGGCATCGTCCCCTCCGGCCTCGCATCTCGTCTCGTTTAGAGTACCACAAGCGCCGCTCATCCAGAATATCCGATATGCCGCCAGCTATGGCCCGGACGCAATTGCCCGCCCCACCGATGTGTCATGGAAGGTCATGTTTCGTCATGATCCGCATGCCGAAGGCGTATAGCCCCCGTTCACTTCCGGCATGGGCCTCCTTTCGTTCCCCGCCGGCGCCGGGACCCTGTATCGCGCGCGTTTCGCATGCGCGCGGGCGCATGGCAGCGCCGGCGCGGTTCGCGCACCTGATTGCGCCCGCGCGCGAAGCAAATGCAGGACATAGCTCTCCCTCCTGTTTCTACGGGTTCATTTTTTCGCGCCGGCGCGAAAAGAGGAGGCAAACCGGCCCCATGGATGCCGGCTCCCTCCTCCGCACTCATCCTACCACGGATTTCCTGGTGTCAAGTCCCGATGGGAAAAAATGCCCGGGCGTGGTGGATGGCTCCCTGGACCCCGGCTCGGCGCTGACGCGCCGTCCGGGGTGACAAGGAGGGGTGCGGGAGCGACAAGAGGGGCTGCGCCCCATCTGCGGCGACAGGGGGAGGGACCGCCCCTGCTCCCCCAACTGTCGTTCCGGCCTCCCAATTTGTCATCCCGGGCCCCCAAACTGTCGTCCCGGACTTGATCCCATAAGCGCTAACTTGTTTTGCATTGGTTTTGCAGTCCGGTTATTCTGGCTGCGGATTAGTGCGGGGCGTTTTGGTTATGGAAGAGGACTGGTGGGTTTTGCGGTCGCTTTTGCCGTCGGGCTGGCGCGAGCTGGGGCGTGTGAGCGGGGCGCTGAAGGGGTTGCGCACGGCCAAGTCGGCGGAGGTTTCGCTTCGGGTTCTGCTGCTTCATCTGGGGTGCGGACATTCTCTTCGCGAGACGTCGGTGCGGGCGCGGGAGTCGGGTCTGGCGCGTCTGTCGGATGTGGCGGTTCTGAAGCGCCTTCGCAAGTCGTCGGGCTGGCTTCGGGGTCTGTGCGCGGCGCTGTTGCGCGAGCGCGGTGCGGCGCCGTGCGGAGGTTTCGAGGTGCGGACGTTCGATGCGACCACGGTGCGCGAGCCGGGCCGCACGGGATCGTTGTGGCGGGTTCATTACAGCCTGCGGCTGCCGTCGCTGCGTTGCGATTTCTTCGAGGTGACGCCGGCGCGCGGGTCGGGCAACGGGGAGCGTTTCACGCGGTTCCCGGTTGGGGCGGGCGATCATATCCTGGCCGACCGGGGCTATGCGACGGCGTCGGGTCTGCGCCATGTGTCGGCAGCCGGCGGGTGGGTCACGGTGCGGGTGAACACGGTCGCCCTGCCCTTGCAGGCCCCGGACGGGACGCCGTTCGACCTGCTTGCGGCGGTATCGGGGTTGACCAGCGCCGGGGCGGTTGGCGCGTGGCCGGTCTCGGTCGGCGTCTCGGTTGGCGGCCCGCCGGCGGTGCCAGGCCGCGTCTGCGCGGTTCGCAAGTCGGTCGAGGCCGCCCGGCGGGCGCGCAAGAAGGCGCGCCGCGAGGCCCGGCGCCAGGGGCAGCAAGGTCAAGCCCGAGACGCTCGTCTATGCCCCGATTATGTGATCGTCTTCACCACCTTTCCCGAGGACAGGTTCGGGGCCCGCGAGGTGCTCGAATGCTACCGCCTGCGCTGGCAGGTCGAACTCGTCTTCAAGCGCCTCAAATCGCTGGCCCGGCTCGGCCACCTGCCCAAGCGCGACCCCGAAAGCGCCCGCGCCTGGCTCTACGGCAAGCTCCTCCTCGCCCTGCTGGCCGACAAGGCAATCCGCCACGCCCGCGCCGTTTCCCCCTGGGGATACGACCTGGCGCCGCCGCCGAACCCCTAGCCCCTGGCGCGAGTTCCGGTTCGTCCTCAACCAAATGCGAAACGCCATCGAACCACGCTGCGCCCTCAAGGGCATCTTCAACTCATGGAACGCCATCTCACACGCCCTCGCAGAACCGCCAAGACGAAGAAAACCGCAACTCAATCAATGGTTCGAACCATGACAAGTTAGCGCTTATGGGACTTGATCCGGGACCCAGAAAGGCCGGGACCCCTCGGCAGGGACCGCGCCCGCCTGGGCCCCGGATCTCCGCTCCGCTCCGTCCGGGGTGACAAGAGGGGGTATGCTCTGGCCGAGGTGACAGGTGGAGAGGCTGCGCCGTCCGGGGTGAGAGGTGGGGAGGACGCGCCTTTGCCGGTGTCAGGCGCCTTGAGGGGCGTCGGCCGCGTGCATCATGCCCCCGCCAGCGCGGCGACATGGGCGGTGACGCATTCCTCCAGCGCCGCCAGATCGTAGCCGCCTTCCAGCACGGCCGCGAGGCGGCCGCCGGCGTGGCGCCGGGCGGCGTCGAGCAGGCGGCGCGTGGCCCAGGCGAAGTCCTCGGCGGCCAGTTCGAGCTGCGCCAGCGGGTCGGCCCGATGGGCGTCGAAGCCAGCGGAGACCAGCACCAGCTCCGGACGGAACGCCTCCACCGCTGGCAATATGCGCGCCTCGAAGCGCTCCCGGAACGCCTTGCCGTCCGCGCCCGGAGGCAGTGGCGCGTTGACGATCTGCCCGTGCGCCCCGCCTTCCCGTTCCGCGCCCGTGCCGGGATAGAGCGGCATCTGGTGGGTCGAGGCGAACAGCACATCCGGCTCGTCCCAGAAGATCGCCTGCGTGCCATTGCCGTGATGCACGTCGAAATCCACCACGGCGACCCGGCGCAGGCCGTGGACCGCCCGCGCATGCGCCGCGCCCGCGGCGATGCTGTTGAAGAAGCAGAACCCCATGGCGCGGGCGGGCTCGGCATGGTGGCCCGGCGGACGCATGGCGCAGAAGGCCGTGTCCGCCTCGCCGCCGGCAAGCGCGTCCACCGCTGCAATCGCGGCGCCCGCTGCCCGCAGCGCCGCTTCCTTCGTGCCGGGCGAGGCGACGGTGTCCGCATCGAAGCGCGCATGGCCGCGCGCCGGCATGTTGTCGAGCACGAGGTCCACATAGTCCGGGGCGTGGACACGCGCCAGCGCCTCCCGCCCGGCCTCCGGCGGCGCGCGGCGCTCGAGGCCGCGGAACTCCGGGGCGTCGAGCGCGGCTGCAACGGCGCGGGCCCGCGCGGCGCGCTCCGGATGGCCGGGGCCTGTGTCATGGCCGGCGGCGGCCTCGTGGACGAAGAGCAGCGTGCTCATGGGATTCCGGCCTCCCGGCCGTTCGCGATTCCGGATCCCGGCATCATAGACGCATCGCCCGGAAACGGTCCTGTCCCGTTGACTTCCGCCGCGCCCCGCCCCAATTTGCGCCGCCGTCCGCCGGTCCTGCGGCGGCAAGAGAGCTGCCCATGGCAATCATCGCGGCACGGTTTCCAAAGCTGAATTTCCTGCCCTTGGCCGCCGGTTCGGCGCTGCTGGCGTTTCTGGCGTTCTGGCCCGCCGAAGCCCAGCGCCCGTCGCCCGTGCGGGTGGACAAGGTCGTCGTCCAGCCGCTGGCCGAGACCGCGCCGGTGTTCGGCAGGCTGGTCCCCCAAATGCGCGGTTCCGTGGCGGCGCAGACTGTCGGCGCTGTCACCGAAATGCGCGTGCAGGTGGGCGACCGGGTGGCCGAGGGCGATGTGCTCGCCGTGCTGGATATCGAGAAGCTCACCTCCGAGCGCGACGCGCTGGCCGCCACGGCGGACGCCGTCGCAGCCCGCGCTGTCGCCGCCGCCGCCCGGCTGGAGCGCGTCGAGCAGGAGATCGCGCGCTACGAGAAGTTGCGCCGCTCGGCCTCCTTCAGCAAGGCGCGCCTGCAGGACAAGGAGCAGGAGCGGGCGTGGTTGCGCTCCGAGCTGGATGCGGCGCGCGCCCAGCTCGCGCAGGCGAAGGCGAGCCTGGCGCTTGCGGAGATGAAGCTGGCGCGCGGCACAGTCCGCGCGCCCTATGACGGCGTGGTAACCGCACTTCACACCGAGATCGGCTCCTACCGCAAGGAAGGCGAGGCAGTGGTGGCGCTGGTCAACGACCGCAAGCTCGAAATCGAGGCGGATGTGCCGGCGGCGCGCATTGCCGGGCTCGCGCCGGGCGCCGAAGTGGTGGTGCTGCTGCCCGACGGCACGAAACACCGCGCCCGCGTGCGGGCCGTGGTGCCGGACGAGAACGCGATGACGCGCACCCGGCTCGTGCGCTTCACGCCGGAATTCGGGCGAACGGAAACGCCCCTGGCCGCCAATGCCGCCGCGACGGTGGTGATGCCGGTCGGCGTCGCGGCCCCGGCGCTCACGGTCCACAAGGATGCGATCGTGCGCCAGGGACAGCAGGCCCTCGTCTTCGTCGCCAATAACGGCAAGGCGGACCGGCGCCGGGTACGCCTCGGGCGCGCCTCGGGCACGCGTTTCGAAGTGCTGGACGGCCTTGCCGAGGGGGACCTCGCCATTGTGCGCGGCAATGAGAGGCTGCGCCCCGGCCAGCCCGTGCTCGTGCCCGGCGCAAAGGCCGCCAAGCCCGGCCAGGGCCCACGGAAAGCGAAAGCCGGATGAATCTCGTCCGCTTCGCCATAGACCGTCCCATCGCCGTGATCGCGGCGGTGCTGATGGTGGTGCTGTTCGGCCTGGTGGCGCTGGAGACGATCCCGATCCAGCTCACGCCCGACGTGCGCAAGCCGATCATTACCGTCCAGACGCTCTGGCCGGGCGCGGCCCCGGCGGAGGTCGAGCGCGAGATCGTCAACCGCCAGGAGGAGATGCTGAAGGGCGTCGAGGGCCTGGAGGAGGTCGAGAGCCGGTCGGAGAACGGGCGGGCGCGGGTGACGCTCACCTTCGCCATCGGCACCAATATGGATCGCGCGCTGCTCCTGGTGGCGAACCGGCTCGACCGCGTGTCCGGCTATCCGGACGAGGCCGACCGCCCGACCCTGCGGACGGCGGGCGCGGAAGACAACGCCATCGCCTGGTTCGCGATCCAGACCGCAGAGGGTAATTCGCGGCCGGTCCACACCTATGGCGATTTCGTCGAGGAGGTGATCCAGGACCGGCTGGAGCGCGTGGAGGGCGTGTCCCGGACCGACGCCTTCGGCGGCGTCAGGCGCGAACTTCATATCACGGTGCAGCCGGAGCGGATGGCGCAATTCGGCCTGACCGTGACGGAGATCACCCAGAAGCTGCGGGCCGCCAACGCTTCGGTCTCCGCCGGCGATGTGGAGGAAGGAAAGCGGCGCTACCTCGTGCGCGCCGAGGGAGAACTGAACACGCCGGAAGCGGTGCGCACGGTCGTGCTGCGCACGGCGGCGGACAGCGCCACCGGGCGGATCGGCCGCGTGACGATGGGCGACATCGCCGAAGTTTCCTACGGCTATTCGGAGCCGCGCGCGCGCATCCGCCGCCTCGGCAGGAGCGCCGTGGTGATGAACGCCAAGCGCGAGGCCGGGGCGAATGTCATCGAGACCATGGAGGGCGTGCGCGCCGCCGTGGCGGAGCTGAACGAATTCGTGCTGCCCGGCGAGGGCCTCGTCATGGAGCAGGTCTATGACGAGACCGACTACATCCTCTCCGCCATCGACCTTGTGCGGCAGAACATCGTTGTCGGCGGCGTGCTGGCCGCGATCATGCTGGTGCTGTTCCTGCGATCCTGGCGCCCGACGCTGATCGTCTCGCTCGCGATTCCCGTCTCGGTCGTGGGCTCCTTCGTCGCCATGGCCATGCTCGGCCGCTCGCTCAATGTCGTGTCGCTTGCCGGCATCGCCTTTGCCGTGGGCATGGTGGTCGATGCCGCCATCGTGGTGCTGGAGAACATCTACCGCCTGCGCGAGCGCGGCATGCCGCCGCGCGAGGCCGCGTTGCGCGGCGCAAGCCAGGTCTGGGGCGCGATCCTGGTCTCGGCGCTGACGACGGTGCTGGTCTTCGTGCCGATCCTCGCCATGGATCTCGAGGTCGGGCAGCTGTTCCGCGATATTGCGGTCGCGATCTCGGTGTCGGTGATGTTGTCGCTGATCGTCGCCATCACCGTCATTCCCGCCCTGTCGCGCCACCTGCTGGCCACGCGCATCTGGACCGGCGGGCGCGTCGAGGTGCCGGTGCTGGACAGCTTCGCCCGTCGCTATGCGCGCGCGACGCTCGCCTATGCCGGGGCGGTGGTGCGGAACCGCAAGGCCGCCCTGCTCTCCGTGGCGGTCATTGTGGGGCTTGCGGTCGCCGTCGCCTGGTGGCTGACGCCGAAGCTCGACTACCTGCCGGACGGCAGCCGCAATTTCGTGCTCGGGCGGGTGTTGCCGCCGCCGGGCTACAATCTCAGGACGAACAGCGAGATCGCCAACGAGATCGAAGGCGCGACGCGGACGCTCTGGGCGAGCGAGACCGGCCCCGAGCCCGAGCCCGGCGGGCCGCCCAAGATCCAGAACTTCTTCTTCGTGGCCCTGCCGGCCTACACATTCGTGGGCGCCTCCGCCGTCGATCCCGACCGGCCGGAGGAACTCGTGCCGATCCTGCAGCGGGCCACATTCCGCGAGCCCGGCACATTCGGCTTCTTCACCGTGGCGTCGATTTTCGGGCGCGGCATCGGCGGCAAGCGGGCGATCGACCTCGACATCTCCGGCCCCGACCTCGAAACCGTGATGGCGGTCGCCGGCAGGGCGACCGGCCTGACCGGCGCCGCCCTGCCGCGGGACCAGGGCAACCAGCTCCGCCCGATCCCCGGCCTCGAACTCGGCGCGCCGGAGGTGCGCGTGCTGCCGAACCGGATGCGGCTCGCCGACAACGGCGTTTCGGCGCGCGAACTGGCCGACACCATCGACGCCTTCAATGACGGGCTCCGGGTCGCGCGGGTGACCACAGACGGGCGGCGCACCAACCTCATCCTCAAGGGGCCGACCGACAATGTCGCCTCGACGCAGGGCATCGACTTCCTGCCAGTGGTGACGCGCGGCGGCGTCATCCTGCCGGCGTCCTCGCTCGCCAATATCGAGGTGACCAGCGGGCCGACCGAAATCCGGCACAAGGAGCGGGTGCGCACGGTCACGCTGCAGATCCGGCCGCGCGCGCAGATGCCGCTGGAGCAGGCGATGGACATTGTGCGCGCCGAGGTCATCGCCCCGCTCCGGGCCGACGGCCTGCCGCCCGGGGTGAAGCTCCGGCTCTCCGGGGCCGCCGACCAGCTGACGATCACCTGGAACCATATCGTGCTCGACCTGTTGATCGCGGTCGCCATCGTGTTCCTGGTGATGGCGGTGCTGTTCGAGAGCTTCATCTATCCGCTGGTCATCATGATCTCGGTGCCGCTGGCGACGGCGGGCGGCGTGCTCGGCCTGGCGGTGCTGAACCTGTTCACCTTCCAGCCGCTCGACATGCTCACCCTGCTCGGCTTCATCATCCTGGTCGGCATCGTCGTCAACAACGCCATCCTGCTGGTCCACCAGGCGCTGTTCCATATCCGCGAGGGCAATATGTCTGCCGCCGACGCCATAAGCGAGGCGACGCGGGACCGGCTGCGCCCGATCTACATGTCCACGCTCACCAGCATTTTCGGCATGGCCCCGCTGGTGCTGTTCCCGGGCGCGGGCTCGGAGCTTTATCGCGGCCTCGGCTCCGTGGTGCTGGGCGGGCTGTCGCTTTCGGCGGTGCTGACGCTCACCATCATCCCGCCCCTGCTCGGCCTGATCCTGGCCCCGCTGGAGGAGCGCCGCCGGGGCCGCATCGAAGCCGCCGCGCCCGCAGCGGCGGAGTGACCCGCCCCGGCCGGCGGCCGGTTCGTGCTAGGATTCGGGACGAACGATTGTCGGAGAGACGTCTCGCATGAAATTCGGCATTTTCTACGAACACCAGCTGCCGCGGCCCTGGGGGCCGGACAGCGAACGGCGACTGCTGGACGAGTCGCTGGCCCAGATCGAGCTCGCCGATGCGCTCGGCTATGACTACGCCTGGGAGGTCGAGCACCACTTCCTGGAGGAGTATTCGCACTCCTCCGCGCCGGAGGTGTTCCTCGGCGCGGCCAGCCAGCGCACCCGCAATATCCGCCTCGGCCACGGCGTCATCCAGCTCACCACCAACCACCCGGTCCGGGTCGCCGAGAAGGTCGCGACGCTCGACCTGCTCTCCGGCGGGCGGGTGGAGCTCGGCCTCGGCGAGGCGCAGGGACCGGTGGAGCTGCATCCCTTCGGCGTGCAGGTGCGCTCGAAGCGCGACCGCTGGATCGAGGGCGTGAGGGCGACGATCCCGCTCTTCACCGAGACCGCGTTCGAGTTCAGCGGCGAATTCTACAGCTACCCGAAGCGCAATGTGATCCCGAAGCCGCTGCAGAAGCCGCATCCGCCGCTCTGGGTCGCCTGCTCCAATATCGACACAATCGAGGACGCCGGGCGCTGGGGCATGGGGGCGCTCGGCTTCCAGTTCGTCTCCCCGGAGGCGGCGAAGGCCTGGGTCAACCGCTACTATCTCAACCTCACCCGCAATCTCGACCGGATCTGCGATTACCCGACCAATCCCAATATCGCCATGGTCTCGGGCTTCATGTGCTGCGAGACGGACGAGGAAGCCATCGAGAAAGCGGCCGGGTGGACCTTCTTCATCTTCTGCCTGAGCCATTACGGCCGGCACGGCATTTCCGCCCCCGGCGAGACCGACCTCTGGAAGCTCTACCAGGACTGGCGCCACACGGAAAAGGCGCAGCAGGCGCTGACCGCCGGGCTGATCGGCTCGCCGGAAACCATCCGCCGGAAGCTGCGCGCCTTCGCCGCCGCCAATGTGGACCAGGTGATCCTGCTGAACCAGGCCGGGCAGAACACGCATGAGGACATCTGCGCCTCGCTGGAGCTGTTCGCCCGCGAGGTGATGCCGGAATTCCATGCGATGGAGGAGGCGCACGCGGTCTGGAAGGCGGGCGTGCTTGCGGGCGACATCGAGCTGGAGGAGCTGTCCGTCGATGGCGCCCGGCGCTACGCGCACCAGAACGAGGATATCGTGCGCCTCACGCCCGAACAGCTCAAGGCGAAGATGGCGGCCAAGGAAGCGGCGGCGGCGGACGCCGCGGAATAGGGAGGAACCCGAAGGGATGCGCGCGCTCGTTCTCGAAGGCCATGGAGGCCAGGACCGCTTCGCCTACCGCACGGACTGGCCGGAGCCGGAGCCGGGGCCGGGCGAGGTCGTCATCCGGGTCCGGGCCTGCTCGCTCAACTACCACGATGTCTTCACCCGGCGCGGCATGCCGGGCATCAAGGTGCCAATCCCGGTCGTGCCCGGCCTCGATATCGCCGGCGAGGTCGAGGCGCTCGGCGCGGGCGTGGAAGGCTGGTCCCCCGGCGACCGGGTGCTGATCGACCCGATCTGGCCGGAGCGCGGCCTGATGGGCGAGATGCTCGATGGCGGGCTTGCGGAGAAGGCGCGCTGCTCGGCGGGCCAGCTCGTGCCGATTCCGGAGGGGGTGAGCTTCGCCCAGGCGGCGTCGCTGCCGGTCGCCTATGGCACGGCGCATCGCATGATGTTCGACAACGGGCATGTGAAGGCGGGCGAGACAGTGCTGATCCTCGGCGCGTCAGGCGGCGTCGGCAATGCCTGCGTGCTGCTCGCCAAGGCGGTCGGCGCGCATGTCATCGCCGCCGCCAGCAGCCAGGAGAAGATCGACCGCCTGCTGGCGCTCGGCGCCGATGAGGGTCTGAACTATATCGAGACCCGGTTTGAGCGCGAGATCTGGCGGCGCCACGGCAAGCCCTTCCGGCGCTCCTATGAGGGCGGCGTCGATGTCGTCGTCAATTTCACCGGCGGCGACACCTGGGTGCCATCGATGAAGGCGCTGAAGCGGGGCGGCCGGATGCTGACCTGCGGCGCGACCGCCGGCTTCGATCCGCAGACCGACATCCGCTATATCTGGACCTTCGAGCTCAAGATTCTCGGTTCCAACAGCTGGACCGTGGAGGGCCTGAAGGAAATGATGGCGGACATCGCCGCCGGCCGCCTCGACCCGCCCATCGATGTCGAGCTGCCGCTGGAGAACGCCGCCGAGGGCGTGCGCATGCTGGAAGACCGGGAGGTCTTCGGCAAGATCGTGGTCGCGCCGTAGGGCGGCGAGCCGGCGGCTATGCCGTGTCGGCCCGGACCAGCTCCTCATAGAGGCGGCGGATGCGCCTTGTAACGGGGCCGGCATGGCCTGAGCCGATCTGCTTGCCGTCGATTTCGCCGACCGGCGTCTGCGCGCCGAACGTACCGGTCAGGAACGCCTCGTCGGCGCTATAGGCCTCATAGAGCGAAAAGTTCTTTTCGAACACCGGGATGCCGTTCGCCCGGCAGAGGTCGATCACCTTGCCCCGCGTCACGCCGTTCATGCAGTAGTCGCCGGTCGAGGTCCACGCCGCACCGTGCCGGATGATGAAGAAATTGCAGGAATTCGTCGTGTTGACGAAGCCGTGCGGGTCCAGCATCAGCGCCTCGTCGGCGCCCGCGGCCTCGGCCTGGAGGCAGGCGATGACGCAGTTGAGCTTGGAGTGGGAGTTGAACTTGGCGTCCTGCGAATGCGGCAGGCCGCGCACCTGCGGCACCGTCGCCAGGCGGATGCCCCGCTCCGCGAAGCGGTCCACGGGACGCGAATGTTCGATGATGATGACCACTGTCGGCCCGGACCGCGACAGGCCCGGATGCTGGAAGGGTTTCGCCTTGACGCCCCGGGTGACCATCAGCCGGCAATGCGCGTCCTCCGTCATGCCGTTGGCCCCGGCCGTCCGGCGGAGTGCGTCCGCAATCTCCTCGCGGTCCATGCCGATATCCAGCGACACCGACTTGCAGCTCGCGAACAGCCGGTCCATGTGGTCGTCGAAGAAGGCCCATTTGCCGTTATGGAGCCGCATGCCCTCCCACATGCCGTCGCCCAGCAGGAAGCCGGAGTCGTAAACGGAGACCTTCGCCTCGTCCCGGTGGACGATCTCACCGTTCACATAAATGTGGATGTCGCGGTTGCGGTCGTCCTCTTCCGCCTCATGCGTCGTCCGGGAAAACTCTGCATCCATGAGCAATCGCGCCCTTTACGATAATTGGCGCGCCCTGGAGGACTCGAACCTCCGACCTGCGGATTAGAAGTCCGCTGCTCTATCCAGCTGAGCTAAGGGCGCGCATGTCCGCTACCCGGCGGTCCGGTTCCAGCGGAAATTGTCCGCATAGGCCTTCGGTCTCACCTGCCGCTGCTGCGGGGCGCGCAGGCTGTATTCCAGGCCACGCTTCTCGCAATAGGCCACCGCCGCCTCACGCGTCGCGAATTCCAGCCGGACCTGCTGGCGGGTGTCGCTCGAGCCGGTCCAGCCCATGAGCGGGTCCGCCCGGCGGGCCGACACCTGCTCGAACTCGACCACCCACATGCCGGTGCGCCCCCGGCCCTGCTGCATCGCCGTGCGGGCCGGGCTGAAGATGCATGCGCGCATGGCCTCGCTCCCTCGCTTCGTTGCAACCGGGACCTTATCCGCCCCGAGCGCCTGCGGGTCAAGCCGTCCGCGCGAGCGCCGCCCCACCCGGCCAGGCAGCCGTGTCGCCCAGCTCCTCCTCGATGCGGAGCAGCCGGTTGTATTTGGCGAGCCGGTCCGAGCGGGCGAGCGAGCCGGTCTTGATCTGGCCGCAGCCGGCGGCGACGGCAAGGTCGGCGATGGTCGTATCCTCCGTCTCGCCCGAACGATGCGACATCACGGCCCGCCAGCCCGCATTCATCGCCAGCGCCGCGACATCGAGCGCCTCGGTCAGCGTGCCGATCTGGTTGACCTTGACCAGCACCGCATTGCCGGCGCCTTCGCGGAGGCCCCGCGCCAGACGATCGGGACTGGTTGCGAACAGGTCGTCGCCGACAAGCTGCACCCTCTGCCCCAGCCGCGCCGTCAATGCTTGCCAACCCTCCCAGTCGTCCTCGGCCATGCCATCCTCGACCGAGACGACGGGATAGCGCCCGCACAGATCCTCCAGATAGCCGGCCATGCCGTCCGCATCGAGCGTGCGGCCCTCGCCTTCGAGCCGGTAGCGGCCCTCCGCCCAGAACTCGGTGGCCGCGGCGTCGAGCGCGAGCGCCACATCCTCGCCCGGCCGGTAGCCCGCCTTCTCGATGGCGCGCATGATGAAGCCGAGCGCCTCGTCGGCGCCGGCAAGCGCGGGCGCGAAGCCGCCCTCATCGCCCACATTGACGCTCTGGCCCGCCTCCAGCAGCAGCCCGCGGAGCGCATGGAATACCTCCGCCCCGGCGCGCACCGCCTCGGCGAAAGAGTCCGCGCCCACGGGCACGATCATGAATTCCTGGATATCGATGGGGTTGTCGGCATGCGCGCCGCCATTCAGCACGTTCATCATCGGCACGGGCAGGACATGCGCGCCAAGGCCGCCGACATAGCGGTAGAGCGGCTGGCCCGCCGCCGCCGCGGCAGCCTTCGCGGCGGCGAGGCTGACACCGAGGATCGCATTGGCGCCGAGCCGGCTCTTGTTCGCCGTGCCGTCGAGCCGGGTCAGCGTGCGGTCCAGCCGGCGCTGTTCCTCCGCCTCCATGCCGCCGAGCGCATCGAAGATCTCGCCGTCCACCGCGTCGCAGGCCGCAAGCACGCCCTTGCCGCCATAGCGCGCCGGGTCGCCGTCGCGCCGCTCATGCGCCTCATGCGCGCCGGTAGAGGCGCCGGACGGCACGGCCGCCAGGCCTACAGACCCGTCCTCCAGATGCACCTCGACCTCGACAGTCGGATTGCCGCGGCTGTCCAGCACCTCGCGGGCGTGGATATCGATGATGGCGGTCATGCGGTCCTCTCGGGCTGCCTCTTGGCAATCGCGTCATGGGCGAGCAGCACCTCCAGAATACCGGCGAGCGCGCCCAGCGGAATCATGTTGGGGCCGTCGCTGAGGGCCCGGTCGGGGTCGGGATGCGTTTCCATGAACACGCCGGCGACGCCGACCGCGACAGCCGCGCGGGCCAGCACCGGCGCGAACTCGCGCTGCCCGCCGCTCTTGCCGCCGAGCCCGCCCGGCTGCTGCACGGAATGAGTGGCGTCGAAAATGACGGGCCAGCCGGTCCGCGCCATCTCCGGCAGCGCGCGCATGTCCGAGACCAGCGTGTTGTAGCCGAAGGAAGCGCCGCGCTCGGTCAGCAGGATGCGCTGATTGCCGGCGCCGGAGACCTTGTCCGCCACATGCGCCATGTCCCAGGGGGCGAGGAACTGGCCCTTCTTCACATTGACCGCCGCGCCGGTCTCCGCCGCCGCGACCAGCAGGTCGGTCTGGCGGCAGAGGAAGGCCGGAATCTGCAGGATATCCACCGCTTCCGCCGCCGGCCCGCAATGGGCCGGCTCATGCACATCGGTCAGCACCGGGCAGCCGAAGCGCTCGCGGAGTTCGGCGAGGATGTCCAGCCCCGGCCCCATGCCGACGCCGCGCGGGCTGCCCGCGCCGGTGCGGTTCGCCTTGTCGTAGGAGGACTTGTAAACGAAAGGCAGGCCGAGCCGGGCTGTCATGGCGGTCAGCGCCTCGGCCGTCTCCAGCGCATGCGCCCGGCTCTCGATCGCGCAGGGGCCCGCGATGAGCGCCAGCGGCAGGCGGTTGCCGAACCGGACCGGGCCGACCGGGACCTCGGGCATCAGACCAGCCGCGACTGCGTGACGGCGGCCGTCACGAAAGACTCGAACAGGGGGTGCGGGTCGAAAGGCCGGGAACGCAATTCAGGGTGGAACTGCACCCCGATGAACCAGGGATGGTCCTCGATCTCGACGATCTCCGGCAGGCTGCCGTCCGGCGAGAGGCCCGAGAAGCGCAGCCCCGTCGCCTCCAGCAGGTTGCGGTAGCGGATATTGACCTCATAGCGGTGGCGGTGGCGCTCCTCCACCCGGCGCGCGCCGTAAATGCCGGCGACCCGGCTGCCGGCCGCCAGCTCGGCGGTATGGTTGCCGAGGCGCATGGTGCCGCCCTTGTCGTCGGCCTCGGAGCGGTGTTCGACCTGTCCGTCGGCGATCCATTCCTCGAGGAGGCCGATCACGGGCTCCGGCGTCGGCCCGAATTCGGTCGAGCCCGCCTTTTCAAGCCCGGCAAGCGAGCGCGCGGCCTCGATCACGGCCATCTGCATCCCGAAGCAGATACCGAAATAGGGCACCTTGCGGGTGCGGGCGAAGCGCGCGGCGCCGATCTTGCCGGCGGCGCCCCGCTCGCCGAAGCCGCCCGGCACCAGAATGCCGTGGACGCCGTCGAGACGCCCGACGATATCCTCCCGGTCGAACCGCTCCGCCTCCACCCAGTCTTCCTCGATATACACATTATTGGCGATGCCGCCGTGGCGAAGCGCCTCCGAAAGCGACTTGTAGGCGTCCCTGAGATCCGTGTATTTGCCGACCACGGCGATGCGCACGATGCCTTCCGGGGAGCGGACGCGCCGGGTGATCTCCCGCCAGGGGGCCAGGTCCGGCTCCGGCTCGCGGGACAGGCCGAACCCGGCCAGCACCTCGCCGTCGAAGCCCTCGTCATGATAGGCGGCAGGCACGGCGTAGATCGGGTCGGCGTCATGCGCCGAGATCACCCGGCTCGCGCGGATATTGCAGAAGAGCGCGATCTTGCGCCGCGCCTCCTCCGGCAGCGGGTCTTCCGAGCGGCAGAGCAGCAGGTCCGGCTGGATGCCGAGGCCGAGCAGCTCCTTGACGGAATGCTGGGTCGGCTTGGTCTTGATCTCGCCGGCGGAGCGGATGAAGGGCACGAGCGTGAGATGCACGAACATCGTGCGCTCCGGCCCGAGCTCCTGGCGCAATTGGCGGATCGCCTCCAGGAAGGGCAGGCCCTCGATATCACCGACAGTGCCGCCGATCTCGACCAGCACGAAATCCTCGCCGTCCAGCCCCGCCTGAATGAACTCCTTGATGGCGTCGGTGACATGCGGGATGACCTGCACCGTCGCGCCCAGATAGTCGCCGGCGCGCTCGCGGTCGAGCACATGCTTGTAGACCTTGCCGGTCGTAACGCTGTCGTCGCGGGTGGCGTCATTGCCGGTGAAGCGTTCGTAATGGCCGAGGTCGAGGTCGGTCTCCGCGCCGTCCACGGTCACGAACACCTCGCCATGCTGGTAGGGGCTCATCGTGCCGGGATCGACATTGAGATAGGGGTCGAATTTCCGCATACGGACCCGGTAGCCGCGCGCCTGCAGGAGCGCGCCGAGCGATGCGGCGGCGAGGCCCTTGCCAAGCGACGATGACACGCCGCCCGTCACGAAAATGAAGCGCGGTCCGGCCTCTCCGCTCACTGGCCGAGCGGCGCCGCGGGCCCGGAGGGGGCCTCCTGCGCCGGGCGGTCCAGGATCGAGGCGGGCTCGCGCGTCGTGGACATCATGATCGCGAGGAACAGGCTGATCGCGAAGAAGCCCGCCGCCAGCCACATGGTGATGGTGGTGAGCATGTTGCCGGCGCCGCGCCCGGTCATCAGCCCGCCGCCCGCGCCGCCGCCGCCAATGCCGAGCCCGCCGCCCTCGCTGCGCTGGAGCAGCACGACGGCGACCAGCGCCACGCAGATCAGCACATGGACGACAAGGGCGACTTCGATCACAGCTCGGAGTCCTCGCGGCAACGCGCCGGGCCAGACCGGCGCCAGAACGAACGGAATGTCGGACGGGGACTGTATTTAGCGCGATTCCCGCGCGACCGCCAGCGCAAAACGCCGCCCGCGCCGCAATGGCTGCGAGACTGCTGTGCCGCCTCCCTATGCCTCCTCCGGCCCGGTATCGGCCCAGAGGTCGGCGAGATCGAAGCGGATGGCCTCGAAGGGCGGCAACGACACCGGCGCATCACCGGTGAGCGTCTCAAGCAGGACCCAGCGACCGCTGTCCAGCTCGAAGGCCTCGAGCGTGCGGGCGTCGGGATCGACGAACCACAGATGGCCCACCCCTTCCCGGGCATAGACCGCCCGTTTCCGTCCCTGGTCGAGCGCCCGGGTCGAAGGCGAGAGCACTTCGCACACCCAGTCCGGTGCGATGGCGAAATACGCAGTCGCCGGAAACACCGGCATGGTCTCCCGCCGCCAGCCGGCAAGGTCGGGCACCACGATGTCATCACCCAAATGCAGCTCCGGCTCGTCGATGATCCACCAGCCGCCAGGGCCGCCGCGTCCGTAATCAAACGGTGGCGCTATGCTGGCGCCGAGTCCGGAGCTTGCTCTCGCATGCCGCGGCGCCGGTCTCGGATTGGTGTAGAGCCTGCCGCCGACAATCTCGGCCACCTTGTGCGGCGGCGCGTCGAGCACATCCTGGTAGGTCGCCCGTCGTTCTGTCCTTGCGACGGCAGTCTGTGCGGACATGGACGCTCCTCCCGCCGCCCCACCCCGGGCCATAGCCGCGCCCCCGTCAAGGAGGGTTCAAACAAGTGGTGCCCAGGAGAAGACTCGAACTTCCACGGCCTTGCGGCCACAGGTACCTGAAACCTGCGCGTCTACCTATTCCGCCACCTGGGCATGGGGCCGGAGCGACACGGCGTGATAAGAGGAAGGCGGACATCTGTCAACGACCGGAGGCGCGCCTTTCGTGACCGACCGCTCCCTACGCGACTTCATCGCCCGGCTGGAGACAGCGGGCCGGCTCCGGCGCATCACCGCGCCGGTATCGCCCGAGCTGGAGGTGACGGAAATCCATCGCCGCGTGCTCCGGGCCGGCGGGCCGGCGCTGCTGTTCGAGAACCTGCGCCGCCCGGACGGCAGCCCCTGGGGCATGCCGGCGCTCGCCAACCTGTTCGGCACGGTCGAGCGCGTCGCCTGGGGCATGGGGCGCGAGCCGGAGGGCTTGCGCGAGATCGGCGAGACGCTGGCCTTTCTGCGCCAGCCCGAGCCGCCCGGCGGCTGGCGCGAGGCGGTCGGCATGCTGCCGCTGCTGAAGACGATGCTGTCCATGGCGCCGCGCACCGTCCGGCGCGGCCCCGTGCAGGAGGTCGTGCTGGAGGGAGACGAGATCGACCTCGGGCGCTTCCCCGTCCAGACCTGCTGGCCGGACGAGCCCGCCCCGCTCATCACCTGGCCGCTGGTGGTGACGCGAGGACCGGGGCGGACAGCCGAGGACGATTTCAACCTCGGCATCTACCGGATGCAGGTCACAGGACGGAACACGACCCTGATGCGCTGGCTGAAGCACCGCGGCGGCGCCGGCCACCATGCGCGCTGGGCGGCCGAGAAGCGCGAGCCGCTGCCCGCCGCCGCCGTGATCGGCGCCGACCCGGCAACCATCCTCGCCGCCGTCACGCCGCTGCCCGAGACGCTCTCGGAATACCGCTTCTCCGGCCTTCTTGCCGGCCGGCGCCTGGACCTCGTCGCGTGCCGCACCGTGCCGCTCAAGGTGCCGGCGGAGGCCGAGATCGTGCTGGAGGGCCATGTCTCGCTGGACGACTATGGCGAGGAAGGACCCTATGGGGACCATACCGGCTATTACAATGCGGTCGAGCGGTTCCCGGTATTCACCGTCTCGGCAATCACCATGCGCCGCGAGCCCATCTACCTCACCACCTATACCGGCCGCCCGCCGGACGAGCCCTCCGTGCTGGGCGAGGCGCTGAACGAGGTCTTCATTCCGCTGCTGCAGGCGCAGTTCCCGGAAATCCGCGATTTCTGGCTGCCGCCGGAGGGCTGCTCCTACCGCATCGCCGTGGTCTCGATCCGCAAGGCCTATCCGGGCCACGCCAAGCGGGTCATGTTCGGCGTCTGGTCCTATCTGCGCCAGTTCATGTACACCAAATGGGTGATCGTCGTGGACGACGATATCAATGCGCGCGACTGGAAGGACGTGATCTGGGCCGTTTCCACCCGCATGGACCCGGCCCGCGATATCACGCTCGTCGAGAACACGCCCATCGACTATCTCGACTTTGCGAGCCCCGAAAGCGGCCTCGGCTCCAAGATCGGGCTCGACGCCACGGACAAATGGCCGCCCGAGACCCGGCGCGAATGGGGCCGCAAGCTCGCCATGAGCGAGGAGGTCGAGGCGCGCATCGCCGCCAGATGGGAGGAGTTCGGGCTGGATTGAGCGTCCCGGCGGCGCTAAAAGGCGGTTATCGGGCCCGGCCCCGTGCCTCTGTGGCGGAATCGGTAGACGCGGCAGACTCAAAATCTGTTGCCCGCAAGGGCGTGGGAGTTCGAGTCTCCCCGGGGGCACCACAGGCCCGGCCAGCATTGCATGGCCCGGAGGAGCGCCCCCTATGAAACCCGTTTGCCTCGTCATCGGCGCCGGAGCCGGAATCGGCGGCACTGTCGCAACGCGCTTCGCGCGGGAGGGCTACCACGCCGTCCTTTGCCGCCGCAGCGATGAGGATGGCCTGAACCGGCTGGTCGAAGGCATCAGGAGCGCGGGCGGCGACGCCACGGGCTATCTGCTCAACGCCGTCGAGCCGGACAGCATCGAGGACCGCATCGCCGCCGTCGAGGCGGATATCGGTCCTGTTGAAGTGGTGCTCTACAATCTCGGCTCGCAGGTGGGCGACCGGAGCCTGGAGGCGACGAGCTACAAGGTCTTCGAACTGGGCTGGCGCATGGCGACATTCGGCCTGTTCCGCACCGCGTCCGCTGTCTGCCCGCTTATGGTCGAGCGCGGCGGCGGGGCCATTCTCGTCACCTCCTCGACGGCGGCCGTGCGCGGCAATAGGGGCCAGCATTCACATGCGGCCTCCATGGCCGGGCGGCGCATGCTGTGCCAGACGCTGAACGCCGAATTCGGGCCGAGCGGGGTTCACATCGTTCATATCCTGGTGGACGGCGCGGTCGATGCGCCGGACACGCTCGGCAAGATGCTGGGGGCCGAAAAGTACCAAGCGCTGCGCGAGACCCGCGGCATGGCGCATGACGGCCTCATGCTGCCGGAAAAGATCGCGGACACCTATCTCCACCTCGCGCATCAGCACCGCTCCACCTGGACGAACGAAATCGACCTGCGCTCCTTCAACGACATGCCCTGGTGGAACAGCTAACCCAGGAGACACGGGCCGGGAGCCGGAAGCGCCGCTACCGGTTCCGGCTAGCTGCCATCAATATCAGGCCGGGCGCTCGAAGATGACGTTCCGCAATTCCGGCGACTGCTTCGGCCTCGGCACGAAACCGAGTTCGTCCATCAGGCTGAACAGTTCCCGATTGGTATCCGAATTCAGATCATTTTGCATTTCGACAATCATGGACCGTACCGAGCTCGCGGACAATGTGTGTTTGCCGCCACGCAGAATCTCCGCCTCGATACCGTCCACATCGATTTTGACATGGGTCGGCAGAGGCGGTTGAAACATCTTCACAAAATCATCAATAGCGTACCCTACAGAACCTTGCCGGAAAATTGTATTTATATCCCTACCGAATTCGTTGACTTCGGTCTCAAATCCGTTAGACCAGCTACCGGCAGAAGTGCCGAATCCTATCTCACCCATATTCATCCTTCCGATTTTTGTCTCGCCAGCCAAGGCAATGCAATAGGCGACAACATGGTCGGCCATTGCGTTTACCTCTATATTTCGGTTTAGAGCCCCATAATTTGCCGCGGCTGGTTCAAACCCAACAACACGCACTCTGTTCCCATCCAACATAGAGGCAGCATAAAGGCTGAATAAGCCGATATTCGCACCAACATCCCATAACACTGCATCTTTAGGCATAGAGTCAATCCAAGATATAGTATCCGGCTCACCATAATCCGTTCCAAAGTACTTTATACTATTGTGAATAGAGTTGCTAACATCAAACGATATGGGTTTACTGCTTGAAGTCAAAATAGAATACTCCGCCGTGAGACGGACTCTAACCCGCCTCAACAGATCGTTCCTTTTCATGGAGCTCAGATTTATTGTCAAGCATTTTATGAAGATCATGATTAATGCGATTAACATTTTCCTCATCGGCCATTCTCTAATTCCTCGATTAACGAACAGTAACTCACGGAATCCCTTTTTGCATCACCAGTCACAATGGATTTAATCCAGTGGACACGATGATACAACCGAACCGCGAGCGACGGCTTCCAAAGCTTGCGGCCATCGATCCTGCTCTCCCCGGTCTCGGAGCCGAAAAATTCATAGGGCAGATGACGGATTACCCCCGGAGTCATCTGCAGCGGGCGCTGGCGGCGCGCCAGCCATGAGTTCTTCAGGTCGAAAAGCACATGGTCGATCGGCATATGCAGGTCCGCCGGCCTCAACGCCTTAAGACCCCAAGCCGTTTTCCGGTCGATAAGATATCCATAGGCACCCAGGGCGCTATGTCTGATCGGCCGCAACAGCCTGCCGGTAGGTGTGGAGCCAACCGGCTTACCGATCCATATAAGTGTTTTCGGGTCGATTACACTTTGTAGCTTCACCAAACCGTATTCCGGCGGCCACCATGACAAATCCGCAACCAGTTGTGGAACCTCCTCCCCGATCTCAACATCATCCTCCATAATCAAGGCGGCAGAAGCATCGGTATCCAACAAGGCTTCCACAGCCTTGCAATGAGAATGGAGACAAGCAATATGACCCTCTGTCAGCCGGTCAAATGCCGGATCGTCTATACGGAGCCTGTGTTTGTCTATAGCGGCGATCCGCGTCGCTTGGATACCGAGGTGGTCCAGCTGCGCCGACATAGCCGCCCAGCGGTCTGGACGCCGGTCCAGATTGATGACATATACGGGCAACATCAGACGGCCGAACTCGGACTGTAATAGACGCCCTGTCGTCGCTTCTTCACTCTACCCATCCAACGCAACGCCAAAAGTCGGAGCTTGTACGGAATTCTCCTTATGCTCGACCTGTCGTACTTTCGTCCGTCTTGTTTTCGCCAATACTCCGCCAAATCGGACATCTTTCCACCTTCGATCTGCCGAGCTGCACCGGGCACTATTTGCAGCGCCCGTAGCTCGCGCGCAGCGCGCGAATAACGATGATCGAAGAACAAGTGATCTATTGGCATAGACGGATTATCAAGGTGCGGCAGCATAAATTCTGCGCCTTGGCGATTTATGAGAAAAGCGGCTGTACCCGGCGCCCAACGCTCAAAGCGGTGCACGGCGCGCCCGGATGGCGTTTTAACCAATTCAGGACCTAATAAAATCGATTTAGTGGGGGATATGGTCCCGGTTTCCAGTCGAATAACGCGGGCGCCCAGTGGCCACCAGTCAACCGTTTCCAACAGCGACGGCGTGTCATCTGCTAGCTCGGCGTCATCTTCGAGGATCAACGCCGCTGGCGCGCTCTTATCAAGAAAAGACCGTAATGCTTTTCGATGGCTATAAGTACCGGCAGTCGCTCCTAAGAGATATTCTGTCGCACTGCCTTCGGTATCGCAATTCCATTCCTCTTCCATGGCCAGAACCCGGACGTCGACAGCCGAAATGCGCGTTGCCTCTATGCCGAGACGATCCATTTGAGCTGCCATGAAGGTCCAGCGGTCCGGTCGGCGGTCGAGATTTATGATGTATACGGGAAGCATCAGATGACAGGGCTTTGGCTGTAATAGACGCCCTGCTGCCGCTTCTGTACCTTCCCCATACAGTGCAACGTTATTAGTCGAGCCTTGTAGGGAACCCGCCTGAAGCGCCACCCGTCATACAATCTCTGACCGTCCTTTATCCAATGCTCCATTAAATCCGACGTTTCATCGATCTGCCGCGCCATGCCGGGAACTATTTGCAGCGCACTCAGCTCACGGGCGACGCGCGAGTACAGATGCGCGAAAAATAATTGGTCTATCGGCATTGACGGATTATCGAGGTGCGGCAGCATGTATGCCGCCCCTTCGCGGTTAACGAGAAAGGCGGCCGTGCCCCACGCCCGGCGTTCGAATCGATGCACCTTGCGCCCTGACGGCGTTTCAGCCGATGCAGGCCATAGCGTCGCCCTCACAACCGGGGTTTCCAGCCGGATGACGCGCGCGGCCGGCGGCCACCAATCTACCGCCTCCAGCAGCGCCGGTGTGTCGTCCGCCAGTTCGACATCGTCTTCGAGGATCAGCGCTGCTTGCGCGCCTGAGTCGAGGAAAGCCCGCAAGGCCTTCCGGTGGCTGTAGGCGCAGGCAACCGCCCCAGGATCGACATGCCACTCCGGCGCATTGCCGTTCGCGCCCTGCTCCCAATCCTCCTGCGCGGCCAGCAGGCGGGCATCGACCGCAGCGATGCGCGTCGCCTGTATGCCGAGCCTGTCCAATTGCGCGGACATGGCCGCCCAGCGGTCCGGGCGGCGGTCCAGATTGATGACGAACACAGGCAGCATGGCGGACCCCGAAGGGCCCGGCGGGATTGCCGGGCCGGTCGCCAAACAACTGCTGGTGAAGCGAGTTCCCGCTTATTCTCCGGGCATAGGGGAGCTACCCCGCTGCCGGGTTATCGGATCTTGTATTCAGCGGGCGGCCCGACACAGGGCCGCCAGCAGTTGTTTGGCGATAGGAGGAATTTGCCCTTCCGACGGCAGGCAAGTCAAGCGCATTGCCCCGGGCGGCTGTCCTGCCCGCTTCGCGTCTGTCCGGCCGGTTGCGCGCGCGGGGGCGGGGCGGGTATGTTGCTTGCGTCGGAGCGTAGCGCAGTCTGGTAGCGCATCACACTGGGGGTGTGGGGGTCGCAGGTTCGAATCCTGCCGCTCCGACCAGTCGCGGGGCCGGGGCTCGCGGAGAGGGCGTCCATGGAGCCGTTTACGCTCGCCGTCGCGATTGCCGGGCTGTTCCTCGGCGGGCTCGTCAAGGGCGCCATCGGGCTCGGCATGCCGCTCGTCATGATTTCCGTCCTCGCCATCGTCATGCCGCTCCGCGAGGCGCTGCCGCTGATCGCGGTGTCACTCATCGCCGCCAATGTCTGGCAGATCTGGGCGACCTGGCGAAACCGGCCCGGCATGCGCCAATTGCTGAGCCTCGTGCTGCCGCTGACGGCGGCCGTGTGGATCGCATCCGGCTTCATCGCCGAGGGCGACCCCGACCTGTTGAATGCGCTGGTCGGCCTTGTCGTGATCGCCTATGTCATCGTCTCCTGGACGCGCTGGGAGCCCCGGCTGCCGGAACGGCTCGAACCCGTCGCCACGCCGCTCATCGGCGCGGCGGTGGGCACAGTGGGCGGCGTGACAGGTGTGTTCGGCCCGCAACTCGGCGTCTATCTGCTGGCGCTCCGCATGGAGCCGGGCGCCATGGTCGGCCTGCTTGGCTGGACGCTGCTTGCGGGCTCCGCCACGCTGGCGCTCGCGCTTGCCGGCCACGGCCTGCTGTCGAGCGCGGAAGAATGGGCGCTGTCCGCAGCGGCCTTCCTGCCGGCGCTTGCGGGCCTTGTCGCCGGCGGGCGCCTCCGCGAGACCATGCCGGTCGGGCGCTTCCGCGCGCTCGTCATGGCGGGCCTGCTCGCGCTCGGCATTGCCAACCTGCGCGGTCTCGTGACATGAAAGCGCCCATGTCCCGCCCCTGCCTTCTTTACATCACCGCCGGCGACCGCGAGGAAGCGCTCGCGCTCGCGCGCATGCTGGTCGGCGAACGGCTCGCCGCCTGCGCCAATGTGCTGGGCGCGGCCACGTCCGTCTATCGCTGGCAGGGCGCGGTGCAGGAGGACGAAGAGGTCGTGCTGGTGGCGAAGACCGTCGAGGACCGGGTGGAGGCGGCCGCGCACCGGGTGCGCGACGCGCACAGCTATGACAGCCCCTGCGTCGTGGCGCTGCCGATCTCCGGCGGCGATGCGGAGTTTCTTTCCTGGGTGCAGGAGGAGGTGCTGGCTCAGGAGGCGCAGGAGACGCGATGAGAACCGGCCCCTTTCTCTTCCTCTGCGTCGGCCACAGCATTGACCATATCTTCATGCTGATGTTCATGGCCGTGATCGGCTTCACGGTCGCGCCTTTCTGGGGGCTGACCTACGGCGAACTGGCGCTCCTGTTCACGCCGGCTACCATCATGTTCGGGCTCGGCAGCCCGCTCGCCGGCTGGCTCGCCGACCGCTGGTCCGGACCCGGCATGATGACGGTGTATTTCGTCGGCATCGGGGTCTCCTCCGTATTGACCGGCTTCGCGGACGGTCCGGTCATGCTGGGCGCCGGCTTATTCCTTGTCGGCATTTTCGCCTCGATCTACCACCCGGTCGGCATTCCGCTGATCGTGCGCGGCGCGGGCGACAGGCGCGGGCGGCTGCTCGGCATCAACGGCGTGTTCGGCAGCGCCGGCATGGCGGTCACGCCCATCATCATGAGCGGCCTACTGGCTGTCGGCGGCTGGCGGGCGGTGTTCATCGTGCCGGGCCTGGTGGCGATCCTGCTTGGTATCGTTTTCCATATGCGGTTCAGGGAAAGCCTGCCGCTGCGCAGGTCGACGCGGGCCCGGACGCCGGCTCCGCAATTGGGGCGCGCGGCGCTCATGGAGACGTGGCGGTCGCAGCCGGAGGCGGAGCGGCGCGATTTCATGCGCGCCATGGTCATTCTCGGCATCATCACCGTCGCCACGGGGCTGATCTTCCAGGCGCTGACCAACGGCGTGCCGAAGATCGTCAACCACCGCGTCTCCACCTTCGGCGACGATATCTTCCTGCTCTCGGCGACGGCGTCGGGCATTCTCGTGGTCAGCGGGCTGGCGCAGTTGATCGGCGGCGAACTGGCGGACCGCTACCCGCTGCGCCGGCTGTTCATCGCCGTCTATGCCGGCCTGCCGCCGGCGCTCGCCGCCGCCGCCTTCGCCTATGACATGCCGATGGTCGCGGTGTTCACCCTCGCCACGGCGATCGTCGTCGGCAACCAGCCGATCTCGGACCTGCTGTTCGCCCGCTACATGCCGGAGCAATGGCTTTCCACCGCTTACGGCATCCGGTTCGCGCTTTCGCTCGGCAGCGGCGTGGTGGCGCTGCCCCTGCTGGGGCTCGGCTTCGACTATACCGGCGATTTCGCGCTGCTGTTCTATGCGATGGCCGCGGTGGCGGTGGTGGTAGTGCTGGCAGCGATGAAGCTGCCGGCCGAGGCGAAGGCGGACGCCGCTGCAAGCGTCCGGGCGGCGCCGGGCGAATAGCGGCCGTGGAGCGCACGCAGATCGGAATCGTCGGCGCCGGTCCGGCCGGGCTGATGCTCTCCCATCTGCTCGCCCGCGCCGGTATCGACAGCGTGGTGCTGGAGCGCCGCTCGCGCGACTGGATCGAGGCGCGGGTGCGCGCCGGCCTGCTGGAACAGGGTAGCGTGGACCTGCTCAACCGCACGGGCCTCGGCGCGCGGATGGCGAAACTGGCGCTCCGCCATCGAGGTATCGAGATTTCGACCGGCGGGCGGCGTCACCATATCGACTTCATGGACATCACCGGCGGCAAGGGCGTCACCGTCTATGCCCAGCATGAGGTGGTGAAGGACCTGGTGGCGGCGCGTCTGGAGGCCGGGGGCGACCTGCGCTTCGAGGTGGAGGGCGTGCGGCTTGAAGGCGTGGACGGCCCCGGGACCCGCCTCGTCTGGCCGGGCGGCGCGCTCGCCTGCGACTTCATCGCCGGTTGCGACGGCTATCATGGCGTCTCGCGCGCTTCGATCCCGCCAGAGGCGCTGACGCTCTTCCACCGGGAGTTTCCCTATGCCTGGCTCGGCCTGCTCGGCGAGGCGCCGCCCTTCCAGGACGAGCTCGTCTATGCCCGCCACGAGGCCGGATTCGCGCTGTTCAGCATGCGCTCGCCCGAGCTGACGCGCGCCTATGTGCAATGCCGGGCGGACGAGGACCCGGAAAAGTGGACGGCCGACGAGCTCTGGGACGAACTCGACCGGCGCCTCGCCGTCAGGCTGAACCGGGGGCCGCTGCGGCTCAAGTCGGTGACGCCGATGCGCGCCTTTGTGGCCGAGCCGATGCGCTACGGCCGCCTGTTCCTTGCGGGCGACGCTGCCCATATCGTGCCGCCGACCGGCGCCAAGGGCATGAACCTCGCCTTCGCCGATGTCGTGGCGCTTGCGCGCGCGCTTGTCCGCTACTACCGCGATGGTGACGAAACGGGGCTCGACGCCTATTCCGAAACCTGCCTCGCACGCGTCTGGAAGGTGCAGCGCTTCTCCATGTGGATGACGCGCCTGCTGCACCGTGACCCGGCGCATGACGAATTCGAGCGCCGCCTGCAGGGGGCCGAGCTCGACTATCTGCTGGCTTCGGACGCCGCCCGGCGCATGCTGGCCGAAAATTATACCGGCCTGCCGCTCGATCTGGAGGGCGTGTAGTCCTTGCGGACGGTGGCCCGGAACGCCATAATCGCAGCGGTTTCGACAGGGAGGCCGCCCGTGGCCGCTAACAGCCCGGACGCCCCGTTCAGCGCCGCCGAGTTGCAGGAACTCCGCCGGCTGATCGCCGAGCGGCCGCGTTCCGGCCATGGCTTTCATCCTATGGCGACCACCCTGGTCGGCGTCTTCGCCGCAGGCTTTCTCGCGCTCTTCGGATGGATGGCCTTTCAGACGCACGCCAACAGCGCCGCCATCGCCGTGTTGCAAACCGATGTCGCCAGAGTGCAGGCCGATGTGAACGAGCTTAAAGCCGGTATGGAAGAGCTGAAGGCTAGCCTTGCGGAATTGAAGACCGAAGTGCGTGCTGGGCACAGCGAGCTGAAGGCCATATTGTTGGAACAGCAGCGGAGATAGCGCTGGGCAGGGGCCGGGACGCTATAATCGGGTTAACTTGGACAGGGGAAACCAGTCGTGGCCGTAAACAGCCCGGACACGCCGCTCAGCGCCGCCGAGATTCAGGAATCCGCCGGCTGATCGCCGCCCGGCAGCGTTCCGGCGGCCGCGCCGATCCTCTGGCGGCGACCCTGATCGGCGTGTTTGCCGCAGGCTTTCTCGGTTTCATCGGCTGGCGGGGCTATGCAACCACCGAGAACGGCAAGGACATCGTCGCCCTGCGAAAGGATGTCGCCGCCCTGCAGACGGGCCAGAAGGAGCTGAAGGCCGGGCAGGCTGAACTTAAGGCAGATATGGTGGAGGTTAAGGCCAGCCTGGGAGAGTTGAAGGCCATCCTGCTGGAGCAGCGGCGGAGATAGCGCTGCCCCCGCGCTACTCCGCGTAGAGCCAGGGGCGGGCTATGCGGTCGGTGGATTCGAAGCTGTCGATGCTCTCGGCGCGTTCCATGGTCATGCCGATATCGTCGAGGCCGTTCAGCAGGCAGTGCTTGCGGAACGGGTCCACCTCGAAGGCGATCTCCTCGCCGTCGGGGCGGGTGATGACCTGGTTCTCCAGATCGACGGTGATGCGCGCGTTCTCGCCGCGCTCTGCATCCTCCATCAGCTTGTCGCGGTCCGCCGCCGGCAGCTTGATCGGCAGGAGGCCGTTCTTGAAGCTGTTATTGTAGAAGATATCGGCGAAGTCGGTGCCGAGGATGGCGCGCACGCCGTAATCCGCCAGCGCCCAGGGGGCGTGCTCGCGCGACGAGCCGCAGCCGAAATTGTCGCCCACCACGAGGATGTTCGCGCCGCGCCAGGCCGACCGGTTGAGCACGAAGTCGGGGTTCTCGTTGCCCTCGCCGTCATAGCGCATGTCGTTGAACAGGTGCCGGCCGAGGCCCGAGCGCTCAATGGTCCTGAGGAAGCGCGCGGGGATGATCTTGTCGGTGTCGATATTGATCTGCGGCAGCGGCGCGCCGACGCTCGTCACGGTCTCGAATTTGCGCATGGGTCCCCTCCCCTCAGTCCAGGTCGCGCAGGTCGGCGAGGCGACCCGCGACGGCGGCGGCCGCCGCCATGGCCGGGCTCACCAGATGCGTGCGCCCGCCCGGGCCCTGCCGCCCTTCGAAATTGCGGTTGGATGTCGAAGCGCTGCGCTCGCCGGGCGCGAGCCTGTCGTCATTCATCGCCAGGCACATGGAACAGCCCGGATCGCGCCACTCGAAGCCGGCCTCGGCGAGGATGCGGTCGAGCCCTTCCTCCTCGGCCTGCACCTTGACCAGGCCGGAGCCCGGCACGACGAGCGCGCGCACGCCGTCGGCCACCCTGCGCCCCTCAGCCACGGCCGCCGCGGCGCGGATGTCCTCGATGCGCCCATTGGTGCAGGAGCCGATGAACACCGTGTCAATCGCGATCTCCCGCAGCGGCTGGCCGGCGCTGAGCCCCATATACTCGATGGAGCGCTGCACCGCCTGGCGCCGGTCGGCGTCGTCGATCTCGGCCGGGTCCGGCACGCTGGCCGTGATCGGCAGCGCGTCCTGCGGGCTCGTGCCCCAGGTGACATAGGGCGCGATCTCGCTGGCGGGGATGCGCACGACCTTGTCGTAAACCGCGCCCGGGTCGGAGGGCAGGCGCTTCCAGACCGCAACCGCCGCGTCCCAGGCCGCGCCCTTGGGCGCATGCGGGCGGCCCTTGAGATAGCCGAACGTGGTGTCGTCCGGCGCGATGAGCCCGGCGCGGGCGCCCGCCTCGATGGACATGTTGCAGACCGTCATCCGCCCCTCCATGGAGAGGTCGCGAATCGCCTGGCCGGTATATTCGATCACATGGCCGGTGCCGCCGGCAGTGCCGATGCGACCGATAATGGCGAGGATCAGGTCCTTGGCGGTGCAGCCGGGCGGCAGCGCGCCTTCGATATCGACCTGCATGTTGCGCGCCGGGCGCTGGATCAGGGTCTGCGTCGCCAGCACATGCTCCACCTCGGAGGTGCCGATGCCGAAGGCGAGCGCGCCGAACGCGCCGTGGGTGGAGGTGTGGCTGTCGCCGCACACCACTGTCGTGCCGGGCTGCGTCATGCCCTGCTCAGGGCCGATGATATGCACGATGCCCTGGCGGACGTCCTCTATGGGATAATAGGGCACGCCGAACTCGACGACATTACGCTCCAGCGTCTCGACCTGGATGCGTGATTCCTCGTTCTCGATGACCCCGGCGCGGGCGCCCGGCACGGTCGGGATATTGTGATCGGCGACCGCGATGGTGGCGTCCGGGCGGCGCACGCCGCGGCCGGCGGCGCGCAGCCCGGCGAAGGCCTGCGGGCTCGTGACCTCATGCACCAGATGCCGGTCGATATAGATCAGGCAGGTGCCGTCCTCCTGGGTATCGACCAGGTGGTTCGCCCAGATCTTGTCGAAAAGGGTGCGGGGTTCACTCATTGCCGTCGTTCCCGTTCTTGCGTTTCGTCTTTCTCACCACGCCGCGGGTGCGCTCGGGGATGCGCGCGGAACGCCCGCGCCGCTCGCGCAGATAGTAGAGCTTCGCCCGGCGTACGCGCCCGCGCCGGATCACCTCGATACCGGCGATATTGGGCGAATAGAGCGGGAAGATGCGCTCGACCCCCTCGCCGGAGGAAATCTTGCGCACGATGAAGGAGGCGTTCAGGTTCCTGCCGCCGCGCCGCGCGATCACCACGCCCTCATAGGCCTGGATACGCTCACGCGTGCCTTCGACCACCTTGTAGTTCACCCGCACCGTGTCGCCCGGGCGGAAGTCCGGAATGTCGCGCTCTCCGGTGAGGCGCCCGATCTGTTCGCGCTCCAGCGTCTCGATGATGTTCATCGGCTTCGGTCCTTGTTCTCCGCCCGGCGCGCCCAAAGGTCGGGCCGCCGCATCCGCGTTATGTCTTCCGCCCGCGCCTGCCGCCAGGCGCGAATGTTGCAGTGATGGCCCGAAAGCAGCACTTCCGGCGCCGCGCGCCCGGCCCAGACCGCCGGGCGCGTATAATGCGGGTATTCCAGCAACCCGCCCTCGAAACTCTCCTCCCGGACCGACTCCGCCTTGCCCGCCACGCCCGGCAGCAGCCGCACAGAGGCGTCCAGCAGGGCAAGCGCCGCCGGCTCGCCGCCGGACAGCACAAAGTCACCGAGGCTGACCTCCTCCGGCGCCCAGGCGTCGAGGAGGCGCTGGTCGATCCCCTCATACCGCCCGCAGAGCAGGGTCGGCCCCGGCCCTTCGGCCAACGCCGCCGCCCGTCGCTGCGTGAGCGGCCGGCCACGCGGCGACAGGTGGATCAGCGGCCCCCGCCGGTCCCACACGGCGTGGATCGCATCCGACACCACATCCGCCCGCATCACCATGCCCGCGCCCCCGCCGAACGGCGTGTCGTCCACGGAGGCGTGCTTATCGCGCGCAAAGGCGCGAATGTCCACTGTCTTGAGCCGCCAGAGGCCGGCGTCGAGCGCCCGGCCGGCGAGTGAATGACCGATCGGCCCCGGAAACATCTCCGGGAAGAGCGTCAGCACTGTCGCAGACCAGGTCACAGCCCCTCCGGCGGGTCGATGGTCACGATGCGCGCGGCGAGGTCGATATCCGGCACGGCCTCGCGCGTGAAGGGAAAGACTCGCGGCTGGCCGCCTTCCTCCGGCAGCACCTCGAGCAGGTCGCCCGCGCCGAAATCATGCAGCGCCCGCACCGTGCCGAGCCGGGCACCGCTCGTATCGACCGCCGTGAGGCCGACAAGATCGGCATGGTAGAATTCCTCCTCATCGTCGGCCGGGGGCAGAACCGCCCGGTCGAGGAAGAGTTCAACGCCCTTGAGCGCCTCGGCCGCGTTCCTGTCCGCCACGCCCTCGATCCGTACCAGCGCCATGCCTTTCTCGATCCTCACCAACCGGAGCGTAAAGCGCCGGCAGCCGGCGGCGTCCTCAAGTGGCCCGTAATCGGCAATCGCTTCCGGCAGCGCGGTGAAGGTCTTGATCCTGACCGCGCCCTGCAGCCCATGCGCCCCGGCTATGACGCCGAGACAAAGACGGGACGCGTCCATTCGCCGGCCGCCCGGTTCGCGTTATTCCGCTGCGGCGGCTTCCGCCTTGGCCTTCATGCGCTCCTGCGCCTTGGCCTTAGGCAGATGCTGCTTGGTCTGCTGCGGCGTCTCCGGCGGGGCGATGATGCCGGCCGCGCCGAGAAAGCGCGCCACGCGCTCGGAAGGCGTCGCGCCCACAGACAGCCAGTGCCGGAGGCGTTCTTCCTTCAGGCGCAGCCGGTCCTCGTGGTCCTTCGGCATCATGGGGTTGTAGAAGCCGAGGATCTCGATGAAGCGCCCGTCCCGGGGCGCGGAGCCCTCGGCGACGACAATACGGTAGAAGGGCCGGCGCTTGGCGCCGCCGCGGGTGAGTCGAATCCTGAGTGCCATGAGCTTTCCGTATGGGTGAGAGAGGGAGCGTCGGGATCAGCGGCGGGCCAGCAGGGCGTCCAGCCCCCGGCCCGCCATGCCGCCGCGTTTCTCCAGCTTGCCGACACGCTTCATCATCGTCTGCATCTGCTGGAATTGCTTGAGCATCCGGTTCACATCCTGCACCGAGGCGCCGGCCCCGGCGGCGATGCGCCGCTTGCGCGACGCCTTGACGATCTCGGGCCGGGCGCGTTCGCGGGGCGTCATCGAAAGGATGAGCGCCTCCTGGCGCACCAGCCACTTTTCGTCGATCTTGGCCTTCGCCATTTCGGCTTTCATCCGCCCGACCTGGGGCAGCATGCCCATCAGCCCGCCGAGCCCGCCCATCTTCTTCATCTGCCGCAGCTGGGTCAGCAGGTCGTTCAGGTCCATGCGGCCGCGGCTGAGCCGGGCGGCGAGCTTCTCGGCCTCTTCCTGCTCGATGGTCTCGGCGGCACGCTCTACAAGGCCGACGACATCGCCCATGCCGAGAATGCGGGACGCGATCCGGTCAGGGTGGAAGGCCTCGATGCGGTCGAGCTGTTCGCCGGTGCCGACGAATTTGATTGGCCGCCCGGTGACATGGCGCATGGAAAGCGCAGCGCCGCCGCGCGCATCGCCATCGATCCGGGTCAGCACGATGCCGGTGACGCCGACCTCCTCATTGAAGGCCTGCGCGGTGTTCACGGCGTCCTGGCCGGTCATTGCATCGGCGACCAGAAGCGATTCGACCGGCTTCACCAGGTCGCGCAGCGCGGCGGCTTCCTCCATCATCTCGCGGTCGATGGCGAGCCGTCCGGCGGTGTCGATGAAGACGATGTCATAGCCTTCGCGCGCGCCGATACGCATGGCGCGCCGGGCGATGGCAGGCGGGCGCTCGCCGAACACGATGGGCAGGGTGTCGATCCCGGCCTGCTTGCCGAGCAGTTCGAGCTGCTGCTGGGCGGCGGGGCGGTAGACGTCCACCGACGCCATCAGCACCTTCTTGCCGTCGCGGTCGCGCAAACGCCGGGCGAGTTTGGCGGTCGTGGTCGTCTTGCCGGAGCCCTGGAGGCCCAGCATCAGCATGGCGAGCGGGGGATTGCCGCCGAGGCGGAGTTCCTCGGCCTCCCCGCCCAGCATCTCCACCAGCCGGTCATGGACGATCTTGACGACCTGCTGGCCGGGGGTGACGGAACGCAGCACGTCCTGCCCGACGGCCTGCTCCTTCACCGCGTCGAGCAGCGCTCGCACCGCCGGCAGCGCCGCATCGGCCTCCAGCAGCGCCACGCGCACCTCGCGCAGCGCCGCCTCGACATCGCCGGCGGACAGCGAGCCGCGCCTTGTGAGCCGCTCGAAGACGTCGCCCAGCCGCTCCGTCAGTCCCTCGAACATGCCTGCCCCGTCCTCCCGCCCGTCCAGCACCGAACGCGCCGATGCGCGAACACTCGCGGACCGGCGGGCCTCCTCGGAGGCAAGGCGCACTACGCTATGGCGAAACGGCGCGCAACCTAGTCGCATGCCGGCGGGCCGTCAACGCCGTTCCGCCTCCCCTGCGTTGGGGCCGGCCCGACATGACAACGCCCCGCCCTAATCGAACGTCGTGCCGGACGCCCCGCCGCCGCCGAGCTTGTAGGTGACAACGCCGCGGGCAATCTTGCGCCCGTCATCGTCCGTCACCAGCACGTCCACAACAGTGATCGAGCCGCCCCGGCGCAGGACAACCGCCTCGGCGCTGAGACAGCGGCCCCTAACCCCTGGCGAGAGATAGTTGACGGTGAAGCCAACCGTCGCGCCTCTGGTGGCCTCGACCACGGACGGGCCGGTCCAGGCGGCGGCGGTCGCCGCCGTATCGATCAGCGAGGCCGCGGCGCCGCCGTGGAATATGCCCGCGCCATTGCCGAGCTCGGGCCGCCAGGGCAGCCGGATGACGGCGCGGTCGGCGGCCAGCTCGGCCAGCTCCATGCCGAGATGGACGCCATAGGGTCCCCGCACAATCGCCTCGCGAATGCGCCGCTCCCCGACCGGGCTCGGGCCCTTCACCTCTGCGCCGCCGCTCACCAGGGTTCCCCGAAGGGGCGGATTTCGACATTGAACGACCAGGCCGAGCGGTCCTGATGTGCGATGCGGAAGACCTCCTCGCCGATGGCGTCGGGCTTGATGAAGAAGTCGTCCGGCCTGCCGGGATAGCGCCGGCGGGTCCAGCGCAGGTCGATCACCGCATCGATGACGACATAGGCGACATGCACGCCTTGCGGCCCGAGCTCACGCGCCATCGACTCGGCGAGGATGCGTTGCGCCGCCTTGGTCGGCGCGAAGCCGGAGAAGCTCGGAATGCCGCGCCAGGCGGATGTGTTGCCCGTTACCATGAGCGCGCCCTCGCCGCGTGCGATCATTGCCGGCGTGGTCAACTGCGCCAGATAGAGCAGGCTCATGGCGTTGACCTCGAAATTGGCCCGGAGGTCCGCCGGGTCCATGTCGAGGAAGCCGCCCCGGGTGCCGCGCGCCGCATTGTGGACGACGACATGCGGATCGCCACCCAGATCCCGGCGAACCCGCGCCACGGCATCCGCCAGCGCCGCGCGGTCCGTGACATCGCAGGGCACCGCCACCGCGCCGGGAATCGCCTCTTCATATTCCTCCAGCCGCGCCGGGGACCGCGCGAGCATTGCCACCCGGTAGCCGCCGGCCGCGAACCGCCTCACCACGGCGCCGCCCGTGCCCCGCCCGACACCCGCCACCAGCGCAATCTTCTCCGCCATTGCATGCCCCTCCTGCCAATTACCCGTTGTCGTTCAGGCCGTCCGGCCGAGCGCCGCCATGCCTTGCATCCTGCGCAGGGCCGCCGCGCGGCGCAGCAGAAACGCCGCAATCGCCAGATGCCCGATATTGACCGCCACCGCGCCGGCAAAGGCGACCCGGTAGCTGCCGGTAAGATCGTGGACCGCGCCGGCGAGCCAGGCGCCCGCGGCCATGCCGAGCATGGTGAACAGCAGCGCCATCCCGATGCGCCCGCCCGCCTGCCGGGCCGGGAAATACTCCCGGATGATGATGGCGTAGGACGGCACGATACCGCCTTGCGAGAGGCCGAACAGCGCCGCGACGATCAGAAGCGCCATGCGCCCGTCCGCCGGCAGGAACAGCAGCAGCGCCGCCGCCTGTCCGGCCGAACCGAGCGCCAGCGTGCGCAGGCCGCCAATGCGGTCCGATATCCAGCCGGAACCGAGCCGGCTCACAATACCGAATCCATACATCAGCGACAGCATCAGCGCGCCGTCGGCCGGCCGGAGGCCGATATCGTCCGCCATGGCGACCGCGTGGACCTGCGGCGCGGCCATCGCAATGCAACAGCCGAGCCCCGCGCAGCAGAGCAGGGCCTGCAGCACAGGCGCCCGCATGCCGAGCGGACGGGCCGCCCCGGCTGCCTCCAGCGGCCCCGTCAGCACGGTGCGGGGCGCCGGGCGGTGCAGCACGAGCGCCAGCAGCGGCAGCGAAAGGAAGGTGAGCGCGCCGAGCGCGAGATACATGTCGCGCCAGCCATAGGCGTTTGTCAGCGCTTCGAGCACGGGCGGCCAGACCATGCCGGACACATAGGCCCCGCTGATGACCATGGCGACGGCAAGGCCGCGCCGCCGCTCGAACCAGAGCGAGGTATCCGCAACCATCGGCGCCATGGTGGTCGAGGCGCCCAGCAGGCCGATCGGCAGGCCGTGGGCCAGAACCGCCTGCCAGGGCTCGACGGCGTGTCCGGCGATCCAGAAGCCGAGGCCGAGTGTCAGGCCGCCGGCGAAGGTGACGCGCATGGCGCCCAGCCGGTCAGCGACGCGGCCCATCCAGAAACTGCCGAGGCCGAACCCGATCATGAACGCCATATAGGGGAACGTCGCCGCGCCCCGCGAGACGTCGAACGCCTCTTGCATCGGCTTGAGGGCGACCGTGCCGGCAAACATGCCCGCCGTGCCGACGACCATGATGAGAAAGGCCGCCGCCGCCCGGACCACGGGATAACAGGATGCGCTGCCCGCCATGCCGCCGCTCCGGACCGTTCCTCTCTGCGCCCGCGCTTCAGGCCGGCCGGCTGCGGGCCGCCTTTGCGTCCTGCCGGCGGAAGCGCAGCAGCATGGCGCGGGCGATCGGCACAGCGAGACGGTTCGACGGCACGGGATGGGGCCGGCGCAGCGCCGCCGGCACGGGGTCGTCGGCCTTCAGCCCCTCCAAGCAGCGCCCGGCCAGCAGGCGGCCCATCGCCGTGGCCAGTGCGACGCCGCGGCCGTTATAGCCAAGCGCCGTCCAGACACCGGACCCGAGCTCCATGGCGCGCGGCAGCCGGTCCACGGTCATCGCCACCTTGCCCTCCCAGACGAATTCGATGGCGGCATCTCCCAGTTCCGGGAAGGCGGCCTGCAGGCGCCGCCGCGCCACGGTTTCGGCGCGGCCGCGAGCGCGCCAGGGCACCACGATGTCGCCGCCCATTACCATGCGGCCCTCCCGGTCCCAGCGGAAGGGCCAGAGCAGCGTGCGGCTGTCCGAGACGCTCATATCGCCGGGGAGGATATGCCGGCGCACATTGCCGCCCTGCGGCGCTGTCGCGGCGAGGAACAGCCGGAAGGGCACGACGGCCCGCCTGAGCCCTGGCCAGAGCGCACCGGTATAGCCATTGGTCGCCAGCACGACCTGGTCCGCCGTCACCGCGCCTCCCGACGTCTCCACGCGCCAGCGTCCGGCGGATCGCGAAAGCGCCGTTGCGGGCGAGCGCGCATGGACCACCGCGCCGGCGTCGATCGCCGCTTTCGCAAGCCCGCGCGCAAAGGCGAGCGGCTGGATATTGCCGCCCCAGGCATGGTGCAGCGCGCCCTGCCAATGGCAGCTGCCGGTCATCGTCTCGGTCTCGTCCCGCTCCAGATAGCGCACAGGCATGCCGCGCGCGGCCCAGGCGTCCGCACGGGCGCGGACCATGCCCTCGCGGGCCGGGCTGTCCACCGGCAGCAGCCAGCCGACCGGGCGCGCATCGCATTCGATGCCGAGACGGTCGATCAGTTCGAAGACCAGCTTTGCCGACCCGGCCACGAATTGGTTGAACCGTTCGCCTTCCTCGGGGCCGAAGCGCGCCACCGTCTCCTCCGGCCCGTAGCGCGAGAGCATCGGCACCACCTGGCCGTGATTGCGCCCGGACGCGCCGAAGCCCGGGTCCTCGGCTTCCAGAACCACGACCCGCGCGCCCGCCTCGGCCAGATGCAGGGCCGTGGAAAGCCCGGTGAAACCGCCGCCGACAACGCAGACATCGGCCTCGCAGGCGCCGTCGAGCGCGGGCGTCGGCGGGGCCGGCGGGGCGGTTGCCCGCCAGAGGACGGAAGCGGGGTCGGAGGTCTTCATCGCGCCGGCTCTTCAGCGGCGCGGCCCGGCCGCGAGCGCGCGGGGCAGTGCTTCCTCGGCGAAGAGCCGCATCGACCGCTCCACGGCTTCCGGCGCGAGGCCGCCGAAATTATGCAGGGTCAGCACATGGCCAAGGCCCCATCCGGCGAGCTGCCGCAGCTTCTCCGCCACGGTTTCGACCGAACCCATGAGCGAGAGGCCGGATGCCATGATGTCGTCCCAGGTCTGCCGGCGCGCATAGAGCCGGGTTGCGACATAGAGGTCGAAGGCGTCGGCCGCCATCGCGCGCGCTTCCTCATCGGTATCCGCGACGAAGGTGTGGAAGGCGAAGGCCGCGGCATCGCCCGCTCCGTCCAGCCCGGCCTCCGCGCGCCCCTCGGCGAAGGACCGGAAGAGCGTCGCGACATCCGCCATGCCGGCGACGGAAGCGTAGGGCACACAGAAAATGGCATTGCCGGCATTGCCGACATGCCAGGCGGCCTCGGGGCGCAGCACGGCCACATGGATCGGCACCGGGCGCTGTACCGGGGCGACATTCAGCGCAACGCCGTCCACCTTGTGATAGCGCCCGTCGAAATGCACCGGCCCGCCCGCAAGCGCCAGCCGCAGCACTTCCAGCGCCTCGTCGAAGCGTTCGCGCTTCTCCTCCGGCGGCACGCCGAAGCCCTCGAACTCATGCGCGAGATAGCCGGAGCCCACGCCCAGCACCAGCCGCCCGCCGGAAAGCATGTCCACCATGGCGTAGCTCTCCGCCACGGTGAGCGGGTTGCGGAAAGGCAGGACCGAGATCGCCGTGCCGAGCCGGATGCGGCTCGTCCGGGCGGCGATGGCGGCGAGCAGCACGGCCGGGTCCGGCACGGCGCCGTATTCGTGGAAATGGTGCTCGGCGGTAAAGAAGGCCTCATAGCCGAGGCCCTCCGCCAGCACGCATTGGCGCATGACTTCGTCATAGAGGCCGGCGACCGGGCGCGGGCCGTTCGGGTAATGGTCGCCTATGGAGAGGATCGAGTAGCGCATGGCCGACGAGTATAGGCGGCCCATGCCGCGCCGTCGTCAACATCCGCCAGACGATCGGCGAGCGCGGCCGGAAAGGGAAGCTGCGCCAGCGCATCGGCGAGCGTATCGGCATGCGACCAGCGCACGGGGCCGGCGAAAAGGCGTGTGCGCTGCCTCGCGCCGACGAGCCAGAAGCCGCCGTCCTCCGCCGGGCCGAACACGGCCCGCGCCGCGCAGAGCCGGCGGAAGGCGCGCGCGACATGGCGCGGCCGGAGGCCCGGAATGTCGCTGCCGACCAGCAAGGCGGGCATGGGCGCGCGGGCGAGCGCGCGGTCCATGCGCCGGCCGATATCGCCCTTGCCCTGCCCGAAACGCCGGAGACGGCGGGGCCAGGGACCGCGCGCGCCGTCCGGCGTCACCGCCAGCACGACCCGCCAGCGCCGGTCCGCCGCGAGCCGGCGCAATTCCTCCGCCGCTATGCGCCGGTAGAACGCGGTGGCGCGCGCCGGCCCGATGGCGGCGGCGAGCCGGGTCTTGACCGCGCCGAGCTTCGCCTCGCGCAGCATCACCACCACGGTGCCGCGCCGCATGCCGCAGGACCTCATTCGTAGAGCCCCAGAATGCGCGCCGGCGTCATGCCCGCCAGGAACAGGGACAGGCAGGCGAGATTGCGCAGCGGCCGGCGCCAGTAGCCCTCCCGGCGGTAGCGGATGGCGGAGGTGACGACCTCGGCGTCGAGTTCGACGAGCCGCCGCCGCCCGATACGCCGCACCAGGTCCACATCCTCCATCAGCGGCATGTCGCAATAGCCGCCGACCGCATCGTAGAGCGCGCGCGGCAGCACGAGGCCCTGGTCGCCATAGGGCAGGCCGAAATGCCGGGCGCGCCAGTTCGCAAGCCGTTCGACGCGCCGCGCCGCCGGGGCGGCGTCGTCCAGGCGGAGGCGGAACCAGCCGGCCCGGCCGTCCGCCGGCAACGCCTCCGGCCAGCCCGGTCCAAGGCGGGAATCGGCATGAAGGACCAGGAGCCAGGGCGCGGTGGTGGCTGCGACGCCCGCGCGAAGCTGGCTTCCGCGTCCTCGCGGCGCCTCGATCACCCGCGCGCCGCCCGCTTCCGCAACGGCCTGCGTGCCGTCGGTCGAGCCGCCGTCCGCGACGACGATCTCCGCGATCCGCCCCCGGCCCGGCGCCAGAGACTCCAGCGCCCGGGGCAGAACGGCGGCGGCATTCAGCGCCGGGACCGCGACCGCAAGCGATGCGTCATGAGATGTCATGTTTTGTCAGGGCCGCCCGCTCCGGACTCGAAAAGGCGGCCTCCGGAGGAAGCCGCCCTTGCGCTCAGTCCAGGTTACCACGGTCTCGCCCCTGTCAAGCCACGCGGCGCATCCGTTGCGGACGCGCATCGTCAATTCGCGCCATGCCTGTGCTCCCTCGTTCGGATGCCCCTTGCACGCTCAAACCATGAATCCCGGCATGAAGCGCTTCGATGTCACCCGGCCGCCGTCAGGCCGGGGCGGTAGAGGGTGCGGGGGGCGGCGCGTTCATATTTGCGTGCGGGCGTCTCCACGATTTCGGCGAGCGGCGCGGCCTGGCGGGAGCGCAGCACCTGACGTTCCGGCGGGCAGCCATAATCCGTGGTGCGCTGGACCGGCCGGCGGCCCGCGGCGCGAATCGCCTCCTCCATGAGGTGCGGCGCCATTTCCTGGCCGTGAATCGTGCCCGCGGCGCGGGTGATGCTCTCGTTCATCAGCGTGCCGCCGAGATCGTTCACACCCGCCGCCAGCGCCGCCTGAACGCCCTCCGGCCCCATCTTGACCCATGAGGTCTGGATGTTGATGAAATGCGGCGCGAGCGCGAGGCGCGCGACGGCGTGCATCAGCACCGCCTCGCGGAAGGTCGGCCCCCTGCGCGCCCGCCCCTTCAGATAGATCGGCGCTTCCATGTGTACGAAGGGCAGCGGCACGAACTCCGTGAACCCGCCCGTGCGCTCCTGAAGGGTCCGCAGCCGGAGCAGGTGGCGCGCCCAGTGGACCGGGCGTTCGACATGGCCGTACATGATGGTCGCCGTGGACCGGATGCCGAGGCCGTGCGCCGTCTCCATGACATCCAGCCATTGCTGCGTGTCGATCTTGTCCGGGCAGATGATGCGGCGCACCTCGTCGTCCAGCACCTCCGCCGCCGTGCCGGGAAGCGTGCCGAGGCCGGCGGCTTTCAGGTCTCTCAGGAAGGCCTCGACGGAGATGCCCAGCGTGTGCGCGCCCTGGAACACCTCGAGCGGCGTGAACGCATGCACATGGATGCCGGGCGCCGCCGCCTTCACGGCGTCCAGAATGTCGAGATAGGTGCGGCCCGTATAGTCGGGGTGGATGCCGCCCTGCATGCAGACCTCGGTCGCGCCGCGCGCCCAGGCCTCGGCGGTGCGGCGGCGGATCTCACCCAAGTCGAGGTCGTAGGGGCGGCCGCGCAGGTTCTCGGAAAGCCGGCCCTTGGAAAAGGCGCAGAACTGGCACTTGAAGTAGCAGACATTGGTGTAGTTGATATTGCGGTTCACCACATAGGTGACGGTGTCGCCCGCGAGCTGCGCGCGGACCCGGTCTGCCGCCTCGCCAACAGCGTGGAAATCATCGTCGCGGGCCTGGAACAGCCGCACGATGCCGGCTTCGTCCAGCGCCGCGCCCGCTTCGGCCTCCGCGAGAAGCGCCGCGACATCGGCGCTCGCCGCGCCGCGCCGCAGGATCGGGGCCGGTGTCGTCAGCGCGCCAGGGCACCAGTCGTCCGACCGCGCCAGCCCCTCCGCGTCGGAAAGCTGCAGGGCCCGCGTCAGCATGGCCGGCGCCAGCCAGTCCTCGTTCAGGTAGCGCGGATAGGCCGTCAACCGCTCCACAAGCTGCTTGCCGGCTGCCGCCGTCTCCCGCGCGAGCGTCTCCAGATGCGGCCAGGGCGCTTCGGGGTTGACGAAATCCGGCGTCACCGGCGAGACGCCGCCCCAGTCGTCGATGCCGGCGGCCACGAGGGGGCCGAGCGCGCCCGGCGAGAGGTTGGGCGGCGCCTGGATCGAGGCCGCCGATCCGAAAATCAGGCGGGCGGCGGCGATGGTCCAGAGCAACTCCTCCGGCTCCGGCTCCGGCGCATGCGCCATCTTCGTGTCCGGCTTGGCGCGGAAATTCTGGACGATGATCTCCTGCACCGCGCCTGTCGCGTCGTCGATCTCGCGCAGCGCCAACAAGGCCTCGATGCGCTCACGCCGCGTCTCGCCGATGCCGATCAGGATGCCGGAGGTGAACGGCACCTTCGCTTCGCCGGCCAGCCGGATGGTCTCCAGCCGGCGCGCGGGCTGCTTGTCCGGCGAGCCGTAATGCGGCATGCCCTTTTTGCAGAGCCGGTCCGAGGCGCTTTCCAGCATGATGCCCATCGAGGCCGACACGCCGCGCAGGCCCGCCAGCTCCTCTGCCGTCATCAGGCCGGGATTGAGATGCGGCAACAGGCCAGTCTCGTCGAAGACCAGCTGCGCCATCGCCTTCAGATAATCGAGTGTCGTGTCGTAACCGAGCCCGGCCAAAGCCTCGCGCGCCGCGCGGTAGCGCCGCTCCGGCTTGTCGCCGAGCGTGAACAGCGCCTCCTTGCAGCCGGCCGCCGCCCCCGCTCTTGCGACTTCAAGCACCCGCTCCGGCGTCATATAGGCGCTTTCGCCCCGTCGCGGTGGCTTTGCGAAGGTGCAGTAATGGCAGACGTCCCGGCAGAGATGCGTCAGGGGAATGAACACCTTGCGCGAATAGCTGATGCGCGGCCCGTGCAGCCGGTCGCGCAGTCGCGCCGCCGCCGTCGTCAGGCCCTCGAGGTCGCCGCAAGCGGCAAGCGCCAGCGCCTCGCGGGACTCCGGGCGTCGGTCGATATAGTGCAGAGGATCCATCACGCGCGAGACCTTAGCGGCGGACTACCGAATGAGGCAAACATATGGCGCAGCGGGGCCGGCAGGTCCATGGGGCCGGCTAATATTGCGGCCGGCGCTTCTCCAGGAAGGCGGCGACGCCCTCCCGGAAATCGGGGGCGGCGCGCACCCGGTCGCCTAGCGCCTGCTCGCGCGGCTCCTGGGAGAGTGTCCATTCCTCCAGCCCGGCGGTGATCTGCTCCTTCACCGCCTGCACGGCTGCCGGGCTGTTGGCGGCAATCAGCCGCGCCTTCTCCACCGCCCAGTCGAGCAGCTCCTCCGCCGGCAGCACGGCGTTCACCAGGCCGATGGTGCGGGCCTCCTCCGCATCCAGCAGGCGCCCGGTCAGGATCATGTCCATGAGATGCACATAGCCGATCTGGCGGACAAGCTTGGTGGCGGCGCCGCCGAAAGGATAGATGCCCCATTTGACCTCCGGCAGGCCGAAGCGGGCATGGGGCGCGGCGCCGCGCAGATCGGTCGAGATGAGCAATTCCACCCCGCCGGCGACGCAATCGCCATTGACCGCCGCCACAATGGGCTTGCGGTAGCGCCTCGTCTTCAGCAGCGCGCGCGCCACGGCCGCCGCCGTCTCGGGCGACGCTGACAGGTCCCCCGAGACATCCGCCCCGCTGCAAAAGCCCCTGTCCCCGGCCCCGGTGAGCACGATGGCGCGCGCGGAACCCGCCTCCAGCTCGTCCCAGAGATCGGCGAGGCGGACCATCATGGCGCGTGTCATCGCGTTGCGGCGCGCCTCGTTCTCGATCCGCACCAGCGCCACATGGCCGCCAAGGTCCTCATAATGGATACGCATCTCGCGGCTTCCTCATCATCCGGGGCCAAGTCTATGCTGCGGAACCGGCTCCGCAACCGCATGGGGGGAGGATCAATCATGCCCGCCGCCATTTCATTGGATGAGTGCCGCGCCCTTGCCTTCGACGCCCTGTCCAGCGCCGGGGTTTCGCACGCCAATGCAGACGCAGTCGCCGACCACATCACCCGCGCCGAGGCCGATGGCTGCAAGAGCCACGGCCTGTTCCGGCTGCCGGGCTATGTCGCGTCCGTGAAGAGCGGCGCCGCCGACCCGCAAGCCGAACCAGAGGTTGTCGATGCGGCGCCGGGCCTCGTCGCCGTGGATGCGCGCCGGGGTTTCGCACCGCTCGCCATCGCGCGCGGACGCAAATTACTGGCCGAAAAGGCGCGCTCCCAGGGCGTCGCCTGCATGACAATCCGGAACTCCTACAATTTCGCCGCGCTCTGGCCTGATATCGAGCCCCTGGCCGAGGACGGGCTGATCGCCTTCACCTTCGTCAACTCGCAGAGCTTCATGGCGCCCGCCGGCGGCACGAAAGCGCTGTTCGGCACCAACCCGATGGCCTTCGCCTGCCCGCGCAACGGCAGGCCGCCGATGATCTTCGACCAGGCGTCCGCGGCAACGGCGCGGGGAGAACTCCAGATCGCGGCGCGGGACGGCCATGCTGTCCCGGAGGGCGCAGGTCTCGGCCCGGACGGGACGCCGACGACCGACCCCGCCGAGATTCTCAAGGGCGTGCAGCTGCCCTTCGGCGGCTACAAGGGCTCCGCCATCGCGCTCATGGTGGAATTGATGACCGGCGGGCTTTCCGGCGGGTTCTTCGGCTATGAGAGCGCCGCCGACCACAAGCGCGACGGCGGCCCCTCCAACGGCGCCCAGTCCTTCATCGCCATCGACCCCGCGCCGCTCGCGGGGCCGGGGTTTCCCGCCCATGTCGAGGAGCTGTTCGAGCGGCTGCTTTCCAATGGCGAAGCCCGGCTGCCGGGCGACCGGCGGCTCGCCGCCCGCGTGCGAACGGCCCAAGACGGCATCGCCGTCGAGGACGCGCTTTACGACACCGTACGGGGCCTCGCCGGCAGGGCCTGAGCGCGCTTCCGGCTGCGGGCGTCTTGCGCTAGGGTCGAGGGAACCATTGCGCACGCCGGAGAGGGAATCGACCGTATGGACTTCGAATTCAACGACCGGACCAAGGAACTGGTCGGCCGCGTCCAGGACTTCATGGACCGCAACGTCTATCCCAATGAGGACGTCTATTACGAACAGCTGGACGAGGGCGACAACCGCTGGAAGGTCATTCCCGTCCTGGAGGAGCTGAAGGAGAAGGCGCGCGAGGAGGGTCTCTGGAACCTGTTCCTGCCCGAAAGCGAACTCGGCGGGGGCCTAACCAATCTCGAATACGCCCCGGTGTGCGAGGTCATGGGCCGGATCAATTGGGGGCCGGAAGTGTTCAATTGCTCCGCGCCGGACACCGGCAATATGGAGGTGCTGGAGCGTTACGGCACGCCGGAGCAGAAGAAGCAGTGGCTGGAGCCGCTGCTGGCGGGCGAAATCCGCTCCGCCTTCGCCATGACAGAGCCGCGCGTCGCCTCCTCCGACGCCACCAATATCGAGAGCCGGATCGAGCGCGACGGCGACGAGTATGTCATCAACGGGCGCAAATGGTGGACCTCGGGCATCGGCGATCCGCGTTGCAAGGTCCTGATCTTCATGGGCAAGACCGACCCGACCGGGCCGCGCTACAACCAGCAATCCATGATCCTCGTGCCGACCGACGCGCCCGGCATCGAGGTCGTGCGGATGCTGAACGTGATGGGCTTTGACGATGCGCCGCACGGCCATGGCGAGGTCGATTTCAAGGATGTGCGCGTGCCGGCCTCGAACATGCTGCTCGGCGAGGGCCGCGGCTTCGAGATCGCGCAGGGCCGTCTCGGCCCGGGCCGTATCCACCATTGCATGCGCATCATCGGTGTGGCCGAACGCGCGCTGGAAATGATGTGCCGGCGCGGCACGGAGCGCGTGACCTGGGGCACGCCTGTCGGCGACCGGGACAATTTCCGCGAGCGGGTGGCTGACGCGCGCATCAACATCGACATGTGCCGCCTGTTGACGCTCAAGGCCGCCCATATGATGGACACGGTCGGCAACAAGGCCGCGCGGCAGGAGATCGCGATGATCAAAGTGGCGGCGCCGAACATGGCGCTCCAGGTCATCGACGACGCCATGCAGGCCCATGGCGGCGGCGCAATGAGCCAGGCGTTCAAGCTGTCCTTCATGTGGTCGAGAATGCGGGCGCTGCGCTTCGCCGACGGCCCGGACGAGGTTCACCGCCAGCAGATCGCACGCCTGGAGATGCGCCGCCAGGTCGATTGGCCGCCCCGCGCCGCCCAGGCTGCGGAATAACTCGCGGACAACAGGAGAGACCGACATGCTGAAAACCGTTCTGGGCGGGATCGCTCTTGCCGGGATGCTGGCGCTGCCGGCAGGAGCCGCCGAAGACTTTCCCGGCGACAAGACCATCGAAGTGGTGATCCACGCCAAATATGGCGGCGGCACCGACACCACGGCGCGGATGATGATGATCCGCTCGCGCCGCAATCTCGACACCGACATGGTCGTTGTTGCGAAGCGCGGCGGCGGCGGCGCGGCGGCGCAGGCCTATGTGAACGGCAAGCCCTCTGACGGCTATACGCTGATGGCGCTGACGCAGACGCATCTCTACACCATCGCGCGCGGCAAGGGCGGCATGGAGATCGACGACATGGTGGGCGTCGCCCGCGCCATGGACGACCCGACCTTCATCACCGTCCACAAGGACAGCCCGTTCAAGACCCTGGAAGACCTGATCGCCGCCTCGAAGGACAAGGCGCTCAATTGGGGCGTCGGCGAGATCGGTTCGACCGAGCATATCGGCCTGCTGCAATTCGCGAAGGTCGCGGGCATCAAGCAGAAGGCCGTGCCTTTCGGCAGCGGCGCGCAGATGGTGCAGGCGCTGATGTCAGGTGCGATCGACGCGACCCTGCCGAATGTTTCCGAGGCGCTGACCCAGGTGCAGGACGGCACCTTCCGCCCGCTTGCAGTGATGAACGACAAGCGCCTCGGCGGCTATCCGGACGTGCCGACGACCTTCGAACTCGGCTATCCGATCAAGACCTCGACGACGCGCGGCTACGCCGTGAAGGCCGGCACGCCCGAGCCGATCATTCAGAAGCTCTCCGACGCGCTGACCAAGGCGATGAAGCACAAGACCTTCGGCGGCTATCTCCGGTCTTCCGGCCTCGACCCCGAAGAGAGCGTCGCCGGCTGGCAGGTCTGGGACAAGCAGCTCAAGGACAACTACGCCAAGGCGAAGGCCGCCATGGAAGAGCTCGGGCTCTAGGGGCGCTTCCCCCATGCTGCGGGCGGCGCTCGGCCGGGTGCACCACACGGACCTGGCGCTCAGCCTGGCGATTCTCGCGCTGGTCGGCGCCGGCTTCTACCTGTCCACGACCTTCGAGGAGATATCGCCCCTCTTCGCGGACAGCATCCCGCCGGAGTTCTTTCCACGGCTCCTGCTGTGGGTGATCGGCGTGCTCGCGCTGCTACTGCCGTTCGAGCACGCCTTCCGCAGCAAGAGGGGCGACAGCGGCCTCGAGGAGGACCGCCGGGACAGAGTCCGGCCGATCGCCTATGTCACCTTCGCCGCCGCGCTTGCGCTGGTCGCGGCGGCGGCGTGGCTCGGCACCTACCTCACGCTGGTGGCCATCTGCTTCGCCCTGCCGCTGCTGTGGGGCGAGCGGCGCTGGGTACCGCTCACCGCCTTCGCACTGGGTTTTCCCACGGCCGTGATGGTGCTGTTCACCCAGGCCTTCCAGATCTATTTCCAGCCGGGCGTCTTCGGCCTGAGCCTTAACTGAGCGGCGGCCATGGAACCGATCCTGGAAGGCCTCGGGCTCGCCTTCAGCCTCTACAACATGGCGCTGGTGATGGCGGGCGTGCTGATCGGCGTGTTGTTCGGCGCGCTGCCCGGCCTGTCCTCGCCGCTCGCCATCGCGCTGCTGCTGCCCTTCACCATCATGCTGGAGCCGGTGTCGGCGATCTGCATGATGGCGGCGCTCTATTGCGCCGGCACTTTCGGCGGCTCGATCACCGCCATTCTCATAAACGCGCCGGGCGCGCCGCCGGCCGTGGCGACCGCCTTTGACGGCTACCCCATGGCCCGGCGCGGCGAGGCGGGGCGCGCGCTCGGCCTGGCGGCTGTTTCCAGCGTCACCGGCGGCCTCTTGTCGCTGGTCGTCTTCATCGTCGCCACGCCGCTGCTCGCCAAGGTGGCGGTCTCGTTCCGGCCGCCGGAATATTTCGCGCTCACTGTCTTCGCCCTCTCCATGCTCGCCTCGATCAGCGGCCGGTCGTCGCTGCGCAACCTCATCGCCGGCGCGGTCGGCGTGCTCATCAGCACGATGGGCACGCATCTCGGCACCGGCATCGAGCGCTTCACCTTCGGTTTCCACGAGCTGACCGAGGGGGTGGAATTCGTGCCGGTGCTGATCGGCCTCTTCGCCGTTTCGGAAATGCTGGTCCAGAGCCAGACGGCGGACATGGCTCTGGAGCGCATCAAGTCCGTGGTCGTGAAGCTGCCGAGCCGGGAGGACATCCGCCGTGTCGCCGGCACGGTGCTGCGCTCCAGCGGCATCGGCACCTTCATCGGCATCCTGCCGGCGGAGGGCAGCACGGTCGCCGCCATCATCGGCTATAACGAGGCGAAGCGCTGGTCGCGGCGCAAGCACGAGTTCGGCACTGGCGTGCCCGAGGGCATTGCCGGCCCCGAAGCGGCCAACAACGCCGCGACCGGCGGCGCGATGGTGCCAACGCTCGCGCTTGGCATTCCCGGCAGCGGCACAACGGCGCTCATCCTCGCCGCGCTCATCGCCCACGGCTTCCGCCCCGGACCTTATCTGATCCAGGAAACGCCCGAATTCGTCTATGCGATCTTCGGCGCCATGGCCGTCGGCAATGTCGCCTTTCTCGTCATCGGCCTTGTGGGCGCAAAGGTCTTCGCCCGCATCACGCTCATCCCGCGCACCTTCCTCTGGCCGATGGTGTTCGGCTTTTCGGTGATCGGCGCCTACAGCCTGAGCGGCTCCTTCTTCGATGTCTGGGTCATGCTGCTCTCCGGCGCGGTCGGTTTCCTCATGCGCCGGCACGGTTTCGGCGCGGCCCCGCTTGTCATGGGGCTGATTCTCGGCAAGATGCTGGAGGAGACGCTCAGCCAGTCGATGATCATGTATGACAATGACTGGTTCAGGCTGCTGGAAAGCCCGATCGTTTGCGGCTTCTTCGCGCTGGCGATCCTGGGGCTTGCCTGGCCCGCCATCGCCGCAAGGCTGGCGGCTCGCCGTAGCCGCGAAGAGGACTGAGGAGCTTGCCTTGACCGTCCCGACTCCAAAGCCGTTGCATCCCTCGCTCGGCGCCGAAATCTGCGGTCTCGACCTGCGCGAGGCGCTGTCCGCGCAAGACCGCGAGGCCGTGGCTGCCGCGCTCGCCGAGCATCTGGTGCTTGTCTTCCGGGACCAGCACTTCACGCCGGCGGACTATCTGGCGGCCTGCTCGCAGCTCGGCGCGCCGATGGCGCAGCATTTCAGCCAGCACAACATGCCGGACCAGCCTATGATCGGGCGCATCTGGCACCGCAATGGCCAGCGCCCGGCCGCCATGTGGCACACGGACCATACGAACCGCGAGCGCCCGCCCAAGGCGACGATCCTCTACGGCGTCGAAATCCCGCCCGAGGGCGGCGACACCAGCTTCGCCAATATGCGCGCGGCCTGGGACGGGCTCGATACCGACGAGCAAAGGCGGCTGGCCGAATTACGGACCATCAACAGGCTCGACCGCCACCTTGTTGAGCAGACGCTGGCGGAAGACCGGGAAAAATACGACAGACCCGTCGCCCATCCGATGGTGCGCACCCATCCCGAACACGGCTCGAAGGCGCTCTATTTCCACATATCCAAGGCGTATTACATCGAGGGCATGACGCCGGAGGACTCGCGCGCGCTGATGCAGGGCCTTCTGGACCGCACGATCCATGCCGGCATCGTCTATCGCCACCGCTGGCGGCAGGGCGACATGGTGGTCTGCGACAACCGCGCCACGATGCACCGCGCCCATGGCGACTACGATCGCCGTCATTCCCGGACGCTCTGGCGCATCATCCTGGAAGGCGACCGTCCGGCATGAGCCTGCCCTGACCGGGCGGAGTCGCAATGAATGCCGCGCAGGCATCGCAGACAACGAAAAGGGGAAACCATGAAACTCTACTTTGCGCCCAACACCCGCGCCGTCCGCTCGGCCTGGTTGATGTACGAGCTGGGAGTCGAATTCGAGCTCGCGCGCTTCAGCAAGATCGGCGACCCCGCCATGCGCGCGCCGGAGTTTCTGGAGATCAGCCCGAACGGCCGCGTGCCGGTTCTCGAGGACGGCGAGGTGCGGATCTTCGAAAGCGCGGCCATCGCGGAATATCTGGTGGCGCGCCACGGCGGCGGACGGCTGGCGCCCGAAGCCTCATCGCCGGCCTTTCCGGAATATCTGCAATGGCTGCATTACGGCGAGGGCATGATCATGGGGCCCATGAACAACTATGTGGTCGAGACCATCCTTCTGAAGCCCGAGCGCCGGTCGGAGGAGCATGCCACACGCGCGCTCAGGCTCATGACGCGCACAATCCGGGCGGTGGATGCCCATATGGAAGGGCGCGACTATCTCGCCGGGGCGTTCACGGCTGCCGACACGATCACCGGCCATGCCTGCCTGATGTGCGAGCGTTTCGGCATCGACCTTTCGGACATGCCGCATCTCAAGGCCTATGTGGACCGCCTGAAGGAACGCCCGGCGCTCCAGAAAGCCCTGGCGCTCTGACAGGGAGCTGGGCGGGTCCGTTCCGGCAATCGAGGGGAGGCCCGAAGCGAAAAGCCGCGTGCTCTATTCCGGCGCCGGATTGCTTCGGGGATAGGCGACCTTGCCCCAGAGGTCGGAATCCGGGTTGTGGTCGATGTCACGTTGCATGATGTCGAGAATCGCAGGCACGAGGGACGCCATGATCCGGCTTCCGTCCCGGATCTGGTCCTTGCCGAACCCGCCCGGCCACGTCGCGCCGCCGTGGAAGATCTGGTTGCGCAGCGTGTAGAGCCGATCGAAGACGACGGACAGAACGGTGAAGATGTCGCGCCTGGCCAGCGCCGACCCGGCAACCTTCTTGCTGTCTTCGAAACTCCGCCGCCAGTCTCCGTCCCGTTCCGGGTTCCAGACAGAGCGCCAGAAGGGCCGGAAGACATAAGGGTTTCCAAGCAGTATGCGGATTGGCCCCGAGAACTCCTCCCAGACGATCCGCTCCAGATTCCCGTCCGCGTCCTTCTCGACGATGTTCCGGAGAAAGGTGCGGAACCGGTAGGACTCGCTGCCGCGCTCGTCTTCTACGTCCCGCTCTACAAAGTCGCGGAGCGCGGCTTCGTTTCCATAGGCGGCGTTGAACGCGATCCACAGGAAGACGAACCGGTCCATGTCCTCGGTGCTCTCCTGCCGGCTGCGTTCGAGCCAGGCGAGAGAGCGGCGAATCCTGTCCTCGTTGTGCTGGCGCTGCGGCGCCGGGCGAGCGGACATGGCTATTCTTCCGCAATAGCCGGAATGGCTTCGGGGTCTGCCGCGCCGTAGTCGCGGCGCGCACCGGCGGGTGTGACATAGCCGTCGGCCAGGTCCTCGCGGAGCCGGGCCGGGGCGCGCTCCGCCGGCGGGCCGTAGCCGCCCGAGCCGGGCACGTCGAACACCACCAGCGCGCCGGCCGGGGCGTCGAAGGCGCCCTTGCTGTTGAGCTCGCGCTCGGTCCCGTCCGGATCGACGACCGAGATGCGCGCCGGCGCGCCCGCCGCCCCGCCCTCTATGCCGAAAGGCGGCGATTTGGTGCGTTCGCAGCAGACAGTGGCGCGCGAGTCCCGCTCCAGAATGCGCCAGGTCCGACGCGCGCCAAGCCCGCCCCGCCAGCGGCCCGCGCCGCCGGAATCGGGCAGAAGCTCATAGGACTCGACCCGCACCGGGAAGCTCATCTCGATGACCTCCACCGGCGTGTTCATGGTGTTGGAGATGCCGCTCGCCACCGCGCTGATGCCGTCGCGGTCCGGCCGCGCGCCGAAGCCGCCCTTGACCGTCTCGTAGCTGACATAGTGCTCACCGGTCCGGTAGTCCGTGCCGCCGAGCGTCAGCACCGCCGAGGTGCCCTGGGAGCATGCCATCACCCGGTCCGGAATGATCGCCGCGAGCGCGCCGAACACCATGTCGCAGATCCGGTGGGACATCTCGTGGTTCGCATAGACGACGGGGGCCGGATATTGCGCGTTCACTACCGAACCTTCAGGCGCAAGCACCCTGACGGGCCGCCAGGCGCCGGAATTGGGCGGCACCACGCCCGCCGAGTCGACGGCCATCTTGAGGCCGGCGAACACGCCCGAGGCGGTAACGGAGAGCGGCGCATTCATCGGCCCGGCCACCTGCGGGTCCGAGCCCTCGAAATCCACCGTCACCCCGTCGCCCTGCTTGACGATGCGCAGCCGGATATCGAAGGTCTCATCCCGGTTCGAGCCGGGCGCCATGATGCCGTCACCGTCGCAGAAATCCTCGAACGCGCCTTCCCCATCCGGCATGGCGCGCAGCAAGCCGCGCATCATCGCCTCGGAATAGTCCATCACCTCCTGCATGATGCGCTTGAGGTTGTCGGTCCCGTATTTGCCGGCGAGCGCGGCCAGCCGCTCGCAGGCTCGGCGGTTGGCCGCGATCTGGGCGCGCAGGTCGCCCCGGCGCTCGGCCGGGGTGCGCACATTGGCGAAGATCATGTCTTCCACATCGCGGTTGACTTCCCCGCCCCGGTGGATGCGCACCGGCGGCAGGCGCAGCCCCTCGCCATAGACATCCGTCACCGCGCCGTAGCTTCCCGGCGTGGCGCTGCCGATATCCGGCCAGTGGGCGCGCACGCAGCAGAAGCCGAGCAGCGCGCCGTCCACGAAGGCGGGCGAGACGACATTCACGTCCGGCAGGTGCGAGCCGCCGAAATAGGGGTCGTTGTGGACGAACACATCGCCCGGCTGGATTTCCTCCCAGGCGCGCACCACCGCGCGCACGGCATCCGGCATGGAGCCCAGGTGGATCGGCAGGTCGGGGCCCTGGGCCACCATCTCGCCCCGGTCGTCGAAGACGCCGCAGGAATAGTCCCCCGCCACCTTGAGGATGGGGGAATAGGCGGTCTTGGCGAGCACCACCTTCATTTCCTCGGCAACGGCATAGAGGCTGTTCTTGACGACCTCGAAGGTGGCGGCGTCGGTCTTCACGACGGACGGATGGGCGGTCATGTCACGCACTCCTCGTCATCAGGATGAAGCCGCGCTCGTCGCGCCGGGCCCGCCAGCCGGGCGGCACAACGATAGTGCAGTCCATCTCCTCCACAATAAACGGACCCGGACGGCTCTCCGCCCCGCCGGGCAGATCGCCCCGGGCCAGAACCGGGCAGCGCATTCGCGCGCCGAACAGTACCTCGCGTTCCCGCTCTCCGGCGGACGCGGCGGGCACTCCGGCGTCCGCATGGAACTCGACGCCCGGCAGCCGGCCGGTCGCGGTCACCCGGATATTCACCATCTGCACCGGCTCGTCGGGGTTCTTGTGGCCGTAAGTGCGCAGATGCCGGTCGTGGAACTCGTCGGCAAGCGCCTCCAGCAGGGCGCGGGTCACGGGGCCTTCGCCGAGCGGCGCGGTCAGCTCATAGGCCTGCCTCGTGTAGCGGCAGTCGGCGGAGCGCTCGATGGTGCAGTCGGCCTCCGGCAGCCCGGCATTGCGCAGCATGTCCCGGGCCGCGGCCTCCAGCTCACCGAGCCGGCGGTTGAGCGCGTCCAGGTCCGCCTCGTCGATCCGGGCGTAGAAGGTGTGTGAATAGTCCCGGCGGAGGTCGGTTGCGACCAGGCCGAGCGCGGAGAACCCGCCCGGGATCGGCGGCACGATCACTTCGACGATGCCGAGCTCCTCGGCAAGCGCCGCCGCGTGGACCGGGCCGGCGCCCCCGAAAGCGGCGAGCGAGAATTCGCGCGCATCGTGGCCGCGTTCCACGGATACGATGCGCAGCGCCTCCGCCATGCTGCTGTTGACGACCCGCAGGATGCCGGCGGCGGCCTGCGCTACATCCTGCCCGAGCGGGTCCGCGATATGCTCGCGGATCGCCGCTTCCGAGGCCGCCGCGTCGATGGGCAGCCGCCCGCCCAGCAGATGCGTGCGGCTGAGATAGCCGAGCACGACATTGGCGTCCGTCACGGTCGGCCGCGCGCCGCCCTGCCCATAGCAGGCGGGGCCCGGTTCCGCGCCCGCGCTCTGCGGCCCGACCCGGAGCGCCCCACCGGGGTCGAGCCAGGCAATGCTGCCGCCGCCCGCGCTTACTTCCGCCAGATCGATCACCGGCACCCTTATGGGGTGGCCGGTGCCGTGGAGCCAGCGCCCGACATTGCCCTCGCCACCGACTTCGTATTCGGAAGTCGTCTCGATGCGGCCGTCCTCGATCAGGCTCGCCTTGGCGGTGGTGCCGCCCATGTCGAAGGAGATGAGGTTGGCGCGGCCGAGCTGGCGCCCCATGCGCTGCGCGGCGATGACCCCGGCGGCGGGCCCCGATTCAACCGCCGCCGCCGGCATTTTGAGCGCTTCAGGCACGTCGAAGACGCCACCATTCGAGCCCATTACATAGAGCGAGGGCAGGCGGAGTTCGGCGAGCGCGGCTTCCAGCCGGTCCAGATAGGAGGCCAGCACCGGCCCGACATAAGCGCAAACGGCTGTGGTGCTGGTGCGCTCGAACTCGCGAAGCTCCGGCAGCACCTCGCTGGAGAGGAAGACCGGCAGGCCCGGAAGCGCGGCGCGCAGCCGCTCGCCCACCCGGCGTTCATGCGCGTCGTTCAGGAAGGAAAACATGAGGCAGACCGCGACCGCCTCCACGCCAAGCCCCCTTATACGCTCAACGACCGCCTCCAGGCCGACCTCGTCGAGGGGCGTCACGACTTCGCCCTGGGCGTCGATGCGCTCCCGCACCTCGAAGCGCTGGCGGCGCGGCACCAGCACCGCCGGGGCATTCTGGAACAGGTCGTAGAGGTCCGCGCGGGCCGAGCGCCGGAGCTCCAGCACGTCGCGGAACCCGTCGGTCGCGACGAGAGCGACATTGGCGCCCTTCTTTTCCAGCAGCGCGTTGGTGACGACGGTGGTGGCGTGGGAGACGAGGGAGACCGACGCGGGACCAATGCCGTAATTCCGCATCGCCGCCCTTATGCCGTCGATCACCGCGGCGCCGAAGTCGCGGGGCGTGGTCGGGACCTTGGCGATACCCGCGCGTCCGCTCTCCTCGTCCAGCACGGCGACATCGGTGAACGTCCCGCCGATATCGACCCCGATCCGCCAACCCATCGCGCTGCGTCCTCCCGCCTCTTGCGGGGCAGCTTACCCCAAGACTCCGGCGCGGGCGAAAGGGCGGCCGCCATGCTTGATGGCCGGACCGGGCGGCGGCATGCTTCGTCTGAAGCCTGCACCTGGCGAGGCGCCCGCAATGCTCAGACCCGACGACAATGAATTGCTCTGCCGTATCGGCCCCGGCACGCCGATGGGCGAATTGTTCCGCCGGTTCTGGATTCCGGCGCTCATGCCGGAGGAACTGCCGGGGCCCGATTGCGACCCGGTGCGGCTCAGGCTGCTGGGCGAAGATCTTGTGGCCTTTCGCGATACGGCAGGACGGGTTGGCATTCTCGATGAGAAATGCCCGCACCGACGCGCCTCGCTCTTTTTCGGCCGCAATGAGGAATGCGGCCTGCGCTGCGTCTATCACGGCTGGAAATTCGATATCGAGGGCCATTGCGTCGAGATGCCGAACGAGCCGCCCGAGACCGATTTCAGGCACAAGGTGCGGATGAAGGCCTATCCCGCTGCTGAGTGGGGCGGCTATATCTGGACCTATATGGGTCCGAAGGACAGGCGGCCGCCGCTCCCCGAATTTGAATGGGCCCTGCTGCCCCCGGCGCATCGCTGGCAGAAGAAATGGCACCTGCAAACCAACTATTTCCAGGGCTTCGAGGGCGAGATCGACACCCGCCACACCACCTTCCTGCACCGCGCCGCCGATATGTCCGTCCTGTCGCCCGGCCTCGCCGCGGCGCATGGCAATTGGCAGAAGGACGGCATGCCGTCGATCCATATCCGGCCGACTGATTACGGCTTCTATTACGGCTCGCAGCGCAGCATGGCGGACAATCTGTTCAACTGGCGCATCACGCAGTGGATCCTGCCGAGCAACTCGATCATCCCGCACCCGGAATACCCGATCTCCTCCCGCGCCTATATCCCGATAGACGACGAGAACACCTTTGTCTTCGGCACTTCCTATAATCCGGAGGCGCCGATGACGGAGGAGGACCGCGCCTATCTGGAGACAGGCCTCGGCGCCGCGCCGCGCACGCGTCCGGGCAGTTTCACGCCCGAGGTCAACCGGGGCAATGGCTATATGCTGGACCGCGCCTCGCAACAGTCCGGGAATGCGACCGGCATTCCGGGCGTCAACAACCAGGACCGGGCCATTGTCGAGAGCATGGGCCCCGTCGTGGATCGGGAGAATGAGCATCTCGGCCCCTCGGACGCAGCGATCATCGCGGCCCGGCGCCAGCTGCTGCAACTCGCCCGCGACCTCGCCAGGGGCAAGGAGCCGGTCCTGCCGCACAACCCGGCGATGTTCGGCGTCCGCGCCATCGACGTAACGGTGCGCAACCCGGACCTCGACTCCGTGGCGGCACTCTACGGCGACAGGCTCCGCCTCCCCGCCGCCGCGCCGGCCTGAACCGGGATCGGCCGCTCAGAACGGGACGCCGAGGGCCTCGGACAGGAAGCGAACGAAGGGGCCGCCTGAGCGCGCGATGTCCGCGAAGCGGTCGAGGAAGTCCGGTTCGACGGCTTCGGCCTCCGAAACCTCGGCCCTTGCGATGAAGTCCTTACGCTTCAGGTCCTCGATCAACGGGTGCTCGGCGTCATAGCCGCGCGGCGGGCGCTTGAGGGACTCTCCCATCAGCGCGAAGGTCTCGCAGAACGAGGCGCCGGTGACACGCTTCCACACACGCGGCCTGCCGGCGATGGCATCGCGGATATGCCCCACCGCCTGGCCGCCGGGCCGCCAGATGCCGCAGCCCGCGAAGCAGCGGCCCGGCTCCAGATGCAGGTAGAAACCGGGCGCATGCGCATCCTTGCCGGCGGCGTGACGGAAATGCGCGCCGACATTGGTCTTGTAAGGCGTCTTGTCGCGCGAGAAGCGCGTGTCGCGGTAGATGCGGAACAGCGAGCCGCCATTCGCCCGCGGGTCGGCGCGGAAATGCGGGCTGATCGCCGCCAGCGGCTCTCCGAAAGCGGCGATGAAGTCCAGCATCGGGTCGCGAACCTCTGCGATATAGCGCTCCCGGTTCGCCTCGAACCAGCCCCGGTCGTTGTTCTCCCTGAGCTCGCCGAGGAACGCGAACAGCGCGGGCGGGATTGCAGGCGCCGTCACCTTTACCCGTCCGCCTTCAGCACGGCGTCTATGGCGGCCTTGTCCACTTCGATCTCCACGCCGGCGCGCTCCTGCTGGAGGATGAGGAAGGCGCGGGAATCGCGGTCGCCCCAGCCGCGGGCCAAAGCCTCGCTCATTTCGGCGCGCGTCATGTCGATCAGGCGCATCGGCACGCCCATGTCGCGGCCGAGCTCGGCGGCGAGCGAAACATCCTTGTGCGCGAGGCGGAGCGCGAAGTCAGGCGGGTCGTAGTCATTGGGCAGGAAATGGTCCGAGAGGCTGTCGAAGCCGCGCTGGCGCCCGCGCACGCCCTGGCGGATCGCCTCCCAGAGCGCGAGCGGTTCCACCCCCGCCTTGACGCCGCAGGTGAACATCTCGACCACCGCGCATTGCATCGCATAGCCCGATGCATTGTGGACGAGCTTGGTGACCGCGCCCGCGCCGAGCGGGCCGACATGGCGCACCTGGTCGCCCATCGCGTCGAGCGGGGCGCGGTTCGCCTCGAACACCGCCTTGTCGCCGCCCACCAGCACGGCGAGCTTGCCGGAGTGCGCACCGCGAGGGCCCCCGCTCACCGGCGCGTCGAACAGCTCTGCGCCGATCTCTGCAAAGGCCGGATGCAGGCGGCGGATCAGCACGGGCGAGTTGGTGGTGAGGTCGAACCAGACCTTGCCGCTCGCGAAGCCGGCCAGAAGCTCCGGCGCAACCGCCTCCACCTCAGGCGGGCCCGGCAGCGAGGTCATCACCACGTCCGACGCCTCCGCGACGGCGCGCGCGCTCTCGGCCCACCGGGCCCCGGCCGCCTCCAGCGCGCTCGCCGCCTGGCGGTTCAGGTCGTGGACCGTCATCTCGAAGCCCGCCTTGCGGATATTGAGCGCCATGGGCCCGCCCATAGTGCCGAGGCCGATGAATCCGATACGCATGTTCCCCTCCCGGTCTGGCGGCCAAACCAGCCGCCCCGTCTCAATCGTGGTCGCTGCGGTGCAGGATAGAACCGGCGATGCCGGTTTCGTAGTCCCTGCCGGCAACCGTGAGCACGGTGCGCCCGCCGGCCTCGCGCACTAGCCCCCGCCGGGTAAGCGCAACGAATACGGAGCGGTTGGCAAGGCCGGTCGCGTCGCGCGCGAACACGACATAGGACCCCAGATGAAAGTGGTTGCCATGTGCAGGCGGCATGGAGGCGATCACGGCCTCGCCCTCCTCGGGTCCCGGCGTTGCGTAGCGCGGCAATTCAGCGAGTGCCTGCAGAAGCGCCAGCGTCTTGCATTGCAGGCGGTTGAGCCTGAGCGGATTGGGGTGGGCTGGGGGCATGGGCGACCTCAGATCTCCGGCGGTTCGACGCCCGAGGCGCTGAGCGCGGCGGCAAGCGCGGCCTTCAGCCGGTCGAGCCCGGCCTCTCCTGCCTCCGCATGCGCCTCGCAGCGCGCGACGAGCGCATCCTGGGTGTTGGAGGCGCGCAGGAGCCACCAGCCATCTTCGGTGGCGACGCGCACGCCGTCGATTGCGTTCACATCCGCCCCGGCGTCGGCAAGCCGCCGGGAGACCTCTGCCGGCACCTCGAATTTGCGCGCCTCGGGGCAGGGAAAGCGCAGTTCCGGCGTGTTGATCCAGACGGGCAGCGCCCGGCGGAATTCCGCGAGCGTGAGGCCCGAGCGCTCCAGAGCTTTCAGCAGCCGGAGCGCGGCATAGAGGCCGTCGTCGAAGCCGTACCAACGGTCGGCGAAGAAGATATGGCCGCTCATCTCGCCAGCGAGCAGTGCACCGGTCTCGGCCATGCGGCCCTTGATGAGCGCATGCCCTGTTTTCCACATTTCCGGCTGCCCGCCGGCGTCGGCCACGGCGTCGAACAGCGCCTGGCTCGCCTTCACATCGGCGATGACGCCGGCGCCCGGCCGTTCGGCGAGCAGGTCGCGCGCGAGCAGGATGAGGAGTTGGTCCGCCCAGAGCACCTCGCCGTCGCTGTCCACCGCGCCGATGCGGTCGCCATCGCCGTCGAAGGCCACGCCGAGGTCGAGGTCCTCCCGGCGTACCAGGTCTACAAGCTGGGTGAGATTTTCCGGCACGGTCGGGTCCGGATGATGCGCCGGGAAGGTCCCGTCAATTGTCTCGTTCAACAGCATGTGCCGGCCCGGCAACCGCGCCGTGAGCCGGGCCATGACGCGCCCGGCCGCGCCGTTGCCGGCGTCCCAGCCGACGCGGAGCCCCGGCCCCTCGCCGGCTTCATCGGCGAGGCGCGCGACATAGGCATCCTCGACCGCAGCCTCCGAAACCGCGCCCTTGCCGGCCGCGAAATCGCCGGCCGCGGCGAGAGGCCCGAGCGCCCGGATACGCGCGCCAAAAAATGCCTCGCCCGGGAGCATCATCTTGAAGCCGTTATAGGCCGGCGGATTGTGCGAGCCGGTAACCATGACGCCGGCGGCGAGGCCCAGATGGTATATCGCGAAATAGAGCATCGGTGTCGGTCCGAGGCCGATGCGGACAACATCGACGCCGGCCGCGGCGAGGCCTTCCACCAGCGCCGCCTCCAGGGCCGGCGAGCTCAACCGGCCGTCATAGCCCACAGCCGCGCGCCGCCGACCGCTGCGCGCCAGAACCGTGCCGAAGGCGCGACCAAGCGCCCGCGCATCCGCCTCGTCCAGCGTTTCGCCGACGACCCCGCGTGCATCATATTCCCTGAGGAAGCTCGGATGGAAGAGATGCCCGCTCACGACGGCCGCCCCTTGCCGACGCCGCGATAGGCGAAGCCGGCCGCCTCCATCTCCTCCGGCTTGTAGACATTGCGCAGGTCCAGCAACAACGACCCGGCCATGACGCCGCGCAGGCGCTCCATATCCACTGCGCGGAACTCGTTCCATTCCGTCACCAGCACAGCGCAGTCAGCGCCCGCGGCGGCATCGTAGACATCCTGGCACCAGGTGACCTCCGGCAGCAGCGGGCGGGCCGTTTCCATCGCCTGCGGGTCGTAGGCGCGCACCGCCACTCCGGCCGCCTGCAGCGCCGGCACCAATTCGAGGCTCGGCGCCTCGCGCATGTCGTCGGTGTTGGGCTTGAAGGCGAGGCCCAGCACCGCGACGGTCTTGCCCGCCGCATCGCCGCCGAGCGCTTCCAGCACGCGCCCGGCCATGGCGCGCTTGCGGGCCTCATTGACGGCGGCGGCCGTTTCCACCAGCCGCACCGGCGAGCCCGCATCGCTGGCGGTCCGTGTCAGCGCCAGCGTGTCCTTGGGGAAGCAGGAGCCGCCATAGCCGGGGCCGGGATGCAGGAATTTGTCGCCGATACGCCGGTCCAGGCCCATGCCGCGCGCCACATCCTGCACATCCGCACCCACACGCTCGCAGAGGTCGGCGATCTCGTTGATGAAGGTGATCTTGACGGCGAGGAAGGCGTTGGCGGCGTATTTGGTGAGCTCCGCCGTCTCGCGGTCGGTGAACAGGATCGGCGTCTCGCGCAGGAAGAGCGGCCGGTAGAGCTCCCGCATCGCGTCGCGGGCGCGGTCGGTTTCCGCGCCGATCACCACCCGGTCGGGATGCAGGAAGTCCTCGATCGCCGCGCCCTCGCGCAGGAATTCCGGGTTGGAGACGACATCGATCTCCGCGTCCGGGTGGCGCTCGGCAACAATCCGGGCAACGCGCGCGCCCGTCCCCACCGGCACCGTCGATTTCGTCACCAGCACGGTGTAGCCCCGCGCGGCCGCGGCAACGTCCCGCGCGGCATCCAGGACGAAGCTCAGGTCCGCGTGGCCGTCGCCACGCCGGTTCGGCGTGCCGACGGCGATAAACACGACCTCCGCTTCGCCCACGGCCTCCTCGAGGTCTGTCGTGAAGGAGAGGCGCCCGGCCTCGGCATTACGCGCCACCAGATCGGCGAGACCCGGCTCGTAGATCGGCATTTCGCCACGCCGAAGCATCTCGATCCGGCCGACGTTCTTGTCCACGCAGACCGTATCCGTGCCGAACTCGGAAAAGCAGGCGCCCGTCACCAGGCCGACATAGCCCGCGCCTACCATCGCAATGCGCATGTTTCCTCCCCCGCCGCCTTGTTCTGCGCCGGCCCTTGCTTCAGGCGAAGCGGGCCAGGATTTCCCTTGCCGCCGGCGCGAGCTCCGGCCTTGCGAGCGCGCAGGCGATACTGGCTTCGAGGAAGCCCAGCTTGTCGCCGCAGTCGAACCGCCTGCCCTCGAAACGCAGGCCGTGAAACGGGACCTCGCCGACCGTGAGCGCCATCGCATCCGTCAACTGGATTTCGCCGCCCGCGCCCGGCTCCTGCGCGTGGAGCGCCGTCAGCACAGACGGGTCGAGCACATAGCGCCCGACAATGGCGAGCGTCGAGGGCGCGTCTGCCGGACCGGGCTTCTCGACCAGCCCCCGCACCGAGGCGAGCCGTCCATCGTCTTCCGCGACATCCAGCACGCCATAGCGCCCGGTTTCCTCCCGCGGCACATCCATGACCGCGACGACATTGCCGCCATGCTCGCGGTGGACATCGAGGAGCTGTCCGAGGCAGGGCCGTTCGGAGAGCACGAGGTCGTCGGGCAGCAGCACGGCGAAAGGGTCATCGCCCACGACATGGCGCGCGCACCATACCGCATGGCCGAGGCCGAGCGGCGCCTGCTGGCGGACATGCGTGACCGCGCCGGCCGCCGGCACCATCTCTGAGGCGGCGGCGCGCAGATCTTCCTTGCCGGCCGCCGCCAGCGCCCGGTCAAGTTCGGCGGCGAGATCGAAATGGTCCTCCAACACCGCCTTGCCACGCGCGGTCACGAACACGAAGGTCTCGATGCCGGCGGCCTGCGCCTCCTCGACGGCATATTGGATCAGCGGCTTGTCCACCACTGGCAGCATCTCCTTCGGCACCGCCTTCGTGGCAGGCAGGAAGCGCGTGCCGAGCCCGCCTGCCGGAATCACCGCCGTCTTGACCGGTCGCGTCATGAATGCGCGTCCTTTCCCGCTTCGAAATCCGCCGCGCCGGCGGCAGCCCCGTCAGGAGCCCAGCAAGACATCCTTGGCCTGGTTGATCTGGGCGGCAAAGAATGTCGAACCGCCCCGGTCCGGATGGTATTCGCGCATCAGCCGACGATGCGCCGCGCGGATTTCCGCCGCCGCTGCCCCCGGTGTCAAGCCCAGCACCTTGTAGGCCTCGCTGCGGCTCATACCGGCCCCGCCGGCCGCCGGCGCCTCGTTCGCGGCCCTGTCGCGCCAGTCTTCGGGCCCCTCGCGGTCCAGCCAGCTCTTCAGAAGCTGGGCCGATCGGGGGTCGTTCCCGGTGTAATAACGCAGGAGGTCGAACAGCTGACCCTCTGCCAGGTCGGCGAGGCTCGCGCCGGTATGCGGCCCGTCGATCACGCGCCCGTGCATGGCCCCGGAATCGTGGTCGAGGCGCATGGAAAGGAAGCGCGTCCGCACTTCCGAGCCCTTGCCGGGCGTCGGGCCCCTGGCGGTCTTCGCCATGTTGCGCGCACGCCGCCACTGCATGAACAGGCCGAACAGGAGCGGCGCCAGCAAGCCCAGTATGAGACCGCGCCCGAACACAACCAGAAGCAGGGCGGCCGCTCCCATGACGAGCATGGCGGCCAGCCTGACAACGCGCAGGAGCACCTTCGGGTCGGCATTGGCGGCCCAGCGGACGAACAGGGGCAGGCACACCAGCAGCGCCAGCACCAGGACGACGACGCCGATCACTGCCGCCGGCCCCTCCCGGCGCCCGGCAGGGCCTTCATCTGGCCGGCAAGCTGCTTCGCCGCCTTGCCGGGAAGCGATGCCAGCGCCGGCCGGCCGCCGGCAGCGAACGCCGCCACCGCGCGCAGCAGGGCGCGCAGCTGATCGGCGCTCCCGGTGTCGAAACGGCAGCAGGCGCCGCCAGTCAGCCGCGCGATCTCGTTGAAGCCGCGGGTCGCCAGCGGGTCGCCGCCTTCCTGGAACAGGAACGCCGGGGTGCCGAGCATGCCGAGCTTACCGGCCTCATGCGAGACGCGGTCGATATCCTCCTCGAATGCGTCGCCCACGAACACCAGCGCATCGACCTTGCGCTTGTTCGTCTCCTTGGCGGCATGGGTCAGCACCCGGCCGATCTGCGTCAGGCCTCCGTAACAGCGGATCTGCAGCATCCGTTTCAGCAGGTCGCCCGCATTCTTCACCCAGCCGCTCGCCTTGCATTCCCGGAAGCCGCGATAGAAGACGAGCTGGACCTCCAGCCCGCCCAGCGCCGCGGCAGTCTGGAACATCTCCGCCTGGAGGTGGCTTGCGCGGTCCCAGGTCGGCTCGCGGCTGGCGGTGGCGTCGAGCGCGAAGATCAGCCGCCCGCCGCCGCCAGGACGCGCTGTCCGGGCGGCCTTTTCGAGGAAGGCGTCGATATCGCCCTCAGGCGAGAAGCGTGTCGGCGTTCCGGCCATGGCTGTGCGGAAACATACACTATCGAACCGCGCCTGTGTGCCCGGTGCTCTCGGTTCACTGACGGGTTGTCCGACCCCGATCAGGACCGTCGCTCAAAACCACATGGTGGCAACTGACACGACGGTCATGATGGCGAGGACGAGATGGACTACGAACCATTGCGCGTCCGTCTTGAGCAGGCGGCCGAGCATCGTCCCGCCCAGGCACCAGAGGACCATCGCCCCCAATCCAGCGCAGCCAAAGGTCGCAGCCAGCAGCAGGGCCAGCTCCAGCGAGCTACTGGTGAATTCGGCATAAGTGCCCGCCGCCGCCAGCCCCATCATCCAGGCCTTCGGGGCGAGCAACAGGACGGTCATCCCCGTTGCGAACCCCATGGCGCGTCCTCCGCCTGTGTCCTCCGACGTCTTCGGCGCAGCGCTTCGGAAGATCCGCCAGGCAAGCCACACGAGATAGACGGATCCCAGTATCTTGATCGCGAGCTGCAACGATGGCGCGGTTTGCAACAGGGCAGAGAGGCCGAAAGCCCCGGCTGCTGTGAGTAGCGCGAGGCCTACAGCAACCCCGCCCGCCAGAGGCAGGCTTCCGATGAGGCCGTATCGGACCCCGGAGGCCGCCGCTAACAGCGTACTCGGTCCCGGCGTGACGGTCGTCGCGACAGCCAGGACCGCCAGTGACATGAAAAACTCAGGCATTGACTACCCGACCCCCGGAACGGCGTGGTTCTATTGTTGAGGCCACGGCCGAAGCTCCCCCTGCGGCGCCGGGATGTCCGGGCAGAGCGCCATGTGGTGAACGCGCTCGCCCGGTTCGCCCGCAACCGAAACGCCGACCGCATCGGCCGGGCCGAAGCCGAGCGGCTCGTAATAGTCCCGCTCGCCGACCAGGAAGACATGGGGCCAGCCAGAGGCGCATGCCGTATCGAGCGTCTGCCCGAGCAGTGCCCGGCCGATCCCCTGCCCGCGTAGTTCCGGCAGTACTGCGAGCGGGCCGAGCAGCAGCGCGCGGGCGCCGCCCACCGCAACCGGCGTCTGCTGGACGCTGCCGACCAGGCGCCCTCCCATCCATGCGGCGAAGGAAAGAGCGGGACAGGGCGGGTTGCCGGCACGGAGGCGATAGGAGGACCTCGTCCTGCGAGCCGGCCCGAACACAAGGTCCAGCAATACCTCCACGGCAGGAAGGTCGGCGGATTCGAGCGGGGAAATCTGGAAAGGGCACACGGTTGGACGGCTCCCGGACGGACATGACAGCGGCAATGCCGGCCGGAGCCTTGTCCGGCCGGTTCAGCCGCGTCGTCGTCGGAGCCAGCGAACCATGGCCATGAGACTAGCCCGGATTTCCAGTCCTTGTCACGACCCCAAAGGCAGTCACTTCAGCCAGACGGGGTCCTTCAGGCCGGCGATGAACGCCTTGTGGGCGGCGCGTTCCTCCGGCGTGGGCGCGTGGGGGCGCGGCGGGCGGAAGGGCGCGGTCGTCCTCACTGTCCCGGTGGCGCCGGCCGCGGCGGCGGGCTGGAACGCAAGGCCGGGCTGGCGCCCGCCTGTCAAATGCAGATAGACCTCCGCCAGCAGGCGGCAGTCCACTAGCGCGCCGTGCAGGCTGCGGACCGAAAGGTCGATCTCGAACCGCTTGCAGAGCGCATCCAGGCTGTTCGGCGCGCCCTGGAAGCGACTGCGCGCCATTTGCAGCGTATCGACCAGCCGCGCCCCGCCGAGCGGTGGCAGCTCGAGCCGGGCGAATTCGGCATTCAGGAAGCCGGCATCGAAAGGCGCATTGTGGATCACCAGTGGCGCATCGCCGATATAGTCGAGGAATCCTTCCGCGATCTCCGCGAAACGCGGCTTGTCCCGGAGGAACTCTTCCGACAGTTCGTGGATACGATAGGCCTCCGCCGGCATGTCGCGCTCGGGATTGATATAGCTGTGCCAGTGCGATCCGGTCGGAATCCGGTGGACCAGCTCCAGAGCGCCGATCTCGACGACGCGATGCCCTTCCGCCGGATCGAGCCCGGTGGTTTCCGTGTCAAGGACGATCTCACGCATTCCGTTTTCCTCCCTTGCCGAGCCGCCGGCGGAGCATGATCCTCAACCGGTCGCGGGTCAGCCGCTTGCCGGCTCCCGTTGGAACCACGACATCGGCCCGCTTGCGTTTCACAGCATCCGGCGTCTGCTGCGCGCGTACCTGCTCCAGCCGCTCACGGCTCGCGCCCGGCCGGGCCAGCACGCGAGCAGCCTGGATATGCGCCGGCGCGGACACCACAACGGTCCAGTCGCACCGCTTCTCGCCGCCGGTTTCGAAAAGCAGCGGCACATCGCGCACCGCGGCGGGCTTCCGCTCACGGGCGGCCCGGCGCAGAAAGGCCCGCTCGGCGCGGCCGACCAGCGGATGCACGATACGCTCCAGCCGCCGGAGCGCCTCCGGGTCGGCGAAGACGCGCGCGCCAAGCAACGCCCGGTTGACCGCGCCTTCGGATATCGTGCCCGGAAAGGCCGCCTCGATGGGCGCAATGGCTGCGCCGCCCGGCGCCATCATGCGATGCACCTCGGCATCGGCATCGAACACCGGCAGTCCCGCCTCGCGCAGCATGGCGGCGGCAGTGCTCTTGCCCATGCCGATGGAGCCGGTCAGGCCGATCACGCGGGGGAGCGTGCGCCGGCGCCTCACAGCCCGGCCAGCACGCTCTCGCGGAGCACTTCATCCACTTCCGGGTCCCGACCGAACCAGGCCGCGAAACCGGGCCGCGCCTGGTGCAGCAGCATGCCGAGCCCGTCCACAATGGCTAGGCCGCGCCGCTGCGCCGCCCTGAGCAAAGGCGTTTCCAGAGGGACATAGACGATGTCGTTCACGACGGCATCGTCCGGCAGGGCATCGAGCGTAATCTCCAGCGGCGGATTGCCGGTCATGCCAAGACTTGTCGTGTTGACCAGAAGGCCCGCACCGTCAAGCGCCGCATCCCGCTCGCTCCAGGCGACCGCCGTGACAGGCCCGCCGATATCCTCCGCCACCTTCTCGGCGCGCGCGGCCGTACGGTTTGCCAGCCGTACTTCGGAGGCGCCCGCATCGACCAGCGACGCTGCAACCGCCCGCGCCGAGCCGCCCGCGCCAAACACTGCCGCCACGCCCGGACGCCAGCCCGGCGCACAGGCGCGCAGGTGCTCCAGAAAGCCGTATGCATCGGTGTTGCCGCCATGCAGTGAGCCGTCTTCCCGTGCGACCACGGTGTTGACCGCGCCGATACGCCGGGCAATCGGGTCCACCTCGTCCACCGCCCGGAGTGCGGTTTCCTTGTGCGGCAAGGTGACATTGGTGCCCGAAAAGCCCAATCGCGGCAGCATGCGGATGGCGTCGTAACCGTCTTCCGGACGCACCGAGAACGGAATATAGGCGCCGTCTATGCCGTAGCGCGCGAGCCAGTGGCCGTGAATCGCAGGCGAACGCGAATGTGAGACCGGCCAGCCCATGATGCCGGCCACTTTTGCCGCGCCGGTCAGCATGCCCATACCGGTGCCCCCTCGCCCCGCAGGAATTCGAGCAGCGGCAGCAAAGGCAGCCCCAGCACAGTGAAAAAATCCCCCTCTACACGCTCGAACAATTGCGCCCCCGGCCCTTCCAGCTGATAGGCGCCGACGGAGTCCAGCGCCGCTTCCCCGACGACCGCCAGATAGGCGTTTATGATCGCCGGGGTCAAATGGCGCATGACAAGTCGGGCGCGCTCCGCCCGCTTCCACAGAACGACCCCGTCCCTGATCGCAAGGGCGGCTGTCACAAGCTCGTGCGCGCGTCCCGAAAAGGCGGCCAGATGCGCTGCGGCCTCGCCCCTGTCGCGGGGCTTGTCAAAACGCCGGTCGCCCATCACAAGCAATTGGTCCGCGCCGATCACCAGACGGCCGGGACGGGCTGCTGCAACGGCGGCAGCCTTCGCTTCCGCTAGCGCTACCGCCAGCGAATCGTGGTCAGGCCCCACGAATTCCGCCTTGACTGCATCCTCATCCACGCCCGAGACGATCTGTTCCACCCGCACCCCAGCAGCGATGAGCAAACGTGCGCGCACGGCGCTGGCCGAAGCCAGGATCGGCGGCTCAGCCAGCGGCGCCGTCATGAACGCGTTCTTCCAGAAGACGGATGATTCCCGCCGCGGTTTCTTCTATGGACCGCCGGGTGACATCGATGGAGGGCCAGCCCTTTTCAGCGAACACCCGGCGCGAGGCGGCGACTTCGGTCCGCACCCGGTCCAGGTCCACATAATTCGTCTCGCGCTGTTCTCGCAGTGACCGCAAGCGATTGCGTCTGACCTGCACAAGCCGGCCGGGATCGACGGTAAGGCCCACCACCAGCGGACGCGTCAAACGCATTACCCGATCCGGCAGCGGCACTTCCGGCACGAAGGGCACATTCGCCGCCTTGTAGCCGAGATTGGCGAGATAAATGCAGGTCGGCGTCTTGGAACTGCGCGAGACGCCGATCACAACGACATCCGCCTCGTCCAGATCGTCGCTCATCTGCCCGTCATCATGCACCATGGTGAATTGCATGGCGTCGATGCGGGCGAAATAGCGGTCGTCGAGCCTCTGGCGGCGTCCGGGCCGGTGGTGCGCACGCCGACCGGCCCATTCGCCGAGTGCAGCGACCGGCTCATCAAGCAGCGACACGAAGGGCGCACCCGCCTCGCGGCAGGCCACTTCCAGAAGATGGCGAAGCTGGTCGTTGACGACAGTCGCAAGGACCACTCCCGGCTCGGCGCGGACGCCCTCAATCACGCCGAGGAGCTGATCCGTGTTGCGGATAAGCACCCAGAAATGCTCCCGAACCGCAATGCCGTCGAACTGGCTGACGCAGGCCCGACCGAGCGTGCGCACGGTCTCGCCGGTCGCATCGGAGACCAGATGCAGATGAACGACCGGATTATCCACGCAACCTCCGGGGAAAAGCGGTGCAGAACCGGACCCGACTGATAACACACCCGACTCTCCTGCCGCGCCCCCCAACCTTCCCCAAATGGAAAAGGACAATATCAATTCCGTGGATAACAGGAGCAGTGACGGTTGCAGGCGCCCTCTCCGATATTCAGGCAGGGGATAATGTCTATTTCCACAGGCCGGAGCTGTAATATAGAAAAAACAATAATTAAGAATCTCTTATCTCTGACTAGGGAAGCGTCATCGGACGTCATGGTCAAACCTCTTCTGAAAGCCCTCGCAGGCGAAACCGTGCGCCCCGCCCCCTTCTGGCTGATGCGGCAGGCCGGCCGCTACCTGCCGGAATACCGCAAGTTGCGCGCCTCGGCGGACAGCTTCCTGGACCTCTGCTTTTCACCAGCACTCGCGGCCGAGATCACATTGCAGCCAGTACGCCGCTTCGAGACCGATGCCGCCATCCTGTTTTCAGACATTCTGACAATTCCGCATGCCATGGGCCAGAAGGTGCAGTTCGTGGAAGGTCGGGGGCCGGTCCTGGGGCCGTTTGAGCCGGCCGCCCTGCAGCCTGTCGGCGGTCGGCTGGATCCTGTCTATGAAGCGGCGAGACTCGTGCGCGCCGGACTGCCCGGCGACACGGCGCTAATCGGGTTTGCGGGCGCACCCTGGACGGTGGCGGCCTATATGATTGAAGGCAGCTCCAGCCGCGACTGGCTCAAGGTGCGTCAGGCGGCCCTTGGCGAGCCGGACCGCTTTGCGGCCCTGATCGACCGCCTTGTAGAGGTTACAGTCGATCATCTTGCGGCTCAGGCGGAGGCGGGCGCGGAGGCGCTGCAATTGTTCGACAGCTGGGCGGGCCTGTTGCCGCCTGCCGCAATGAGGCGCTGGTGTCTGGAACCGGCGCGGCGGATCGCAGCGGCCCTTGGGGACCGGCATCCCTCCGTGCCGCTGATCCTGTTTCCGCGCGGCGCCAGCGGCATTGCGGCCGAGTTCGCCGGAATCGGCGCCTGCGTCGGTCTGGACACAACGGCAGACCCTGTCCGGGCGGCGAAAGCGCTGCAGGGCAAGACAGCGTTGCAGGGCAATCTGGACCCGATGTTGCTTGTCATCGGCGGCGAGCCCATGGAGCAGGCCACGCGCGAGATTTTGTCCGCGCTCCGGCAGGGCCCGCATATCTTCAATCTCGGCCACGGCGTGCTGCCCATAACGCCCCCCGACCATGTCGCTGCATTGAGACGGATTGTACGAGAAACGCCGTGAGCCGGCTGGCCGTCATCCTTTTCAGCCTCGGCGGGCCGGACAGTCCGGAGGCTGTCAGGCCGTTCCTGCGCAACCTGTTTTCCGACCCCGCCATCCTGCCGGCCCCGGCTCCCGTTCGCTTTCTTCTGTCGCGCTATATCGCCAGCAGGCGGGTGGCGGCAGCGCGCGCGATCTATGAGCAACTGGGCGGCGCATCGCCACTGCTGGAGCAAACGGAGGCCCAGGCCCGTGCGCTCGAAACGGCGCTGGCGGCGCGCGGCCGGGACGCGCGCTGCTTCATCGCCATGCGCTACTGGCATCCCCGGGCAGCAGCCGCGCTTCCGGCGGTCAGGGACTACGGACCGGACGAGATCGTCGCCCTGCCGCTCTACCCGCAGTTCTCGACGACGACTTCGGGTTCGTCGCTTGGCGAATGGCGAAAGCTTGCAGGCGGAGACGCCGGGCTGCGGGCGATTTGCTGCCACCCGCTTCTGGAGGGCCTGATCGAAGCCTGGGCCGATCCGCTTGCCGCCGCCATCGGCCGCGCGCGCGCCGCCGCCCCGGTCCGGGTGCTGTTCACCGCCCACGGCCTGCCGGAGCGGGTGATCGCGAAAGGCGACCCCTACGCCTGGCAGGTCGAGCGAACCGCCGATGCGCTCCGCGCTGCCGCTGAAGCCCGGCTGGGCGACTTCGGCGGCGTGGACTGGCGCGTGACCTGGCAGAGCCGCGCCACGCCGGAAAAGTGGCTCCAGCCGGACACCGAAGCCGAAGTCGAGGCCGCCGCGCGGGAGGGCCTTGCGCTGGTGCTCGCCCCGATTGCGTTTGTGTCGGAGCATTCGGAAACCCTGGTCGAGCTCGACATCGAATACCGCGCCGCGGCCGAGCGCGCCGGCGTTGCGGCCTGGGAGCGGGTGGCGACACCGCGCGCCGCATCCTCCTATATCGAGGGCCTTGCGGACCTTGTGCTCGACCGCCGGCCACAGCGGCGCCTCTGCCCTCCATCCTGCACCGGCTGCCCGGTCAGGGCGGCATGAGCTGGCTCTTCGCGCTCTATCCGTGGATCAAGGCGCTGCATATCGCGGCGGTCGTCTTCTGGATGGCCGGCATGCTCTATCTGCCGCGCCTCTACATCTATCATCTCGAAACCGAACCGGGCGCCGCCGACAGCGAGCGCTTCAAGCAGATGGAACGGCGTCTCCTGCGCGTCATCATCAATCCGGCGATGATTGCGGCCTTCCTGTTCGGAGTTCTTCTGCTCTGGGTTTCGCCGAATACGGACTGGGGCTCCGGCTGGCTCTGGACCAAGCTTGCCGCCATCGCCGCCATGTCCTGGCTGCACCATCTCTTCGCACGCTGGCGCAAGCATCTGGACGAGGATGGCAGGGACCTTTCCGCGCGCCGCTGCCGCCTCGCCAATGAAGCCCCGGCGCTGCTTACGCTCGCTATTGTCATCCTGGTCGTCGTAAAGCCGTTCTGATTGTGGCAATCGGCGGTAATATGGCGGCGGAGGAGATCCCGCATGGCCGTTGACGAACCGCGTTTCCTGATCGTGGCGATGGACGGGCTGCGGCCGGACATGATCTCGGAAGAGGCTTGCCCGACCGTGGCGCGCTTCATGGCCAAGGGCTGTGTGTGGCCGCGTGCGCGGACCGTGTTCCCGAGCGAGACCCGTGTCGTCACGCCGACCGTCGCCACGGGCGCCTGGCCCGGCCGGCACGGACAGGTCGCCAACACCTTCGCGGCGCCCGGCAACGGGCCGCTCATCAATACCGCGCCGGTCGAGGGCCTGCTGGCGGCGTTGGAGCATTTCGGCGATGCGCTGGTCGCCGCGCCGGCGCTGGGAGACCGGCTGGCGGCGGCGGGCAAGCGCTATGTCGTGGTCTCGTCCGGCACGGCCGGCAACGCGTATTGCCTGAACCCGCGTGCCCGGGGACGGGAGCAGGCGACCTTCTCGGTGCAGGGACCTCAAATCAGCACGCCCGCAGCCGACCATGCGGGCGTCGAGGAGCGGCTCGGGCCTGTCCCGGCCCAGGCGCTGCCCAACAATGCGCGCTGCCGCTATGCGACCCGGGTGCTGCTGGAGGAGATGCTGCCGAAGCACGACCCGCATGTCGCTGTCGTCTGGTATTCCGAGCCGGACATCGCCATGCATTATGCCGGCATCGGCTCGGACACCTGCCGGGACGCGCTCGCCTGCGTGGACACGGAATTTGCGCAAGTGCTGGAGGCGCTGGAAACGAGGCCGGACGCGGCGCGCTGGAACGTCATTCTGCTCTCCGACCACGGACAGGTGACGATCCGCGAAAAGATCGATGTGGGCGCCGAGATGCGCGCCGCGGGTTTCCGGGCCGGGCCCCGGATCGACGCCGACACCGACTATGCGGTGGTCTCGTCTTCCTGCGGCAATGTCCTGAGCCGCGACGGCCGGATTGCCAAGCTGGCGGACTGGATGCGCGAACAACCCTGGACCGGGCTCCTGTTCGCGCGCGGCATGAACGAGGTGGAGGGCCATGTCGCCGGCAGCTTCTCGCTGGGGCTGGCGGGCCTTGACCACGAGCGCACGCCGCATCTCGTCTATACGCTAGGCCAGGACGACGCCCCAAACCTGTGGGGATTTGCCGGCGGCGCGATCGCGGGGACCGACGACTCGCCGCCGGCCGCTTTCGGCGGTATCCACGGAGGGCTGCACCCGAAGGAGCTTGCCTGCCTGCTGGCGGCGCGCGGGTCGCACTTCCCGGCCATCGCACGCGCCGAGGCGGCGGTCGGCCCCATCGACATCGCGCCGACCGTGCTTGCGGCCTTCGGCATAGCGCCGACGGAAACAGTTGCAGGCGGTCCCCTGGTACGCCCCGGCCTGCCGCAAAACCTTGTCTTCGAGACCGGCGCCGGCAGTTATGCGGCACGTCTCGAAATGTTGGAGATCGGCACCCGGCGCTATCTCGACTCAGGCCGCCGCGCGAGCTGAGCCTCGCGGCGGACGATGTAGAAGGTAGACGCGAAGATCACCGCGCCGCCCGCCAGCGCCCAGACCGAGGGCATCTCGTCGAAGACCAGCATGGCGACCAGCACCATCATGGGCAGGCGGGTGAACTCCCACGGCATCACCACGGTAAGGTCGGCAAGGGAAAGCGCGCGGACGAATGCCATATGGCCAAGCGAGGCGACGCCGGCGAGTGCGAACAGCACCGCCCAGGTCTCCCAGCCCGGCCACCGCCAGACGAACAGCGCCGGCGCAAGCGACAGCGCCGCGATGACGGCGGAGGCGAGGAACACGATGCGCTCGACCGGCTCCCGGTGCGCCAGCCGCTTGATGACGAGCGTCGAGGCGGCGATCATCAACGCATTGGCGAAGGCGAGGCCGGCGCCCGCATTCAGACCGGAGAAGTCCGGCCGCAGCACCAGCATGGAGCCGAGGAATCCGATCACGATGGCGGTCCAGCGCCTTGCGCGCACGGTCTCGCCCAGCACCAGCGCCGCGCCCGCGGTGGCGAAAAGCGGCATGGTGAAGGAGAGCGCGGTGACATCGGCAAGCGGCATGACGATGACGGCCCAGAAACCGCAGATCATGCCGATCGTGCCGAACACGCCGCGCAGGGCGTAGAGCCGCCAGGGAAAGTCCGGCCGCCGGAGCGCCGAGAGGTCCAGACGGCGGAAGAACGGGGCCATGAAGGCCAGCACCAGAAAATTGCGGAAAAAGACAATCTGGAACGGGTGCAGTTCCGTCGAGGCGAAGCGGATGCATACGCTCATGCCGGTGAAGGCGGCCATCGCCGCCATGGCGAGAATACCGGCCTTGGCGAGGGCCGGCAGGTTGTTCCAGGCCGGGATCAGCCGAATAGCGGGGACTCGTCCTCGACAGGCGTGGGCTCCAGCCTGGGCCGCTCTGCGGCCTCCAGCGCCTCGCGTTCCTCCGGCGGCAGCTTGGCGCGGGCCTTGGTCGTTTGCTCCGCGAGGTCGATATAGGTGCAGAGACCGAGATCGACCGGGTGCTGCGGGCGGATATTGCTTGCGTTCCAGTGTGTGCGTTCGCGCACGGCGGTGATCGTGTTCTTGGTGGTGCCGATCAGCTTGCTGATCTGCGCGTCCGAAAGTTCGCTGCGGTTGCGAAGGAGCCAGGCGATCCCGTCCGGCTTGTCCTGCCGCTTGGCGACAGGCGTGTAGCGCGGTCCGCTGCTGCGCGCCGTGGCGCGTGGCGAATCACGTTTCGCCATCTTGAGCCGGCTGTCCGGCAAGGCTTCGCAGCGGGCAATCTCCTCGCGGGTGAGCTCGCCATAGGAAATCGGATCGCGGCCGTTGATGCCGGCGCCGATATCGCCGTCCGCCAGCGCCTGCACCTCCAGCATGTGCAGGCCGCAAAACGCGCCGATCTGCTCGAAGGTGAGACGCGAATTGTCGATCAGCCAGACCGCTGTCGCCTTGGGCATAAGGGGCATGTCCATAGGGAGGGACTTCCAGTTCGGGGAGGATGAGCGAAAGATTTAGGGTGTTTCACTTCGATTGCAAAGGCCGGGGCGACAGGATCGGGCCGGGCGCGGCCTCGTCGAATTGCGGAAGAGCGTCCGTAATCGCGTGCCAGGGAGCCATGGAGCCGGTGTAGATATGGCGGTCCACAGAGCGGCCCGGATCGTCATCGAGCGCGGCCATCGGCGTGACGGTGAGGCCGCGCTCGACAGAGCGGCGGGGGATGCCGGAGCCGCAATTGCGGCAGAAGGAGACGGCGAAATAGCGGGCTTCCGGCAATTTCCAGTCGGCCGCGAGATCCTCGCCGCGAAGGAAGCGCACGCCGTCGGCCGACGTGAAGCCGTTGGTTGCATGGGCCGCCGCGCGCGCTCTCCGGCAGCGCCAGCAATGGCAGTGATGGACGCGGCCGAAAGGCTCCAGCACCTCCCAGACAATCCCGCCGCAAAGGCAGCTTCCGGCGAGCCCGTCCACGCCCTCCGGCCGGGCGCGCGCGATCTCCGGCAGGCCCTTGTTCGGCGGCCAGCCGTCGAAGCGGATGAGGTCGTCGGAAATCGGGTCCCAGGGCGGCGCCGAGGCGGCGAAAATATGTGCATTCGGGCGCTTGCCGGGGTCATCGGCGAAGAGACCGGCCGGCACGAACCAGCCGCCGGCCGGCGAGCGCCCTGGCAGGGAGGAGCCGCAGGTGCTGCAAAAGGAGCGGCGGAAGCCCGGCGAGGACTCGTAGCACCGGATCGCGTCTTCGCCCGCCATCCACCGGAATGCCTCCTCCCGGACCCGCGCCATGGTGGCGAAGGCAGCGCCGTGATGCTTGCGGCACATTGAGCAGTGGCAGTGAGAGAGGTCGCGCACCGCGTCCACGGCGAAGCGCACGGTCCCGCAAAGGCAGCGTCCCTCGATCATGTCAGTCCTCCCGGCGGAATGGCGGCGAGCATAGCGTAGAACTCGCCTCCTGCTGTCACCAAAGGACGCCCGGTCTTGTCGGTTTTCCATTGCAGTGCTGCTAACCCCGGCATAGAGTAGAACGCAAGTGAAACCTGTAGAGGCATATATGGCGGCGGTCGATTGGGTGACGCTTGGAGTGAGGGTCGCCATTCCTGCGTTCCTGTGGACCCTGCACCGGGACATGAGCCAGCTTTCGGAGCGCGTCGCCAGAATGGAAGGGCGGCGGCATGAGCAAGGACATCACGGTCATCCGCAATGTGGCCTGGATCGCGGCCTGGGACGGCGGGTGCCACCGCTATATGCAGGGCGGCGACATCGCCTTTGCGGGGGACAGCATCATTCAGGTGGGCGGGCGCTATGACGGCGCGGCTGACCGAATCATCGACGGCGCGCGCCGCTTCGCCATGCCGGGCCTGGTCAACCTGCATTCGCACCCTCACACCGAGCCCGCCTACAAGGGCGTGCGCGAGGATCACGGTGTCGCGGAGATGTATGATACCGGGCTCTATGAGCGCATGTGCGCCTTCACACTGGACGAGGCCGGGCAGAGGGCCGGGATGGAGATGGCCTATGCCGAGCTCCTGCTCTCCGGCGTCACCACTCTGGTCGATCTCTCCGGGCCGGTCGAAGGCTGGCTCGACTGCGCAGGCCGGAGCGGGCTTCGCATCTATGTCGGTCCCTATTTCGCCGATGCCCGCTGGAGGCTCGAAAACCGGCACGAGCTCCGCTTTGACTGGAACGAGGTGGAAGGCCGCCGGGCCTTCGAGGCAGCCGTTCGCGTCATGGAGGAGGCCGAGCGGCATCCCGGCGGGCGCCTCCGCGGCATCGTCTTTCCGGGCCAGATCGAGACCTGCGCGGAAGCGACGCTCCGCGACGCGGCCGCCTTCGCACGCGATACCCGGCGCCCGCTCACCACGCATATTTCGCAGTCGAAGGTCGAGTTCCTCGAAATCGTGCGTCGGCACGGCAAGACGCCGCTCGAATACGCCGCCGATATCGGCTTCCTCGGCCCCGACGCCATTCTCGGGCACGCGATCTTCATCGACGAGCATCCCGACATCCGCTGGCGCGGCGCCGCGGACCTCGACCGACTTGCCGCGTCAGGCGCCTCGGTGGCGCATTGTCCTTCGCCCTTCGCCCGCTACGGCCAGGCGATGGATCATTTCGGGCGTTATCGGGCGCGCGGGGTCAATGTCGGGCTCGGCACCGATGTGGCGCCCCACAATCTCGTCGAGGAGATGCGGCTCGCCATCCTGCTGGCCCGCGTGATGGCCGGCGATCTCGGCGCGGTCGATACCGGCGAGATGTTCCGCGCTGCCACGGTGGGAGGTGCGGAGGCGCTGGGGCGCGGCGACCTCGGCAGGCTCGCGCCCGGCGCGAAGGCGGACATTGTGCTGCTCGACCTCGACCACCCCGCCATGCGCCCGGTGCGCGACCCGCTGCGCAGCTTCGTGTTCGAGGCGGCTGACCGGGCCGTCCGGGAGGTCTTTGTGGACGGCCGACAGGTCGTGGAGGACGGCAAGCCGCTCCATCTTGATCCGGAGGGGGCCGCGGCGCAGCTTGAGGAGTCGCAGGCGCGGATGCTGGCGGATGCTTCCGGCCGCGACTTCCTGGGCCGTGACGGGGACCAGATCGCGCCCCGTTCGCTTCCCCTCTGACCCGCCCGCAGCAGGAGGACCGCCATGCCGACGCAGCGTCCCAACCTCTCCATCGACGCGGACCGCCTCCGGACAGCGCTCGACCACTCTTCCAGGATCGGCGCCGGCCCCAGGGGCGGCTTGCGACGCCTCGCGCTCTCGGACAGTGACAGGGAGATGCGCGACCGGTTCACCGCATGGTGCGAGGCCGTCGGCTGCCGGGTCACCGTCGATGCCGCCGGCAGCATCTTCGCCCGACGCGCGGGACGGGAGGACGGCCTCGCGCCCGTTGTCATCGGCAGCCATCTCGACAGTCAGGCGGCGGGCGGGCGCTATGACGGCGTGCTGGGCGTGCTCGCCGGGCTGGAAATCCTGCGTACGCTCGACGACAACGGCATCGTCACCAGGCGGCCTGTCGAGGTCGTGGACTGGACCAATGAGGAGGGGGCGCGCTTTGCTCCGCCCATGGCGGCGTCACGTGTTTTCGCTGGCCTCGCAACCGTCGAGTGGCTGCACGACCTCACGGATGATGACGGCATACGCTATGGCGACGAGCTCCGGCGGATCGGCTATCTGGGCGCGACGCCGGTCGGCGGGCGCGTGCTCGATTCCTATTTCGAGCTGCATATCGAGCAGGATTCGCTGCTGGAGGACCAGGGCGTTTCTATCGGCGTGGTGACCGGCGGCTATTACAGCCATGCGCTCAATTGCGTCTTCCGGGGCGAGTGCGCCCATACCGGGCCGACCGAGATGAAGATGCGCCGGAACGCAATGATGGGGGCGGCCTATTTTCTGGCCGCCGTCAACGACATCGGCTGGGACTACGAGCCCGTCGGGCGCAGCTCCGCCTCGCGCATGCAGATCTGGCCGAACCGCTTCGGCATCCTGCCGGAATATGCCGAGGTGACCGTCGATATGCGCCACACGGACCGCGCGGTTACCGACGAGATGGTGGAGAAGACACGCGCGGCGCTGGCGCAGGCGGCAGAGCGGGCGCAGGTCGAGGCTGAGGTCACTGCCGAGTGGACCTTCGGCGACGAGGCGTTCGACCCCGAATGCAGCGATCTGGTGCGCCAGGCGGCCAGGGCGCGCGGCGCCTCCTGCATGGACATGCTCAGCATCGCCGGCCACGACGCCTATTACATTTCGCGGATCGCGCCGACAGCGCTGGTATTCAGCCCCTGCGTGGGCGGCGTCACCCATAATGAGGCGGAAGATATTCCCTGGGAACCGACCGTCGAGGCAGTGAACGTGCTGCTCGACGCCGTCCTTGCCCGCGCTGACCGGTAGGGCGTCCGGCTACAGGTAGTTCGACACCTCGACGAGATTGCCGTCCGGATCGCGGAAATAGACCGAGCGGATGGGACCGAGCGCGCCGCTGCGCTCCGATGGCGGGGTCTCGATCGCGACACCGCAGGCTTCAAGGTGAGCGATGACCTCATTCAGCGGTGTTTCCGTAATGAGGCAGAAATCCTCGCCGCCGCAACGCGGGTCGCGCGCGCGGTACCAGTCGCTGTCGTCGGGATGCAGATTGATCTTGTGCGGGCCGAAACGCAGCGCCTTGCGGACAACCCCGTCCTGGCCGATGCCGTCCCGCCCGAAGCTGACGACCTCCATGCCGAGCGCCTTGCGGTAGAAGTCGCATGTGGCCTCAACATCCTTCACCCTCATCACGAAATGGTCGATCTGCTCCATCCGTATCATCGCAGCCTCCCTTTCCTGCGGGCCTCGCGCCGGTTCGCCGGCCGGGCTATTTGTTGCCATAGAGCCTGTCGCCGGCATCGCCGAGGCCCGGCACGATATAGCCGTGGTCGTCCAGCCGTTCATCGACGGCGGCGGTGAAGATCGCCACGTCGGGATGGGCGCTATGGAATGCCTCGATTCCCTCCGGCGCGGCGAGCAGGCACGCCATCTTGATGTCGCGTGCCTTCGCCTCCTTGAGCTTGGAAACCGCCGCAACCGCCGAGTTCCCCGTCGCCAGCATGGGGTCAAGAACGATCACCGGGCGGTCGCCGAGGTCGTCCGGCACCTTGAAGTAGTATTCCATGGCGCGCAGCGTCTCCGGGTCGCGATAGAGGCCCACATGCCCGACGCGAGCCGACGGGATGAGGTCGAGCATGCCTTCCAGCAACCCGTTGCCGGCCCTCAGGATGGAAACGAGGACGAGCTTCTTGCCTGTCAGGAACGGCGCGCGGGTCTCCGCAAGCGGCGTCTCGATGCTGCGGGCCTCCGTCGCCAGGTCGCGGGAGACCTCGTAACCCAGCAAGAGCGCAATCTCGCGAAGCAGCAGCCGGAACTTGGCCGTGTTGGTGTCCTTGCGCCGCATGAGCGACAGCTTGTGCTGCACCAGCGGATGATCGACCACCGTGACATTGTTCATCGAAGAACCCCCCGCATTCGGCAGAGGGTTTCTGGCACAGGCGGGCGGCCCGGGCTAGCCCGGGCCAGAGGGCGGGAAGCGCAGGAAGGCAAGCATGGCGCGACCGTAGCGGCGGCGGTCGATCAGTCCCGGCAGGTCCGGCGCATCGTCATGCGCGCTCTCGACGACAACCAGCGCGCCCGGCCGGAGCCAGCCCTCGCGCCCGAGCGCGGCGAGCGCCGGCGCGGCCAGCCCGCAGCCCCAGGGCGGGTCCAGCCAGGCGATGTCATGGACGGCGGGCGCAAATCCCGGAGAAGCGGCGTCGCGCCCATGGACCGTGCCTTCCCCGCCGACATTGCGGCGTAGCAGGGCGAGCACCGTCGGGTCCCGCTCGATGAAGCCCGCGCGGGCCGCGCCGCGCGAAAGCGCCTCCAGCCCGACCGCGCCTGTTCCGGCGAAGACATCGAGAAATGCCGCGCCAGCGAGCGGCGGCCCGAGACCGGCATGAAGGAGGCGGTTGAACGCCGCCTCGCGCACCCGCGCGGCCGTCGGGCGCACGGCCCTGTCAGCCGGTGCAGCGAGCCGCCGCCCGCGCCAGCGTCCGCCAACAATGCGGATCGCGGATCGGGTTCCAGACACCGGGGCCGCGCGCCTCCTCGATTGCCGGATGGCATCCGGTATTCTACACTGAAACCGGCTTCGGGCGGTGCCCACGCGCCGCCCGCTATTGAAGGGAGGACGCAATGCGCAGGACTCTGATCGCCCTTGCTGCGGTAACGGCGATGGCATCCACAGCGGTAGCCGAAAGCGAAATCAAGATCGGCGTCATGTTGGGTTTCACCGGGCCGATCGAATCGCTGGCGCCGGACATGGCGGCCGGCGCGGAACTCGCCATAAAGGAAGTCAATGACAGCAAAGGCCTGCTCGGCGGCGCAGCGGTGACGCCGGTGCGCGGCGACACAACCTGCATCGATGCCGCAGCGGCGAGCGCGGCAGCGGAGCGGCTGATAACCGCCGACCGGGTGAACGCCATTGTCGGCGGGGACTGCTCGGGCGTGACCACGGCGATGCTGCAGAATGTGGCCATGCCGAACGGTGTCGTAATGATCTCGCCTTCCGCCACTTCGCCGGCGCTCTCCACGCTGGAGGATAACGGGCTGTTCTTCCGCACCGCGCCCTCTGACGCCCGCCAGGGCCAGGTGGTAGCTGCCGTGCTGAAGGAGCGTGGCGTCGGGACCGTGGCCATCACCTACACCAATAATGACTACGGCAAGGGCCTTGCCGACAGCATTGCCACAAATTTCAAGGCGGCGGGCGGCAATGTGACCATCGAGGCCGCACATGAGGACGGCAAAGGCGACTATGCAGCTGAAATCGCCGCGCTCGCCGCCGCAGGCGGGGATGTGCTCGTGGTCGCCGGTTATCTCGACCAGGGCGGCAAGGGCATCATCCAGGGCGCGCTCGACACCGGCGCTTTCGACACCTTCCTGCTCCCCGACGGCATGATCGGCGACAGCCTGGTCGAAGCCATCGGCGCAGACCTGAACGGCTCCTTCGGGACGGTTCCGGGCACGGACAGCACGGGGGCTGCCACCTTCGCCGAATTGGCCGCGGCCGCGGGCTTCAAGGCAGGGCCGTTCACGAGCGAGGCCTACGATGCCGCAGCCCTCATCATGCTTGCCATGCAGGCCGCCGGCTCCGCCGACAGCGCGAAGCTCAAGGACCATGTGATGGCGGTCGCCAATGCGCCGGGTGAGAAGATCCATCCGGGCGAGCTTGGCAAAGCGCTCGAAATCATCGCCGGTGGCGGCGATGTGGACTATGTCGGCGCGTCAGCGGTCGAACTGATCGGGGCGGGCGAGAGCGCCGGCAATTACCGCGAAATCGCGATCGAGGACGGAAAGATCGTCACGGTCCGGTATCGCTGACGAGAGCGCCGGCGGCGCGGCGGATGATCCGTGTCGCCGGCGTCTCGAAGCGTTTCGGCGGCGTGGCGGCCGTCGACGGCGCGAGCCTGGAGATCGCCGAGGGTTCGATCACCGGGCTGATCGGCCCGAACGGCGCCGGCAAGACCACGCTGTTCAACCTGATCGCGGGCACACTCGCGCCGGATGCTGGGCGGATCCTCCTGGGGGAGGAGGACGTTACCGGCCTCAAGCCGCATGAATTGTTCCAGCGCGGCCTGTTGCGAACCTTCCAGATTGCGCATGAATTCTCCACGCTCACTGTACGCGAGAACCTGATGACCGTGCCGGCGCGCCAGACCGGGGAGAACCTGCTGGGAGCGTGGCTGAAACCTGGAACGGTCAGCAAGGAGGAACGGGCGCACCGGGAGAAGGCGGCTGAGGTGATCGACTTTCTCGGCCTCGCCCGTGTCGCCGATGAGCCGGCCGGCAACCTTTCGGGCGGCCAGAAGAAGCTGCTGGAGCTCGGCCGGACAATGATGGCGGACGCCCGCATCGTGCTGCTCGACGAAGTGGGCGCGGGCGTCAATCGCACGCTGCTTCGCCGGATTACCGAATCCATCCTCCGCCTCAATCTCGAGCGCGGCTACACCTTCTGCATGATCGAGCACGACATGGAGTTCATTTCCCGGCTGTGCGACCCGGTGATCGTGATGGCGGAGGGCCGCGTGTTGACCGAGGGCCCCGCTGACCGGGTGATGGCGGACGAGGCCGTGATCGAGGCCTATCTGGGCCGGGGCGCGGCGGCGGGGGCCCCGTGAGCTTCCTCGAAGGCGAGGCCATGACCGGCGGTTATGGCGGCGCCGACATCATTCGCGGCTGCGCCATCGCTGCGGAACGGGGCGAGATCGCCGTTATCGTCGGTCCCAACGGGGCGGGCAAATCCACGGCGATGAAGGCATTGCTCGGCATGGCGCAGCTTCGCTCCGGCCGGGTGCGGCTGGACGGCGAGGACATCACCGGCCTTTCGCCGCAGGACCGGGTCGCGCACGGCATGGCTTTCGTGCCGCAGACCGATAATGTGTTCGCCACCCTGACGGTGCGCGAAAACCTGGAGATGGGGGCGTTCCTCCGGCGTCGCGGCGTCGCCCGGACCATGGAGCGGGTCTTCCAGCTTTTCCCGGCGGTCCGGGAGAACCGGGACCGGCCGGCCGGCGCGCTTTCGGGCGGCCAGCGCCAGCAGGTGGCCATCGGCCGCGCGCTGATGACCGAACCCGCCGTGCTGCTGCTCGACGAGCCGACGGCCGGCGTCTCGCCCATCGTGATGGACGATCTGTTCGCGCGCATGCTGGAAATCCGCGGCGCGGGCGTCGCCATATTGATGGCCGAGCAGAACGCCCGCCAGGCGCTTGCCATCGCCGATCGAGGCTATGTGCTCGTCACCGGCGAGAACCGCTTCACCGACACCGGCGCCGCACTGCTTGCCAACCCGGAAGTGCGCCGGTCCTTCCTCGGAGGCTGAGGGATGCTGCCCGACCTCCTGAATGCGGCGGTGTTGCTCGGCAATTATGTCATTGTGCCGGGGCTTGCCTATGCCGCGCAGCTTTCCCTCGGCGCGCTCGGCATCACGCTCGTCTTCGGCATATTGCGCTTCGCCAATCTCGCCCATGGCGATCTCATGGCCTTCGGGGCCATGGCGACCATCCTGGCCACCTGGCAGCTCCAGGCCTGGGGGATCGGCCTCGGACCGCTGCCGACGGCGCTGCTGGCGCTGCCCTTCGGCATCCTCGCCGCCATCGCCGCTGCGCTCGCCGCCGACCGGCTTGTGTTCCGCTTCTACCGCCGGCAGCGCAGTGCCTCCGTCGTGCTCGTCATGGCCTCGCTCGGTGTCATGTTCGTGCTGAACGGCGTGGTCCGCTTCATTATCGGCCCCGCCGACCGGCAATTCGCGGACGGAGAGCGCTTTATCGTGAAGGCGCGGGAATTCAAGCAGGCGACCGGCCTTGCCGAGGGCCTCTCTGTCAAGACATCCCAGTGCCTGACTGTCATTATCGCGGTCGTCACGGTGTTCCTGCTCTTCCGGTTTCTCCAGCGCACCCGGACGGGCAGATCCATGCGTGCCTATTCCGACAATGAGGACCTGGCGCTGCTTTCCGGCGTCAACCCCGAGCGCGTCGCGCTCATCGCCTGGGCGCTCGCCGCTGCGCTCGCTGCCATTGCAGGCGCGCTTTACGGGCTCGACAAGAGCTTCAAGCCCTTCACCTATTTCCAGCTCCTGCTGCCCATGTTCGCCGCCGCCATCCTGGGCGGTATCGGCCAGCCCGTCGGCGCCATCGTCGGCGCCGTCATCGTCGCCTTCTCGGAGGTCGCCGTCACCTACGCCTGGAAGAAGTTCCTGTACTACCTGCTGCCCGAAGCGTGGCGTCCGGACGGCCTCGCTCAGCTTCTGTCGACCGATTACAAATTCGCCGTCTCCTTCGTCATCCTGGTGCTTGTGCTGCTCATCCGCCCGTCCGGCATTTTCCGCGGGCGCGTGCTGTGACGCCGGTGCTCAGAAACGGCGCGGCAGTCGCCGCGGTCGGGACGGTGCTCATGGCGGTCGGCTTCGGCCAGTCCTGGTCGCTGGCGCTCGCGGTGCTGAATCTCTGCCTGATCTCCGCGCTCATGTCGCTCGCGGTCAATATCCAGTGGGGTTATGCGGGCCTGTTCAATATCGGCGTCATGGGCTTCGCGGCGCTCGGCGGGCTTGCGGGCGTGCTGGTCTCCCGGCCGCCCGTGCCAGCCGCCTGGGCGGCAGGCGGCGAGGGGCTGTTCATTGCGCTCCTTGTCCTGATGGCGGCGAGCGGGCTTGCGATGGCGCTCGCCCGTATCCTGCCCCGCAATCGCTGGCGGGCGCCGGCGCTGGCGGCGGTGGTCCTCGCCGGGCTGTTCGGCGCGCGGGCCTTCTTCGATCCGGCGACGGACGCCATCGAGGCGGTGGAGCCGGCCCGGACCGGCTATCTCGGCGGCCTTGGCCTGCCGATCATTCTCTCCTGGTTCGTAGGCGGGCTGTTCGCCGCCGGCGCCGCCTTCGTCATCGGGCGGATCGCGCTCGGTCTGCGCTCGGACTATTTCGCCATCGCAACGCTCGGCATTTCCGAGATCGTCATTGCCGTGCTCAAGAACGAGGACTGGCTGACGCGCGGGGTGAAGAACGTGACCGGCCTGGACCGCCCGGTGCCCTATGAAGTGGACTTGCAGCAGGACCCGCGGTTCGTTGATCTCGTGGCCGTGCTGCACAGCCGGAGCCTCGAGGCGCTGACGGGCGCGGCGCATGAGGACGCGCTCCGGGAGTTGACGGTCCAGTTCTCGAGCCTGTTCGTCAAGCTCTGCTATGCAGGCCTTTTGCTCGCCGTCCTGGCGGTGGTGTTCTGGCTCTCGGAGCGCGCGCTGCATTCGCCATGGGGCCGAATGATGCGGGCCATTCGCGACAATGAGACCGCCGCCGGGGCGATAGGCAAGGACGTGACCCGCCGCCATCGGCAGGTCTTCATCCTGGGCTCGGCCGTCATCGGCGTCGCCGGCGCCATGCTGGTCACACTCGACGGCCAGTTCACGCCGGGGGGCTACCAGCCGCTCCGCTTCACCTTCCTTATCTGGGTCATGGTGGTGGTCGGCGGCTCCGGCAACAATCTGGGCGCTGTGCTGGGCGGCTTCCTCATCTGGTTCGTCTGGATCGAGGCGGAGCCGGCCGGCCTCTGGCTAATACAGGCGCTGACCTCCGGCCTGCCCGCGGACAGCGCCTTCCGCGCCCACCTGCTCGAAAGCGCGGCGCATATGCGTCCGCTGGTCATGGGCGTCCTCCTGCTGCTCGTCATGCGCTTCCGGCCCCGCGGCCTCATCCCCGCTGGTCGGTAGCCCGGACCCTCCAACGCTGCGGCGCCTTCCGTTCCGGCGGAACGACCGGCATCAGGCATTGTAGTCGAGCCCGAGATCGCGGAAGCGCTCCGGGTCTTCGGGCCAGTTCTCGCGCACCCTCACCGTCAGGAACAAGTGGACCGGCCGGTCGAGGGCTTCCGCCAACTCGCCTTGCGCGGCCTGGCGTATCGCCCGGATGCGGGCGCCGCCCTTGCCGAGCACGATCGCGCGCTGGCTCGTCCGGCGCACATAAACCGTCTGGTCGATGCGCAGGTCGCCATTGTCGAACTCCCGCCAGTCCGCCGTTTCCGTCGCGATGTCGTAGGGAATCTCGTCGTGAAGGCGCAGGAAGAGCTTCTCCCGCGTGATCTCGGCGGCGAGAAAGCGCAGCGGCGCGTCGGAGAGATCGTCTTCGGGATAGAGCCACGGGCCTTCCGGCAGGCGCTCCGAGAGATGCGCCAGCAGGTCGTCCACGCCGTCGCCGGTCAGCGCCGAGACCATGAAGACATCGCTGAAGCCGCCTGTCCGGTAGAGCCGGTCGGCGCGCGCCAGCAAGCGCTCGCGGGGAATGAGGTCGATCTTGTTGAGCGCCAGCACCGCCGGCCTGCCGCTCGTCTTAAGGCCCGCGACGATATTCTCCTCGCGGGCGCCTGGCCGGCGGGCGGCGTCGACCAGCAGCACGACGATGTCCGCATCGCCGGCAGACCGCCAGGCGCGGCGCACCATGGCGCGCTCCAGACGCCGTCGCGGCTCGAAAATGCCGGGTGTGTCGACAAATACGACCTGGGCCGCGCCGTGGATGCGGATGCCGAGCATGCGCGAGCGCGTCGTCTGCGCCTTGGGCGTGACGATGGAGACCTTGGCGCCCACCAAACGGTTGAGCAGGGTGGACTTGCCGGCATTGGGCGCGCCCACCAGGGCGACAAAGCCCGCCCGGTGCGCCGTCATTCCAGCCGTTCGAGCAGGGCCGCGGCCGCGGCCGCGGCCGCGGCGCGCTTGGAGCCGCCCGATCCTCTTGCCCGCTCCCCGTTGGTGAGCGCGGCCTCGACTTCGAACTCGGGCCGGTGCGCCGGGCCGCGCCGCGCGCAAACGGTATAGGCCGGCTGTCCGAGCGCGCGCGCATGGCTCCATTCCTGCAGGCGGGTGCGCGGGTCGCGCTCCACTTCCGCATGGCGTTCGACCAGCGCCCGCCAGTGGCGGCGGACGAACTGCCGCGCGGCTTCCAGCCCGCCGTCGAGGTAGAGTGCCGCAATGACCGCCTCGCAGGCGTCGGCGGCCGCCGTCGCCGCCATACGCCCGCCGGCCGCACCCGGGTCCCGAGCCCGCGCAACGGCCTCGTCCAGACCCGTTTCGGCGGCAATCTCGACCAGGGCCCCGCGGCTCACCAGCACCGACAGCCGCCGCCCGATTCCGCCTTCATCAAGGTCCGGGAAGCGTTCGAGCAGCATCTCGGCCACAGTAAGGCCCAGCACGCGGTCGCCCAGGAATTCCAGCCGCTGAAACGCATCATCCTCGCGCCCCGGCGCGCTCGGATGGGTCAGCGCCTGCCGGAGCAGGCCGGGATCGGCGAATTCGTGGCCGAGCGCAGCGCGGAACCGGGCGTTCACGGGCCTATCGCGTCGAAAATACGCTCCCAGCGGACACCGCTCGGATATCTCCAGAACTCCCAGAAGCTGGTGTCGTGATCAAGGGAGAAGAACAGGATTTCCGCCCGCCCGACGAAATTCTCAGCCGGAATGAAGCCCAAATGGCTGGTGAAACGGCTGTCTGTGGAGTTGTCGCGATTGTCGCCCAAGGCGAAATAATGGCCGTCCGGCACCTTGAAGACCGGGGTATTGTCCGCGGGGCCGGAGTCGCTCTCCTCCAGAATCTCATAGGACCGGCCGTTCGGCAGGGTTTCGCGGTAGCGGATCGCGTGTTTCACGATACCGTATTTGTCGCGGTAGTCCGTCGGCCCGATGCGGCCGCGCGCCACCGGCGCGCCGTTGATGAACAGGCGCCCGCTGCGCATCTGTACGGTGTCTCCCGGCAGGCCGACGACGCGCTTGACGAAGTCGATCTTCGGCGCGAAAGGGTTCTTGAACACCGCGACATCGCCGCGCTCGGGACCGTCCCCGAACAGCCGCCCCGGGCCGGGTATCACCGGCAGCCCGAAGGGCAGCGAGTAGCGGCTGTATCCGTAGGAATATTTGGAGACGAAGAGGAAATCCCCGACCAGCAGCGTCTCCACCATCGAGCCGGACGGGATGGTGAACGGCTCGAAAAGGAAACTGCGGATGCCGAGCGCGATCAGACCGGCATAGACGATAGTCTTGACGGTTTCTTTCACAAGAACAGCAACCTGAGTGGGGAGATACCGGCCCGCCGCCGGCGCGCGTCGGGGCCGGATAGAACGCCGCCGGGCTGCCGACTGTCAAGCGCCGCCATTCGCCGCATCCCCCGGCACCGCCGTAATGATGACCAGGGCATGAGCGAGCGGCGGCTCGTCGGTGATGGTAAGGTCGATGCGCGGACTCGTGCCCGGCGGCAAGAGGCTCGCAAGCCGCTTGGCCGCGCCGCCGGTCAGCAGCAGGGTCGGGCGCCCGCCCGGCAGGTTCACCACGCCCATGTCGCGCCAATAGACACCCTGGCGCAGCCCCGTGCCGAGCGCCTTCGAGCAGGCTTCCTTGGCGGCGAAGCGCCGGGCGTAGCTGGCCGCGCGCAGGCGCCGGCGGTCGGACCGCTGGCGCTCTGCCTCGGTGAAGACGCGCCGCGTGAAGCGCTCGCCGAAACGCTCCAGCGTGCGCTCGATACGGGTTATGTCGATCAGGTCGCTGCCGAGCCCGACGATCATCGCGCGCGGTCCATCGCCGCCCGCATCCGCCCGATTGCCTCGACCAGTCCGACGAAGATGGCCTCGCCGACCAGGAAATGGCCGATATTGAGCTCGGCCACGGTCGGAATCGCCGCTACCGGGCCGACATTGTCGTAAGTCAGCCCATGGCCGGCATGGCATTCGAGGCCGAGTTCCTCCGCCAGCGCCGCTGCGGAGCGGATGCGCTCCAATTCCGCCCGCTGCTCGTCCCCGGCCAGCTCGCAATAGCGTCCGGTGTGCAGTTCCACCACCGGCGCGCCAAGCGCCGCCGCCGCGCGAAGCTGCGTCGGATCGGGCTCGACGAACAGTGACACCCGGATGCTCGCCGCCGCGAGCGCCTGCACCCGGTCGCCCAGTCGGGGGCCAAGGCCCGCGGCGTCGAGACCGCCCTCGGTCGTCAGCTCCTCGCGCCGCTCCGGCACGAGACAGACGGCGTGCGGCCGGATGTCGGAGGCGATCGTCACCATGGCGTCGGTCGGCGCCATCTCGAAATTGAGCGGCACGGACAGCGTATCCTGCAGCCGACGCATATCCCCGTCGCGGATATGGCGGCGGTCCTCGCGCAAATGCGCGGTGATGCCGTCCGCACCCGCCTCGCAGGCCAGCAGGGCCGCCCGCACCGGGTCGGGATATGCCGTCCCGCGCGCATTGCGGACGGTTGCGACATGATCGATGTTCACGCCTAGCCTTGGTCGGTTGGTCATGCCTCGACATCCCTTGCGCGGGCGCGGGCGATGCGGCCGCGCCTGCGCCTCTGATAGGCGCGCAGCAGCGGCGCCAGCATGATGAAGAACGCGCCCCAGGCGACGGCGCCCAGCACGGCGCCGCCAACCGTCATGGCCAGCAGCAGGGGCTGCGCCGTCTCCAGGAAAGTGCCGAACCGGCCGTCTATGCCGGCTTCGAAGGCCCGTCCCCAGGTCTTGGCGAAATTGACGCCCTCCGCACCGAAGCCGAGCCATGCGCCGAGCTCATAGGTGCCGACCCAGATGAAAGGGAAGGTCCAGGGGTTGCCCACCACCGTGCCGATGGCGGCCGCAAGCACACTCGAGCGCGTGACAAGCGCCAGGAGCGCCGCGATCACAAAGTGCAATCCCGGGAAGGGCAGGAACGAGGTGAACACCCCCCAGCAGAAACCGGCAGCGAGCGAGTAGGGCGTGCCCGGAATGCGGCTGAGGCGCATGGTGAGATACCGGGAGGCGCGCCGCCAGCCTCCGGATGGCCAGACCCAGCCGCCAATCCGGGACGACAGCCCGCGCCGGCGCTTGCGCCCCAGGATCGCCATTGCCGTCAGCGCTTCGCCCGCTTGACCGAAGCGATCTCCGGCCGGGCGCTCAGGGCTGCCATGATGTCGTTCAGATGCCGCGTGTTGTTGACTTCGACATCGATCAGTATGTCGAAGAAGTCCGTCTGTCGATTGACGAATTTAAGGTTCGAGATATTTGCCTGATTGCCCGCGATCAGGGACGCGACATGCGCGAGCGTGCCGGGCTTGTTGGCGGCAGTCAGGCGCATCCGCCCGACATGGCCCGGCCGTTCCTGGCCCGGCTCGTCCTCCCAGTCCAGCTCGATCCAGCGCTCGGGCGTATGCGAAAAGCTCTCGAGCGTCAGGCATTCATCGGTGTGGACCGTCACCCCCTTGCCCGTCGTGATGATGCCGACGATCCGGTCGCCGGGAATGGGGTGGCAGCAGCGGGCGAAATGCGTGGCGAGGCCGGGCATCACGCCGCGGATCAGCAACGGGCCCGGCCGGTCCCCTCGCTGCCGCCGGGCGCGCTCGATGGAGACCACCGTTTCCGTGTCGGCATCGAGCGGCGCTTCGGGATAGAGCGCCCGGACGATCTCCCGCGCCGGGATGCGTCCGTCTCCGATCGCGGCCAGCAGGTTTTCGGGCGACTCCAATGCGCGCTCGACCGCAAGCGGCGCAAGCTGGCGCTCGCGCCAGACATGCCCGGCGTCGCGCATCTCGGTATCGAGAAGCTGGCGCCCGAGCTTGACGAATTCCTCGCGCCGCTGCAGGCGTGCATGCCGGCGAATATGCGCCTTGGCCTTGCCCGTGACGACGAACCGGTCCCATTCCGGGGTGACGCGCAGGCTGTTCGCCGTGGCGATCTCGACCCGGTCGCCATTGCTCAGCTCCGTGCGCAACGGCACCTGCCGGCCGTTGACCCTGCCGCCGACGCAGCGGTCGCCGACCTCGGAATGGATCGCATAGGCGAAATCAACCAGCGTCGCCCCGGCGGGCAGGGCTTTCAGATCGCCTTTCGGGGTGAAGCAGAACACCTGGTCGGGGAAAAGCTGCATCTTGGTGTGCGACAGGAATTCCTCGGGGCTCGACGCGTTTTCGAGGATGTCCAGGAACTGCTGTACCCACTTGTATTGCCGCCCATCCTTGCCACCGCCTTCCTGCTTGTAGAGCCAATGGGCGGCGGCGCCGTTCTCGGCGAAGTCGTGCATCTCGCGAGAGCGGATCTGCACCTCGATCCTGTGCCCGTCGGGGCCGATCAGCACGGTGTGCAGCGACCGGTAGCCGTTCTCCTTCCGGTTCGAGATGTAGTCCTTGAAGCGTTGCGGCACTGCGCGAAAGGCGGCGTGCAGATAGCCGAGCGCCTCGTAGCATTGCATCGCGGACTCCACGACCACGCGAAAGGCCATGATGTCGGAGACCTGCTCCAGGGACACATCCTTGCGCTGCATCTTGGTCCAGATGGAATGCGGGCGCTTGCGCCGGCCGGTGACCTCGGCTTCGAGGCCGGACCGCTCAAGCGTCTGCGCCAGCGCCTCGATGATTCTTCCGACCTGGCCGCCCCCCTCCCGATCCAGGAGCTCCAGCCGCTGCACGATGTTCGCCCGGGCCCCCGGCTGGAGGACGGCGAAGGCCCGGTCCTCCAGGTCCTCCTTCCAGTCCTGCATGCCGATCCGCTCGGCCAGGGGCACATAGATGTCGAGCGTCTCGGCCGCGATCCGCCGCTTCTTCTCCTCCCCGGAGACGAAATGCAGCGTGCGCATGTTATGCAGCCGGTCGGCAAGCTTGACCAGCAGCACCCGGATATCCTGCGACATGGCAAGCACCAGCTTGCGCAGGTTCTCCGCCTGCCGGGTGTCCGCGGACCGGGACTCGATCTCGGACAGCTTGGTGACGCCGTCCACGAGGCGGGCCACCTCGCTGCCGAACATGCGGCGGATGTCGGCAAGCGTTGCGTCGGTGTCCTCGACCGTGTCGTGCAGGAGCGCGGTGATGATCGAGGCGCTGTCGAGCCTGATGTCGGCCAGAAGCCCGGCGACTTCGAGCGGATGGGAGAAATAAGGGTCGCCCGAGGCCCGGAGCTGGTTGCCATGCTGGATCATCGCATAGACATAGGCGCGATTTACCAGCAGTTCGTCGGCATCGGGATCGTAGGTCCTGATGCGTTCGATCAGTTCGTACTGCCGAATCATCCGGCGAGCCCGAATGAGCCTACCGCGCCCGGCAGCAGGAAATTCCGCAGACCCTGTGCATATGGCGCCCTAGCTGCCGTCGCGGGGCAGATGCTCGTTGTCTTCCTGGGCTATCGCGCGCATGAGCGAGCCGATGTCCAGATCCTCCTCCGCCGGGCCCCTCTCCGGGAGATTCGGAGCCGGCAGCATGTCCAGCGCGTCGCCCGGCTCTTCCTCCTCCTCGCGGTGCCGCAGCAGCCTGCGGATCTGGCCTTCCTCGAGTTCGTCGAGAGGAACAGTCTTCTCCGCGATCTCCCTGAGCGAGACGACGGGGTTCTTGTCCCTGTCCCTGTCCACGGTGATCTCCGCGCCCTCGGAGATGTCTCGCGAGCGCTGCGCCGCCAGCATGACCAGATCGAAACGGTTCGGGACCCTGAGGACGCAGTCCTCGACGGTGACACGCGCCATGGCTTCACTCGCTGCGAAATTGAACGATAGGGGCAGGAGTTATAGGCGCAACAGCCGTTGGCGGCAACTGTCCCGATGCGCCGGACGCCGGCGCCGCGGACGCCCCGTCTCAAGCGTCGACCAGCCATCGCGGCGGTGGACGCGGAGGAAGCGCAGGCCGTGGCGGCGCAGCGCCAGACGCAGCGGAAGCTCCTGCCGTTCGAGAATGCCGGACAGCACGACGAGGCCGCCGGGCGCAGCCAGGCGGGCGATCTCCGGCGCCAGGCGCAGAAGCGGCCGGTAGAGGAGGTTGGCGAGAATCACATCATAGGGCGCATGGGCGCGGAGCGCAGGATGGTCCGGCCCGTCGGCCAGCACAATACGGAGGCGCAGGCCGTTGGCGCGCGCATTGCGGGCGAAGGGCGCGGCGACGGCCGGGTCGATATCGCTTGCCGCGATGCGGACGCCCGGCCAGAGCCGTGCAGCGGCAAAGGCCAGAATACCGGCGCCGGCGCCGAGGTCCAGCACGGCGCGCGGCCGCCGCCCGGTCCGGCATCGCAGCCGGTCAAGTGCGGCAAGGCATCCTTCCGTGGTGGGGTGCGCACCCGTGCCGAAGGCGTTGGCGGCGGCGATGCTGAGGCGCGCCGGTGCCGGCGGCAGCGCCGCGCCCGGGTCGCCCACGGCGATGCGGCCGACACGGCGCACCGGCAGGCCCGCCTGGCTCTCCGCCGCCCAGTCCCGGTCGGCGAGCGGCGCGGTCCCGGGCGCCGGCAGGCCTTCCCTGGCGGCGCGGCGCGCAAGCGCGACCGCGTCGGGCGGGGCGGCGGCCACGCCTTCCACCACGCAGACCTCCGCCAGCCAGATCTCTTGCGCCCAGCCCGCGCCCCGGCCCCCGCCGCCGGGCCGTGGCCGGTCGGCCGAAGTCAGCTCGAAAACGGAGACGGCGTCGGCCCAGCCCTCAAGCACGCGTTCCGCTGCCGCCGTCCGGTCTTCCGGGACGGTGAGCCAGGCCCGCCAGAGCGGGCTCAAAAGTCGATGCAGCGCCCGTCGATCTCCCAATCGCCATAGCGCGTCGGGTCGGGCCGCTCGGGCTTCTCCGGCTGGCCGCCTTCGGCGCCTTCCGACGGCGCAGGGCGGAGATTGCCGGGCGTCTCCGGCTCGTCGGGGCGTGATTCGCGCGACATGGCTCCTACATATGGCATGCTGGAGCCCCTTGCCAAGCGGAGCCGCGACGCCCATGCCGAACTTCGCCCGCACCGCGATCCTGCTCGCCGGCCTGACCGGCCTGTTCCTCGCCGTCGGCTATCTGCTCGGCGGCCCCGCCGGCATGGTGGTGGCGCTCGTCATTGCGCTCGGCATGAACGCTTTCGCCTGGTGGAATTCCGATCGGATGCTGCTGTCCATGTATGGCGCCGAGGAGGTGGATGAGCGGCGCGCGCCCGAGCTTTACGGCATGGTCCGGCGCCTTTCAGAGCGCGCGGGCCTGCCGATGCCGCGCGTCTATGTCGTCCGCAACGACCAGCCCAATGCCTTCGCCACCGGGCGCAACCCGGAGAACGCCGCCGTCGCCGCCACCACAGGCCTGCTCCGGAGCCTGTCGCCGAAGGAGGTCGAGGGCGTGATGGCGCATGAGCTCGCGCATGTGAAGAACCGCGACACGCTTACCATGACGATCACCGCCACGGTTGCGGGCGCGGTGTCGATGCTGGCGAATTTCGCCCTTTTCTTCGGCGGCGGGCGCAACAGCCCGCTCGGCTTCGCCGGCGCCCTGCTCATCGCCGTGCTGGCGCCCATGGCTGCCATGCTGGTGCAGATGGCGATCAGCCGGGCGCGTGAATATGAGGCCGACCGGCTGGGCGCGGAGATCTGCGGCGATCCGCTGGCGCTCGCCTCGGCGCTCGAACGCCTGGAGCGGGGCGCGGTCCGCATCGACAACCATGCGGCCGAGCGCAACCCGGCCACGGCGCATGTTTTCATCGTCAACCCGCTGCATGCGCACAAGGCCGACAAGCTGTTCTCGACGCATCCCTCGACGGCGAACCGGGTCCGGGCGCTCCGGGGGCTGGCCCGCGCACAGCGGCCGCGCCCCGCCGCCGGTCCGGGCCGCGCGCCCACCGGCGCCTCATGGATGCAGGGGCCGCGCCGAAAGGGCCCATGGGCGTGAGCGGCGGCGCGGCGCGCTCTCTCGCCCTCGACCTGCTCGCATCCGTCCTGCTGGAAGGACACCGGCTCGAAGACCTCCCGCCGGACAGGGGAAGCGCGGAGACGCGCGCCTTTGCGCGCCGCCTTGCCGCGACGACGCTCAGGCGCGCGGGCCAGATCGACGCGCTGCTGGCCTGCTTCCTCGCCCGTCCACTGCCTCGCGGGACGGAGCGGACCCGGTTGCTGCTGATGCTCGGCATGGCGCAGATCCTGTTCGGGGGCGCGCCGGCCCATGCTGCGGTCGATACCGCCGTCTCCCTGGCGCCGCCACGCCTCAAGGGGCTGGTCAATGCCGTGCTGCGCCGTTCGGCCCGCGAGGGGCCGGCCTTGGTGGCAGGCCAGGACGCGGCCCGTCTGAATACGCCGCCCCGCCTGTGGGCGGGCTGGGAGGCGGCCTATGGCGAGGTCGCCGCCCGCGCCATCGCCGAGGCGCATCTGCGCGAGGCGCCGCTCGATCTCACCCTCCGCCAACCGGATGCGCCGCTGCCGGAGGGCGAGTTGATGCCGACGGGCTCGCTGCGCATGGCAAGGCCGGGGGCGATCGGCCGGCTGCCCGGCTATGAGGAGGGCGGCTGGTGGGTCCAGGACATGGCGGCGGCCCTGCCGGCGCGAATGCTGGGCCCGGTCTGCGGCGTGCGCGTGCTGGACCTTTGCGCCGCGCCCGGCGGCAAGACGGCGCAACTCGCCGCGGCCGGGGCGCAGGTGACGGCGGTGGACCGCGCGCCGGACCGGCTGGCGGCGGCGCGCGCCAATTTCACCCGGCTCGGCCTCGACGCCGAGTGGGTCGAGGCCGACGCCGCGGCGTGGCGGCCGGAAAGGGCCTTCCCCGCCGTGCTGCTCGACGCGCCCTGCAGCGCGACCGGCACCATCCGCCGCCATCCCGACATCCTGCACCGCCAGGCCGGGCGGCGGCTCGACCGGCTGACGGCGCTCCAAGACCGCCTGCTCGCCGGCGCGGCCCGCGCCACGGCGCCCGGCGGGCGGCTTGTCTATGCCTGCTGCTCGCTGGAGCCGGAGGAGGGGCCGGCGCGCATCGCCGCCTTCCTCGCGGCGCATCCGGACTTCGCGCTGGAGCCGGTCGCCTTCCCGGCACTGCCGGACGCCGCGGCGCCCGACGGCGCGCTGCGCACCCTGCCCTCCATGTTGTCCGAACAGGGCGGCATGGACGGTTTCTACGCCGCCCGCCTCGTCCGGCTGGGGTGAAGGCGCGCCCCGTCAGAGGCGGTAGATGCGGGCGGCGTTGTCGTGGTAGAGTGCCGCCTTTTCATCCTCCGAATAGCCGGCCGTCAGGCGCTTGAAGGCGTTCCAGAGTACGGTGTAGCTGCAGCTCACCTTCTCGACCGGGAAGTTCGACTCGAACAGGCAGCGCGCCGCGCCGAACAGTTCCAGGGTCGCCTCGTAATAGCGCCGTGAGGCGTCCATCAGCTCCCGGCTGGTGGGCGGGCGGGGCCGTTCATGCCAGCCGAAGCCGTTGACCTCCATGGCAAGCCCGCCGAGCTTGGCCATGACATTGGGACAGGCGGCGACGGGCGCCACGGCTTTTCGCCAGTCGGCGAACACCTCGTCGGCGCGCCCGGCATGGGGGCCGATACCGATGGGTCCGCCGAAATGGTCGAGGACGAAGGTCTGGTCCGGGAAGTCGCGGACCAGTCGCGCCGCCTCGCCCAGCTGGGTGTGGTAGCACCAGAGCTCGAAGGTGAGCCCCCGCGGCGCAAGATGGGCGAGGCCGGCGCGGAAGCCGGCGCTGTCATAGAGGCCCGGCGGCGGCTCCGTGCGGTGGTTGGGCACTTGCGCGCTCTCATGCCAGGTGACGCCCTGCCGGATGCCGCGGAACCGCCCCTGCCCGGCCTCGATCTGCGCATCCAGCACGGCCGCCGCGCTGTCGCCCCGGTCGAGAAAGGCCGTGCCGACGATGCCGGCGGCGATCCGCGCCGGTCCGTAGCCGCCCGAGGCCGACATGGCGGCGATGCCGTTCACGAACTCGGTCTCGCCGACCGGGCGCATCTCCTCCGGCCCGTCCGCCCGGAACATCGCGCCGCATTCGATGAACACCGTGCTGACGACATTGTGGCCGCTCGCCAGATCCTCCAGAAAATCATGCAGCAGGTAGCGCGGCTGGACATAGCCCGCCCGCGCATCCCAGAGATGGTGGTGCGGATCGCAGATCGGCAGGTCCGGCTCCAGCGCCTCCTCATGCGTCAACGCCAGCCAGTCCGCATTGTCGCTCGCCATTCCGTCAGGCTCCCTGTTCGCTGTTTCTGGCGCGCACCTGCTGGCGCAGCACGTCAATCGGCAGCGGCCCTCGGTCGGTCGGGACATGCCAGAAGGTCCAGCCATTGCAGGCGGGCGCGCCCTGCAGCGCGGCGCCGACGCTGTGGATCGAGCCGCGATGGTCGGCGGCGATCAGCGTGCCGTCGGCGCGCACCTTGGCGCTCAGCCGTCCGCTGCGGTCTGTCAGCACCTGCCCGACATCCAGCAGCCCGAGCTCCACCAGTGAGCCGAAAGGAATGCGCGGCGCCGAGCGCTTTTCGGCAATGGCGACCGCTTCGGGATCGGCCACCGGCTCGACCCGGCGAATGCGCTCTTCCGCCGCCGCCGCATAGGCTTCGTCCCGCTCGATGCCGATCCACCGCCGCCGGAGTCGCTTGGCGACCGCGCCCGTGGTGCCGGTGCCGAAGAAGGGGTCGAGCACGATGTCGCCCGGCCGGCTCGACGCCAGGATCACGCGGTGCAGCAGGGCTTCGGGCTTCTGCGTCGGATGCAGCTTGCGCCGGCCTTCCCGGAGGCGTTCGGATCCGGTGCATATCGGCAGCAGCCAGTCGCTGCGCATCTGCAGGCCGTCATTCAGCGCCTTGAGCGCGTCATAGTTGAAGACATAGCGCGTCTTCTCGCTGCGCGCGGCCCAGATGAGCGTCTCATGCGCATTGGTGAAGCGCCGGCCGCGGAAATTCGGCATCGGGTTGGACTTGCGCCAGACGACCTCGTTCAGCAGCCAGAAGCCGAGGTCCTGTAACGCGGCGCCCAAGCGGTAGATATTGTGGTAGCTGCCGATGGTCCAGAGCGCGCCGTCGGGTTTCAGCACCCGCCTGGCGGCGGAGAGCCAGGCGCGGGTGAAGACATCATATTCGGCGAGGCTCGCAAAGCGGTCCCAGTCCTCCTCCACGCCGTCCACACGGCTGTTGTCCGGCCGATGCAGGTCTCCCTTGAGCTGGAGGTTGTAGGGCGGGTCGGCGAAGACGAGATCGACCGATGCCTCCGGCAATGCCTCCATCGCCGCGATGCAGTCGCCGCGCTCGATATAGTCGGTTTTCAAGAAACGCCGCCCTCTCCTGCCGTCGGCGAGTTTGAATCCCGGTATGTGTTCCGTCAAGAATCTTTTGGAATCAGCAGCTTGGAAACGGGTCTGAATGTGCGGCGGTGATAGGGGGCGGGTCCGAGGCGGGCGAGGGCGGCCAGATGCGCCGGCACGCCATAGCCTGCGTTCCGCGCCCAGCCATAGCCCGGCCAGTCGCGGTCCAGCGCCGCCATCCGCCGGTCGCGGGCGGCCTTGGCGAGCACGGAGGCGGCGGCGATGGAGAGCGAGGCCGCGTCCCCGCCGATGACGGCGCGGGCCGGGCAGTCGAGGGCGGGCGCATGGGCTCCGTCCACCAGCGCCGCCTCGGGCCGGACCGGCAGGGCGGCCACGGCGCGCTGCATGGCGAGCAGGGTGGCCTGCAATATGTTCAGCCGGTCGATCTCCCGGGCCGACGCCTCGCCGAAGCCGACCTTCACCAGCCGCGCCAGCCGGCAATAGAGCTCCCGGCAGCGCTTCGGGCCCAGCTTCTTGGAATCGTCGAGGCCGAGTTCGGCGACCGCCCGGTGGCTCGCCTCCGGCACGATAACGGCCGCCGCCAGGACCGGCCCGGCAAGCGCGCCGCGGCCCACCTCGTCCACCCCCGCCACCGGCTCCCGCCAGGCCCGTTCCAGCGAAAAGTCGGGCATCTCAGAGCGCCAGCCGCAATTGCGCGCCGGGCGGGCTGAAGCGGGTTTCGTCGAGGGCCCCGTAGCCGCGTTCGAGGCCAAGCCGGCGGCAGGCTATGGCGAACCGTTTCGAGATCGTCTCGGCATAGGGCCCCTCGCCCTTCATGCGCTCATGGAAGGCGCTCCTGTAGAGCAATCCGCCGCGCATGTCGCGCACGCGTGACAGCACGCGCGCCGCCCGGTCCGGCGCATGGGCCTCCAGCCATTCGCGGAACAGGTCCGCGATCTCGAGCGGCAAGCGCAGCAGCGTGTAGCCGGCGCTGCCCGCCCCGGCCTTTCGGGCCGCCTCCAGCACCGCCTCCAGTTCATGGTCGTTCAGCGCCGGGATGATCGGCGCGAAATTGACCGAGACGGGGATGCCGGCCTCATGCAGCCCCGCCACCGCCTCCAGCCGCTTCGCCGGGGCCGAGGCGCGCGGCTCCATGCTGCGCGCGAGCCGCCCGTCAAGGGTCGTGACCGACATGGTGACATGGGCGAGGCGGTCGCGGGCCATGTCCGCCAGCAGGTCCCGGTCGCGCAGCACGAGGGCGGATTTGGTGGTGATCGAGACCGGGTGGCGGCAGCGGGCGAGCACTTCGAGAATGCCGCGCATCACGCCATAGCGTTTCTCGATGGGCTGGTAGGCGTCGGTATTGGTGCCGATGGCGAGCACCCGGCAGTGATAGCCGGGCCGCGCCAGCTCCTTCTCCAGCAGTGCGGGCGCGGCGGGCTTGGCGAACAGCCGGCTCTCGAAATCGAGCCCCGGCGAGAGTCCGAGCCAGGCATGGGTCGGGCGCGCATAGCAGTAGATGCACCCATGCTCGCAACCGCGATAGGGATTGATCGAGCGGTCGAAGCCGATATCGGGGGAGTCGTTGCGCGCGATGATCCGGCGCGGCGCCTCCTCGGTCACGGTCGTTCGCAACGGCGGCGGCTCCTCCTCCATCGCGCCCCAGCCGTCGTCGAACGCCTCCAGCCGCTCGCGCTCATAGCGCCCGCGCCGGTTGCTGGCCGCCCCCCGCCCTTTCCGGATCGTCTGCATGCGGAAACGATAACCGGGGAAATGGAACAAAGCAAGACTTTTTCCTCATCAAAACTGGAAACTCGCACCCGGCTGTTTCGGGACAGGCCAGCCCCCTCCCCCCGCCTGCCGGCGCCGGGACCCTGTATCGCGCGCGTTTCGCATGCGCGCGGGTAGCGCGTTAGCGCCGGCGCGGTTCGCGCACCTGATTGCGCCCGCGCGCGCAAGGCAAATGCAGGACATAGCTCTCCCTCCTGTTTCTAAGGGTTCTTTTTTTCGCACCGGCACGAAAAGAGGAGGCAACCCGGCCCCATGGATGCCGGCTCCCTCCTCTCCGCTCATCCTATCACGGATTCCCAGGAGTCAAGCCCCGATGGGAACAAATGCCCGCGAGATATGACAGGCGCTCCCGCGCGCGCCAACTGTCGTCCCGGCCTCCAAATTGTCGTCCCGGACTTGATCCGGGACCCAGAAATGCCGCTACCCCTCGGCAAGGACCCTGCCTTCCTGTCACCCCGGATCTCCGCTCCGCTCCGTCCGGGGTGACAGGAGGAGGGCTGCGCCCTCGCCCCCCACTTGTCATCCCGGCCCCCGAGCCGGGATCCAGCAAGGCCGGTGACGCCCGGGAAGACCCCGCCTGTCTGGGCCCCCACTTTCGCGAGGGCGACAGGGAACGATGCGAGCGCGGCCTGATTGTTGCATATATGCAACAGAGAAGAAAAAACGACATCATTGGGGCATTTGACGGATTGCACGCCCGGGGCGGGCGGTTAGGATGCCCGCGCCGTCCAATTCCGGGCGGAAAAAAGACAGGAGTCGGGAATGAGAAACTCGTTTCGGGACAAATGTCGCATAAAGTGCAATATGAGCAATTTATGATTGTCTAACATGTTGATTTCCTTGAGTTCCTGATTTTTCACCACCTGCAGGACAACGGAAAAAGGAGCCGGGGAGGCGCGCTGACACACCCCCCTCCGGCAGCCGGCCGGGGCCGAAAGGAGCCCGGGGATAAGGGCTTGAAACCCCGACCGGCCATCTCAGGTGAGGACGGTTAGAACGAGAGCGCGAAGCCCGTCACGAAGGCGGTACCTTCGGTAGTGCTGCCGCCGGCATTGGCTCTTTCGGCCATGAAGACTGAGGTCTTCGACGCCACGCCCGGCGCCAGTGTGTAGGACATGGACAGCATGGTCGCGTCCTGCTCGTCGCCATTATCCCACTCGGTGGCGAGGTGGCTGAGGCTGACGGCCATCGGTCCTTCCGAATACTTCACGCCCGCGCCCCATGTGTCCCAGTTCTTGGACATGTCCTTGACTACCGCATCCATGCGGATCATCGGGTTGTCATTGCTGGGGTCATTGTTGGTCGCCGACTCAGGCGTTTCAGACGTAACACCTGCGCCCCACTGGCCACTGTTATCGGCGACAATCACCACGCCCTCCGCCGGGTCATATGTGTCGCCGGAGTCATACGTGCTGCCTTGCAGGGCGGTAAACTCCGCCGCCGTAAGTGCCCGGTTCGCCGCAACGACCTTGTAGGCTCCGCCGTCATTCGTAGCATAGACGACGCCGAAGCTGAACGCTCCGAAGCCGACTTGCAGCGCGGCATTGGAAAAGGTCTTGTCGTCGGCCTTCACCATCATGGAAGACTGGTGATCCAAGAGCCTAGCGCGGGCGTCATAAGCGGCGTTACCAATAGCCGTAATAGAGCCTGCCGCTGTTTGGTCCTCCACAAGTTCTCCATCCGGGGCTGGGTTCTTCTTGGGATCGGGAGACAGCGCATTCTCCCACTTATTCCAAGCAGCCATGTCGGCCTTGGCGTCCATCATGTCCGGCGCCTTGTCGGCTAGATACCGGCTGTTCGCGCCGTCGTCCGTCTTGCCGCTGAAGAAATCGTCGTCTGTCATTCCGGCTTGGCTTGCCTGGTAGTGGCCGAGGGAGAACGCCACATTGGCGCCGCCGAATTCGCCGACATAGTTACCGCCGACTGACCAAGCGCCCGTATCATTGTTCGCATTGCGCAAAAGGGCGTGGGTCTCCTGTTTGGTGTCCGGGATATAGGTTGCACCGAACTGCACGCCGGAGACGCGCGGCGAGTAGTAAGAGATCGAGTTCTTGTCGCCATGGCCATGGCCATAGGTGCCGAAGCCGTTATGGCTGCATCCGGCGAGGACGTCGGCGTCGATCCATTTGTGGGTATCACCGCAGTTCAGCGTGATGCCGACATCCAGGCTACCGTGATGCGTGAGCGTGGAAGCCGGGTCCTCGGCACCGAGCACGACTTGGCCGAACTCACCGCCGATGGTCAACTGCGACTCATCAATGACACCGGTGCTATAGCCGTCTTTGGGCTGATTATTGCCTTCCAGCTCGACCTTGACGGAGAAGGTCAGGCCGCTGTCGGACTCCAGCTTGCCCTTGAAGTAGATTTCGCTGTCCGACTGCTGGGCGGTGCCGTCTCTGACGTCGACGGAGTTGCCGTCCTTGTCCTTGGCGTCAACGCTCGTCATGCCGAACCACTGCTGCATGTAGCCGCCAACGCCGATGCTCATCTTGTCGGCTGCTGCCGCCGGCCCTGCGGCCACCGCGCCCGCCAAAGCAAGCGCCGATGTCGCATAAATGGCATTTCCCATAATGCACTTTATGCGAGCTTTTTTCGCCTGTTACACGCCCCCATGGTGCCTTCATGCACCCTAACATGAACATCAAATATCTGCGATCCTTCCTCGCTACCGTTCAGGAACGAAGCACCGCAAAGGCCGCACAACGCCTCGGGCTGTCCCGCAACAGCCTCGCCCATCATGTCGCCGCCGTGGAGGAGGCCGTGGGCCAGCCCCTGCTCGAAGCCCCCTGGCCGCGCGAGGCCCGGCAGGTCGGGCGCACGCAGCTGACGGAGCACGGGCTGGTGTTCTTCCCCAAGGCGGTGCGGGCCTTGCGGGCGCATGACGAGTTGTTCGACGACCGGCCCGCGGAACAGGACCCGCGCGACGCCCGCCTCACCCTGCTGCACGGCCTGCTGGAGCTGACGCTGGACGCGGCGCGCAACAACCTCACCGAGGCCGACCGCCGTCTCATCGACGAGTTGCTGCTGAACGCCCGCCTGCAAACCCCCGGCATCCCCGCCAGCCGCATCCGCAAGGCGGGATAGCACGACGCAGGGGCGACGATGGGCCTCCTGCCTCCCCCCTTGTCATGCCGGCCTCCTCACTTGTCATCCCGGCCCCCGAGCCGGGATCCAGTCACGTGCGCGCCCCCCAGCAGGGACCGCAACAGACTGGGCCCCGGATCTCCGCTCCGCTCCGTCCGGGGTGACAAAGGGGGGGCTGTGCGTCGTCCGGGGTGACAGAGGGGGGCGGCCCGTCCGGGGCGACGGAAGGGGACTGCGCCGCGCCCACGGTGACTGGGGGCGGGATGCGGCCGTCCACGGTGGCTGGGGGAGGGGCGTCCGGCTTCCCAACTGTCACCCCGGCCTCCTCACTTGTCATCCCGGCCCCCGAGCCGGGATCCAGTCACGCCCGCCCCCCCCGGCAGGGACCGCGACAGACTGGGCCCCGGATCTCCGCTTCGCTCCGTCCGGGGTGACAGACGGGGGGCTGCGCCCCGTCCACGGTGACAAAGGGGGGCCTGTGCGCTGTCCGGGGTGACGGATGGGGGCTGCGCCCGTCCAGGGTGACAAGAGGAGGGACTGCGCCATCCGGGGTGACAGGAGGGGGGTGGGAGGGGCAAAAGGGGGTGGGGATGACAAGGGAGGGCGGGGGCGCTTGTTGAAAGGAGACCGGTCTTGAGGATGGACAGCTTCGCCCCGCCCGGCGTTGAACCCTGCGTTCGGCTGGGCCCGAATCCCAAGGGGCGCGACCTGGTCGTCGGCGACCTGCACGGCCATTTCGCCACGCTTCGCCGGGCACTGGCCGCGCTGGAGGTCGGCGCGCATGACCGGGTGATCTCCCTCGGCGACCTGATCGACCGCGGACCGGACTCCCGTCTGGCGAAAGGCTGGATCGAGGGCGACGATCCTTCGGCGCGTTTCGACCTCGTGCTGCGCGGCAATCATGAGCAGTTGATGCTTGAGGCGCTGCAGGAAGCCCGCCGGACGCCAGCCTGGAAGTTGCGATACACGAACGCCTGGCGCCTCTGGCAGATGAACGGGGGCGGCTGGTGGCGCTCGCAGGACAGCGGAGACGGCGCCGGCGCATGGATGGCGGTCCTGGCCCGGCTTCCCTTTGCCGCGCGGGTCGAGACGCGGTTCGGGCCGGTCGGCCTCGTGCATGCCTGCCCCGTCCACCGGCGCTGGCGGGACCTCGAAGCCTCCCTTCCCGGCAACGGCGCGGCCGACGACCTGACCCGCAGCCGGGCGCTCTGGAGCCGCGTGTATCACGGTCGGCTGCAGCGCGAGATCGGGGAGACCGGGCGCGAATATCGGGGGCCGGTCGAAGGCGTGCGCGCGGTTCTCACCGGCCACACCTCGACGCCGGAGCCGCACTGGCGCGAGAATGTCCTGGGGATCGACACCGGGGTGCATATCGACCGGCCCGGCTTCGGCCGCCTGACGATCGCGAGGATCGACGGCAGGGAGATCGAGACTCGCTCCTTCGACCGCTGAGGCTTTGCCGGGCGCCTGCTGCCGATCAGAGCGAGCGGACGTAATAGATCAGGTCGAGCTCAGGGGGCGCGAGGCCGGCCTGGCTCAGCATGTCGTGGACCTGGCCGCGATGATGGGTCTGATGGTTGAAGACATGCGTCCAGACAAGCCGCATCGGGGTGCGGAACGGTGTGCCGGCCAGATTGCTGTAGGCGAGGTCGCCGGCCAGCCGGTCCCCGGTCATCGCCGCGAGAACGCGGTCGATGCGGTCATCTTCGGCGTCCCGCGCGCGGCGCAGTTCGTCGAAATCGTCGAACAGCACCGTGTCGAGCGGGGTTCCGCTGTCGGGCAGCCCTTCGATACGCCCGAGCCAGGCGCGGTCGCCGACCAGGATATGGTTGAGCGTGTTGTGGATCGAGCCGAAGAACGCGGCGCGGTCCCGCTTGCGCTCCGCATCACCAACGCCCGCACAGGCGTCGTAGAGCCGTTCATTGGCCCAGCGGCTATAGGCGGCCATGGTCTTGAAATGGTCGAGGAACATCGGGGTCTCCGGTGTTTCCGGCCTGCGTCAGTCTGTCAGAGCCAGATAGGCCGCATTCCGCCGGTCGAGCAGGATACGGACGGCCGCGCCGGCATCAGCGAGCGGGAAGCGGCGCAGCGGGCCGGGCTTCAGCTTTCCGGCGCCGACCAGCTCGAACAGCTCCTCCGAGGCCGCCAGCAGGGCGCCGGCATCGGCGATCCAGGCCGCCAGCGTCGGACGGGCGAGGATGAGCGAGCCGGCCTCCAGCCACGGGAGCGGCAGGGGCGGCGGCGGCCCGGCGACAGCACCGAAGCCGACAGCCATGCCCATGGGCGCGAGACAGTCGAGGCCGCGGGCGAAGGCCTCGCCGCCCAGCGCGTCATAGACGACATCCACGCCCCGCGCGGCCCCGCGGACCTTCGCGGCCAGGTCTTCCGGTCCGGCGACGACAGCGCGGGCGCAGCCATTCGCCCTCGCGATCTCCGCTTTCTCCTCGCTGCCGACGGCGCCGACAACCTCTGCGCCGACGGCCGCGGCCCACTGGCAGAGCAGCCGCCCGACACCGCCGGCCGCGCCGGTGACCAGCACGGTCTCGCCCGGCTGCACACGGCGCAGCCGGCGCAGCAGGTAATGGACGGCGAGGCCGCGGCGGATGAGGGCGGCCGCGGTCGCATCGTCAACGTCATCCGGAACCGGGACCAGCCGGTCCGCCGGGACATTGCGGCGCGCGCGCCAGGCGCCGGGCAGGTCGGCATAGGCCAGCCGGTCGCCGGGCCGGACGCCCTCGACGCCCGCGCCTACCGCCTCGGCCCGGCCCGCCGCGGCGACGCCGGGAACGAAGGGCGCGCCACCGGCCGGCAGGCCGCAGCGGTCGAGGCCGAAGGCGGTCTGGCGGAGCTGCACCTCGCCGGGGCCGGGCGGCCCGACGGATTCCTCCTCAACGACCGGGGCGGCAGAGCCTGCCGGCATGCGGACAACCGCCGTCACGCGCGCGGGGCTCCGCGCCGAACCCTCGGCCCGATCCGCGCCGTCAGGCGGCGTTGGCCTGCATAGGCGCCGGCACGGCCAGCCCGAACAGCTTCGCCGCGTTCAGGCCGAGGATCTTCGCCCGGTCGGCCTCGTCGAGCCCGCCCATAGTGCGCTCGATGGCCTCGCCGGAATGCGGCCAGGTGCCTTCATGGTGGGGATAGTCGTTCGCCCACATGAAATTGCCGGTGAGGCCCCAATCCTTCGCCAGCGCCAGGCCCGCCGGGTCTTCCTGGAAGGTGGCGTAGCCATGCTGGCGGTAATAGTCCGACGGCAGGCCCTGGAGCTTCGGGCGCACCCACATATGGTGCTTGCGATAGGCCTCGTCCATGGCGTCGAGCAGCCAGGGCACCCAGCCTATGCCGGCCTCTATGGTGGCGAAGCGGATCTTCGGGAAGCGCTCCAGCACGCCCGAGGCGCAGAGATTCGCCACCGGCTCGATGGTCGGCGACAGCGAGTGGGTGACATAGTTGATGACCGCCCCGCCATTGCCGCGCGAGGCGCGCGGATCGCGCCCAGTGCTCACATGGAAGGTGATCGGCATGCCGGTCTCTTCGACCAGTGCCCAGAGCGGGTCGAAATGCGGCAGGTTGTAGTTCACATGGTCCACATCATGCCCGCCCCAGATGGGCTTGCAGGGCAGGGTGAGCGCCTTGTAGCCGAGCGCGGCGCAGCGCTCGACCTCGGCGAGCGTGCCGTCGAGGTCGCCGGTGGCGATGGCGGCCACGGGCACCATCTTCTCCGGCCAGGCGCCGAATTGCTCCCAGGCCCAGTCGTTCCACACCCGGCATTGCGCATTGGCGAACACCGGGTCCGGCGTCGCCCACATGGCGAGACCCTTGTTCGGGAAGATGATTTCGGCGTCGATGCCGTCGCTCTCATTGTCGCGGATGCGCCCTTCGGGGTCGGCGCCGGCCTGCGAGCGCAGCCAGTCCTCGCCCTCGAAGCTCATGATCCGGACGCGGTCCGGCCGGTAGCCCTCGCAATAGCGCCACTGCACGCCATTCTCATCCGTGACGACGCGCGGCGCGCGCTCGCGATATTTCTCGGGCAGGCGCGTGGCCCAGAGGTCCGGCGGCTCATTGGCATGGCTGTCGGTCGAGACCATGTAGTATTTCTTCGGGTCGCCGACGCGGGCAGTGCGCGTCCATCCTTCGTGGCCCGGCGTTTCCAGCCGCCAGAGGTTCTCGGCATTGATGGCGATATCGTTCATGGGGTCCCGGATACTCCGTCAGAGGGTCACTCTCACGAAACGCTACCCGCTCGGCCGGGCGCCGTCCAGACCGGCCCGGCCCCGGCGGGGAGCCAGCCGTTGAGCGCGCCGGCCGGTCCCTGGTGGCGGCCCGAAGCCCATGCCGCGCGGCGCCCGGCGCTGCTCGCGCGTGCGGCGCTCATCCGGCGCATGCGGGACTGGTTCCACCGCGAAGGCTTCCTCGACGTCGAGACGCCGGCGCTCCAGATTGCCGCCGGCATGGAAGTGCATGTCGCGCCCTTCGAGACGCTGCTCAGCGAGCCGGACGGGCGCGGGCGCCGGCTCCGCCTGCATTCCTCGCCCGAATTCGCCATGAAGAAGCTGCTCGTGGCCGGCGAGCCGCGCTTTTTCCAGTTCGCGCGCGTCTTCCGCAATGGCGAGCGATCGGCCACGCACCATCCTGAATTCACCCTGCTGGAATGGTATCGCGCGGGCGCCGGCTGGCGGGACCTCATCCCGGATTGCGAGGCGCTGCTGGCGCTGGCGGGTCCGGAGCTCCGCTGGAACGGGCGGCGCGTGCCGACCGCCCTGCCCTTCGAGCGCCTCTCCGTCGCCGCCGCCTTCCGGGACCGGTTCGGGCTCGATGTGCTGGCGGCGGACCGGGCCCGGCTCGCCACCGCCTGCCGGGCGGAGGGGCTGGAGCCGGGCGCGGAAGACGGCTGGGAGGACCTGTTCTTCCGCCTGTTCCTCAACCGCATCGAGCCGCATCTGGGCCTTGCGCGCCCGGTGGTGCTGCATGGCTGGCCGGCGCGCATGGCGGCGCTTGCCCGCCTCGACCCGGCGGATGCGCGCGTGGCGGAGCGCTTCGAGATCTATGTCGGCGGGCTGGAGCTCGCCAACGCCTTCGGGGAGCTGACCGATGCCGCCGAGCAGCGCCGGCGCTTCGAGGCGGCGGCGCGCGAGCGCCGGGCGCTTCACGGCGACGATCTGCCCGTCGATGAGGACTTCCTTTCCGCGCTCGAATACGGCATGCCGGCGTCGGCCGGGATCGCGCTCGGCTTCGACCGGCTGGCCATGCTGGCCGCGGGCGCGGACCGTATCGAGGACGTGCTCTGGGCGCCCGTGGCGGCGGCGGGGGACGAGGAAACCGACAGGAAGAGGGGCGCATGAGCCAGACAGGCGCATTTTTCTGGAACGAGCTGATGACACCCGATGTCGAGGGCGCCAGGGCGTTCTATGGCAGGCTGTTCGGCTGGGAGGCCAGGACCATGCCCATGCCGGGGCCGGATGGCGGGACCTATACCGATTTCTCGCTGGCCGGCATGCCGGTCGGCGGCGCGCTCCCGCCCCCGGAGCCCGGCATTCCGCCGCACTGGATGCCCTATATCCGGGTCGAGGACGCCGATGCGACCGCCGCGGCGGCCGTCGAGGCCGGCGGCCAGGTCTGCAAGGCGGCCTTCGACGTGCCGGAAGTCGGGCGCATCGCCGTGTTGCAGGACCCCGCCGGCGCCGTCTTCGCCGTCATCGCGCCCGCGCCGGAACTGCTTGCAGGCGGGTAGGAGACGCCCCGCGGACCGGGCCAGGCGGCCCCGCCCGGATTTCGGTTCGGCCCCTCACGGGGCCTCGCCGATGAGCCGGCCGCGGCGGTCGAAAACGCGGACATCCACCTCCGCGCCGCCGGCGAGCACGGCGAGGGCGGTCTCGCGCGCCTGCTCGGCGATGCGCCGCGCCAGCGGCAGGGTCCCGGCAAGCGCCAGCACCGCGCCCGCGCTCGCCGCCCCGCTTGCGTCCGGCCCGCCGAGCGCCTTCAGTTCGGCCGCCAGGCGCGGAATATCGACCGGGCTGCGGTCGGAATGCAGGTCCAGATGCCCGGCCGCCAGCTTGGATAGCTTGCCGAAACCGCCGGCCAGGCTCACCTGCGCCACCGGGCGGCGGCGGAGATATTTGAGCAGCGCGCCGGCGAAATCGCCCATGTCGATCATGGCGTGGTCCGGCAGGCCGAGTAGCGCCTGCAAGGCGGCCTCCGAGCCGCGCCCGGTCGCCGCGCCGACATGATCGAGGCCGGCAGCGCGCGCCACATCCACACCGCGATGGACCGCATGGATCCAGGCCGCGCAGGAATAGGGGATGACGACTCCCGTGGTGCCGAGCACGGAGAGCCCGCCCTGAATGCCGAGCCGGGCATTGGCAGTTCTGAGCGCCAGCGCCTCGCCGCCCTCTATGCCGATTTCGACCGCGACGTCGGCAGCCATGCCGTATTCGTCCGCCACCGTGCGCAGATTGGCGGCGATAATGGCGCGCGGCCCCGGATTGATCGCCGGCTCGCCGACCGCAAGCGGCAGGCCCGGCAGGGTGACCATGCCGACGCCCGGCCCCGCGCGAAAGGTGATGCCCGCGCCGGGCGCCGCCGGATGCAGGCGGGCGCGCACGACAGCGCCGTGGGTCGCGTCCGGGTCGTCGCCGGCGTCTTTCCTGACACCCACCCAGTCTCCGGTCTCGGCGAGCGGGAAGGAAGCCCTGAGGCCGCGCGGCAGGTCTATGGCGACCGGATCCGGCAGGCGCCCCGTAAACAGGCGCTCCCAGGCGGCCCGCGCCGCCGCCGCCGCGCAGGCCCCCGTCGTCCAGCCCCGCCGAAGCTCCGCCATGAGGGGAAGCTTAGCCCGGATTGCAACGTTTATCTCCCCGCTCGGGCGCCGCGGTTCAGTGCCGGGTTACGGATCGGGCAGGATGACGGCGCCGGCGAGGCGTTCGTCCACGCGGCCGGGATGGTCCGGATCGTCCGAGTCGACATATTCGACGAGGCGGAGCGCGACGGAGACGGCGCCGCCCGCACCGTGGAGCGCCGCAGGGACTGTATAGCCGACTTCGCGCGGATGGGCGTCATGCGGGTCGAGGCGCTGGAACCCCTCGATGAGCGGCGTATCGATTTCGCCGACCAGCACGGTCGGGCCGATGCGCCGGTGCTCCCGGCGCCCGGCGGCGAGCCAGCGCAACTCCGCCTGTTCGGACATGATGCGGGCATCGAAAGCGGCCTCGATCCGCGGCGGACCGGCGTCGAACGGAGCGATGATGAGGCCCTTTGCGGTCGTGAAGAGCGCCGCTCCGGGCCCGAGGCCGAGCCGCCGCCAGGCCTCCACGGTCCAGGCCAGCGTGCGCTCATCGGCGCGCGCACGGTAGAGGCGGACGGCGCTCATCCTGCCGGCTCGCCCCGGGAGACGCTGGTGGGCCCGGCAGGATTCGAACCTGCGACAACGCCGTTATGAGCGGCGGGTTCTGACCGCTGAACTACGGGCCCGCCCCGATATGGCCCAAGCGGGGTGCCGCAATCAAGGGGCCGTGTCTCAGCCGGCATCGGAAACCGCGTGTCGCAGAACGGGATCGAGCGCCGCCACGGGGGCGGTCCAGTCGTCCAGCCGTTGCTGGCGAAAGAGGCGAGAAAAGGGATACCAGGGGCTGTCGTCGCGATCGGAGAACCAGCGCCAATGCGCCGGGCAGGTGAGCAGCACGGCCGCGGGCACGCCGAGCGCGCCGGCGAGATGCACCGCCGGGCCGTCCGGCCCGATGACCAGGTCGAGCGCGGAGATCGCGGCCGCCAGCTCGGCTGCATCGGTGATCCGGGTCGAAATGTCGATGATGCCGGCCCGGCTGCGGAGCGCCGTCAGCGTTCGCGACCCGAACTCGGTCTCCAGGCTGAAAAAGGCCGCGCCCTCCAGCTCGAACAGCGGCGCCATCGCTTCCAGCAGGGGCCGCTCGCCCCAGGCGACGCCCACCCGCAACCTGGCCGGGCGCACGAAGCGGGATCGCCAGTGCTGCACCAGCATGTCATTGGCGCGGAGATAGGGTATGTCGGCGGGTATGGTCCCGAGAGTCGTGCCGAACAGCCGCGGCAGGGCAGCGGCCGGAAGCGTCACCGCGCCGGGGGGCGGGGTCTGGCCGGGAACGAGCACGCCATCCACGCCGGGCTGATCCGCGACCAGGCGCTGCAGCCCTGGCCGCACCGCCACCAGCACGCGTCGGGCGGCCTGCAGCAACGGCGCATAGCGCAGGAGCCAGATCGCCTCGATGTCGTCGTCCGCCGCATCAATGACAACCTCTTCGCCCTCGATGGCCTGCAGCCCGGCAGGCGGCAGCGGCTCCGTCTGCAACAGCGGCAGGCCGGTGTCGAAATTGCCCCGTCTCAGCAGCGCCGCCGCCAGCGCGGCGCCGGTGGCGGGGTTCTCCGGTGCAAGATCGTAGGCGTCGGTATAGACGGAAAGCGCTTCGTCGGCGCGGCCAAGCGCCTCCAGCGCGTCGGCATGGCCGATGCGCGGCTCCGGGGAGGCGGGGGCGAGCGCCACGGCGCGGGCCGCCGTCAGCTCGCGGTCGCGATGGGCTCCGATCCGCGCCAGCACACCGGCGAAGGCGCTGTGAATCGCAGTATCACCCGGCGCGGCGGCGGCGGCGCGGTGGAGCGCCCGCGCGGCATCATCCAGCCGGCCCTGGGCAACAGCAAGCTCGCCCGTCAGGCGGTGCATCCGGGCATCTCCGCGCCAGAGCTGGCCGCTGGCGTCGAGCAGCGCCGCTGCCCGCTGCACCTGCCCATCGGCAAGCGCGGCCTCGGCGGCGGCGAGCCGGTCTTTGTCCCTGGCAAGGCCGCGCTCGATCTCGCGCTGCACGATGGCCATCGGCGCGTCCCACTCGCCCGCGCGCTCCTGCCTCACCACGCGCATGGAGCGATACCAGGGCGTGTCGCGCCGGGCCTGGAACCAGCGCCAGTCGGGAGCGACGCCGAGTATCATCCAGCAGGGCCGGCCCAGCGTGCCCGCGAGATGTCCGATCGGATTGTCGTCGCTCACCACCATCTCGAACTCCTCAAGCATGGCGGCGGCGACATCCAGCGCGATCGGTTCGCTGGCAAGCGGCGTCATGCCGGGCACCGGCTCAAGGAAGGTGTAGAAATGGGCGCCAGCAATTTCGCCAAGCCCGCCTGGCCAGGGTTCCGCACCGGTCCAGGCGACGGCGATGCGCGGCGAGGGCGTTTCCGCCAACGCTTCCTGCCAGTAGCGCCGCTGCCTCGGATTCACGGCAAGGCCGGCCGGCGGCGGCACGGTCGCCGGCGTCGTCTCGAACAGGCGCGGCAGGTCGTCGAAGGCGACCGTGAGGTCATAGGGCGGGCGGCTCTCGCCCGGCGCGGCAAGCCAGAGCAGGTCCGGCAGTCCGGAAAGCAGGCCGGCCGCGGCCTCGCTGCATGCGATGGCGGGAACCGCGCCGCGCGCGCGCACGACCGGCAGGTAGCGGGAGAATTGCACGGCGTCGATGTCGTTGCCGGTCGCATCCAGCAGCAGGGTTTCGCCGTCGAGCTGCCTCCCGTCCCAGCGCGGCCGCTGGTAGCGGCTCGTATCGACTGCGGCGTCCTGCAACGCCCGCGCCCGCGCCCAGGCGGCCCAGCCTTCCGCATAGCGCCCGTTCATCAGCAGAAGGGCGCCGTTCAGCCAGTGGAAGTCGATCTCCTGCGGCGCGAGCTGGGCGGCGCGGGCGGCGGCGACGGTCGCCTCGCCCGTAAGGCCAAGCTGGCGCAGCACCAGCGCGAGCTCGCCCTGGATCCCTGCATCGGCCGGCCGCAGGTCCGCCGCCGAACGCAAATGCCGGACGGCTTCGTCGAGGCGCTCCTGTTCGTAGCGCAACCGGGCCAGTCCCAGATGGCCGTCTGCGCGGCCGGCCTCGGTCTCCAGCATTCGCTCATAGAGCGCCGCTGCAGGCTCACGATCGCCGGCGGCATGCAGTTCTGCAGCGCGCCGGGTCGTTTCATCGAGGGGTGAGGCGCTCATGGAACGCCCTCCGGCGTGGCTCCGGGGCGAAGAAAAGGCTTAGAGTGCAGGCATAAAGCATCCGGGCCGGAAAAATGGAAGACAGGCATGAAACGGTCCGGCATATCGGGCGGCGGGAAGGCGATCCTATGACAGAAACGGTGAAGGTCGATATCGCTGTGGTCGGCGGCGGCTCCGGCGGCCTCTCCGTGGCGGCGGGCGCTGCGCAGATGGGCGCCTCGGTGCTGCTGTTCGAGAAAGGCCGTATGGGCGGCGACTGCCTCAATTACGGCTGCGTGCCGTCCAAGGCCACCATCGCCGCCGCCCATGCTGCCGCCGCCTTCCGCCATGCGGGCCGCTTCGGCATCGCGCCGGAGACGCCGAGGGTGGATCCCGCCGCGCTCCGCCGCCATGTGCAGGGCGTCATCGCCGCCATCGCGCCGCATGACAGCGTCGAGCGCTTCGAGGGCCTCGGCGTGCGCGTGGTCGAGGCCCCCGCCCGCTTCGTCGGCAGACGGCTGCTGGAAGGCGGCGGCGTCCGCGTGCAGGCGCGCTGGATCGTGCTGGCCACCGGCTCCGCGCCGGTGGTGCCGCCCATTCCCGGCCTCGACCGGCTGCCCTTCCTTACCAACGAGACGGTGTTCGACCTGGAAGAAACGCCCGGGCATCTGCTGGTGCTGGGCGGCGGCCCGGTCGGCATCGAGCTCGCCCAGGCGCATCGCCGGCTCGGCGCGGAGGTGACGGTGGTGCAGCGCGGGCCGATCCTGCCGCGCGACGATGCCGACGCCGCGGTGCTCATCCGCGCGCACCTCATCCGGGAGGGGGTGCGGCTTTGCGAGCACGCGGCGGTGACGGCGGCAGCGGGCGGGCCCGGAGCCGTAACGCTGCATTTCGAGGCGGGGGGCCGGGAGGAAACGGCGCAGGGCACGCATCTGCTGGTCGCGGCGGGTCGGCGGCCCGATCTGGAGGGCCTCGACCTCGACACCGGCGGCATCGCCTGGACGCCGGCGGGGGTGACGGTGGATAGCCGTCTGCGCGCGTCGGACAGGCGCGTGTTTGCGGTTGGCGATGTAGCGGGGGGGCTGCGCTTTACCCATGTGGCGGGCTACCATGCCGGGATCGCGATCCGCAATGCGCTTTTCCGCCTGCCCGCCAGGGCGGACACGACCGCCGCGCCCTGGGTGACCTATACCGACCCCGAGCTCGCCCATGTCGGGCTGACCGAGGCGCAGGCGAAGGAGGCCTTCGGGGAGAAGGCGCGCGTGCTGCGTCACGATTTCGCCGAAAACGACCGCGCGCAGGCGGAGCGCGAGACGGAAGGCTTCGTCAAGGCGGTCGTCGGGCCGGGGCGGCGGGTGCTCGGCGCCACCATTGTCGGCCCCCATGCGGGCGAGCTCATCCAGCCCTGGGTGCTGGCGGTGTCGCAGAAGCTCCGCATCGGCGCGCTGGCGGGGATGATCGCGCCCTACCCGACGCTCGGCGAGGTCTCGAAGCGCGCCGCCGGCAGCTATTACACCGATGCGCTGTTCGGCCCCCGGACCCGCCGGCTGGTCCGGTTCCTGATGCGCTTCGCCTGACCGGCGGGGCTTGAAGCCGGTCTCAGACGAGCAGGTAGTGGACCACCGCATCGAGCCTCTGCCGCCCGGCCGGAGTTGCCTGGAGGCGGTCTGTCCGCGCGTATAACAGCCCCTCGGCCTGCAAATCCGCCAACCGGTCTGCGTCGATGGCCGGTGCGAGCCCGTTTGCGGGGATGCCCTCCGCCAGCCGCAGGCCGGTCTGGATACGCTCCTGCATGGCCTCCAGCGGTTCGAGCAACCGACGCTCCCTGACAGCGCGGCCCCGGCAGGCGGCCTCGGCAAGCCAGGCTTCCGGGGCGCGGCGCTCTTCCGTTGCGACGCGCCCTTCATCCGTGTCGATGCGGCCGTGCGCACCGGGCCCGACGCCGATCCACTCCCCGCCCCGCCAATAGACCAGATTGTGCTGGCAGGCCGCTCCGGACCGGGCATGGTTCGATATTTCATAGGCCGGCAATCCGGCGGCGGCGAGGCGGTCCTGCGTCACCTCGTAAAGCGCAGCCGCTTCGTCCTCCTCCGGCAGCACGAAGTCGCCGCGCGCGGCGCGGGGCGCAAAGGCCGTGCCGGGCTCGATGGTAAGCTGGTAGAGCGAGAGATGTTCGCCCGCCAATGCAAGCGCCTCCTCGAGGCGGGTGGCCCATTGGGCGGCGGTATGGCCCGGCAGGGCGTAGATCAGGTCGAAGGAGACATGCGGAAAGGTCCGGTGCGCGAGTTCGAGCGCAGCACGGGCGGCGCGGGCGTCGTGGCGGCGGCCAAGAAAGGCGAGTTCGTCGTCCCGGAAGGACTGCACGCCGAGCGAGAGGCGGTTGACGCCCGCCGCGGCGAAGGCGCGGAAGCGCCCGGCCTCGACCGAGCCGGGATTGGCTTCGAGCGTCACTTCCAGATCGTCCGCGACGGGCCAGAGCGCGCGCACCCGCTCCAGCGCCGCGCCCGCGGTCTCCGGCGCCATCAGCGAAGGCGTGCCGCCGCCGAAGAACACGCTGGTGACCGTCCGCCCCGGCGTCTCCTCCGCCCAGCTCTCCAGCGAGCGCAGCAGGGCCTCGCGCCAGGCGGCCCCGTCGACCTTCTCGCGGACATGGCTGTTGAAGTCGCAATAGGGGCATTTGGACTCGCAGAACGGCCAATGCACATAGACGGCGAAGCCCCGGTCCGTCATGGGAAACAAGCGGCCGCGAGTTTCTCGAACGCCCGTGCGCGGTGGGTGAGGGGCGCCTTCGCTTCCGGGGCCATCTCGCCGAAGGTCTCATCATGGCCGTCCGGCGCGAAGATCGGGTCATAGCCGAAACCGCGGTTCCCCCGTGGCGGCCAGACCACCCGGCCGTCCACCCGGCCTTCAAAGGATACGACATGCCCGTCCGGCCAGGCGAGCGCCAGCGCGGCGATGAACGCCGCCTCGCGCGGGCGGTCCCCCAGGCGCTCATGCACATCGGCCATGGCGCGGGCGAAATCGCGGTCGGGGCCGGCCCAGCGGGCGGAGTAGATGCCGGGCGCGCCGTCCAACGCGGCGACGGCGAGGCCCGAATCGTCCGCCAGCGCCGGCAGCCCGGCGGTCGTCGCCGCGCGCGCCTTGAGTTCGGCATTGGCGAGGAAGGTCGCGCCCGTTTCCTCCGGCTCCGGCAGGCCGAGCGCGGCGGCCGCCACGGCCTCGATGCCCCGGGGCGCCAGCAATTCAGCGATCTCGCGCACCTTGCCGGCATTGTGGCTGGCGATGACGAGCCGCTCGCCGTCGAGCCGTCGGGTCACGAGGCGAGCGCGCGGCGCTGCGCCTCCGCAAGCTGAGCGCATCCGGCTTCCGCCAGATCGAGCAGGGCGTCGAGCCGGGCGCGGGGAAACGCCGCCTTCTCCGCCGTCGCCTGCACCTCGACCAGCGCGCCCGAGCCGGTGAGCACGAAATTCGCGTCCGCCTCTGCATCGCTGTCCTCGGCATAGTCGAGGTCGAGCACGGGCAGACCTCGCCAGAGCCCGCAGGAAATGGCGGCCACCGAATCGCCGAGAACCGGCTTCCTGACCGCGCCGATCCGCTGCAGGTGCCGGCAGGCGAGCGCCAGTGCCACATAGCCGCCGGTGACGGCCGCGGTGCGGGTGCCGCCGTCCGCCTGCAACACATCGCAATCGATGCGAATCTGGATTTCGCCGAGCGCCTGCAGATCGGCGACGGCGCGCAGCGAACGGCCGATCAGACGCTGGATCTCCTGCGTGCGACCGCTCTGGCGCCCGCGCGCCGCCTCGCGGTCGGTGCGCTCATGCGTCGAGCGCGGCAGCATGCCGTATTCGGCCGTGATCCAGCCGCGTCCGCGCCCGCGCAGCCAGGGCGGCACACGGGTTTCCACGGAGGCGGCGGCCAGCACCCGCGTCGCGCCGAAGCTGGCCAGGCAGGAGCCTTCCGCATAGGGCGCCCAATCGGGCTCCAGCAGGACGGCGCGGAGTTCGTCGGGGCGGCGTCCGGACGGACGGGTGGGGGCTGTCATGGGTTCGCTGCTCGCTCTTCGGGCCGGACGCATGGTTGACGCCCGCCGGACGGGTTCCTAAATGCTCCGGGCACCGCTTGGAAGAGTCTTTGTCGCATGGCTGGCTCGCCGGGACTCACTGATCTCGATGCGCGCTCGCGCGAGGTCTTCGGGCTGATCGTGGACGCCTGGATGGAGTCGGGCGATCCGGTGGGATCGCGCACGCTCGCGCGGAAGCTCGACCGGTCGCTGTCGCCTGCCACCATCCGCAATGTGATGGCGGACCTCCAGGAGTTGGGCCTGCTGTTCTCGCCGCACGCTTCGGCCGGGCGGCTGCCGACGGATGGGGGCCTGCGCCTGTTCGTGGACGGCATCATGCAGATGGGCGGGCTGACGGAGCGCGAATGCGCCGATATCGAGGCGCTCTCGGCCGGGACAGGCGCCACGCTGGAACAGAGCCTGGAGCGGGCTAGCCGGCTGCTGGCGGGCCTCACCCACCATGCCGGACTGGTGGTGGCGCCGAAGCGGGCCGAGCGGCTGAACCATATCGAGTTCGTCAATCTGGGCGACGCGCGCGCGCTCGCCGTTCTGGTGGACGAGGCGGGCCAGGTCGAGAACCGCATGCTCGACCTGCCGCCGGGCCTGCCGGCGGATGCGCTGCAGCGCGCCGCCAATTATCTCCAGTCCCGGCTTTCCGGGCGCACGCTGGAGGAGGCGGTGGAGGAAATCCGCGCGGATCTTGAAACACACCGGGCGCAGATCGACACGGTCGCGCAGAGCGTTGTCGAGGCTGGGATCGCGGTCTGGGCGGGCGAACGCAGCCATGACGGCGGGCGGCTGATCGTCACGGGCCGTGCGCGGCTGCTGGACGATGTACAGGCGGTCGAGGACCTGGAGCGGCTGCGCGGCCTGTTCGACGCTCTGGAGACGCGCGAGAACATCCTGCGCCTGGTGGAGGCGGCCCGGTCCGGGGAGGGTGTGCAGATCTTCATCGGGGCGGAGAACACGGTGTTTCGCCAGACGGGCATGTCGATGGTGGTGAGTCCCTATCGCGACGGACAGGAACGCGTTGTGGGCGCTATCGGCGTGCTAGGGCCGACCCGGCTGAATTATGCCCGCATCGTGCCTATGGTGGACTATACGGCGCGGGTGATCGAACGCATGCTGGCGCCGGAGAGAGGGTGAAAGCGATGATGAACGGGGAGCGCAAACCAGAGACGGAGGAGGAGGCGCCGCCTGAAGCGGAAGGCGAGGAGCCGGACGCCGCGGAGGCGGATGCTGAGGACGTGGGCGCGGAGGAGCCCGATCCGCTCGCCGAGCAGGGGGCGCGCATTGCCGAGCTGGAGGCGGAAGCGCAGGCGCTCCGGGACGAGCGGCTGCGCGCGCTCGCCGAGGTCGAGAACATGCGCCGGCGGAGCGAGCGCGAGCGCCGCGAGGCATCGCGCTACGGCGCGGCCGGGCTGGCCCGCGACCTGCTCGGCGTCGCCGACAATCTCCGCCGCGCCCTCGCCAGCGGCGGTGGCGAGGGGCTGCTGGAAGGCGTCGAAATGGTGGAGCGTGAACTCAGCGCCGCCTTTGCCCGCCACCGTGTCGCGCGCATCGAGGCCGAGGGCGAACGCTTCGACCACAACCGCCACCAAGCGATGTTCGAGATCGAGACAGCGGACGCCGAGCCCGGCACGATCGTGCAAGTCATGCAGGACGGCTACGTCCTCCACGACCGCCTGCTGAGGCCCGCAATGGTGGGGGTGGCCAAGGCGCCGGCGGAGGCGATGCCTGAAGAGACGAATGATGAGGCAGCGGCCGCCGACGACTCCGGTTGAGAGGACGAGCACAGACTCACCAAGGGCAATGAACCGGCCGCCATACGACTTGGCCGTTTGCCGCCAGACTGTCAGGAAGCAAAACCGGCCGGGGCTGCGCGCCGACAGCCGCTTGCCGGCTGGCCGCCCTTGTCGATCGGGTCCCGGTTCCCGCCATTCGGCGGCCGGGGGCCTTCACCCTCCCGGAGACAGGCGGTAAAAGGAACGTTCGATACGAATTTCCATAAACACCGTGAAAGCCTTTCGGGATGACCGATCCGATTTCAGAACCCGGCGTGCGCATTTCGGCGACGGTCAAGTGGTACGATGCGGCGAAGCGCCATGGCGTCCTCGATCCCGACGACGGGTCGGACGACGTCTTCTGCTCCGGGCCGGCGTTGGACGCTGTCGGCATGGAGATCCTGCTCGCCGGAGCGACAGTCACCTGCGAGACCGCGCAGGGCCGCTTCGGCCCCGAGGTCTCCCGGATCCTAGCCGTCGATTTTTCCGCCGCCGCGCCGCGCGAGACGTTGCCCGTCCATGCGTCCGACAACGGGGCGATGGCGGCCGAGCGCGCCGCCGTTCCGGACGGCGCGGTCCGGGGGATCGTCAAATGGTTCCTGGCAAGCAAGGGCTATGGGTTCATCGAGCCCGAGGACGGATCCGCCGACCTGTTCTGCCATATGACCGCCGTGCAGGCATCCGGCCACGAGACCTTGCCGCAGGGCGCGGTGGTGACCTGCGAGACCGTGCAGGGCGACCGGGGCCCGCAGGTGTCGAGGCTCCTCTCGGTAGAGCTCCCGGCCTCCGGAACGGGACCGGCGGACCGCCCGAGGCCCGAGCCGAGGCAACGGTTCCGACAGGATGACGCGCCCGCAGGGCCCATCATGGAATTGCCGGGGACGGTCAAGTTCTACGATCCCATCCGCGGCTTCGGCTTCGTGGTGCCGGACGAAGGCGACCGCGAGGTCTTTGTCCATTCCAGCGTCCTCATGCGCTCCGGTATGGCTGACCTGGCGCCGGGGCAGCGCGTCTTCGTCCGGGCGGAAAGCGTACCGCGCGGGCTGCAGGCCAAGGATATCGAGCCTATGTGACCGGGCAGGCCGGCGACCCCCAAAAGAGCAATAACGCATGGAACACGCTGAACCTCGCTGGCGCCTCGGGATCGACATCGGCGGTACCTTCACCGACATTGTCTGCCTCGACGGAGACGGCCGGCTGCTGACCCGCAAGGTGTCCTCCTCGGTGGACAATTACGCACGCGCCATCGTCGAGGCGCTCGCTGACTTGATCGCCGAAGGCGCATTCAAGGGCGAGTACATCGCCGAATTACGCCACGGCACCACGGTCGCCTCCAACGCCATCCTGGAGGGCAAAGGCGCGAAAACCGGGCTGATCGCCACCGAGGGGTTTCGCGACATCCTGGAGATCCGCAACCTTCGCATGCCGCGCCTCTACGACATCTCGTGGCAGAAACCGCCGCCGCTGGTGCCACGCTATCTGCGCTGCACGGTCGCCGAGCGCATGACGCATGACGGCGCTGCGCAGACGCCGCTCGACCCGGAAGCGGCGGAAACGGCGGTCCGGTGCCTGCTGGATGAGGGCGTCGAGGCCATCGCCGTGGCGCTGCTGCACAGCTATGCCAACCCCGCGCATGAACGCATTGTCGCGGAGATCGTCGAACGCCTTGCGCCGGAGGTCGAGATCAGCGTCAGCCATCGCGTCCTGCCCGAGGCCAAGGAATATGAACGCACTTCCACCACCGTGGTGAATGCCTATCTGAAGCCGGTGGTCTCGCGCTACTTGGCCGGGCTGGAGGGCGGCTTCGCCGACATCGGTGCACGCGCCCCGCTGCTGCTGATGCAATCGAGCGGCGGGCTCATGCCCTCCCAGGCAGCGCGCAGCCTGCCCATGCATATCGTCGAGTCCGGCCCGGCAGGCGGCGTGATCGGCGCGCAGGCACTGGCCCGGGACATCGGGCTCGACAACATCCTCACTTTCGACATGGGCGGCACGACGGCCAAGGCGTCCATCGTCGAGCGGGGCGAGGTATCGCGCGCGCTCGAATTCAGCGTCGGTGCCGGGGTCATTGCGGGGTCCCGCCTGATGACCGGGGCGGGCTACGTCGTCAAGACGCCGGCCATCGACCTGGCGGAAGTCGGCGCGGGCGGCGGCTCATTGCTCCGCCTCGACGCCGCCGGCGGCCTTCAGGTCGGGCCGGAAAGCGCCGGCGCCGATCCGGGCCCTGTCTGCTACGGCGCCGGCGGCACAGAGCCGACGCTCACCGATGCCAACCTGCTGCTCGGCTACCTCAACCCGGGCCATCTCGTCGGCGGCGCGCTCAAGCTCGATTTCGAGGCGGCGCGGGAGGCATTCGAGCGCTGCGTGGCGCGGCCGATGGGCCTGGCGCCGGAGGACGCCGCGCTCGGCGCCCACCGCATCGCGGCCTCCAACATGATCCGCGCCATCCGCGCCGTGTCTTCCGAGCGCGGGCGCGACCCGCGCGACTATGCGCTGTTCGCCTTCGGCGGCAACGGGCCGCTCTTCGCGGCCGGCATGGCGCGCGAACTCGCCATCCGGACCGTGCTGGTGCCGCCCTCGCCGGGGCTGTTCTCGTCTTTCGGCCTGCTGCATGCCGAGGTCGAGCACCACTACTCCCACGCGCACCGGCGCATCCTGCGCGGCGCGGACCCGACAGAGCTGGAACAGGCATGGGCCGCGCTGGAACGGGAGGCCGACGCGCAACTCGACGCCGACGGCATCCCGCCCGCTCGGCGCACACTCGTTCGCAGCGCGCAGCTTCACTATCACGGCCAGATATTCGAGCTGCAGGTCGCCGCGCCGCCAGGCCCGGTGGACGCGACATGGATCGCCGCGCTGGAAGAGGCGTTCGGCGTCGAGCATGAGCGTACCTACGGCCACCGCGCCGGGCCGGAGGAACCTGTAGAGCTGATGACTGTGCAGGTAGTCGGGCGCGGCCTGTCCGGAGACCGCACGCCGCCACCACCACCGCCCGCGCCGTCAGGCGGGTCCGGCAGTCGCCGCGCGTGGTTCGGCCGCGAGCAGGGATGGTGCGAGGCCGCAGTGATAGCGCGCGGCGACCTCGGTCCGGCCCCCTCCCCGGGTCCGCTTATCGTCGAGGAGTACGACGCCACCTGCCTCGTCCCGCCGCAGGATTCGGCCCGGCTCGACGGCTATGGCAATATTGTCATCGACATCGGTTGAGGGAGGCTCCGCCCATGGCCCGCATCGCCTACGCCGCAAGAGCGGATCTGCCGCCCGCCCTGCATCCGCTGGTGGACGACGCGGCGTCCTACGGCCCCTTCGCCAGCCTGGTCGGCGCGCTCGGCCGGCGGCCGCCCATTCTGGAGCATGTGTTCGGCCTGCTGACCGAGCTCCGGCGGGAGGCCGTGCTGCCGCGCCGCTATCTGGAACTGGCGCTGGTCGCGGTCTCGCAGCGCAATGCCTGCGATTATTGCGTGGCCCATCACGGGCCGATGCTGGCCGTGGAGGGCATGAGCGCCGCCGGCGTCGCCAGCCTTCTGGACGACCCGGACAACCATCCCGAACTGGACCATATTGACCGGCTGGTGGTCGAATACGCCGTCCAGGTCAATGACCACGCCGGACGGATGAGAGAGGAGATCTTCAGGCGCCTGAAAGGGCATTTCAGCGAGGAGCAGATCGTCGAACTGACCTGGCGGATCGCGCTTTGCGGCGCCTTCAACCGCTTCAACGACGCCTTGCAGCTGGATCTGGAGCCGGAAGCGCAGGCGGTTCTCGACGCTGCCTGAAACGGGCGCGGCGCCTTTCGGCGCCACGGTCCCGGAAAAGTGCGGCCGGCCCGGAAGCCGGCCGCTGCCCGACGGGCGTCAGTTGCTCTTCGGCTTGCAGGGATTGCATGCGCCGCAAGCCTTCGGTTTACAGGGATTGCACGCGCCACAAGCTTTCGGCTTGCAAGGATTGCACGCGCCGCAGGCTTTCGGTTTGCACGGGTTGCAGGCGCATTCCGGCTTGCAGGGGTTGCACGCGCAGGCCGCTGGCTTGCAGGCGGCATAGGCGGTGCCGGCAAGGCTGGTGGCGCCAACCGCGCCGATGGCCATGCCGACACCGATGACTGCGGTGGAAAGAAGGCGAGCCTTGTAGCTCTTCATAACAGTTCTCCCGGTTGTTGTTTTCCCGATAATGCGTCAGGCGATCCGAATAATCGCTTCTGTTGATGCTAACCGATATAGCTGCCCGGAACAAAGGGAACATGCCGGTCACAACTGCGTGAGAAACGGTTTTTTCAGTCGCGGAACCAGCCCCGGGCGGGCGGGATAAAGGAGCAGGAAAATGCGTATTATCCTGGTAGCGGCGTTTCTGGCGGCTGTGTCCGGCATGGCGGACGCCGGGCCGCCGCAGACCGTGCCGGTGCCGTCCGGCCCCTTCATCGCGGGCTCCGATGCAGCCGAGCGCGAGGCCGCCTACCGGCTGGACGAAGCCGCCTACGGCCATTCCGTCACCCGCCGGCAGGGCTGGTATGACGGCGAGCGGACGCGGGGGCCGCAGCACCTGCCGGGCTTCCGGATCGCCCGTACGCCGGTCACCAATGCGCAATATGCGGCCTTCATCGCCGAAACGGGCCACAGGGCGCCCGATGTCGATGTCGAGACCTGGAAGGGCTACGGCTTGATCCACCCCTATTCCCGCACCCGCCGCCATGCCTGGGCCGGCGGCCGGCCGCCGGAAGGCCGGGCGCACCATCCTGTGGTGCTGGTCTCGCATGAGGATGCGAGGGCCTATACGGCCTGGCTTTCGGCGCGCTCGGGCCGGGTCTGGCGGCTGCCGACCGAGCTCGAATGGGAGAAGGCGGCGCGCGGCGCGGATGGTCGCCGGTTTCCCTGGGGCGACGAGTTCGCGCCGGCGCGCCTCAACAGCCATGACGGCGGGCCGTTCGACACGCTGCCGGTCGGCCGGTTCCCCGCCGGCGCCTCACCCTTCGGCCTGCTGGATGCCGCCGGCCAGGTGTTCGAATGGACCGCGACCACGGCCCGGCCGGGGCGGGTCCTGGTCAAGGGCGGGTCCTGGGACGATAGCGGCTGCGGCGTCTGTCGGCCTGCCGCCCGCCACAGCCGTCCGGCCGGGCTGAAGCACATCCTGATCGGCTTCCGCCCGGTCCTGGAAGGGCTCGCCCCGGTCAGCGGCCCCTGAACGGGCGGGGCGGGCGCTTTTCCTTGAAGGCGAGCGCGGCCTCGTGGAAGTCCTCGGTGAGATAGAGGCGTTCCGGCTGGGCCGCGGCGGAGAGTTCGGCGCGCACCCGCGCAATCTCCCGCCGGCGCGCCCGCACCGTGGAGCGCACACTCAAGGGTGGGTTGGCGTTCAGCATCTCCGCGAGGTCGCGCGCGGCGTCGAGATGGCCGGCGGCGGGCGCCAGCCGGTTGATAACGCCGGCCGCAGCGGCTTCCTCGGCGGTGAACCAACGGCCGGTCAACGCCACCTCGTCGCCAAAGGCGCCGGCGCCGCGCAGCCGCATCAAACCCCAATAGACCGAGCCGCCAAGGCCGCGCGAGGTCTCGGTGATCTGGAAGCGCGTGCCGGCCTCCGCCACCAGCAAGTCGCAGTCGAGCGCAATGCCGACCGCCAACCCCATGACATAGCCATGCACCGCTGCGACCACCGGTTTCCAGTTGACGGCATGGGTGAAGAGACGCCCGGAATCCGCACCGCGCCCCTGCGGGCCGCCGAAGCGCTCCAGTTCCTCGCGCGGGCGCAATTGCCGCCGCAGCACGTCGGCCCCGGTGGAGAAGGCGCGCCCCGCCCCGTGCAGGACCGCCACATTGGCGTCGGGGTCGGTGTCGAAACGGGCCAGCGCCTCCGACAGCGCTTCCACCGCCGCATCATCGAAGGCGTTGAGCTTCTCGGGCCGGTTCAGCGTGATCGTGACGATCGCACCGTCGCGTTCGTAAAGGGCCGTATCGCGGGTCATGACTGTCGCCTTGCAGGTGTTTCGGGGCAGGGCGGCGAGAATAGCGGGCGTCGCAAACCGGGCGCAAACCAACCTGCGGCGAACGCTACATCAGCCGCCGCATAAGCTCCCGTCCCGAGAGGCGCTCCATGTCCAGCACATGGGCGGCCATGGCTTCGGCCCGCGCCGCGCCGAGCGGCGGGGCGGCGTTGGCGTGGAACTTCTCCACGATCTCGGCATTGGCAAGCGCACGAGATCCCGCCCCGCGATTGACCGGCTCGTGATGCCTGAACCGTGCGCCCGAGCGGGTCTCGACCTCGACGCCGGCGGAGAAATAGCGCGGGAAGAGCGAGTCCGGATCCGGGCGGCACTCAACGCGGGCGGCCAGCGCCAGCACCTGCGGGTCGCCGAGCGCCTCCGGCTCCAGTTCGGGGAGGCCGAGCCTGCCGAGCGCCAGCCCGCAAGCCGCCGCCCAGGGAGCGCTGAAGCGCGCGGCATAGTCTTCCGGCGGGCTTCGTTTCAGCGCCTCCGGCTCCATCAACGCCGCGATCAGGTCGTCATGCACCAGCACGATAATGCGGTCGATATCGTCGGGCTCAAGGCCGTAGTCGCGGCGCAGCGCGATGGCGCTGTCGATGATCGCATGGGTGTAATGGCAAGTGGGGAAGGGCTTGACGGCGGATTCCAGTAATTCCCAGCGCGCGCCCAGACCGTCCGCCAACAGGGAGAAATCGACGGCGTCCGCTTCCTCGCCCATCAGCATGCGGAAGAGGCCGAAGCGCCCGTCATAGGGCCGCTCGCAGCCCTTGAAACCAGCCCCGGCGAGGCCGGCAGCCGTGATGCCCGCCTCCGCCGCCCAGCCCGGATGGAGGCGTTTGTTCCAGGCGCCGTCCGACCAGAACTCGCGACTCGCCGCCGCTGTCGAGACACACACGCCCTGCGCCGAGGCGAGCGCCGCTGCATCGAGGCCCATGAGGCGCCCCGCCGCCAGCGCCGAGGAAAAATGCCCCACAACCCCGGTTGCGTGGAACCCGCGCCGGTGAAAGCCGTAATCGGCGGCAAGGCCGATCCGGGCGGCGCATTCCATGGCGGCGATATAGGCGGTCAGGATTTCCGTGCCCGGCGCATCGCGGGCTTCGCCCACCGCCAGCGCCGCCGGCAGGGAAACAGCCGTGCCATGCACGACGGCGCCCGGATGGGTGTCGTCGAAATCGAGGCCGTGGATGAGCGCGGCATTGAGCGCGGCCGCGTCGCGCAGGGACAGCCGCGCGCCCATCGCCACCACGCCCGACCCGCCGTCGCCGCCGGCTGCCCGGAAGCCCGCGAGCATGACATGCGCGAATTCCTGCCGGCTGGAGGCTGCCGCCACACCGAGCGCATCGAGTATCAGGTGCCGCGCCCGCTCCCGCACCGGGGAAGGCACATCCTCCACGCGAAGCCCCGCGGCAAAGGCCGCCAGCCGCTCCGCCGGGTTGGGCGCCGGGCCGCTGCTGTCCGGCACTGTCCTCAGGCTGCCTGGGCGGTTGTCATTTCCTCGCCGGCCACGGTGGTGCGACGCATGTCGCGGACCTCGCTGACATCGTCGAAGGGCCGCGCGCGGTGCATGGTGCGCTGGTTATCCCACGCCACGAGGTCGTTCACCTGCCACTGATGTGCGTAGACGAATTCGCGCTGCGTCGCGTGCTCGGTGAGCTCCTCCAGAAGCAGGCGGGCTTCGGGCACCGGCCAGCCGACGATCCGGCCGGCATGGGCGGAGAGGTAGAGCGACTTGCGCCCGCTCGCCGGATGGACCCGCACCAGCGCCTGGCGCACGGGGCGGAAATTGGCCATCTCCTCCTCGGTCAGGTCCTCGAAGCCGAGCCGCCCGCGCGAATAGAGCAGTGAATGCTCGCAGACCAGGTCCTCGATCCGCGCCTTCATCGCCCCGTCGAGCGCGTCATAGGCAGTGGCCATGTCGGCGAACTCGGTATTGCCGCCGCGCGACGGCAGGATGCGGCCCGAGAGCAGCGAATATTTCGCCGGCACCGCCCGGAAGGAGGAATCCGAGTGCCAGAGGCGGTTGCCGAGATTGAACATGCGCCGCCGGTCCTCGCGGCCGAAGGGTCGGTGCTCCCTGGTCAGGTTGGAAACATCCGCCATGGCGGGGCCGAGCCGGCGCTCATGGTCCTTGGTGATGTTGGACACGGCCGAGGGCATTTCCAGCCGACCGAAATTCTGGCTGAACGCGGCCTGTTGCTCATCCGTCAACGCCTGGCCGCGGAACACCAGCACGCCGTGTTCGGCCATGCCGGCGTCGATGTCCGCCGCGGCGCCCGGCGGCAGCGGCCGGGTCGTATCGACGCCCGAGACCTCGCCGGCGAACACCGGCGTCAAGCGGCGGATCTGCACGCTCATTCCGCGGCGTCCGCTGCTTCCACCGCCATCAGGGGCGTGCGCTTGACCTTCATCGTGTCGCAGCCCTCAATGCGGATGAGGCGCGTCGCCGACATGCGGCGCGGCGCGTGGACATCGCCAATATCGTAGAGATGGGCGTCGCCCGGCTTCATCATGTAGCTGCGGGTGAGCTCGACCCGGCCCGGCCTGTCGCCCTCCGGCGGCGCGACGATGCGCCAGTCGGTCATCTCCGTCTCACCGAAGGCCTGGCCGTAGATCGCCCAGGTCGGCCCGTGGTCATGCGGCCCGCCCGTGCGCGCGCCCTCATAGACATGGGCGCAGATGCAGAAGCCGTAATCCGGATCCTCATAGATGATCTCGCGCTCGGCCGTCGCCTGGGGGCCGAGATGGGTCTGGAGGAATTCCGGGCTCGCCAGCGCTTTTCTCACGCAGGCGAGCACGCCCTCCCGGCCTGCCCGTCCGCTGTCGGCAGCCAGCGCCTCGCGGCACTCGGCGGCGAATTGCTCAAGCGTGTAGGTCATCGTCCTTACCCCTCCGGATCCGTTCCAGGGTCAGGATAACCCGGCTCAGACGGAATCGCCACCGCGCCCGATCATGGTCAGGAACTCGCGCCGCGTGGTCGGGTCGGTGCGGAAGCCGCCGAGCATCCGGCTGGTCACGGTGGAGGAGGAGGTCTTGTGGATGCCGCGCATCGCCATGCACATATGCGTCGCCTCGATGACCACCGCCACGCCGCGCGGCTTCAGCACGCGGTCTATGGTGTCTGCCACTTGCGCCGTCAATTTCTCCTGGATTTGCAGGCGCTTGGCGAAGATATCGACGACGCGGGCGAGCTTGCTGATGCCCACCACGCGCCCGGCCGGCAGGTAGCCGACATGCGCCTTGCCGAGGATCGGCACCATATGGTGCTCGCAATGGCTCTCCAGGCGGATATCGCGCACGACGATCATCTCGTCATAGTCTGCGGTTTCCTCGAAGGTGCGCTCCAGCACCGTCACCGGGTCTTCCTCATAGCCGGCGAAGAACTCGCGATAGGCCCGGAGCACGCGGTCCGGCGTGCCGTGCAGGCCTTCGCGCGCGGGGTCGTCGCCCGCCCAGCGCAAGAGGGTGCGCACCGCCGCCTCGGCCTCAACCCGGCTTGGGCGGTCCGGAGGGGCGCCGTGTCCTGAATCCGGAGCCATGTTGTCCTTCCCTTTGCGTGCCGACCCTATTGCTACAACAACAGCCCGGCCGGGTCGAGATACGCGTCCGGCGGCGAATCCGCACCTGCGATTCGATGAAAGGATTGAATTCCTGAAGCGCCGCCTTATATGCGACATGTCTCCGGAAGGTGGACAGGAAGCATGACCTGAACACCGGGGCGGCAGGCGGCCGCCAAGCGATTGCGGGCCGGAAACGCGAAAACCGGTGTCGAACGGACGGGTGCACTGCGCCCGCCATCTGCAATCATTCGCAAATTATTCGTAAGGGTTCGATACGAATTATGCGCGGCCGTTTGGGACGGTGGGCGGGGCGTGCCGGGGGCGCTTCCGTCGGCTGAGCGGTCGGGCGCCCGGCGTCCGCGCGACGCCGTGGCGCTTGAGGAAGCCTTGCACGGCGCTCCAGCTCACGGCGATGCCTTCCGCCGCCAGCGCCTGGCGCAGCTCCTCGATGGACAGCCCGGGATCCTTCTTCAGCAGGCCGAGGAGAAAATCCCGCGCCGCCTCGGTAGCCAGCGGCCGGCCGGGCGGGCGTCTGGGCGCCAGCGCGCCCTGCTCGCGCAGCAGCTTGCGCCAGTTGGTGATGGTGTTCAGGCTGACGGCGAAGCGCGCCGCCGCCGCCCGCTGGCTCATCCCCGCCGCCAGGGCATCCATGACCCGGACCCGCAGGTCGAGGGAAAGCGCATTCGCCATATCCGCCGGCCTCCATGTTTCGGTGGCGGGAGAATAGGAATATAACGAGAACATTGTCAAGCGGCTCGAGAACATCCCCAACAATGATCCGCCCAAGGTTTGGGTAATCTCGGACAATACCTTACTACAGCGCCTACGAACGGACGGCGGACGAGGTCAACATCATCGGGCGGATCCGCTGGTTCGCGCGGGAGATTTGAAGGCGGTTTCTCGCACCGCCTCTATTTATGCCGCATGGCCCGAGGAAACCTGCGGGCGATGATCCAATGGCAAGGTCAACAGCACGGCTGCCAAAATCAACCCCCCTGACATCCCAAGGCAGGCAACAAGCCCCCCAGCCTGATAGACTAGGCCAGACAACAATGTACCGCCGAGGCGTCCTATGGCATTAGCCATGTAATAAAATCCGACGTTTAGCGCCACTTTGTCATGGTCCGAATAGGCAACAATCAGATAGGAATGCACTGACGAGTTCACAGCGAACACCACCCCGAAGATCAGCAATCCGCCAACAAGAATGAGCGGCGTCATATCAGGGCCCACTAAGATCCCGACAGTCTCAAGAAGTTCCGGACTGATCCCCAACGCGATTAGGGCCGGGATCAAGGCCAGCAATGCGCCCCATTTCTTCGCAGCCAACGCCCCAGATTCTGCTCCCGCCGTTCGGCGCAGGAATTTCGGCACGCTTGCCTGAACAATCCCATATCCCACCACCCAAGCGGCCATGAACGCACCGACCTGGTCGAACGACCAACCGAACGTGCTGTAGAGAAACACCGGCACACCAACGACGAACCAGATATCCCGGGAAGCAAACAGAAAGATGCGAGCCGCCGACAGGTAGTTAATTTCACGGGTCTTGGAAAACAGGTCCTTGCCCCGGATTTTTTCCTTCGCCTTGCCCAACTCGCCTCGCACCACCGCCAGCGCGAGGACAAGCACAACGGCCAACATACCGGCCATCGACCACAACGCCACCTGGAACCCCAACCAGGACAGCAACACACCCCCAAGAAAAAAGCCAACGCCCTTGAGGGCGTTCTTGGACCCCGTGAGCAACGCAACCCACTTGAACAGAAGGCCGTGTCCCTCTTCCTTGACCACAAGCTTCACGGCACTCTTGGAACTCATCTTGGTGAGGTCCTTGGCGACGCCGGAGAGAGCCTGAGCACCCATGACGTAAGCGACGGAAAGCACCAGCGTCCATTCAGGCTCAACCGCAGAAAGCGCAGAAAGCGCGACGATCTGGATGGCCAGTCCCGCGAACAGGGTCATCTTCACTCCGAACCGCGCCCCGATCCATCCGCCGAACAGATTGGTGACGATGCCCATCGCTTCGTAAAGCAGGAACATAAAGGCTAGATCAAGTGGGCTGAATCCCAACTTGTGGAAATGCAACAGAACCAACATCCGCAAAGCGCCGTCGGTCAGGGTGAAAGCCCAGTAGGTGCCGGTCACAGCGGCGTAATTGCGGATATCGGCCATCAGAGTGAACTCGCCACCATCTTGGCGATCTCCATCATCCGATTCACGTATCCCCACTCGTTATCGTACCAAGCGTAGACCTTGAGGTGCGTACCATCAACCACCATGGTGGATGGTGCATCGACGATGGATGAGCGAGAGTCGTTGACAAAATCTGTGGAAACCAACGGACGCTCCTCGTAGCCAAGAATGCCCGCCAATTCTCCATCAGCGGCTTCCTTAAACAGGGCGTTGACCTCCTCCATCGTCGTTGGACGCGTCACCTCGAAAACGCAGTCTGTAAGGGACCCATTCAGAAGCGGAACGCGCACGGCGTGACCATTCAGCTTGCCCTTGAGTTCGGGGTAGATGACCGTGATCGCCGTTGCCGACCCTGTGGTGGTCGGGATCAGTGAGTTCAGCCCCGAGCGGGCCCGACGCAAGTCCTTATGGGGCGCATCGACCATAACCTGGGTATTGGTCACATTATGGATGGTGGTGATTGAGCCGCGCACGATACCGAGCTTGCCGTGAACGACCTTGACCACGGGAGCAAGGCAGTTAGTGGTGCAAGAGGCCGGCGTCAGGATATCGTGTTGCGCCGGATCATAGAGATTGTGATTGATGCCATAAACGATGTTGAGCGCACTGCCGTCCTTGACGGGACAGGCGACAATCACCTTCTTTGCGCCATTGTCCAAATGGGGGTGTATGGCGTCACCGCTTTTGAGTTTTCCGGTGCTTTCGATGACGATATCTACGCCGAGATTGCCCCAAGGAATATCCTGGGGCTTCACATATTCAGAAAACCCAACTTTTTTGCCGTCGATGACAAGGGCGTTTTCCTCTGCGGCAACGTCATGGTTCCACTGCCCATGTACCGTGTCGAACTCGGTCAGATGTCCGGCGCAGGTGGTACCGCCCTCGATCTCGTTGACGTGAACGATCTCGAATTCCGGCCAGTCCCAAGCCGCCCGCAGCGCCAGGCGTCCCATGCGCCCAAACCCGTTGATGCCGACACGAATGGTCATGATGCAGCTTTCCCCTCGTACCAATTCTTCGTTTTGTTAACGATGCGGACGACAGACAGCATCACCGACACCTCGACAAGGACTCCGACAATCGGCGCGAAGGGAAACACCATGATGGTGTCGTTCAACGCCACCTGGGTCAGCGTGAAGTGCGGTTCGCCATCCAAAAAATTGCTCCACACGAAAACCATAGCGGTGCAGGGTTTGGCAAATTGGCAAAATTGATATTCGTTGATTAAGCATCCGGTATGTGTCGTTAAAGACAGCCGCGATTTCGGCATCATTACCTGTCGATTGCGCAGGGTCAGGAACTCCCCAATGGGCCGGGCATCGCCGTCGAGCCGGATGTATTCACGCCGAGTCGGATCGAAGCCCGGAATATCCTCCCACTCGGAGTGACGGACGGTCTTTCTCACCATTCGGCCCTCTCGTCTCTTCCATGCCACGATGCTTCGCTCCCAGCGGCAATCGGTGCTGCAAATAAGATGTCGCCGGCAAGCAACGCCCGATCGCCGGTATGATATGCCTGAAATTTTACAAGTTTATGCCGATGATCTACGAGAGAGACTCTATATCGGGCCTGCTGGCATGGGCTTTCGTCTCGATCATGCGTTCGCCCAAAGCACAAGGGCCCGTGGAGGACGACCGTTCCGCAGGGCCGAGGTGAGATCGTTGGCAGCCGCAACGCTGCCGGCAGCGAGCCCCTAACCCGCCGCCCCCCACCGCACCGGCACGCTGCGCGGCCCGCGTACTTGCCCGCCGGCCCATGTCACGGCGTCGGGGTCCGCCAGTTCGAATTCGTTGATGCGGTCGAACCAGATGCGGAGCGCGACCTGCAGTTCCATGCGCGCGAGATTGGAGCCGGCGCAGCGGTGGATGCCGAGGCCGAAGGCCATGTGGCGGTTGCGCTCGCGGTCCAGCACCACCTCGTCCGCCCGCTCGAACGCCTCCGGGTCGCGGTTGGCGGCGGGGAAGTTCAGCAGCACCCGGTCGCCCTCCTGCATTCGCGCCCCGTCGATCTCCACCGGCTCCGTCACGATGCGGCCCATGGTGACGGGCGCATAGAAGCGCAGAAGCTCCTCCACCGCCGCCGGCCACAGTTCCGGCTCGGCCCGCATGCGCGCCTGGTCCTGCCGATGCGTCGCGAAATGCAGCAACGCGGAGGATATCGCGCTCCAGGTCGTGTCGATGCCGGCCACCAGCAGGAGCAGGCACATGCCGACCACCTTGTAGTCGTCCAGCCTCTCGCCTTCCGCCTCGGAGGCGATCAGCACGGAGATCGCATCGCCGCAGGGCCGGGCGCGGCGCTCCGTCACCATCTCCTGGAAGAACGCGCGGATGGCGGTGCGGTATTTCAGCATCGCCGCCGGATCGGTCAGGCCGAATTCCAGCATGCCGCGCACCCACTCGACGAACTCGTCCGCGCGGCCGGGGTCGATGCCAAGCACATGCGCGATGACGCGCGGCGTGATCTGCTGCGCGTAGTCCGCCGCCGCATCCGCCTCACCCCTGGCCGCGAAACCGTCGATCAGGCCATGGCAGAGGTCGCGCGTATAGGGGATATGCGCTTCCACCGCATGGGGCGAGAAGAAGGGCATGATGAGCCGCCGATAGGGCCGGTGGCGCGGCGGGTCGGAGGTGATCGGCGGCGTCCGGCTGGTCTCGCCATATTGTTCCGTCTCCGCCGCGTAGATCTCCAGCATTTCCGGCGAGGCCGGCACCACCAGCGGCGAGCGCGAGGAGAGCGCCGGCACCATTTTCACCATGGTCTGCAGGTGCTCATAGCGCGTCGGCAGCCAGGAGCCGCCCCAGCGCTCCGTGCGCGCGATCGGGCAGCGCCCGCGCAACTCCGCCCAGACCGGGGCGGGATCGCGCACATAACCGGGATCGAAAATGTCGTAATCGCTTGCCCAGTCACGGACCGGGCAGGTCTCCGGCGGGTCGGCCAAGGCGTTCCCTCCCCCCGGGGCGCTTCGCCCTCAGGCCGCGGTGAAGCGGACCGGCACGGTGCGGGGCCCGCGCACCTGGCCGCCGGCCCATGTCACCGCGTCGGGGTCCGCCAGCGCGAATTCGCCGATGCGGTCGAACCATGTGCGGAGCGCCACCTGCATCTCCATGCGCGCGAGATTGGAGCCGGCGCAGCGGTGTATGCCGAGGCCGAAGGCCATGTGCCGGTTGCGCTTGCGGTCGAGAATCACCTCGTCGGGGTTCTCGAAGGCCGCCGGGTCGCGGTTGGCGCCCGGGAAGTTGAGCAGCACCTTGTCGCCGGGCGTCATCGCCACCCCGCCGACCTCCACCGGCTCCATGACCTTGCGGGCCATGGTGACCGGGGAATAGAAGCGCAGCAGTTCCTCCACCGCCGTCGGCAGCAGCTCCGGCTCGGCCCGCAGGCGCGCCTGGTCCTGCGGATGCGTCGCGAAATGCAGGAGCGAGGCGGAGATCGAACTCCAGGTGGTGTCGATGCCGGCCACCAGCAGCAGGAAGCAGACGCCGACGACCTTGTAGTCGTCCAGCTTCTCGCCCTCGACCTCGGCCTCGATCAGCGTCGAGATCGCGTCGTCGCCGGGGTTCCGGCGCCGCTCGGCCACCATCTCCTGGAAAAAGTCGCGGATGATGCCGCGATATTTGATGCGCATTTCCGGCTGCGTCTGGCCGAGCTCCAGAATCCCGCGCACCCAGGTGACGAAATCGTCGGCGCGCGCCGGGTCGATGCCGAGCACATGCGCGATGACGCGCGGCGTGATCTGTTGCGCATAGTCCGCCGCCGCATCCGCCTCGCCCTTCGCCGCGAAGCCGTCGATCAGGCTGTTGCAGAGCGCGCGCGTATAGGGGATCTGCGCCTCCACCGCGCGCGGCGAGAAGAAGGGCAGGATCAGCCGCCGGAACGGCTGGTGCTCCGGCGGGTCGGAGGTGATCGGCGGGTTCTCGCTGCCATATTTCTTGGCCTCCGCCACCAGCACCTCGCGCAGCTCCGGCGAGGGCGGCACCACGACGGCCGAGCGCGAGGAAAGCGCCGGCACCATCTTGACCAGCTGCTGCAGGTCCTCGTAGCGCGTCGGCATCCATGAGCCGCCCCAGCGCTCCGTGTGCGCCATCGGGCAGCGCCCGCGCAACTCGTCCCAGACCGGCGCCGGGTCGCGCACATAATCGGGGTCGAAAATGTCGTAATCCGTCGCCCAGTCATGAACCGGGCAGGTTTCCGGCGCGTCGGTCATAGGCTCGTTCCCCTCCTCAGTCCTCTTCGACGATCGAAATCGCGAATTCGGGGCAATTGTCGATGGCGAGACGGGCCTGCTCTTCCCGGCCCGGCGGCACAATGCCGTCATTCAGCGCGCTGGAAAGGCCGTAATCATCCACTTCGAACAGGCCCGGCGCCAGCGCGAAGCAGCGGTTGTGGCCCTCGCAGAGATCAGGATCGACCTTGATTCTCACGGCTCGCGACCCTCCGCCTCCATTCGGGTATCGGTGCCGATGCTAGCACGCCCGCCTCAGTTCCTGAACAGGGCGGCCGCGCCGCCGATGGCGCTTTTCTTGCGCTCGCGCTCCTCATCGACGCGGGCGGCCTCGGCGCGGAGCCGGGCGGCGAGCTCCTCCAGATCGCCCACCGAGAGCCGGGAGAGGTCGTCTCCGAGCGTGTAGTCCGGCAGGCGGGGTTTCTCGTCTTCGTCTTGCATGGCGGGCCTCCGCTTGCGAATGTCGCCGACCTTGCCCTTTACCCGGAATGAACACCAATGGCCAACGCATTGCCCGCCGACATGACCGTTATCGAAACCCCCGTGCCCGGCGGCCCGGAGGCGCTGGTGCCCGGCCGCCGCCCCGTGCCGGAACCCGGCCCCGGCGAGGTGCTCATTCGCATCGCGGCCGCCGGCATCAACCGGGCGGACTGCATGCAGCGCGCGGGCAGCTACCCCCTGCCGCCCGGCGCGTCCGACATCATCGGCCTCGAATGCTCGGGCACCGTCGCTGCGCTCGGCGCGGGCGTGCAAGGCTGGGCCGTCGGCGACCCGGTCTGCGCCCTTCTCTCGGGCGACGGCTATTGCGAATACACCGCCGTGCCGGCCGCGCAGTGCATGGCCGTGCCGGAGGGCGTGGACCTGGTCGATGCGGGCGGTCTGCCGGAGACCTACGCCACCGTCTGGGCCAATGTTTTCCAGACCTGCGCGCTCCGGCCCGGCGAGACCTTCCTGGTGCAGGGCGGCTCCAGCGGCATCGGCGTGACCGCGATCCAGCTCGCAAAGGCCTGGGGCTGCACCGTGCTGGCCACCGCGGGCAGCGCGGAGAAGACCGCCGCCTGCGAGGCGCTCGGCGCGGACCGGGCGATCAATTACCGCGAGGAGGATTTCGTGGCCGCCGCGCGCGAGGCGGCGGGCGGAGCCGATGTCATCCTGGACATGGTGGGCGGGGATTACATTCCGCGCCAGCTGGAACTGCTGAACCATGGCGGGCGGCTCTGCTTCGTCGCCTTCATGCGCGGCTCGCAGGCGGACGTGAATTTCGGCCTCGTCCAGCGCAAGCACCTGGTCGTCACGGGCTCCATGCTCCGCCCCCGCTCCGTCGAGGAGAAGGGCCGCATCTGCAGGGAGGTTGCGGACTATGCCTGGCCGCGCTTCGCCACGGGCGCGCTCCGCCCGGTCACCCATGCGCGCTTCCCGCTCGCGGAGGCGGCCGAGGCCCACCGGCTGATGGAATCGAGCGCGCATATCGGCAAGATCCTGCTGGTGCCCTGACACGGCGACTGGTGCAGACCCCGTTCTGATTGGGGCTTGCTCTATAGCGGCAGCAGCGTTCCGGCGCCGCTGCGCTCGGCGCGCTCGAACAATTCGACCGCCACCGCCAGGTCCTCAAGCGCGATGCCGAGATTGAAGGCGAGGATCCGCTGGGCCTCGGAGGTCCGCGCGCCCCGGCCATGCGCCACCAGGTCCGCGACCGTCGCATCCACGCGGTCCACTGCCGGGAACTTCCCCTCATGGCGCCGCGCCTCCTCGATCTGCCCGAAATCGTCGGTCAGCAACAGGTCCATCGCCCGGATCGCCTCGTCGGTGACATAGCTGTCATAGTCGATGGCGACGACCAGCGCGCCGGCCCCGATCCAGTCCGGCCGGATGACCGGCCGGCGGTCCTTCTCGATCGGCCCGCCGGTCACCAGCACGTCCACATGGCGCGCGACCTCTTCCGGGCCGCTCATCCCCTCGATGGACGCGAAGCCGCATGTCCCCGTCATCTCCGCGATGAAACGTTGCTGGCGTTCGGGATGGATGTCGTAACACAGGCAGCGGTCGAAGCCGGGCCGGACGGCATGGACCGCTTCCAGATGCGCCCGCGCCTGCAGGCCGCAGCCGAGAATGCCGAATGTGCGGGCGCCCGCCTTCGCCAGATGCCGGATAACCAGGGCCGAGGCGGCGGCGGTGCGCCGACCGGTGATCCACTCCGCGTCCATGACGGCGCGCATGCTTCCGGTCCCGTCCTCGGTGAGGATGTAAAGGCCCTGGATGTAGGGCAGGCCGATGGCGGGATTGTCCGGGTCGCCGCTCTGCCACTTGCAGCCGGCATAGCCGAGCGCCGGGCTCGCGCAGGCCATCGCGCTGTAGAAGCGCGGCCCGTCCCGGTGAAAGAAGATCTTGGGCGGCATCGCCGTCTCGCCCGCCGCCTTCGCCCGGAACGCCTTTTCCAGAATGTCCACAAGCGCGCCCATGCCGAGCCCGAGCCCGTCGAGATCGGCCCCGGACAGGTAACGGACGGGCCTGCGGGGTTCCGCCTGCGGCAGGGGCCGCCCGACCGGTCCCGAGCGGGCCTCGGAAACACGCGCTGCGGTCACTCTCCCGTCTTCCATTCCCGTGTTCGCAATCGCACTCTAGCATGGGGCGGGCATCGGAAACCGGGAGCGGGCATGCGCGTCGGCATCGAAGTAGGCGGGACCTTCACCGATCTGGTGGCGGTGGACGGGGACGCGGTGATGACGGCGAAGGTGCCGAGCACGCCGGCGCATCCCGACCGGGGCGCCATGCAGGCGCTCGACGCCGCCGGCATTGACCCGGCCGAGGTCGAGGAGCTCGTCCATGGCTCGACCGTGGCGACCAATGCCGTGCTCGAACGCAAGGGCGCGGCGGTCTGCCTGTTCGTGACCAGGGGCACGCGCGACCTGCTCCTGCTCCAGCGCCATGACAAGGACGCGATCTACGACCTCCGCTACCGCAAGCCCGAACCAGTCGTGGCGCGGCGCGATGTGTTCGAGATCGACGAGCGCATCGCGGCGGACGGCCGCGTGCTGAAGGCCCCGGACCGCGCGCGCGTCGCGGCCCTGGTCCGGCAGATGCTGGGGGAGGGCGCCTATGAGGCGGCGGCGCTCTGTTTCCTGCATGCCTACGCCAATCCCGAGCATGAGCGCGCGGTCGCGGCGATGATCCGCGAGGCGGATCCCGCGCTGCCGGTCACCTGCTCGAGCGATGTCACGCGGGAATTCCGGGAGTATGAGCGCGCTTCGACGGCGGCGCTCGCGGCCTATGTGCAGCCGATCATGGCGGGGTATGTCGGACGCTTCTCCGCCGCGCTCGCGGCGCGGGGCTTCGCCGGGCGGTTCTCCATCATGCAGTCCAATGGCGGGCGGATGCCGGCCGAGGCGATGGAGCGCAACGCCATCTCGGCGCTGTTCTCGGGCCCGGCGGCGGGCGCGGTCGGCGCGGTCAGGAGCGTCGCCGGCGCGGGCTTCCGCAACCTGATCACGCTCGATATGGGGGGCACCAGCACCGATGTCGCGCTAATCGCCGACGGCCGGCCCGAGCTCGCCTCCATGACGCGGATCGACGGCCTGCCGGTGAAGACGCCGGTGATCGACATCGTCACGGTCGGGGCCGGCGGCGGCTCCATCGCCTGGGTCGATGACGGCGGCCTGCTGCGGGTCGGCCCGCAATCCGCCGGCGCGGCGCCGGGACCGGCCTGTTACGGGCGGGGCGGCGACCGGCCGACGGTGACGGACGCCCATCTGGTGCGCGGCACGCTCCGGCCCGACGCCTTTCTCGGCGGGCGCATGGCGGTGGACAGCGCGGCCGCCCGCCGGGCGCTGGCGCCGCTGGCCGCCCGGTTCGACCTGGCGGTCGAGGAGGCCGCCGACAGCGTGGTCCGCCTCGCCGAAGTGAGCATCGTGCGCGCCATCCAGCGGGTCTCGACCGAGCGCGGCCGCGACCCGCGTGACTATGTGCTGGTGCCCTATGGCGGCGCGGGGCCACTGCATGCAGCGCGGGTGGCCGAAGAGCTTGCGATCGGCACCGTCGTCGTGCCGCCCCATGCCGGCGTGCTCTCCGCATCCGGCCTGCTGCTCTCCGACCATGTGCATTACCGGACCCGGACGCGGCGCCTGCCGGTCACGGACGCCGACATGCCCGCCATATGCGACACGCTGGAGGCGCTGCAGGCCGAAGCCCGCGACTATCTGGCGGCGCTGGGCATCGAGGCGGAGGCGGATTTCGAGCGGGTGCTGGAGATGCGCTATCTGGGCCAGGCCTTCGAGGTGCCGGTTTCGCTCGCCGGCATCGACGCGGGCCGCCTGCAGGCCGGGCCGCTCGCGGCGCTGTTCGGCGAGGCGCACCGGCGGATTTTCGAGTTTTCGAAGCCGCATGGCGACCCCGTCGAGGTCGTGTCCTTCCGCGTGGGCGTCAAGGCGCCGCCGCCGCCCATGCCGGCGATGGGCCGGGCGCGGGCGGACGGCGCGGCCGCGCCCGGCAGGGCCCGCCTGACCGAACGCGGCAAGGCGCTGGAAGCCGGCCTGCTGGCGCGGGCGGCGCTCGGCCCGGCCGCCATGCGCGGGCCGCTGCTGATCGACGACGACAGCGCGACGATCTACGCGCCGCCGGGCTGGACGGCCGCGGCCGACGAACACGGCAATACGATACTGGCGAAGGAGGCTTGACCATGAAGGTGTCGCCCGTCGATCAGGCCGTCATCACCCAGGCGCTGATCGCGGCCGCAGACGAGATGGGGGTCAAGCTCATCCGCTCGGCCCATTCCCCCGTGGTGCGCGAGGCCCAGGATTGCTCGGCTGCCATTCTCGACCGCAAGGGGCGGGTCGTTGCCCAGGCGGACCTCATCCCGATCCAGCTGGGTTCCGTCACGCATACCTTCCGCGCCTGCCTGGAGCGCCACCCGCTGGAAACGCTCCGGGAGGGCGACTTCCTCATCAACAACGACCCCTATTCCGGCGGCCAGCATCTGCCCGACATCTTCCTGTTTTCACCAATCTTCCTGGAGGGCGCGCTGGTCGGGGTCACAGCCACGGTCGTCCACCACATAGACCTCGGCGGCGGCGCGCCCGGCCTCAATCCGGATGCGGGCGACGTGCATGAGGAAGGCATCACCTTTCCGCCGAGCCGCTATTCGGTCGAGCGGGACTGGAATGGCGGTCCGTTCGAGCGGCTGGTGCGCGCCAATGTGCGTATGCCGGAGGCCACCATCGGCGACATCAATGCGCAATTCGCCGCCAATGCCGTGGGCGGCGAGCGGCTGAAGGGGCTCTGCCGCCGATTCGGTGCGGACACGGTGTTCGCCGCCATGGACGAGATGCTGGATTACTCCGAGCGCCGCATCCGGGCTGCGATTGCAGCGGCGCCCGACGGCCGCTATCGCGGCGAGGCATGGCTCGATGATGACGGCCGGGGCGAGGACCCGGTGCCGATCCGCGCGGCGCTGACCATCGAGGGGGAGTCGATTGCGGTGGATTTCGAGGGCACAGCCCCGCAGGTCGCCACCAATATGAACAGCCCCTTCGCCTCAACCGCCTCCTCGGCCATCGCCTGCATCAAGGCCGTGCTGACCGATCCCGACATCCCCTTCAACGAGGGCGCGGAGCGCGCGATCAGGGTGACCGCGCCCTATGGCTGCCTCGTCAATCCGCGCCCGCCGGCGCCGGTGCGCGCCCGCCTGCTGCCGAGCTACCGGGTGGTGAATGCGGTGATGAACGCGCTGGCCGCCGCTGTGCCGGACAGGGTGATCGCGCCGGGCTTCGACACGACGACGGTGAGCTGCCTCAGCCACAAGCATGACGGCGGCTACAACATCTATCTGGAGATCTTCGGCGGCGGCTATGGCGCGGGCCCCGACAATGACGGCTGCGACGCCGTGGATTCGATGCTTTCCAATTGCTCGAACATCCCGATAGAGGCGATGGAGAGCGACTATCCGTTCTTCCGGGTCGAGGATTACAGCCTGCGCGCCGCCTCGGGCGGCGGTGGGCGGCAGCGCGGCGGCATGGGCTTCCAGCGCATTTACCGGATCCTCGAGGACGGCGTGACCTTCGCGACCTATGGGGACCGGTTCCGCTTCGCCGCCGAGGGCCTGTTCGGCGGCGGCCCGGGCGCAAAGGCGGAAACCTTTGTCGAGCGTGGCGGCCAGCGGATCCCGCTCCGCTCGAAGCAGCAATTCCCGCTCCGCCAGGGCGACCGGCTCATCGTCCGCACCGGCGGCGGGGGCGGTTACGGCCCGGCGCGGGAGCGCGTGCCCGGCCTGGCGGAGCGCGACCGGCTGGACGGCATCGAAAGCAATCCCGCCTAGCCGCGCACGCCCGGCCCGCGTCTCAGGCTGAGGGGTTGAGAGGCTTCCCGGACGGACAACAGGCCGTCTGGCGTTCCGCCATGGACGGCGCATCGAAAAGGGCGTCGGTGTCGTCCGTGATGCGGTACCACTCCCAGCGCAGCCCTTGCGGCTCCGTCGCCCAGACCTTGTTCTGCGTCGCGTGGCAGCAGCGCGTCTCCTGCTCGATCCGATGATCGATACCGGCGGCCCGGATCCGGTCCGTCGCGGCGTCGACATCCTCCTCGCGGAAGACCTCCACGCCCAGATGGTTGATGCGTTCGCCCGCGCCCGGGCGCTCGAACAGCACGAGCTTGAGCGGCGGGTTGTCGATGGCGAAATTGGCGTAGCCCGGCTTGCGCTTGTGGACCGGCGCGTCGAACATCTTCGAGTAGAAGTCGATGGCCTGTTCGAGATCATCCACATTGAGGGCGAGTTGCAGGCGCATGGCAGCCTCCTTCAGGGCCGGAAAGTTCAAACCCGCGATTGCGGGAGCCTTGCCCATGCTTTCGAGATAACGGAAAGACGGCGTTCGTCAAGCGGCGCGGGGCGACGAATTTCCGGGCGCGGGAACAGGGCGGCCCGCCTCGTAGAAGGCGGGCCCGGCGAAGGCGAGGCGGCGGGCCATGACGCGCACGGCCTCGGGATTGCTGTCCACCAGTACGGCAGGGCGACCGTTGCGGACCGCGGCCTCGCCGGTCGTGCCGCTGCCGGCGAAGAAGTCGAGCACAAGGTCGCCCGGATTGGAATGGACGGCCACGATGCGGTTGAGGATCGCCACTGGCTTCTGCGTCGGGTAGCCGGTCTTCTCCCTGCCATTGGGGCTCACGATCGTCTGCCACCACACATCGGTCGGCGTCTTGCCGCGCACCGCCTTCGCCGGCCCGACAAGGCCCGGCGCCATATAGGGAATGCGGTCGATGTCGTCATAGCGGTAGGTGTAGGCACCCGGGTCCTTCGCATACCAGAGAATGTTGTCATGTTTGGCGGACCAGCGCCGCTTCGACCGCGCGCCATAGTCATAGGCCCAGACGATCTCGTTGATGAAGCTCTCGCGCCCGAAGATTTCGTCCAGCAGTACTTTGCAGTAATGCGACTCGCGGTAGTCGATATGAAGGAAGAAGGAGCCCTGCGGCGCCAGCAGCCGGTGCGCCTCGCGGAGCCGGGGCTCGATGAAGGCCATATAGTCGTCGAACGCATCGTTCCAGGAGGAGGCGCCGAGGCGGACGGTGCGGTAGCGCCGGCCCTGGAAGCCGGTCCGGTCGCCCTCATCGTCCCGGATCGTCCGGAGCCGCGTGCGCGCCTGTGCTTTGCCGGTATTGAACGGCGGGTCGATATAGATGAGGTCGAAGGCGTCGTCCCCGAAGCGGGACAGCACTTCCATATTGTCGCCCAGATGGATTTCGAGCCGGGGCGTCTCCTCCTCCGGGACCGTCATCGCCCCGCGCGGGCCAGCCGGCCGGGCAGCGCGCCGGTGGCCTCGCCCTCCTCGAAGGTGACCGCGCCCGCGCAGACCGTCGCCCGGTAGCCCTCCGCCCGCTGCACCAACCGCCGCCCGCCGGCCGGCAGGTCGTGCGCCATCTCCGGCGGGCGGAGCCTGAGCCGCTCGAAGTCGATGATGTTGATGTCGGCGCGCAGCCCCGGTTCGAGCCGGCCGCGGTCGTCGAAACCGTAAAGGGCGGCCGTCTCCGCCGTCTGCGCCCTGACCAGCCGGGGCAGCGGGAAGCCCGGCCCCCGGCTGCGGTCCCGGCCCCAATGGGTCAGCACATAGGTCGGGATGCTGGCGTCGGAGATCAGCCCGCAATGCGCGCCGCCGTCGCCGAGGCCGAGCACGGTGCGCGGATGGTCCATCATCCGGCGGATATCGCTGTGGTCGAGGCGGCTGTAGTTCACGAAGGGGAAGAAGATGAGCTCCCGCCCCTCGCGCTCCAGCATCCGGTCCAGCACCAGTTCGCGCGGGTCGAGGCCCTTGCGCTCCGCCTCGGCGAGCACGGAGCTTTCCGGCGCGGGCTCGTAATCGGGCGGGTCGCCCAGCGTGAACATCTTGTGGAAGCCGCCGGTCACATCCTGCATCAGCCGGCTGCGATGGTTGCGGCGCTGGCCGAGCAGCCGGGCGCGGAAATCGGGCCGGCGCAGGATTGCCACCCGCTCCGCCAGCGGCAGATGCGCGATCTCCCGATAGGCCGGCATGGTGGAGAAGGGGTGCAGCGAGGCGGAGAGGCCGAGCATGAGGCCGACCGGCCGCGCGGCCACCTGGGCGTGCAGCGCCACGCCGTCGGCCGCGGCTTCCTCCAGATAGCCGAGCACGCGCGCCCACTGGTCCGGACGCTCGTCGCGCTGCACGACGGTGAGCCATGTGCGCCCGCCCGCCCGCTCCGCCATGCGGCGCAGGAGGTCGAGTTCATAAGCCTCCTCGTCGAGGTCCGAGATCCAGCCGATGGTGCGCCCGCCGACCGCACCCACCGCGTCGGCCAGGCCCAGCAACTCCCGCTCCTCGGCGAAGGCGCCGGGCACGCGGTCGCCGTCGGCGGTCAGATGCGCGATGGTCCGCGTGGTGGTGAAGCCCCGCGCGCCCGCCGCCAGCGCCTCCCGGACGACCGCCGCCATCATGCGGACATCCTCCTCCGTGGCGGGCTCGTTGGCGATGCCGCGCTCGCCCATGGCATAGGCCCGGACGGCGCAATGCGGCACCTGCGCGGCAATGTCGATGGCGCGCGGGCGCGCCTCCAGCGCGTCGAGATATTCGGGGAAGGTCTCCCAGTCCCAGGTGAGGCCCTCGGCGAGCGCCGCGCCCGGAATGTCCTCCACGCCCTCCATCATGCGGATCAGCGCATGGTGCGCGTCCGGGCGGGCGGGCGCGAAGCCGACGCCGCAATTGCCCATCACCACCGTTGTGACGCCGTGCCAGCTGGAGGGTGCGAGTTCGCCGTCCCAGGTCGCCTGGCCGTCATAATGGGTGTGGACATCGACGAAGCCGGGCGTCACCAGCGCGCCGGCGGCGTCGATCTCGCGCCGGGCGGGCCCGGCCTTGCCGCCGGCCTGCAGGATGCGCCCGTCCCGGACCGCGATGTCGCCGGTAAAGGGCTCGCTTCCCGAGCCGTCGATGATGGCGCCGCCGCGAATGACCAGATCGTGCATGGGGGCACTCCTCAGTTGTAGAAGGCCTCGAAGGCGGCACCGACGCGCTCGACATCCTCCGCCTCGATATCCCTGTGCGCCACCAGCCGCGTCACGGGGCCGGGTGTTGCAATGATGATATTGCGCGCTTCCAGATGCTGCGTGAGTGCGGCCCCGCCCGGCAGGCCGGCATAGACCATGTTGGTGGAGACGCGCTGCACCTCGACCACGGATGCGAGCCGCTCGCCGAGCGCCGCGGCGCGCGCATGGTCGTCCGCCAGCCGTTCGACATGGGCGTCGAGCGCGTGCAGGCCGGCGGCCGCCAGCACGCCGGACTGGCGCATGCCGCCGCCCAGCATCTTGCGGACCCGCCGCCCGCGCCGGATGAACGCCTCATCCCCGGCGAGCACCGTGCCGGCCGGCGCGCCCAGGCCCTTGGAGAGGCAGAGCGAGACGGAATCGGCGCCCGCAGCGGCCGCCGCAGGAGACTTGCCCGTGGCGATGGCGGCGTTCAGCAGCCGGGCGCCGTCCAGATGGACCCTGAGCCCGTGTTCGCGGGCGAGCGCCGAAACCTCCTGCATGTAGCCGTCCGGCAGCACACGGCCGAGCGTGGTGTTCTCCACCGCGATCAGCCCCGGCACCGGGCGGTGGAAGTCCTCCGGACGGATCGCGGCCCGGAGGCGGTCGAGGGCAACCGTGCCGTCTTCCTCCACGGGCAGCGTGATCGGCACGATGGAGCCCACCACAGCGGCGCCGCCCGCTTCGGAGGCGACCGTGTGGTAGGTTTCGCCCGTGATATAGGCCTCGCCGCGCCCGCAATGGCTCATCAGCGCCACCAGGTTGGACTGCGTGCCGGAAGGCAGGAACAGGCCCGCCTCCAGCCCCAGCATATCGGCGACGCGCGCTTCCAGCCGGGCGACGGTAGGGTCCTCGCCATGCACATCGTCGCCGACCTCCGCCTCCGCCATGATCCGGCGCATGGCCGGTGTCGGCAGGGTCACCGTATCGCTGCGAAGGTCTATGCGGCGGTTGGCCATGCCGTTTCCGTCCATGTCAGGCTGCCTCCCGGCGGCCGAGCCAGAGGTCGAGATCGGCGAGCGCGCGGGCCGCCTGCGCGCGCTTGCGTTCGCGGCCCCGGAACCGCCCGGCGAGCGGCGGGAAGAGGCCGAAATTGATGTTCATCGGCTGGTAGGCGCCGGCCGCCTCGGGCCGGGGGCCGGTGACATGGCCGAGCAACGCGCCGAAAGCGGTCGTCGCCGGCGGCAATTCGGCCTCGCCCGCGGCGAAGCGCCCGGCGAGCAGCCCCAGCGCGGCGCTCTCGACATAGCCCTCAACGCCCGCAATCTGGCCGGCGAAGCGCAGATGCGGGGCCGCCTTCAGGCGCAATTGCCCGTCCAGCAGCGCCGGCGCGTCGATGAAGCTGTTGCGGTGGATGCCGCCGAGCCGCGCGAAACGCGCCCCTTCGAGGCCGGGAATCATGCGGAAGACGCGGGCCTGCTCCGCATGGCGCAGCTTGGTCTGGAAGCCGACGATGTTGTAGAGCGTGCCGAGCGCATTGTCTCGCCGGAGCTGCACGACGGCATGGGGCCGGCCGCCAGTGCGCGGGTCGGTCAGGCCCACCGGCTTCATCGGGCCGAAGCGCAGCGTCTCCGGCCCGCGCGCCGCCATCACCTCCACCGGCAGGCAGCCCTCGAACCAGGGCGTGAGCGCCTCCCATTCCTTGAACTCGATGCGGTCCGCCTCCAGCAGCGCGCCGATGAAGGCGTCGTAGCCGGCTTCGTCGAGCGGGCAGTTGATGTAGTCGGCGCCGCTGCCGGCCGGGCCCGGCTTGTCGTAGCGGGACTGGAACCAGGCGGCGTCGAGGTCAATGGAGTCGGCATAGACGATAGGCGCGATGGCGTCGAAGAAGGCGAGCGCCTCGCGCCCGGTCAGCGCCTGGATCGAATCCGCCAGCGCGCCGTCGGTGAGCGGCCCGGTGGCGATGATGGCGGCGCCCGCTTCCGGCAGCCGGTCCACCCGCCGGCGCTCGATCGCAATGAGCGGTTCGGCTTCCAGCGCAGCGGTCACGGCGTCGGCGAAATCCTCCCGGTCCACGGCGAGCGCGCCGCCGGCCGGCAGCCGCGTCCGGTCCGCGCAGGCCATGATGAGCGAGCCGGCCCGGCGCATTTCCTCATGCAGCAGGCCGACGGCGTTATGCTCGGCATCGTCCGAGCGGAAGGAGTTGGAGCAGACGAGTTCGGCGAGCTTGTCCGTCTTGTGCGCCGCCGTGGCTGTCTCGGACCTCATTTCGTAGAGCACGGAACGCACACCGCGCCGCGCAAGCTGCCAGCAGGCCTCCGCGCCGGCGAGCCCGCCGCCGATGACCTGGACCGGATTGTCTGCGAAGGCAGTCATGACGGCCTTATACCCCGGCCCTGCCGCCTCCCGCCAGCGGCTCCCCCGCGGGGGTCAGGGCGCGGGGATCAGCTTGACGGCGGCGATGATGAACGCGGCGAGGCCGACCATGCGCCAGGTCAGTCGGGCTTCCAGCGCTGCCAGCTGCGCCATCAGACCGGTTTCGGTTGCATGCAAGTCCGCCTTGGTCGCAAGCTCCTCGCGGTCCGCCTGCGACGCCTCGCGCCCCATGCTGGCTATGGCCTCGGCATGTTCCTGCGTGAGGCCGGCGTCCCGCAGGCGCCTCGCGGCTTCCAATGTGTCGAATGCGGCCCCGGTCACGCAGGCGCCTCCTTTGAACGCTGCCGTCCCTTTCAGGGCCCCATTTATATCATAGCGGGGACGAAACCTGCCCCAGGCTCGTTGTCGGCATTGAGACTCTTGCTCGCGACATAGCTCTTCCCGGTCCGGCATGCCGGGCTCCCGGACCGCAGCCGGCGCGAGGCGCTGAGGCTCCGGCAAGGCGGGACGCGCCGGCCGCGGCCGCAGAATCGAAGACCGGGTTCGTCCTCTTACGGCAGCCGCTCGCCGTCCTCATAGCGCTGCCACGCGCTGATCTGGAGCGGCGAGCTGCGCACATGCAGCACGACCGGGCGCGAGCGGACGGCGAAGGCCCGGGCCACCGCGTCCGCCACCTGCGATTCCGCCTCGATGGTAATGCCCTCCGCGCCGAAGGAGCGCGCCCAGGCGGCGAAATCGGGGTTGGTGAGCCGCGTGCCGGCCATGAAGGGGCGGCCCGGATAGCGCAGATGGCTGTGCATGCCGATAGTGCCGTACATGCCGTTATCGGCGATCACGGCGATCGGGCATGCGCCGTATTGGCAGGCCGTGGCAAGCTCATTGCCCATCATCAGCGCGCCGCCATCGCCCATGAAGGCGACCACCTGCGTGCCCGGCCGGCGGATCGCGGCGGCGACCGCCATCGGCATGCCGGAGCCCATCGCGCCCACCACCGAGGCCAGGAACACCTGCCCCTGCCGGAAGCCGATATGGCGGTGCAGGAAGGTCGCGAAATTGCCGGCGTCGGACGTAACCGTGGCATCGGGCGCGAGATGCTTGCCGATCTCCGCCACAACGGCAGAGAAATTCACGCCGTCCTCCGCCGGCGCCCAGGGCTTCTCCAGCAGGCGGCGGTGGGTGCTGTGCAGCCCGTCCACCCATTCGCGCCGGCGCGCGCCGTCGGCGGGCGCGGGGCGGGCAAGCAGCGCCTTCACCACCTCATGCGGGCTCGCCGCGATGCCGAGGGTCGGGCGCCAGACGCGGCCGATCTCGTTCGAGTCCGGCCAGATGTGGACCAGGGGCAATTGCGGTTCGGGCGCGGTCGGGAAGGTGTAGGACTGGCTCACGCTGTCGGTCAGCCGCTCACCGAGCGCGATCATCAGGTCCGACCGCTTCATCTCGTCCAGCAGTTCCTTCGGCACCCTTATGCCCATATAGCCGCCATGGTTCGGGTGGTCGTAGTCGAAGAGCTGCGGCCGGCGGTGGGTCGGCACGACGGGCAGGACCCAGCGTTCCGAAAGGCGCACAAGGTCGCCGAACAGCGCCGGGTCGCGCACGGCGTCCGCCATGGCGCCGCCGCCCGCCAGCAGCAGCGGGCGCTCGGCCGCCTCGATCATGGCGATGAGCGCATCCATATCATCAGGCCGGGGGGCGGGGATCGGCCGGGGGCGCGGCGCGGCGAGGGGCGTGTTCGTCTCCTCGTCGAAAATGTCCTCCGGCAGGATCACCGCCACCGGCCCCGGCGTGCCGGCCTCGGCGAGGTGGAAGGCGCGCGCCATGGCCTCCGAAGCCTGTTCCGGCTCGTTCACCTCGATCACGTCCTTGGAAATATCCGAGAGCAGACGGGAATAATTCTGCTCCTGGAGCGCGAGGCGGCCCATGTCGCGCCGCTCGACCTGCCCGATCAGCATCACCAGCGGCGTGGCGTCGTGAAAGGCGGTGTGCATGGCGACCAGCCCGTTGGCGAGGCCCGGGCCGCGCGACACCATGGCGACGCCCGCGCGGTCGCGCATCCGCCCGTCGGCGGCCGCCATGAAGCCCGCGCCCGCCTCATGCCGGCAGACCGCGACCTGGATCGAGTTGCGCTCGACCATGGTGCTGGTGAGGCCGATATAGCTCTCGCCGGGCACGCAATAGACGCGGTCCACATCGTGCGCCTCCAGGCTCTCCACCAGCAGGCGGGCGACGGTTCTGTTCTCCGGCATGGCCTCTCGGGTCCTCTTCTCCGAATTCCGCGCGCGACCCTAGCCGCCTTCGCCCGACCTGCAAATGCGGCGGATTGCGGGCGGACGGCAGCGGTTCAGGCGTCGGCGTTCTCCTGCCTCGCGCGCACCGACGCGCGCGCCTGCGCTACCGGGAGGAACATGCGCGCCGGGTTGCTCGGGAAGGTCGCAAAGCCGAATCCCTCATACCACGCCTTGCGGCGTGCGAACGCGTCTTCGCCGCCGTCCGCGATGACATCGAGAAGGATGGCATGGCAACCGGCCAGATCGGAAACCGCGCAGGCCTTCTCGAAGACATGGTGCGTGAGGATCCCCCCGAGCCCTCCGCCCTGCGCCGTCTTGTCCACCGCGACCTGCCCCAGGAACAAGACCGGGATTTCCCCGTGCTCCGGTGCGCCGCGCGGCCGGCGCCTCATCTCGTCCGCATTCATCATGCCGAGATTGATGGCATGGTATCCGAGGATACGCGTATTTCCTTCCTCGACGACGACATAAACCCGGGTCATGTCGTCCTTTTGCTGTTTCCTGGCAGTGAGCTTGAGATAATTGTTCAGCCGCGCGATGCCGCAGTCGAAAGCGGCGCGGTCATGACGCGCCGCATCGAAGCGTTCTATCCGGAGCGCCGGCGGGTCAGTCCGCATGAACCACGCGCGAACGGTAACGCCGGGCCGCTTCCAGTGCGCGCGGGGTGGGAGCGGGCGGCGCGTCGAGCGCGGCGGCGAACGCCTCGGCATCCTCCGGCGTCAGAACATGCCGGGACTGCAGATCGAGCACCCGCACGGCCTCGCGCTCGATCGCCGCGCGCAGGAACGCCGATTTGTCCACGGCCAGCACCAGCGCGGCGCGCTCGATCAGGTCCGCCAGCCGGTCGTCGTGGCGCAACTGGGTCGTTCTCGTTCGTTTCGCCGAAGTCCGCGATCCGGTGTCGTGGTTCAACATGGCCGGCTCCCTTCCGATACAGCATTTGTAATGCTGTTTGCACTACATCCCAAGTCCCGGTAATGTCTCAGTTTGAATTTCCGCCTCGCTTCTTATAGAGGCCACACGGGCTCAACCACGAAGGCGTTGCTGGTGAGTTCAAGCAACGCCGCATAAATCGGCGTATTCGGCGTGCTACGCGACAACTGAGTTGAGGGAGATGCATCGTTACGCGCGAAACTTACGCAGCTTCGCGATATGGAACGGAGAGACGGGATGTTGACTGAAAACGATGTTGTCGAGGCTGTGGTTGGGCATCTGACAGAACGAGGCTGGCAGATCACAGACACGAATCACACCGATCAGCGAGGGCATGACATCTTGGCCCGAAAGGGTAAAACCGTCCTTGCGGTTGAGGCAAAGGGTGGAACTTCAAGCAAGCGCGGCACCCATCGCCACGGACTACCATTTAGCAGCGGCCAGAAGCGTTCTCATGTATCTGTCGCGCTCTACAAAGCTGCCTGCGTCTTCAGTGCTGGGCAATACCGACCGGGGATCGCGCTACCCTCAGACGACAGGCACCATCGCTTGATTGAAGACATCCTCCCTGCGCTGGGGGCCCTTAAGGTGGCGGTGTTCATGGTCGACGAGGATCGCACCGTTCACGAACGTTCCATTTCAAACTGAGACACTACCCAAGTCCCGGATCCGGGCCCCGCATTTCCTTGCCGCCGGGAGGCCGGCCGGCTACGGTTTGCGCCGTCTGAGAGGGGCGGGGTGCATGGACGCATTCACGATAAGGGGCAAGGTGGTGGTCGCCGGCGTCGGCGAGACGACCTACTGGAAACACAGCCAGAGTCCTCACGCCGAGTTCAAGCTCGCGCTGATGGCAATTCTGGCGGCGGCCGAGGACGCGGGCATCGACCCGACGGAGATCGACGGCTTCGCCTCCTATTCCAACGACCGCAACGACCCCTCGCGCATCGCGGCGGCGCTCGGCTGCCGGGAGCTTTCCTTCTCCAACATGCAGTGGGGCGGCGGCGGGGGCGGCGGCTCGGCCGCCATTGCGAATGCGGCCGCGGCCATCGCCTGCGGCTATGCGCGCTGCGTGGTCGTGTTCCGCGCGCTCGCCCAGGGGCAGTTCCAGCGCTTCGGCCAGGCGGCGGCGGGCGGCGCGGCCGGCGGCCATGACGCCTTCACCGTGCCTTACGGCGTCATGTCGCCCGCACAGAAATACGCCATGCGCTACCAGCGCTTCGCCCATGAGCATGGCATCGAACGCTCCGCGCTCCGGGCCATCTCCATGGCCTCCTACCACCATGCGCAGCAGAACCCGCGCGCGGTGATGCACGGCCGCCCGCTCTCCGAGGAGGACTACGACGCCTCGCGCTGGATCACCGAGCCGTTCCGGCTGTTCGATTGTTGCCAGGAGAATGACGGCGCGGCGGCCATATTGCTGGTGGCGGCCGAGCGCGCGCGCGACCTGCCGCACCGGCCCTGCTACCTGCTGGGCGCGGCGGCCGGCTCCGAATACCGCAATGGCGCGCCGGTCCATAATGCGCCGCTATACGGCACCTCCAGCTTCACCACCGTCGCCCCGCGGGCCTTCGCCATGGCGGGAATCAGGGCGGCGGATGTCGATGTCGCGCAATCCTATGAGAACTTCACCGGCGGGGTGCTGATGAGCCTGGTCGAGCACGGCTTCTTCGCGGCCGACGAGGCGAACGACTTCCTCACCCTCGACAATCTGCGCGCGGATGGCGGCGCAGGAACGCCGCCCAATTCCGATAAGCGCCCCGGGGGGCGCGGCGGAAAGCTGCCGCTCAACACCAGCGGCGGCAATCTGGCGGAGTGCTACATGCACGGGCTGGAGCTGAATATCGAGGCCGTGCGCCAGATCCGCGGCCAGTCCCCCAACCAGGTCGAGGGCGCGGAGATTTCCGTCGTCGGCTCCGGCCCGATGGTCACGCCCGTCAGCAGTTCCGTGTTCGGAGCGGAGGCCGCGCTGTGAGCTATCTGCCGGAAGGGATGCCGCGCCCGGTCGCGGACGAGTTGAGCGAGCCCTTCTGGGCGGCAGCGCGGGAGGAGCGGCTCGCGGTCCAGCGCTGCGGGTCCTGCAACGCCTGGCAGTGGGGGCCGGAATGGTGCTGCCATGCCTGCCGGTCCTTCGACATGGGCTGGGCGGAGGTTCCGCGGCGGGAGGGCCGGTATCGGGGCCGCATCTATTCCTGGGAGCGCAACCACCACCCCGTGCATCCGGCGCTCCGGGGCCGCGACCCCTATATCGTCGTGCTGGTGGAACTGCCGGAAGCGGGCGGCGTGCGCATGGTCGGCAACCTTCTCGGCGCCCCCATGCAAGAGGTCCGCATCGGCGCCGAGGTCGAGGCCGTCTTCGAACATCATGACGAGGCCGCGCCGCCCTATACGCTGGTGCAGTGGCGGTTGGCCTGATCACCGGGCGGGGCGTGCTCTAGACCTCCCGCCCGAGTTGCTCCCTGAGCGTCTTGCGGCGGATTTCGGCGACGGCGCCGCGGGCAAGCTTGCCCAGCTGGAAGGGGCCATAGGCGATGCGGATAAGACGGTTCACCGGGTGGCCCAGATACTCCAGCACGCGGCGCACCTCGCGATTGCGGCCCTCGGCGAGGCCGATGGTGAGCCAGGCATTGCCGCCGCGCTGCTCGTCGAGGCTCGCGGCGATCGGCCCGTAGCGCCAGCCGTCGATCTCGACGCCCCTGGCGAGCCGGGCGAGCCGCGCCTCGTCGACCCGACCGCGCACCCGGGCCCGGTAGCGGCGCACCCAGCCGCGCGCCGGCAGTTCGAGCTCGCGGGCGAGCGCGCCGTCATTGGTCAGCAGCAGCAGACCCTCCGAGGCGAGGTCGAGTCGCCCGACGCTGACCACGCGCGGCAGATGCGCCGGCAGGCTTTCGAACACGGTCGGCCGGCCTTCCGGGTCGTAGTCCGTGGTCACAAGGCCGGCGGGCTTGTGGTAGCGCCAGAGGCGCGCCGGCTCCGGCGCGGCGAGCGCGGCGCCGTCCACCTCCACCAGGTCGTCCGGTCCGACATTCACCGCCGGGTCCCGGAGTGCGCGCCCGTTCAGGCGGACCCGCCCGGCGAAGATGCGCCGCTCGGCCTCGCGCCGCGAGCAGACGCCGGCCCGCGCGATCCGCTTTGCGATGCGCTCGCCGCTCACGGCATGGCGTCGCGCGCGGCCGCCACGAAGGCCTCGACGATGCGCGCGTCGCCGGGGTCGATATGGAACTCCGGGTGCCACTGCACGCCGAGGCAGAAGCGGTAGCCCGGCGCCTCGATGCCCTCGATCACGCCGTCCGGGGCGCGCGCATTGACGGCGACGCCGGGCGGCTCGTCGGCCGCAGCCTGGTGGTGCGCGCTGTTCACATGGAGCATGTCCGCCCCGACGATCGCCGCCAGCCGCGTGCCGGGCTCCACGGCGACCGCATGGCCGGGCTCGGTGCGCGGGTTCGGCTGTTCATGGGCGAGCGCGCCCGGCACCTCGTCCGGGATATGCTGGATCAGCCGCCCGCCCAGCGCCACATGCAGCAATTGCTGGCCGCCGCAAATCCCGAGCAGCGGCATGTCGCGGGCGAGTGCGCCCCGGACCATGGCCAGCTCGAAATCGGTGCGTCCGGGTTTCATCGACACGGTTTCATGCCGGTCCGCCGCGCCGAACAGCGCCGGATCGACATCGAAGGCCCCACCCGTCACCAGGAGCCCGTCTATACGGTCGAGATAGGCCTCGGCATGGGTCGTTTCGTGGGGCAGCAGCAGCGGGATGGCGCCGGCCGCGCTCACCGCGCCCGCATAGTTGCAGCGCAGCGCATACCACGGCAGGCTGGAATAGCCGCCGGCGGGTTCCCGGTCGGTGGTAAGGCCGATGACTGGAAGACGCGTCATGGCGCCCATCTACACGCTTCGCCGGGCAATGCAACGGGCGCTCGCGCTGGCGGAGGCGGCCGCGGCCCGGACGCCCGCCGATGCGCCGGTGGGCGCGGTGCTGCTCGACGCGCACGGACAGGCGCTGGCAGAGGCGCATAACGAGGTCGAGGCGGCCGCCGACCCGACGGCGCATGCGGAGATGCTCGCGCTCCGCCGGGCGGCGGCGGCGCGCGGCCGGCCGCGCCTCGATGGCTGCACGCTGGTCGTCACGCTCGAGCCCTGCGCGATGTGCGCGCAGGCGGCGGCGCATGCCCGGATCGCGCGGCTTGTCTTCGGCGCCTGGGACCCGAAGGGCGGCGGCGTGGACCACGGCGCGCGCGTCTTCGACCGCGAGACCTGCACCCACCGCCCGGAGGTGGTCGGCGGCCTGATGGAAGAAGAAGCCGCCGCCCTCCTCAAGACCTTCTTCCGTGCGCGGCGGTAGGAGCCCTGTAGCCGCTTGACGGAGCCCGGCCGGCATTCCATAAGGGCGGCGATGCCGGCTCCGCGCCGGCTCCGCGGGATTTGATCGGGCAGCTTGCAGCCGCGTCACCAAGTGCTAAAGCGCCACGGGAGGCATTTCCGTGGGCCCGCCAACCGGCAACCCAGGGAGACGCCCATGCCCCGATTGCCCGATCCGCTCCATGCGGACACGACCGCCGTTCATGGCGGTATCCAGCGCAGCCAATTCGAGGAGACCGCCGAGGCGCTCTACCTGACCTCCGGCTATGTCTATGGCTCGGCCGAGGAGGCCGCCGAGGCTTTCGACGGCGCGCGGGACCGCTATATCTACAGCCGCTACGGCAACCCCACCGTGCAGATGTTCATCGACCGGCTCAGCGCTATCGAGGGCGCGGAGGCGGGCGCGGCCACGGCGAGCGGCATGTCGGCCGTGTTCACCGCGCTGCTCGGCCTCTTGCGCCGGGGCGACCGGCTGGTCGGCTCGCGGGCGCTGTTCGGCTCCTGTGCCCATATCTGCACCCATATCCTGCCGCGCTACGGCATCGAGACGGAGCTGGTGGACGGCAATGACCTTGCGGCCTGGGAGCAGGCGCTTTCCCGGCCGGCCAGGGCGGTCTTCCTGGAGACGCCGACCAACCCGCAGCTCGACATCATCGACCTGAAAGCGGTCTCGGAGCTGGCGCATGCCGCCGGCGCCAAGGTGGTGATCGACAATGTGTTCGCTACGCCGCTCCTGCAGAAGCCGCTGGAGCTCGGCGCCGATGTGGTCGTCTATTCCGCCACCAAGCATATCGACGGGCAGGGCCGCTGCCTCGGCGGCGCGATCCTGGGCACGCGCAAGTTCTGTGACGAGGACCTCCAGCCCTTCATCCGCCATACCGGCCCCAGCATGAGTCCGTTCAACGCCTGGGTGCTGCTGAAGGGTCTGGAGACGCTCGCGGTCAGGATCGAGCGCCAGTGCCGGACGGCGCTGGAGGTGGCGCGCTGGCTGGAGGGGCGGGCGGGGGTGAAACGGGTCATCTATCCCTTCCTCGCCTCCCATCCGCAGGCGGCGCTCGCGCGGCGGCAGATGACGGAGGGCGGCACGGTCGTGACGTTCGAGATCGAGGGCGGGCGGCGCGAGGCCTTTGGCCTGCTGGATGCGCTTCGGCTCATCCCGATCTCCAACAATCTGGGCGACGCGAAAAGCCTCGTCACGCACCCGGCCTCGACCACCCATCAGCGCATCGGGGCGGAGGGCCGCGCGGCGGTCGGCATTGGCGACGACATGATCCGCCTTTCCCTCGGCCTGGAGCATCCCGGGGACCTGATCCGTGACCTCGACCGCGCCCTCGCGGGCGCCGCTTGACCCTTCATGGCAGCGGGGCCAGTGTGCCGGGCATGGCGCGCGCGCTCGGACCCGCCCTTCGCAACGGCCTTCGCCGGCGCTGCCCGGCTTGCGGGCAGGGCGCGCTGTTCGCTGGCTATCTGCGTCCCGTGGCGGCCTGCGGCGAATGCGGCGAGGCGCTCGGCCATATCCGCGCCGACGACTTCCCGCCCTATATCGCCATCCTGGTCGCGGGCCATGTCGTCGTGCCGCTGCTGCTGTTCGCGGAGCAGAACTGGACGCCGCCGCTCTGGCTGCAGGCGCTGGTCTGGCCCGCGCTGGCGCTGGCGCTCATCGCGGCGCTGCTGCCGGTGGCGAAGGGCGGCGTGCTCGCGGCGATGTGGGCGCTGGGTCTCACCGGCGAAGAGCGGCAGGAGGCGCCGGGCGGCAAGCGCCGCGGGCGGCGGGCGTGACCTTCTGGCGCGAGAAGCGGCTCGACGAGATGACGCCCGGGGAGTGGGAATCGCTCTGCGACGGCTGCGGCAAGTGCTGCCTGCTCAAGATCGAATGGGCGGATACGGGCGAGATCGAGCCGACCTGCGTCGCCTGCCGGCTGCTCGACACCGAAAGCTGCCGCTGCGCCGACTATGTCAACCGCAAGGCCCGCGTGCCGGACTGCATCCGGCTCTCGCCGGACAATATCGCCGAAATTGCCTGGATGCCGTCGAGCTGCGCCTACCGCCTGCTGCATGAAGGCAAGGACCTCTACTGGTGGCATCCGCTGGTCTCCGGCGACCCGGAAACGGTGCATCTCGCCCAGATGTCCGTGCGCGGCAAGGTCATCTCCGAAGACGAGGCCGGGACCGAACAGGAAGACCTGGAGCGCCATATTGTCGACTGGGCGCTATAGGGCGGTCCGGCTCGGCGCGCGCGATGTCCCGGTCGCCGTCCGGTGCAATGGGCGCGCACGGCGCATCTCGCTCAGCATCCGAAGCGGCGAGGTCCGGCTGACGCTGCCGCCCGGCGCGGGCGAGGCGGCCGGGTTCGCTTTTCTCGAAAGCCGGCGCGACTGGCTGGAACGCCGGCTGCGCGATGCGCCGGCGCCTGTGCCCTTTCATCCCGGCGAGACGGTGCCGTTCCGCGGCCGTCCGCGCCGGATTTGCGTCGTTCCGGGGCTCCGGGACCCGCTGCGCCTGGAGGAGGACCGCATTCTGCTGGCCACCGCCGCCGGCTGCGAGCGGCTGGTCGAATCCTGGCTCAGGCGCGAAGCGCGGCGCGCCTTCGGGGACGCCGTGGCCCGCTATGCCGCCGCGCTCGGCGTGCGCCCGCGCGGCCTGTCCATAAGGGACCAGAAGACGCGCTGGGGCAGCGCCAGCGCCGCCGGGCGGCTCAACTTCTCCTGGCGCCCGGTCATGGCTCCGCCCTTCGTGCTGGATTATCTCGCCGCGCATGAGGTCGCCCATCTCCGCGAGATGAACCACAGCCCCCGTTTCTGGCGCCTCTGCCACCGCCTCTGCCCGGAAACAGACGCCGCCGAACGCTGGCTCAAGACCGAAGGTGCGGGTTTGCACCGCTACGGGCGCGAGCCCGCAGGCCCCGAGCGCTGATACCAGCGGTTTGGAGTTGAGACTCATGGCTGCGGTCACGAGCCCGCATTGTCGCCCCGGCCCTCCAATTGTCGTCCCGGATCAAGTCCCATAAGCGCTAACTTGTCATGGTTCGAACCATTGATTGAGTTGCGGTTTTCTTCGTCTTGGCGGTTCTGCGAGGGCGTGTGAGATGGCGTTCCATGAGTTGAAGATGCCCGACCCGCGCGCCGGCGTCACCTCGAAGAAATCGCAACGCAGCGACGGCAGCCGCAGGCTGTAATGAACCCGCCACAACGATCCCGTGCGGCCCGGCTCGCGCACCGTGGTCGCATCGAACGTCCGCACCTCGAAACCTCCGCACGGCGCCGCACCGCGCTCGCGCAACAGCGCCGCGCACAGACCCCGAAGCCAGCCCGACGACTTGCGAAGGCGCTTCAGAACCGCCACATCCGACAGACGCGCCAGACCCGACTCCCGCGCCCGCACCGACGTCTCGCGAAGAGAATGTCCGCACCCCAGATGAAGCAGCAGAACCCGAAGCGAAACCTCCGCCGACTTGGCCGTGCGCAACCCCTTCAGCGCCCCGCTCACACGCCCCAGCTCGCGCCAGCCCGACGGCAAAAGCGACCGCAAAACCCACCAGTCCTCTTCCATAACCAAAACGCCCCGCACTAATCCGCAGCCAGAATAACCGGACTGCAAAACCAATGCAAAACAAGTTAGCGCTTATGGGATCAAGTCCGGGACGACAGTTTGGGGGCCCGGGATGACAAATTGGGAGGCCGGAACGACAGTTGGGGGAGCAGGGGCGGTCCCTCCCCCTGTCGCCGCAGATGGGGCGCAGCCCCTCTTGTCGCTCCCGCACCCCTCCTTGTCACCCCGGACGGCGCGTCAGCGCCGAGCCGGGGTCCAGGGAGCCATCCACCACGCCCGGGCATTTTTTCCCATCGGGACTTGACACCAGGAAATCCGTGGTAGGATGAGTGCGGAGGAGGGAGCCGGCATCCATGGGGCCGGTTTGCCTCCTCTTTTCGCGCCGGCGCGAAAAAATGAACCCGTAGAAACAGGAGGGAGAGCTATGTCCTGCATTTGCTTCGCGCGCGGGCGCAATCAGGTGCGCGAACCGCGCCGGCGCTGCCATGCGCCCGCGCGCATGCGAAACGCGCGCGATACAGGGTCCCGGCGCCGGCAGGCGGGGCGACAGGGAACAAAACATGACACTTCATGACATTCCATGACACATCCACCCGGGGGTGGCTTCCGGCCTGTTTCAGGGCGCGGTCCGGTGTGACCCGGCGGCGGCGGCAGTTTAGACTGCCGGGCGGCTGCCGGGCCGGCCGTGGCAAGGGAGGCGCCGATGAAAGCCGGAAGCAGGGGCGTTTGGGGCTGGATGGCCTTCGACTGGGCCAACCAGCCCTTCAACACCGTCGTCACCACATTCGTTTTCGGCCCCTATTTCGCCTCGCGCGTCGCCGAGGATGTCGTCAGCGGCCAGGCGACATGGGGCTATGCCATGGCGGCGGGCTCGGTGCTGATGGCGCTCGCGGCGCCGGTACTTGGCTCGATCGCGGATGCGCAGGGGCCGCGCAAGCCGTGGATCCTGGCGTTCTCGGCGCTCTATCTCGTCGGCGTCGCGGGGCTCTGGACCGCTGTGCCGGGCATGGCGGACCCACTGCCGGTGCTCGCCTTCCTGGTGGCGGCGCTGATCGGGGCGGAGCTCGCCACCGTGTTCGTCAACTCGCTGCTGCCGGAGCTCGGCCCGCGCGAGGCGCTCGGGCGCATATCGGGCTCCGGCTGGGCCTTCGGCTACTGGGGCGGCCTCGCCGCGCTCATCATCGTGCTCGGCCTGATGACGCCGGCGCCCGGCTCGGACATGACGATGCTCGGCATCGCCCCGATCCTTGGCCTCGACCCCGCCCAGGGCGAGGGCGCACGCGCGACCGGACCGTTCTCGGCGCTCTGGTATGTCGTCTTCATGGTGCCCTTCTTCCTCTGGTCCCCGGATGTCGGCCGGCGCGTGCGCGGGACCGCCGGCATTGTCGGCGAGGGCCTGAAAAGCCTGAAGGCGACGCTCGCCGGCCTGCCGGCGCGGCCGAGCCTGCTCACCTATCTGCTGGCCTCGATGTTCTACCGGGACGCGATTCTGGGCATCGCCGTCTTCGGCGGCATCTACGCCTCCGGCGTGCTCGGCTGGGGGATGTTCGAACTCGGCCTGTTCGGCCTCGTCATCCTGGTCACCGGCGCCATCGGCTCCTGGTTCGGCGGGCTGCAGGATGCGCGGCGGGGGCCGAAGCCGGTGATCCTGGCCAGCATCCTGCTGCTCACGGTGGCCGCAGCCGCCATCATGACGATCGCGCCCAACGAGGTGCTGTTCCTGGCCGTGGGCACGGCCGAAGCGCCGTCCGTGCTGCCGATGGCGGCCTTCTATGCCTGCGGCGCCGTCATCGGCGCGACGGCCGGCTCGCTGCAGGCATCGTCCCGCACCATGCTGGTGCATCAGGCGGACGGAGCGCATATGGCGGAGGCCTTCGGGCTCTACGCGCTGACCGGCAAGGCGACCTCCTTCCTCGCGCCCTTCCTGGTCGCGCTGGCGACCGACCTCTCCGGCAGCCAGCGCGTGGGCGTGGTCCCGATCCTGGCCCTGCTCGCGATCGGCCTGATATTGATGACCCGCGTGCGTCCGGAGGGCGATCATGGCCGGGCGTGAGGACGCGGCGGGCACCGCCCTGCGCATCGACTATATCGAGCTCGCGGTCGCGGATACCGCCCGCGCGAAGGCCTTTTACGGCGAGGCCTTCGGCTGGCGCTTCACCGATTTCGGCCCCGGCTACGCCGAGTTTACCGACGGGCGGATGAAGGGCGGCTTCAATGCGCTGGAAGGCGGCCCGAAGCCGGGCGGCCCGCTGGTCGTGCTTTACGCCGACGACCTCGACGCCACGCAGAGGCGCATCGAGGAGGCCGGCGGCAGAATCGTGAAGCCGGCCTACCCCTTCCCCGGTGGCCGGCGCTTCCACTTCGCCGACCCCGACGGCCACGAGCTTGCCGTCTGGACCGGGGACGGACCGGAGTAGGCCGGCAGGCGGAGTCAGCGGCCGGCGCGGGCGAGCATTGCGGGGTCGACCTGCTGCCTGAGCGGCCTGCCGGCGAGGAAGCGCGCCAGATTGTCGAGGAAGAGCGCGTCGTTCCGCCGGACGGTGCCAGGCGAGGAGGCGGCGCAATGCGCGGTCATGAGCACGCGCGGATGCGCCCAGAAGCGGCTCCAGGCGGGCAGCGGCTCCTCCTCGAACACGTCCAGCACCGCATGCGCCGGCCGGCCCCGGTCGAGCGCGGCGAGCAGCGCCGCCTCGTCCACCAGGCCGCCGCGCGCGACATTCACCAGCACCGACCCCGCCTTCATCGCGTCGAGGAAGGCCGCATCGACCATGCCGCGCGTCTCGTCCGTCAGCGGCGCGGTCAGCACGACGACATCGGCCTCCGGCAGGGCGGAGGCGAGCGCCGCCGGCCCGATCATGGCGTCCGCCGGCTCGTCCCCGGCGGGATGGCGGCGCATGCCGGTCACATGCGCGTCGAACCCCCTTGCGCGCTGCGCCACCGCGCGGCCGATATGGCCCATGCCGATGACCAGCCAGCGGGTGTCCGACAACTCCCGGAAGTCGAGGCGCCGCCACTCCCGGCCCTGTTGCTGCGCGCGGCGTTCCGCGATGGGGTGGAACGCCTCCATCACGCCGGCCAGGACATAGTCCGCGACTGCCGGGCCGGCGGCGTTGCTGTTGCAGATCAGCGCACCGCGCGCCGCCAGCACCGGGAAGATCGGCGCGTCATAGCCCGCGCCGCCGGATTGCAGCCAGCCGAGCGCGCCGGCATGGCGCAGCACGCCGAAAAAGGCGCGCACGGGCCCGCGCGTATAGAGGTCGGTGGAGGCGTAGGCGGCCACCGGATCGACGGCGCGCCGGTCGATCGGAGCACCATGCGCATGCCGCACTCTGCGTTCGTCGTCCATGGCGGCGATGTCGAGGCCCGGAAAGGCCTCGAGCCGCCCGGCCAGACGCTCGTAATCGGGCCGGTAGAGGAAAAGACGCATGGAAGCCGCCCCCGGTTCACCGGACGCCGCGCCTCTGCGCCGCGCCGGCAACGCCCTCGCCAAGGACGCGCAGGACAGGGTAGCATCCGGCCCGAAGCGAGACAAAGAACGACAGGAACCCGGCCATGAACTGGCAGCCCGAACTCGACGAATTGCGCCGCCGCGAGGCTTTCGCGCTCAAGCTTGGCGGCGAGATGCGCGTCAGGCGCCAGCGCGATGGCGGGCGGCTCAATGTCCGCGAGCGCATCGCGGCGCTGGTCGATGAGGGCAGCTTCCACGAGCTCGGCGCCATCGCCGGCCTCGCGAATTATGACCGCCGCAACGACCTGGAGCATCTGCTGCCGTCCAATTTCGTCTTCGGGCGCGCGCGGCTGGACGGGCGGCCCGTCGTCGTCGGCGGCGACGATTTCACCGTGCGCGGCGGCTCGGCCGACGCCACCATCAAGGAAAAGCACATCATGTGCGAGCAGATGGCGAACCAGCTTCGCCTGCCGCTGGTGCGCATGGTGGAAGGCTCGGGCGGCGGCGGCTCGGTCAAGACCATCGAGACCGAGGGCCGCTCGAATGTGCCGGGCGTCAAGGGCTGGGAATGGGTGGTCGAGAACATGGGCACGGTGCCGCGCGTGGCGCTGGGGCTCGGCTCGGTCGCCGGGCTCGGCGCGGCGCATCTGGCGGCGGCGCATTTCTCCGTGCTGGTGAAGGAGAAGGCGGCGCTGTTCGTCGCCGGCCCGCCCGTGGTCGAGCGCCTCGGCGAGAAGCTCGACAAGCAGGAGCTCGGCGGCTGGAAGATCCATGCCCGCAATGGCGCCATCGATTATGCGGCCGACAGTGAGGAGCACGCCTTCGACCTCGCGCGTCGCTTCCTCTCCTATCTGCCCTCCTCCATCGACAGCCTCGCCGAGCAGGGGCCGCAGACCGACGATCCCGAAAGGCGCGAGGACTGGCTGATCGAGGCCGTGCCGCGCGACCGGCGCAAGGTCTATCGCGTGCGCCCCATCATCGAGGCGGTGGTGGACCGGGGCACGTTCTTCGAGTTCGGGCGGGAATGGGGCCGGTCGGTCGCCACCGGCTTCGCGCGACTCGACGGCTGGCCCGTGGCGGTGATGGCGTCCGACCCCTATTTCTTCGGCGGCGGCTGGACGGCGGATGCCTGCCGCAAGGTGCGCCGCTTCGTCGATCTCGCCCAGACCTTCCACCTGCCGATGGTCTATCTGGTCGATTGCCCGGGCTTCCTGATCGGCTCGAAATCCGAGCGCGAGGCGACCATCCGCTACGGCGTCGAGGCGATGTCGGCGATCTGGCAGACGACCATTCCCTGGTGCGCGGTCATACTGCGCAATGTCTTCGGCGTGGCGGGCGCGGCGCACCAGAATGGCGGCCGGCTTTCTTATCGCTATGCCTGGCCCTCGGGATTCTGGGGGTCGCTGCCGCTGGAAGGCGGCATCGAGGCGGCCTACCGGGCCGATCTGGATGCGGCCGAGGACCCGGACGCCAAGCTCGCCGAGATCGAGGAGCGGCTGGACAAGCTGCGCTCGCCCTTCCGCTCGGCGGAGTCCTTCTGGATCGAGGAGATCGTGGACCCGCGCAACACCCGCCCGCTGCTCTGCGAGTTCGCCAATCTCTCCGCGCCGCTCCGCGAAACCGGCCCCAGCTGGTTCCGCATGCGGCCGTGAGCGGCAGCCGGCGTTCCGGGATACCATCCATGAAGGGCGGTGCGTGGCCCCGCCCTCGCGACCCGCTACCCGGCCGACGCGGCCTTGCCGTCAGTCCCGACCGCCTTCCAGCGCGAGCACGCGGGCGGCGAGGCGGCGAACGCGGTCGGCCAGGCGGCTCATGCGGGCCAGATGCGCCTGGGCGGTGATATAGACGGATTTGGGCCGGGCCGGATAGCCGACCCATACCTGGCCCGCCGGCACGGACTTCCACACCGCCGCCGCGCCGCCGACCACCGCATCGTCGCCGATCTCGATATGGTCGGCGAGCATGGCCGCGCCCCCCAGCACCACCCGGTCGCCTATGCGCGTGCTGCCGCCGATGCCGGTCTTGCCGGAAATCAGGCAGTCCTCGCCGATGGTGATGTTGTGGCCGATCTGGCACAGATTATCGATCTTGGTGCGCGCGCCGATGCGGGTCGCCCCGATATTGGAGCGGTCTATGCAACTATTCGCGCCGACCTCCACATCGTCGCCGAGTTCGACCCGGCCGAGCGAGCCGATGCGCCGGACGCGCTCATTGACGACGCCGTGGAAATCCCCGGAACGCCGCGCGACCTCGAAGGAGGCCGGCCCGCGCGTCACATAGCTGAAGCCGTCCGCGCCGATGACGACACCGGCCTGCAGGATGACGCGCGCGCCGAGCACCGCCCCTTCGCCGATGCGCACGCCTGCATGAATCAGGCAGTCGGGCCCGATGCGCGCCCCGGCCCCGATGGAGGCGTGGGACAGGATGCGCACGCCCGCGCCGATCTCCGCGCCCGGCCCGACCGACACGAACGGTCCGAGCGAGACGCCCGGACCCAGCACCGCGCTGTCATCGACGGCAGCGCTCGGATGCGCGCCGGGCGGCGCATGCGGCCCCGGCTCGAACAGCGCCACGAGCCCCGACAGCGCATAGCGCGGCGCCGCCACCTCGACCCAGGCGTCGAGCGCGCCCGCGGGCGGTTCCGATCCTTCCGGCAGCACGGCGGCGCGCACCGGCGAGTCCGCCAGCATGGCGGCGTGGCGCGCCTCCATCAGGAAGATGAGGTCTTCGGCCCCGCGCGCTTCGACCGGATGCACCAGGCGCTCGACCGCAAGCCTCCCGTCGCCGTGCAAGCGCCCCTCGGTCGCGGCCGCGACCGCTTCGAGCGCAACCGCCATCAGGCGGCGCGCACCCAGACCGCCGTATCGTGGAACACGCCGCCGCCCACGGGCGGGGCCGGGTCGGCGGAGGTGAGCGCGTTGATGCCGAGCCCTTCCTCGAAGGCCTCATGCGGCCAGATGCTCTCGACGATGACGACGCCGCGCCGGACCCCGTCGAAATGCCGGGCGTGGACTACGACCGAGGCCTTGTCGTTGCCGACCCGCGTGCGCCCGCCATCGGCGATGCCGAGCGCGTCCGCGTCCTCGGGATGGATCATCACGGTCGGCCGCCCCTCGCGCTGCCGGGAGGTCGGCGTCTCGGTGAAGGAGGAGTTGAGATAGCCGCGCGCCGGCGAGGTCGCCATGCGGAAGGGCTTGTCTGCCGTGGCGTTGTCGATCGCATCCCAATGGTCCGGCAGGCGCGGCATGGCGGCGCCGATATTGTGGGCGCGCGGCGCGAAGGCCTCCCAGTCCGGCTTGAAGCGGAATTTGCCGTCCGGCCAGGCGAAGCCATCAAGATAATGCGCCGTGCGGAAGTCCGGCTGCGCATCCGCCCAGCGTTCCCGCTTCAGCTCCTCGAAGCCCGGATAGCCGGAGCGCCGGAGGGTGGCGTCGGCCACCTCGGCGGCGGTCATGGCGTAGCCCGGATGATCGACGCCGAGCCGGGCGGCAAGCGCCGCCGTCACCTCGTGGTTCGACCGGCATTCGCCCGGCGGCTCGACGATCTTCGGACCAGCAATGACATAGCTGTGCCCGCCGCCCTGGTAGATGTCGTCATGCTCCAGGAACATGGTTGCCGGCAGCACAAGATCGGCCATCTGCGCCGTCGCCGTCATGAACTGCTCATGCACGCAGGTGAACAGATCCTCGCGCTCGAAACCGGCGCGGACCAGAAGATGCTCGGGCGCCACCATCATCGGGTTGGTGTTCTGGATCAGCAAGGCTGTCACCGGCGGCCCGCCCTGCAGGTCCGCGGGATTGCCGGCCAGCACCGGGCCGATGCGCGTCTGGTCGAGCAGGCGTATGCCGGGGTCGCGCACATCCAGCCCTTCGATCAGCGACTTGTCCCAGCCATAGATCGCGCCGTTATTGTGGAAGGCGCCGCCGCCTTCATATTGCCAGGCGCCAGTAACCGCGGCGATGCAGGAGGCGGCGTGCATGTTCGCCGCGCCGTTGCGCTGGCGCGCAAAGCCATAGCCGAGCCGGAGATAGGTGCGCTTCGTGCGTCCGATCTCGCCCGCCAGCGCCTCGATCTCGGCGGCCGGCACGCCCGAGATCGCCTCCGCCCATTCCGGCGTGCGGCTCGCCAGATGCGCCTCCAGCTCCGCCGGCGCGTCGGTCATCGCCTCCAGATAAGCCCGGTCGGCATGGCCGTCGCGGAACAGCACATGCATGATTGCGCAGGCGAGCGCGCCGTCCGTGCCGGGGCGCACGCAAAGGAATCGGTCGGCCTGCTTCGCCGTCTCGTTGCGATAGACGTCGATGACGACGATGCGCGCGCCGCGTTCCTTGCGGGCGCGGACCGCATGCGTCATCACATTCACCTGGGTGTTGGCGGGGTTGGTGCCCCAGATGACCAGGAGGTCGGACTTCGCCATCTCGCGCGGGTCGGAGCCGGCGAGCTTTCCCGTGCCGGCGATGAAGCCGTTCCAGGCGAGCGTGGTGCAGATCGTGGCGTGGAAGCCGGAATAGCGTTTGGCGTGGCGGAGCCGGTTGATGCCGTCGCGCTGCACCAGGCCCATCGTGCCGGCATAGTAGTAGGGCCAGACGGTTTCCGGCCCGAACTTCGCCTCGGCCTCCAGGAACTTCTCCGCGCAGAGGTCGAGCGCGTCCTCCCAGGAAATGCGCTCGAAGCGCCCGGAGCCCTTGGGGCCGGTGCGCACCAGCGGGTGCAGCAGGCGGTCGGGATGGTGGATGCGCTCGGCATAGCGCGCGACCTTTGCGCAGACCACGCCGGCGGTGTAATCGTTTTCGCGGGCACCGCGGACGCGGCCGATGCTGTGCGCATCGAAGCGTTCGACCTCGAGCGCGCAGGTCGAGGGGCAGTCATGCGGGCAGGCGCTGAAATGGATCGTCGGGCTTCCGTCCATGGGGCCGCTCCCTGCGGTTGCAGTCGGCGAGTATAACGAACGGGAGGGACGCACGCGACATGGTGGCGCTCAAGGAAATCGCAAGCGGGCTCCGCTTTCCCGAGGGGCCGGTGGCGCTGCCAGGTGGCGATGTGCTGGTCTGCGAGATCGCGGCCGGGCGCATTACACGCATCGCTCCGGACGGCGCGCGGACGGTCGCGGCGGAAACCGGCGGCGGCCCCAACGGCGCCGCGCTCGGCCCGGACGGCCGTCTCTGGGTCTGCAACAATGGCGGCCTCGAATGGTTCGACCGCGACGGCAAGGTCTTTCCGGTGGGATGCGCGCGCGACTACGCCGGCGGCTCGATCCAGTGCATCGATCTGGAGACTGGCGAAGTGGAGACCGTCTGGCGCGAATGCGAGGGTGAGCCGCTAAAGGGGCCGAACGATCTCGTCTTTGACCGCACCGGCGGCCTCTGGTTCACCGACCACGGCAAGGAGCGCGGGCGGGTGCGCGATGTGACCGGCCTCTTCTACGCGCCGGCAGGCGGCGGCCCGGTCCGCGAGGTCGTCTGGCCGCTCCACGGGCCGAACGGCGTCGGCCTCTCGCCGGAGGAGGATCGCGTTTATGTGGCCGAGACCGAGGCCGCGCGTCTTATCGCCTTCGACCTGGAGGCGCCGGGCGTCATCGCCGGCTCCGGCGGCAGGCGTGTTCGCGGCCATCGCGGGCGCTGCCTTTACGGGGCGCCAGGCCTGCAATATTTCGATTCGCTCGCGGTGGAGGCCGACGGCCGCATTTGCGTCGCCACGATCCAAAATGGCGGCATCACGGTGATCCCGCCCGATGGCGGCCCCGTGGAGCATGTGCCGATGCCGGACCCGGTGACAACCAATATCGCCTTCGGCGGCCCGGGGCTCGGCACTGCCTTTGTCACCCTTTCCATGTCCGGCCGGCTGGTCTCCCTGCCCTGGCCCCGCCCCGGCTTGCCCCTCAATTTCCTGAACCTGTAATCGCCGCCCTGTAGGGAGCCGCCCTTCGATACGGGCCCGCTGGAGCGGGCGCTGCTCGGGATAACGGGAGAACCGGGACACCGGCCGACCCGAAGTGTCATCCCGGCCCCCGCCTCCGAGCGGGGAAGCCGGGACCCGGCACTGCCGATGCCAACCGGCAATATCCCGGTAGCCTGGACCCCCGCTTTCGCGGGGGTGACAAAGGACGGCGGCAGCGTCCCCTGCCGTCTCCACGTCCCTGTGTTCCCATCCCGAGTAGCGACGCCAGCCGCGTGTCGAGGGAGGCGGGCCTTCAGGCGATCCACCAGGCCGGATGGCGGTCGCGCAGCGCCGCGCGCGCGTGGTCGCGGGCGGCGCTGTCGGCGAAGGCGGCGAAGCAGGTGGCGCCGCTGCCGGACATGCGGGCGAAAAGCGCGCCGTCGAGCCTCTCCAGCGCCGCCAGCACATCGCCAATCTCCGGCGCGAGCGACAGGGCGGCTTCCGTGAGATCATTCGCGCAGCCGGCGAGGTCCTCCGCCGTCCGGGGCCAGGGGCGACTCTCCCGGAACGGGCCGCGCCGCGCGCCGAAAACCGCCGGCGTCGAAAGCGCAACGCCGGGATTAGCAAGCAGCAGAGGTGGCACCGGCCAGTCCGGCAGGGGCGTCAACCGCTCGCCGACGCCGGCGACGCCGGCTGTCCGCCCGGCGAGGCAGACCGGCACATCCGCGCCGAGACCCGTCGCCAGCGCTTCCGGACCGGCCTCGACGCCCCACAGCCGCGAGAGCAGGCGAAATGCGGCCGCCGCATCGGCCGAGCCGCCGCCGAGCCCGGCCGCCACCGGCAGGTTCTTCTCCAGCACCAGCCTTGCGCCCTGCCCCGGCGCCAGCGCCCGCGCTGCCCGCAGCACCAGATTGTCGGCCTCATCCGCCAGCGCGCCTGCGAACGGCCCGGTGACCTTCAGGCTGAGCTCGTCCGCCGGCTCGCCATGAAGCACATCGCCGGCTTCCGCAAAGACGACGAGGCTCTCCAGCAGGTGCAGTCCGTCCGCGCGCCGCCCGACAATATGCAGATAGAGGTTGACCTTCGCCGGCGCCCTTTCGCGCAACACGGGACTCAACCGCGCCGTCCGCCGGTGCTCAACCGCAGTCGAGGCCGCAATCGAGCCGCTGCTGCAGGCCTTCGACGCGCTCCGGGTCGGGATCGAAGTCGAGGGCGCGCCGCCACTGGAACCGGGCCTCCAGCCGGCGGCCAACCCTCCAATAGGCGTCGCCCAGATGCTCGTTCACCACCGGATCCAGGGGCTTTAGCGCCACAGCGCGCTCAAGTTGTCCCACGGCTTCGTCATAGCGGCCAGTGCGGAAATACACCCAGCCGAGGCTATCGGCGATATAGCCGTCCCTTGGCTGCAGATCGACGGCCTTGGCCAGCATTTCTTCAGCGCGTTCGTAACGTTCGCCGCGATCGACCCAGGAATAGCCGAGATAGTTCAGCACATAGGCGTGGTCGGGTACGAAATCCAGCGCCTTCAGAAGGTCCTGCTCGGCACGCGCCCAGCGGCGGGTGCGCTCGAACGCGATGCCGCGGCCATAATAGAGCCGCCAGTGCAGGGGGTCGGCCTTTCCCTCGATCCGGGCGATCGCGCGGTCATAGGCGGTCACGGCGGCTTCATAACGCTGCTCGCCGCGCAGCAGATGGCCAAGTTCGCCGAGCGGATACGGGTCTTGCGGGCGGGAAGTCGCCTCCGCCTCCAGAAGCGCGGCGGCGTCCTCGAACCGGCCCTGCGCGGCATAGGCCCGCGCGCGACGCTTCTTTGCGGCCGGCTTCCAGATCGAGTCAGCCGGTACGGCGCGGTAGGCCGTCGCCGCTTCGTCATACCGTTCCCGGTCGGCGAGAATGTCGCCGGCCAGCAACATGGCGGCGTGATGGCCGGGATCAAGCATGACCGCCAACCGGGCATAGATCAGCGCCATGGGGACGCGGCGGCGGTGAAATACATCGGCGATGGCGTAGAGCGCTTCGGCGGCGCCTGCGGCCGGCGTCGAGACCGGCGGTTCGAGTCCGGTCGGGTCGTCAATATCGAGACTCCCGCCCATGAGCCGATAGCGCTGCAACTGCCGGCCCGCGGCTTCGGTGTCGCCCATTTCTGCCTGAAATGCCGCCGCCGCCAACAGGCCGCGCATCCCGGCGCCCGTCTCGCCAAGGCTTTCAAATGCGTTGCGGGCCTCCGCCATGCGGCCGCCGGCTCGATGAATGAGGGCACGGTGCAGCTGCGCCCAGCCCCCGGCGCCCCGGACCTGATCCGCTTCGGAAAGCGCCTTTTCCGCCGCGGCGTCGTCGCCCGCCGCGTGCCGTGCCCAGGCAAGGGCAAGCAGCCGGACCGCAGCGGGCAACAGCCTGCTTTCGGGACCTTCGAGCCGCATGGCCGCCGCCCGCCAGTCGTCCCGCCTCATTTCCGCCGCGGCGAGGCGTAGCGCCACCAGGGCACCGTCGAGCGCCGTCTTGCCGTCCGATCCGCCGGCCGGCAGGGACGCCTCCATTCGCCGGGCGAGGGCAAGACTCTCTCCGGCATCGCCCGCGGCGATCCGCGTTCGCAGCAGGCGGCCCTGCACTTTGAGATTGTTCGGATCCGCGTCCAGGGTGCGCCGGTAGAAGCCGATGGCCGCATCGAGATCGAATTGCTGCTCCGCATAGCCAGCCGCAAGCCAGTCCGTCAGGGCCGGCGCGGCCTGCGGGCGGCAGGCCGCCGACAGCAGAAGCGCGAATGCCAGAAGGAAAGCGCGCATGCAGGCGGCCTCACATGTTCGGATAATTGGGCCCGCCGCCGCCTTCCGGCACCGTCCAGACGATATTCTGGGTCGGGTCCTTGATGTCGCAGGTCTTGCAGTGGACACAGTTCTGCGCATTGATCTGCAGACGCGGCCCGCCGCCGTCCTCGACGATCTCATAGACCCCGGCCGGGCAGTAGCGCTGCTCAGGCGCATCAAATTCGGCGAGATTGACGCGGATCGGTATGTCCGCATCCTTCAGCACCAGATGGACGGGCTGGTCTTCCTCGTGGTTGGTGCCGGAAAGATAGACCGAGGAGGGCTTGTCGAAGGACACAACGCCATCCGGCTTCGGGTATTCGATCGGCTCATGGTCCTCGCGGCGGCCGGTCGCGGCATGGTCCGCGCCGTGATGGCTGAGCGTCCAGGGCGCCCGGCCGCGCAGCAATACCTGGTCGATGCCGGCATGGAGCATCCCGGCCGCCAGGCCCCAGCGGAAACCGGGGCGGACATTGCGGGCCCGGTGGAGCTCGTCATGCAGCCAGGAGGCGCGGAAGGCTTCCGGATAGGCCGTGAGTTCGTCGCGCCCCTCCGAGCCTTCCGACAGCCGCCGAAACGCCGTCTCAGCGGCCAGCATGCCGGTCTTCATGGCGCCGTGGCTGCCCTTGATGCGTGGCACATTGAGGAACCCGGCCTCGCAGCCGATCAGCGCGCCGCCGGGAAACACCAGTTTCGGCAGCGCCTGGATCCCGCCCTCATTTACCGCGCGCGCCCCGTAGGCGACGCGCTGCCCGTCCTCGAAATAGGGTCGGATTTTCGGATGGGTCTTGTAGCGCTGGAATTCGTCGAACGGGCTGAGCCACGGATTGCGGTAGTCGAGCGCGACGACGAAACCGACCGCCACCTGCCCGCCCGCCAGGTGATACAGGAAGGATCCGCCATAAGTGCGCCCGTCCATCGGCCAGCCGGCGGTATGGACCACAAGGCCCGGCTCATGGACCGCGGGATCGACGTCCCACAGCTCCTTGAGGCCGATGCCGTAGGTCTGCGGCTGGCAGTCCCGCCGGAGGTCGAACTGGTCCATGAGCTGCTTGCCGAGCGAGCCCCGGCAGCCTTCGGCGAACAGCGTGTATCTGGCGCGCAGCTCGATACCCGGTTCATGCGTCGCCCTGGGCTCACCGTCGTGGCCGACGCCCATATCGCCCGTTGCCACGCCGGCCACCGACCCGTCCTCGCGGTAAAGCACTTCGGCGGCGGCGAAACCCGGATAGATCTCCACCTCGAGCGCTTCGGCCTGTTCGGCTAACCAGCGGCAGACATTGCCGAGGCTGACGATATAGTTGCCGTGGTTGCGCAGGGCCGGCGGCATGACCGGACCCGGCACCCGGAAAGCGCGTTTTTCGCCGAGCAGGAAGAACCGGTCTTCCGTGACCGGCGTGTCGAGCGGCGCGCCGAGATCCTGCCAGTCCGGCAGCAGCTCGTTGAGCGCGCGCGGGTCCAGAACGGCGCCCGACAGGATATGGGCGCCGATCTCGGAGCCCTTCTCGATCAGGCACACGGCGAGCTCGGACCCGGCCTCTGCGGCAAGCTGCTTCAGGCGGATCGCCGCCGCCAGACCCGCCGGTCCGCCGCCGACGATGACGACATCGAACTCCATACTCTCCCGGTCCATGTCCCCGCCCTCTCCGTCCGGCGCGCATCTTGCGCTAACATAGACCGCAGTTTCCGGCGGCGCCATGACCGAACGGGGATGCATTGCTTGCGGTGCCGCGGCGGCAATTGTGGCGAATATGATGACGGCGCCGAAGCAGACCGGCGCTCCGGGATAAAGATCAGATGAGGCTGTATACCTTGGCAACCATCGCGAGGATCAAGGTGGACTGGACACCAAGAATCTACTTTATCGGAGCGATATCCGCCCTGGTGACGAGGTCCTGCCGATCAGCGACAGCGGCCTGCCGCATGGCGCGCGTGGCGGCTTCGAGATGATCGAATGTAGTCGCGCCCATCCTGTCGCCTCTTCGCCGCCGACAATGGCCCGGGACCGATTCCGACGCCAGACATCCAGGGACCGCCACCGTTCGATGCCAGCCGCCGCGTGCTCTTCGTCCGGCGCGCGCCTTGCGCTAACATAGATTGCAATTTTCGGCAGTGTCATGACCGAACGAGACCTGTTGATTACGGCGCTGGAGTGGCAATTGGCGGCCGGGGTGGATGAGGTGGTGGGCTTCCAGCCGACGAACCATCTGGCGCCGCCTCCGCCCCCTGCGCAGAGCACAGCGCCGGTATCCGTGCGGCCGGAGGCGCCTGTCCCTTCGCCGCCCGCGCCGAAGCCGCTGCCGGGTTCTGCCCACCCGCCCGCCGCAGAGGCCGCGTCGTCGGATGTCAATCTGGCGCGTGATCTGGAGGCGCTGCGGGCCCGCCTGCTTGATTTTGACGGCTGCGCGCTTAAAAGGACCGCTACCAACACCGTGTTCGGCGAAGGGCCCGCCGGCGCGCGCCTGATGATCATCGGCGAGGCGCCGGGAGCGGACGAGGACCGGCAGGGCCGCCCCTTTGTCGGACCGAGCGGACGATTGCTGGAGCGGATGCTGGCCGCGATCGGGCTGGCGCGTGAGGAGGTCTATATCGCCAATACCGTCTATTGGCGCCCACCGGGCAACCGTACGCCCTCCGCGGAAGAGGTGGAAGCCTGCCGGCCGTTCATCGACCGGCAGATCGCGCTGGTGGCTCCGGAGGTATTGATGCTGGCGGGCGGCGCTGCTGCCAAGACGCTGCTCGGCGTGACGGAGGGCATCATGCGCCTGCGGGGGCACTGGCGGGTGTTTGCGGCGCCGGAGGGGCCGATCGACGTCATGCCGACCTTCCATCCGGCCTTCCTGCTGCGCTCGCCGGCGCGCAAGCGCGAGGCTTGGCGCGACCTGCTGGCGGTCCGGTCCCGGCTGCGGAGCGCCCGCCCGTGAGAGGGCTCGCGCTCGCCATACTGACGGTCTGGAGCGGCGCCGCCGGGGGGGCCGAACTCCGGATCCTGTCCCCGTCCGATACGGACCGCTATGAGCGCCTGTTCCAGCTGGAGGCGGAGAACCGCTGGGAGGAAGCCGACGCGCTGGCGCGGGAGGTGGAGAACCCGCTGCTGATGGGCCACGTGCTTTATCGGCGCTACGCCGTCTCACGCGATTATGTCACGCCCTACGAGGAATTGCGGGCCTGGCTGGAGGCTTACGGCGACCATCCGGGAGCGCATGAAGTATCGCGCCTGGCGCTCAAGCGCCGCCCGCCGGGCGCGCTGCCGCCGCCGCCGGAAAGGCATCCGCCGGTACGCAAGCCCACGCCGGTTTTCGTCGCCGCGCCATTGCAGAAGTCGCCGACGGCGGTCGGCGCGATCTATGCCAGGATCATCAAGCAGCATCTACGCGACGAGCGGCCGGACCTGGCGCATAACCTGTTCCGCGATGCCGCCGTGCACCGGGCGCTCGGGCGGGACCAGGCCGACAAGCTGCGCGCCGATATCGCTTTCGTCTTCTACCTGTTCGGCAAGGATGCGGAAGCCTACAGCCTCGCCTCACGGCGCGCGGACCTGGCGCAGGACCGGGTGTCACTGCTGCACTGGGTCGCCGGCCTGGCGGCGCATAGGCTTGGCTGGTATGGCGCCGCCGCCCGGCATTTCTCGGCCCATGCCCGGTCTCCTGCCGCCTCGCCCTGGAACGCGTCCGCCGGCGCCTTCTGGGCGGCCCGGATGTTGCAGCGGATCGGGCGCTCGGACGAAGCGGAAACATGGCTTCGGGAGGCAGCGCGCCACAAGCGCACCTTTTACGGCATGCTCGCCCGCGAGCAGCTCGGGCTGCCGCACGGACTGAATTTCGAGCTGCCCCCGCTCGACGAGGCGGACCGCCTGCGGATCCTTGCGGAACCGGCAGCCATTCGCGCGCTGGCGCTGGCCGAGGTCGGGCGCGCGGTCGAGGCGGAAGCCGAAATGCGCCGCGCGCTCGCCGATGCCGATATTGACACGACGCGCGCCCTGCTCACTGCCGCCGCCGCCGCCCATCTGCCGCGCGCGGCGCTGCTGGCCGGGCGCCGCCTGCTCGGCAGCGGCGACGCGCCCCGCGATCTCGCGCTCTACCCGCTGGCGCCCTGGGAGCCGGAGGGCGGATACGGGCTGGACCGGGCGCTGCTGCTTGGCTTCATGCGCCGCGAGAGCAATTTCGACACGCGCGCGTCCAGCAGCGCCGGCGCGCGCGGGCTGATGCAGCTCATGCCGCGCACCGCGAACGCCTTGGCTGCGGGGGAACGGTTCAGCGGCAGGACACTCAAGCACCTCCTGGAGCCGGAGCTCAACCTGACGCTCGGCCGCGACTATCTTCGCCTGCTGCTCGAAAAGAAGGAGGTCTCGGGCGATCTCCTGAATCTCGCCATCGCCTATAATGCCGGCGCCGGCAGGCTGCGCCGCTGGAATGCGACCGTGCGGCATCTGGGCGACCGGCTGCTGTTCATCGAGAGTCTGCCTGCGAAGGAGACCCGGTTGTTTGTCGAGCATGTGCTCACCAATATCTGGGCCTACCGGGCGCGCCTCGGCCAGCAGCGACCGAGCCTGACCGCGCTGGCGGCCGGCAAGGCCCCGCTCTATAAGCCGCTCGACAACTGGCGGGCGGATGCGAACGCCGCCCACCGCCCGTGCGACGCCCCCTTCGCCCCGGAGGCCTCCCCGCCATGCCAGGGACCATCGACGAAAGCCGCCCCTTCATCCCCGTGCGCATCGCCGTGCTCACCGTATCAGACACGCGTAGCGTGGCCGATGACCGCTCCGGCGACGCCCTTGTAGAGCGGCTGGAGCGCGACGGGCATATCCTGGCCGACCGCGCCATCACCCGCGACGAGATCGACGCCATCCGGGCCGTGCTGCGCGGATGGATCGGGGATGAAGAGGTCGATTGCGTCATCGCGACCGGCGGCACCGGGCTCACCGGCCGTGATGTGACGCCGGAAGCCTTCGAGGGGGTTTACGAAAAGCGCATAGACGGTTTCGGCGAGCTGTTCCGCTGGCTGAGTTTCCAGAAAATCGGCACCTCCACCATCCAGTCGCGCGCCACAGCCGGGGTCGCCGGCGGCACCTACCTCTTCGCCTTGCCGGGCTCGACCGGCGCCTGCCGGGACGCCTGGGACGACATCCTCCACTGGCAGCTCGACTACCGCTTCCGACCCTGCAATTTCGTCGAGATCATGCCCCGCCTGCAGGAGCATGTCGCCGGGCGGGGCGGGTGAGGATGAAAGCGGTGTCGGCGTGTGGCTATGGCAGCCGCCGGCCGGACTTCGAGGAAGAATGCCGACGGCAGACAGCTGCGTTCCTCGGCATCGTCTCCTGACGGACCGCTCTACCCGCCGCCGGGCGGCGGCGCATCCGGGCCGGAGACGCCGGCGTCCTCGAAGGTGGCCATCTCCGCATGGCAGCGGGCCGCGGCCCTGAGCAGGGCCAGCGCGAGCGCCGCGCCGGAGCCCTCGCCGAGCCGCATGCCGAGATCGAGCAGCGGCGCCTTGCCCCAGAGCGCCAGCAGCCGCCCATGCGCCGGCTCGGCGGAGAGATGGCCCGCCTGGCAGTGGTCGAGGCCGGCCGGGTCGAGCGCATGCAGCACGGCCGCGGCCGCCGCCGCGCCGTAGCCGTCCAGCAGCACCGGCACGCGGCCCATGCGCGCCGCCACGAGCGCGCCGAACAGGGCCGCCGTCTCAAAGCCGCCGAGGCGGCGCAGCACTTCCAGCGGCGGCGCGCCGCCATGCCGCGCGGCGCCGAGGCGCACCGTTTCGATCTTGGCGTCGAGCCTGGCCCCGGACACGCCCGCGCCGGGCCCGGTCCAGTCCTCCGCCCGGCCGCCATGCAGGGCGAGCGCAATGGCGGCGGCGGAGGTCGTGTTGGCGATGCCCATCTCGCCCAGGGCGAGTGCATCGATGCCGGGCTCGACCGCCATCATGCCGTAGGCGATGGCGCGCGCGCATTCCTCATCCGTCATGGCGGGCGCTTCGGTGAAATCCGCCGTCGGCGTCTCCAGCGAGAGTTCATAGACCCGGAGCTCCGCGTCGAGTGCGCCGCAAATGGCGTTCACCGCGGCGCCGCCGGCGATGAAATTCCGCACCATTTCCGCCGTCACCGAGGCCGGCCAGGCCGAGACCCCGCGCCGGGCGACGCCGTGATTGCCGGCGAAGACGGCGACGCGGGCGCGCTCCAGGCGCGGCGGATGGCGCCCCTGCCAGGCGGCGAGCCATGCCGCCAGCTCCTCCAGCCGGCCGAGCGCGCCGGGCGGCTTGGTGAGCCGGGCCTCCCGCGCGCGCGCCGCCGCGCGCGCCGCCTCGTCCGGGCCGGGCAGGTGCGCCAGCGTTTCGGCAATCTCGGCGAGCGAGACAATAGGGGCAGATTCAGCCATGCTGGCGGTCTATCGCGGATTCGCCCGAGGAAGTCCATGCGCGCCCTGGACGACATGCGGCTGGCCTTCCAGTTCCTGACCATATTGCCCGCCGGCCGGCCCGAGCCGCGCCCGCTGGGCGCGGCGGCCTGGTGTTTCCCGCTGGTCGGGCTCGCGGTCGGCGGCGCGGTGGCGCTGGTCTTCATCGCGGTGCGCGGGGCCGGTCTGTCGCCCGAGCTCGCGGGGTTCCTTGCGGTCGGCGCGGGCATGGCGCTCACCGGCGCGCTGCATGAGGACGGCCTGGCCGACACGGCTGATGCGCTGGGCGTCCGCGACTCCCGGCGGGCGCTGGAGGTCATGCGCGATTCCCGCACCGGCGCCTTCGGCGCGCTGGCGCTGGCGCTGACGGTGCCGTTGCGCGCGCTGGCGCTGGCCGCCGCCGGGCCGGTGGCAGCGCTTGCGGCCCACGCGCTCTCGCGCGGCGCCATGGCGGGTGCGATGGCCTGGACGCCGCCGGCGCGCGCAGACGGCCGCGCCGCCGAAGCCGGGCCGACCAATGCTGCCGCCGCGCTGCTGCTCGCAGCCGGCATCGGCCTCCTGCTCGGCTGGCCGGCCGTGCCCGCCGCCGCGCTCGCAGCCTTCGCCGTCGCATGGTGGACCGCAAGGCGCTTCGGCGGCCACACGGGCGACACGCTCGGCGCCGTCCAGCAGGCAACGGAACTGGCGGTCCTGCTTGTGTTGGCGGCGGGGTGAGAGGTGGGAGCCGAGGACGATTACCCATCTATCCGGTTGTTCAGACCGGACCGGCGTGGTTCGGAGTGGCAGCGGCGCTGGGCGTAGATGTCGAATATTGCCCGCTAGGTTGTTTCCGCTGCACTCATGTCTTGCCATCGTATGCAATCGGTCAGATAAGCGCGGGCATCCTTGCTGAGCCGTGCAATACCGAGAAGGCGCGACAAGGCCAGAACAGGGTCTTGTTCGCTGGACAAGGCATGGGCGTGAGCATCAATAACAGAACCAATTTCCGCGCGAGATATGTCCCTGATTGCACGACCGTTCATCCCCCGGAACGGGACCCGTTCGGAATGGCTCCCGTGAGTCCAGACAAAGGCGGTCCCGAACTCCTGGTGACGTTCCACTAATGAGAGATTTGTCTCGACTTGCGCTTGAATTCGCCTGCCGGTTCGTTGCCATCCGTGTTCTTGAGCTACTATGCGGGCAAGGCCCTGCAACGTGATCGGCCCTTCGCGCTCGACAATGTGTTGAATTAGACGGCGTAATGTCGGTGCGTACTGCGAATCAAAAAACCGGTCGGGATCGGACGCGATACGCTCTTGTAGTGCGCTCTCGAAATTTCCGGCGGATGGAGAATTCGATTCCGCGCCTGCGGTCCCACCAAGGCGGGCAATGCGACGCGGAAGCTCCTCTGCTTCAGTCGCTATCGCGGCGCCGGCTTCTGGTATTCGAGTAGTATCTCCATCGGTCTCTTCTTCGATCTCGGCGGCCGGTGTCATGTCCGCAACAAAATCGTTCGCCGGGTTGTAGCGCAGCGCCTCGTAGATCATGCGCACGTAACGCGCTGCGCGGTCGCCGAGACCCTCATGTTCGTCGTCTATCGCGTCGAGCAGAGCGTCCGACCAATCCCGATATGAGATTACGCCCGCCACCATCAAGCGGTCCCCGATATCTACGGCGATGCGGTACATGTCGGAATCGCCTATGTCCTGCGTGGCTGCTTTGTCGTCCGCCCCATCATTGTGTTCGGGCTCGATAAGCGTCGGTTGGGCGACAGCCGCACCGTCGCCGGAATCCTGCAATGCTTCGACTTCCGTCGGGTGCTCCCCGGATTGATCCTGGGGTGTCAGCCGAATCTTCCGGTCTTCTTCAAGAAACCGCTTAAGCTCGGTGTCTAACCGCTCTGTAACGATAAGTGGATTCCGAAACCAGTCGGTGGACCAGACTCGGAGAATTGTCCAGCCTAAACCTTCCAGCACGGCTTGACGGGCCTTGTCGCGGTCACGCGCAGTCGCCGACGAGTGGTAAGTTGCCCCATCGCATTCGATGCCGGCGATGAACCGGCCGGCGTAGTCGGGATGCACGATGCCAAGGTCCACGCGGAAATCGGATACGCCGATTTGCGTGCGAACTTCCCAACCCTTGGTACGCAGCGCCTCCGCCACCGCTTCCTCGAAGGGGCTTTCCGCAGGGCCGAGCGATCCTTTGTCGCGTGCGGGGAGCGCCTCAGAACCGCGCTCGGCGTAGTCGAGAAATGCCTTTAGATCCCGCACCCCGATAGCACGGCTTCGGTCGAGGTCGATCTGCTCGGTGCGGATCGAAGCAAAGATATGAAGCTCCCGCCGGGCCCGGGTGATCGCAACATTGAGTCGTTTCTCTCCGCCTGTGCCGTTGATCGCTCCGAAGTTCATCGTGACCTTGCCGGCGAGATCGGGGCCGAACGTTACCGAAAACAGCATGACATCCCGTTCGTCACCCTGAATATTCTCGAGATTCTTGACGATCACCGGCTCTTCGCGTTCGTCGGCGAAGAACCATTCAAGCGCGCTCTCTCGCCGGCGAATTTCGTCAAGCTTGTCCCAGATAAGCGACTGCTGCTCGGCGTTCAATGTGATGATTCCGAGAGTTTGGCGTTCACCTTCCGGGATCTCGAGCCAATTTTTCAGGCGCCGCTCCACCATCCCGGCGACAGCTTCCGCTTCCTCCCGGTTTATACGGCCGCGTCCGCGCGCATATACGCCGTTTACCTCGTGAAATTGGATTGCCCCCGATCCGGTGGCAGGAGCCGGGAAGGTTACGAGCCTGCTGCCATAGTAGAAGTGGTTGGAGAATGCGATGAGAGCCTCATCCCGGCTTCGATAGTGCCAGTTGAGATGTCGATGTGGCACGCCTGCCGTTGAGACCTCGTCGAGAATCGATGGCATGTCGCGTTCGACTTCGGGAAGGTCTTCGTCTTCGTCGTCGGCTCGCCCGAAGAAGTTCGTCGGAGGCAGCTGCTTGGGGTCGCCGACGACTATGGTCTGGCGACCGCGCGCAATCGCGCCGATCGCGTCCCAGGTCGTTATCTGGGATGCCTCGTCGAAGATGACGACATCGAAGGTGGCCTGATCCGCAGGCAGGTACTGGGCTATAGAAAGCGGAGACATCAGCACGCACGGGGCAAGTTTGCCGAAAGTCCCAGGCAGTCCGGCCAGAAGCTGGCGAATCGGCATGGAGGGGCGCTGAAGACCCAGTTGATGACGGAGAGTTCCGAGTTCGGATCGTCTCGGAACGCCGTCTTTCGCAGGCAGACCATGCGCGATACGCCGCATTACCTCGACCGGCGCGAGTTCCGCAACGGCATCGTCGAGCTTGCAAAAGGCAGCAATGGTATTTTCGTGATCCCAGTGCGCAAAGCTCCGTAGTTCGTTGCTGGCATCCATCGCGAGCGGGAGCCACCAAGCCGCGTAGGACCGTTTGAACGCCTCGGCCGCGTCTCCTTCTATCTCACCGTCTTCAAGCGCTTCAACGAGCGGGCCGAGGCCCCCGGCGTGTCCCTCCCCGCTCTTCATTATCCATTTCGCCCAGTCGCCGAGGCGGGCGCGTTGAGCGATCACTGTCGCAAGCCCTGAATCGAAATCTGCAACGCTCAACCCGACGGGAAAAATGCCGTCCTTGCGGATAAATTCGCCGGTATTGGCGTCTGCCTTGTCCTCTGCGGAAAGGTAGGCGCGAACCGTATCCAGCGTGGTCCCGCCGCCGCCGGAAGCAAGCGATGAAGTGGCGGCTTCAAAGCGGATCGAATCTTCCACATCGGAACCCAGATTCGCCAATGCAGCCCAGAATTCGACCGCTTGACGAACGGCCTCCGTCGAACGATCCGTATCCGTTCGCCCTCCTGTCTCTGCAACCGGCGCCAGCGGGTTCTCGCGGATCGCCGCGTCGCGCTCTCGCATCCTGAAAAGTGCCTTCAGGTCCATCGCGGGGTCGGCGACCCCGTTTTCGGCATAGGATTGCAGGAGCTTCCGGACCCTCCTCCTAGCGAAAACAGAGGCTGGCCAGAATTTGGTTTGTGCTACACGCCAGCTTTTGTCCAGTTGCTCAAGCGGCATGCGCCGCACCGCATCGAGCGAATAAGCCGCCACCGTTTCGTGACCGGCAGTCGCAAGTTCCCTCACATCCGCCGCTAGGACCTCCGCTAAGTCGATGAGCCGCTCCGCCGGAATATCCGGCAAGGAGGAAAGGTCGAGCGCTCCCGGCTCCAAGCGAGGCGCAAGCGCCTTGAGACGCTCACGACGCCCGGCTTCCAGTTTGGGGTCCGAGTGAAGGCCGAGTTCACGGGCCAGCGAGTGTTCAGCACGTTTTAACTCGTCGAGTGCCGCTCGAAGCACAGCGATAGTTTCGAGGATCTCTCCTTCCCATCGGAAGGACCACTCCTCACTACGGATCAAAGAGAGAGGGGGGCCGTTCGCAACTGCGGCGTAAGTCTGGCCAAGGTCGGCGGCTAGGTTCACCAGCCGCTTGTAGCTTTCCTCATCGTGGGCGTCCTTGGACGCAAACGAGATTTCGAAAGGCGGCGCATCCGGGGCGACCGAAGAGATCGCCTCGAACACGCTGAATCCCTGCGTTCCCTTGGCATGAAGGGCTTCGACGTAGTCGTTCAACCGGTCGCGGGAGACCCTTAGCTCCTCTGTTACTTCGATCCATTTCTCCGCCACGCTTCCCGAGGCACGATCCCAACCTCTTCCCAACTGGGCGAGAACCGATTTTCGATCCGTCTTGTTCGAATGAAGTTCGAGCACCGCATCGCCGAGCCCTGTTGCCACAAGACGGCGATGCACCACATCGAGCGCTGCTGCCTTCTCGGCGACGAAGAGCACCGTTTTCCCCTCGCCCAGGCACTGCGAGATGATGTTCGTGATGGTCTGGCTCTTTCCGGTGCCCGGGGGGCCCACGAGGATGAAGTCGCGGCCTTCCGAAGCCGCCAGAACGGCGGCAAGTTGCGAACTGTCTGCCGGCAGAGGCGTCAGGAGGTCGCTCGGCAGGTGACGGCGGTCGATCTCCTCCGGTGCAATGGAAGGCTTGTCATCCGCGCCCCCATATGTGTCCTCGGACCCGTCTATGAGGTGCTTTACTAACCGGTTGCGGCTGAGCTGGTCGGACCGGTCGACAAGGTCCTTCCACATTAGGTATTTGGCAAACGAGAAGGTTGAGAGTGCAAGTTCCTCGACAACTTCGAAGCCCACAATGTCCCGCACCTTCTGGCGGACAATTTCGAAAATGCGCGAAATATGGATTCCGCTTTCGTCGCACGGTAACTCGTCCTCAAGTTCGGAAATACGGAGATCGAAGTCCCGTTTCAGAAACTCAAGTAGGGTCGAGTTTATCCTTACGTCGTCCTCATGGTGCGCGATCCGGAACGGAGATTGGGCCGATCTGCGTTCAAGGCTAACCGGGATGAGGATAAGCGGAGCGCGATAGGTGCGGGTATCGCCTTCGGTCTTCTTCCATCGGAGAAAGCCTGCAGCCAGAAAGAGCGTGTTCGTGCCGCCTTCCTGCATGTCACTCCTGGCGCGCCGGTAAAGCATCAGCAGGCGGTTGTTCATCTCCTGGCCGGTGAGCGGGACAACGACCTGGCCGCGCTCGAAAGCATCGCGAATCACCTCTTCCTCAATCCGCTGCATATCCTCTGGAGAGACCATCCGGTTGCCGAACGGATCGTTGTCACTGAGGGAGAACCCCTGGAGCTTCTTTCCGGCGGCAAGTCGGTCTTCGAGATCGGCGACACTCGGACAGCGCAAGGGGACGGTTTGCTTACTGTCCCGGTAGTTGAGGAGGCGATTTCGAAGCGACAGATCGAGCAGTTTTCGCTGCCATCGCTCACGGCGACCCAGAGGCGTCTTGGGTTCCTCCTCTCCGATTTCGCCCGGCAGCAATCCGAAGTCCGGCAACGGCGGCAGTGGTGCAGGAGCCGCTTCATCGACCGCATCGGCTTCGGAACCGTCTGCGGTTCCGGAGCTCGGGAGAGGGCGGACCGTGGCGGCTCGGGATCGCACAATGTCCACTGCCATCACGAATTCGGGGTCGCGGCTTTCGGAGAACCGGCGGCGACCTTCATCCACCGCTTGATCGAACCCGATTGTCGGGCGCTTCGTTAGCAGCGTCGTTTCGATGGGTATAAATTCATGAGCCTGCACGGCCTTGCGGATAGCAATCACATCCGGTTCCGTCACATGGCCGAAGTCCTTCTTCAATATCCAGACGCCGACCCATGCATGACCCTGCGAGAAAAGGACCACGGGGTTCAGACCCGCTGCTTCAAAGGCTGCGGCGAGGAAGAGCGTGGAATCGAGACAAGTGGCAAGGCCCTCGGCGGTGATGCGGCCCGGCCCCCGGATCTTCTGGCCTTCTCTCTCGAAAGATGCCGGCGGTTCGGCATAGGTAAGCCCGAGGCCGGTAATGGCGGACCAGATGGCGCCTGCAAGCATGTAGGCGCGGCCGGGATCGCCCGATTGGTATCCATCCAACGAGCCATCGTGACCTCCGGCCTCTAGCAGACGTGCGGCATCCTTCAGGATAGGGGCCACTGTGGAATCGTTCGGCGAGACAAAGGCGGCAAGGATTTGTGCCATGTCGCTCACACCGCCCCATTCGTCGCGCGCTAGCAGCTCTACCTCGTGCTTCTCGACAATCGTTCGATGCGTATGTGCCTCCAAACGGAATTCAAGTTCGCCGATTTCGGCTTCGTTGAGGCTTTTCAGCCGCTCGTTATCGAGTGGAGTGGACACATCGCGCACCGAGACATGAGACTCCGGGGCGACGCGATCTATGGTCCAAGTCTTCTCGCGAATGATGGGAGGCGCTGCTCGAAGCGTGATCCTTATGTCGGTGATTGCTTCGTCGGTTGGGTTCTCGACCGTGATATCTTCGATAATCGCTACAGCGTTCTGCGCCGAAGCGAAGTTGACCCGCCGCAACGCACGGTATCGCAACGATACCGATTTGGGTCCCTGATGATCAACTGGCGTTTCCATACCATTGTTACTGTTGGGCAATTCCATCCTCTCAGGCCTTTAGGTTCTAACGTGCAGGGATGTTCGTTTGAACAAATTAGCTACTCGATCGCCCTTAATCGGCAACACGATCATGTAACTGTAGTTCAAGGAACATGAAGACCATGGCTCCATAATGCGCGAAAGACATATCAAGTGACACATTTTCGTATTCTACGCCAACCCGGCCTCCACAACGCCGCAACCGCCCCGCCGCTCTTGCCCCGCGCCGCGCATCGTCCTATTGGACCGGCTCATGGGCGGGTTCGATGTCATTGTGGTCGGCGGCGGCCATGCGGGCTGCGAGGCGGCGGCGGCGGCGGCGCGGATGGGCGCGCGCACGCTGCTGGTCACCCACAAGCTCGACACCATCGGCGCCATGTCCTGCAACCCGGCCATAGGCGGGCTCGGCAAGGGCCATCTGGTGCGCGAGATCGACGCGCTGGACGGCATTATGGGCCGCGCCATCGACCGGGCCGGCATCCAGTTCCGCATGCTCAACCGCAGCAAGGGCCCCGCCGTGCAGGGCCCGCGCGCCCAGGCGGACCGCAAACTCTACCGCCATGCAGTGCGCGCGCTGCTGGACGAACAGCCGGGCCTGGAGCTGCGCGCGGGCGCGGTGGAGGACCTCGTGCTGGACCGGCAGGGGCGCATTGCGGGCGTGGCGCTCACCGGCGGGGCGGCGCTGGCCGCCGGGGCCGTGGTGCTCACCACCGGCACCTTCCTGCGCGGCGTGATCCATATCGGGCGCGAGACCCGGCCGGCGGGGCGCGCAGGCGAGGCGCCGGCGGTCGCCCTCGCCGAGAGGCTGGAGGCGCTCCGCCTGCCCATGGGCCGGCTGAAGACCGGCACGCCGCCCCGGCTCGACGGGCGCAGCATCGCCTTCGACCGGCTGGAAGAGCAGCAGGGGGACGACCCGCCCGTGCCGTTCTCGACGATGACCGACCGCATCGAGGTGCCGCAGACGGTCTGCCATGTGACGGCGACGACGCCCGAAACCCATGACCTTGTGCGCGCCCATCTTGGCGAGACCGCCGTTTATGCCGGGCGGATCGAGGGCGCGGGGCCGCGTTATTGCCCCTCCATCGAGGACAAGGTGGTGCGCTTCCCCGACCGGGCGGGCCACCGTATCTTCCTCGAGCCCGAGGGGCTGGACGACCCGACAATCTACCCCAACGGCATCTCGACGGCGCTGCCGGAGGCCGTCCAGCGCGCCATGCTGAAGACCATACCCGGCCTCGAAGAGGCGGCCCTGCTGCGGCCGGGCTACGCCATCGAATATGATTTCGTGGACCCGCGCGCGCTGCGCCCGACACTGGAGCTGCGCGCCCTGCCGGGGCTTTATCTCGCCGGGCAGATCAACGGCACCACGGGCTATGAGGAGGCCGCTGCCCAGGGCCTGGCGGCCGGGCTGAACGCCGCCGGGGCGGGGGCCGTGTTCGACCGGGCCGAGGCCTATATCGGCGTGCTGATCGACGATCTTGTGACGCGCGGCGCGGACGAGCCCTACCGTATGTTCACCTCGCGCGCTGAATACCGCCTTTCGCTGCGCGCCGACAATGCGGACCTGCGGCTCACGCCGCGCGGCATGGCGCTCGGTTGCGTCGGCCCGGCGCGCGCCCGGCGGTTCGAGGCCAGGCGGCAGGCGCTGGCTGAAGCGGAGGCGCGCCTTCGGCGGCTCGGCGGCTCGCCCGCGGCGCTGGCGGCGCTCGGCTTCCGGGTGAATGCCGACGGGCGCCGGCGCAGCGCCTTCGACCTGCTTGGCTACCGCGATGTGGACTGGGTCCTGCTCGCCGCCGCCTGGCCGGAGCTGGCCGATATCCCCGCCGGCATCGCGGAGCAACTGTCCATCGAGGCCGTCTATGCCGCCTATCTCGACCGGCAGGCCGCCGACATCCGCGCCTACCGCAAGGATGAGGGGCTCAGCCTTCCGGAGAGCCTGGACTACGGGGCCGTCCACGGCCTCTCCAACGAAGCGCGGGAGAAGCTTGCCGCCGCCAGGCCCGCAACGCTCGGCGCGGCCGGGCGGATGCCGGGAATCACCCCCGCCGCCGTCACCCTGCTGTTGCGGCATGTCCAGCGTGCTCGAGCCTGAGGACTTCGCGCGCATGGCCGGTGTTTCACGTGAAACAACGGCCCGGCTCGCCAGGCATCTGGACCTGCTCGGCCGCTGGCAGCGGCGCATCAACCTCGTCGGATCCGCCACGCTGGCCGACCCCTGGCGCCGGCATGTGCTGGACAGCGCGCAACTTGCGCCCCTCATCCCCGCCGGCGCGCGCCTCGCCGATATCGGCTCCGGGGCGGGCTTTCCGGGGCTGGTGCTCGCCATCATGCGCGGCGGGCCGGTCGACCTCATCGAGAGCGATGCGCGCAAGGCCGCCTTCCTCACCGAAGCGGCGCGCGCCACGGAGGCCCCGGCGGCGGTGCATAACGCCCGCGCGGAGACCCTCGCCCTCAAGGCCGATATCGTCACCGCCCGCGCCTGCGCCCCGCTTGCCCGGCTGCTCGCCCTCGCCCTGCCCCTGCTGGCGCCGGGCGGCGTCTGCCTCTTCCTCAAGGGCGCGCGCGCTGCGGAAGAGCTCGACGCCGCTCGCGGGCGCTGGCGCATGACCGTCAGCCGCCATCCGAGCCTGAGCGCTCCGGACGGCGTGGTGCTCGAACTCGGCGGGCTCGCCCATGCCGGCTGAAAGCGCGCGCATACACGCCGTCATCAACCAGAAGGGCGGCGTCGCCAAGACGACCACCGCTGTCAATCTCGCGACCGCGCTCGCCGCCACGGGCCGCCATGTGCTCGTGGTCGATCTCGACCCCCAGGGCAATGCCAGCACCGGCCTCGGCATCGCCCCCGATCGCCGGGCGGCAGGCGCCTGGGACCTCATGCTGGCGGGCGCCGACCTCGACGCTGCCGCCACGGCCACGGGGCTCGCCGGCTTCGATATCGTGCCCTCCACGCAGCGGCTGTTCGGCGCCGAGCTGGAATTGGCGGGCGTGCCGCACCGAGAGACGAGGCTTCGCGACGCGTTGAGAGCCGCCAGCGGGCGCTACGACTATGTGCTGATCGACTGCCCGCCCTCGCTCGGCCTGCTGACCGTCAATGCGCTCACCGCCGCCGAACGGGTGCTTGTGCCGGTCCAGGCCGAATTCCTGGCGCTCGAAGGTCTGGCCCTTCTGACACAGACCATCGAGGCGGTGCGCGCTGCGCTCAATCCCGGCCTGTCCTATGCGGGCATATTGCTCACCATGTCGGACCGTCGCAACCGCCTCTCCACGGAGGTGGAGGCCGATGTGCGGGGCCATGCCGAATTCGGCCGATTGGTATATGACACCGTCATACCTCGTAATGTGCGCGTGTCGGAAGCGCCCTCGCATGGCAAGCCGGTGATCGTTTACGATATGAGGGCCAGCGGCTCGCAGGCCTATATCCGCTTTGCCGGCGAGTTCCTGAGACGGGAGGAGGGCGCTTCATGACCGGCGACAGACCTTCGCGCCTCGGCGGCGGCCTTTCAACGCTGATTCCCGAGGCGCCCGACCGCGGCCTGCCCGCCGGCGCCCACATGGTCTCGAAGGACCGGCTCGCGCCCGGCCGGTTCCAGCCCCGGCGGCGCTTCGGCGAGAAGGCGCTCAATGCGCTGGCGGCGTCGATCCGCGAGCATGGCGTGCTGCAGCCGATCCTGGCGCGGCCCGTGCCGGACATGCCGGGCCAATACGAGATTATCGCCGGGGAGCGCCGCTGGCTGGCCGCGAGGCGGGCCGGGCTGGAGGAAGTCCCGGTCACGGTGCGGGAACTGGACGACCGGACCGCGATGGAGGCGGCGCTCGCCGAGAATGTCCAGCGCAGGAACCTCTCGCCCATCGAGGAGGCGGAAGGCTACAAGCGCCTGCTGGAGGAATTCGGCTGCTCGCAGGAGCGGCTTTCGACCGTGGTGGGCCGCAGCCGGCCGCATATCGCCAACACGCTCAGGCTGCTGGCCCTGCCGGACGCCGTGCGCTTTCTTGTCGATGACGGTTCGCTGTCCGCCGGCCATGCCCGCGCCCTGCTGGCGGATCCGGACCCGGCCGGCATCGCCGACCGCGTGGTGAGCGAGGAGATGAGCGTGCGCCGCGTGGAGCGCCTTGTCCGCGACCGCCAGCGGGGCCGCCGGCCGCGGCCGGCGGCAACAGCCGGGGACGAGGACGCGCTGGCGCTGGAGGAGGAGCTTGCCGGCGCGCTCGGCCTCAGGGTATCGCTGATGCAGAAGGGCGAGGGTGGCAGCCTTACCCTTCATTATCGCAGCCTGGAGCAACTCGACGACCTGCTGGCCCGCCTGAGGCGGTAACCCGCCATGCCGTCGGGCGGCCTCCCTGTGTTGCGCGCGTTTCGCATGCGCGCAGGCGCATGGCAGCGCCGGCGCGGTTCGCGCACCTGATTGCGCCCGCGCGCGCAAGGCGAATGCAGGACATACCTCTCCCTCCTGTTTCTACGGGTTCTTTTTTCGCGCCGGCGCGAAAAAGAGGAGGCAAACCGGCTCCATGGATGCCGGCTCCCTCCTCTCCGCTCATCCTATCACGGATTTCCAGGAGTCAAGCCTAGATAAGAAAAAATGCCCAGAAGACGTGGTAGATGTCTCCCTGGGCCCCGGCTCGGCGCTAACGCGCCGTCCGGGGTGACAAGGAGGAGGGCTGCGCCCCGTCCGCAGCGACAGGGGAGAGACCGCCCCTCGCCCTCCCACTTGTCACCCCGTGCCCCTCAAATTGTCGTCCCGGCCCCCCAAATTGTCGTCCCGTGCCCCTCAAATTGTCGTCCCGGACTTGATCCGGGATCCAGAAATGCCGGCACCCCTCGGCAGGGACCGCGCCCGGCTGGACCCCGGATCTCCGCTCCGCTCCGTCCGGGGTGACAAGGGGGGTGCGCCGCCCGGGATGACAGGAGGAGGGCTCCGTTCGCGGTGACAAGGAGGGGGGCCGCGCCGTCCGGGGTGACGGAAGAGGGGCGCCCATGACCCGTCCCTCCGGTTGCTCGACCCGGGCGGTCGTGTTCAGCGGTTGAGGTCGGGATAGAGGTCCCGCCAGCCGGGATTGTCCTTTTCGATGAGGGCCATCTTCCAGGCGCGGCGCCACGTCTTCAGCCGCTTCTCACGCTCAATGGCGGTGAGGATGTCGTCATAGGGCTCCGCATGGACCAGCCGCGTCACGCCATAGGTCCGGGTGAAACCGGGAACAGCGCCCTCCCGATGCTGCTGCATTCGCCGCGCCAGATCATTGGTGACGCCGACATAGAGGGTGCCGTTGCGCTTGCTTGCGAGGATATAGACCCAGTAGCCCATCGCGCGCGCCCTGGTGGGTAAGGCGCGATTGTCCCGCCTGCGCCTTCCCCTGTCACGTCCGGACCTCCAGAACCACCGTGCCGGAACCCGGAACCGCCGGTGCCGACTGGCGAAAGCCGTGCCCGCCCTGGGCCCCGGATCTCCGCTTCGTCCGGGGTGGTGACAAGGGGGGCTGTGCCATCCGGAGTGACGACAGGAGGAGGGCGCGGGAGTGACGAGGAGGGGCCGCCCCTCGCCCTCCCACTTGTCACCCCGGGCTCCTCAATTTGTTGTCCCGGCCTCCCAAATTGTCGTCCCGGACTTGATCCGGGACCCAGAAAGGGCGGTGCCACTCGGCAGGGATCGCGCCCGGCTGGGCCCCGGATCTCCGCTTCGCTCCGTCCGGGGTGACAAGGGGGTGCGCCATCCGGAGTGACGGAAGAGGGGCTGCGCCCCGTTCGCGGCGACAGGGGAGGGCCTGTCGGGGATCTGATGCGGTTGCTGTTTCGGTCCGCGAATTGCTCGTCCGGCGGGCCTGCGGATGCCGCTGTTTTTCTCGCGTCCCGTCTTATCGCGGACTTCCCGATATCAAGTCATCTGGAAGGAAATGTTTCATATATTCGCGGCGCCGAGGGCGATTTCGGGAGTCGTGGGCGCTATTGCCGCAGGCAGGAATCCCTGTCCCCGGCGCGGCGAATTTTTCGAATCTCACGCTGCACATAATCAGAATCAGTTGTCTAGTTCTTTTTCTGCGTTATTTTGTCCCGACAACTACGACAACACGGAGTTGGGGGGAGAAATCCGTTCGTCGTCCTGCAACGGGAGAGGCAGGATGAGGGATATAGGGAGCGTCAGTTCCAGTATAATCCGGCTGCCCGCCGGATATGCGGCATTTAGCCGCGCCGAAGCCGTGGCCGGTTCCGCGTGGCGGTGCCGGCCGAACGGCTCCTTCCGTTCGCCTGGCGTTTCCCTTTCCCGCGCGTTCCGCCGCGCCCTCGCCGCATGGGCGCTCGCGCTGCCCCTGCTCGCGCTGTCGGCACCGCAGGTGCAAGCGAACAATCCGGGTTGCAGCAGGGCGGACGGCAAGTACCAGGCGCACGAGAACTGGGCGCTCACGCCGTCGAACCTGAACGACGGGGACAAGTTCCGCCTGCTCTTCGCGTCGTCGACGACGCGAGACGCTCGGGCCGCTACCAACGGAGTGTATGACGCCTTCGTCGAGGCCCGGGCCAAGGCCGGACACTCGGCCATCACCGACGGGTGTGCGGGCAAGTTCACCGCGCTCATTTCCACCCAGGGCTGGAGCGCGAGGCAGAACACGGCCACCAGGGCAACCGACACCGACGCCTCCATATGGTGGCTCGCCGGCCAGAAGGTGGCCGACGACTATGCCGACTTCTATGACGGGTCCTGGGACAGCCGTGACCACAAGAACGAATACGGCACCAGAACCAGCCACGACCGTGTCTGGACCGGAAGCCTGAACAACGGCGACGTTCACCCCACGCAGCGCGCCGGTCTCGCCATCGGCAATACGAGACTTGCCAAGCTCGGCTCGGGCAGCCCGCTGAGCTCCGACGCGCGCAGCTCCGCCCAGGCACACCGCATCTTCGGACTCTCGCCCATCTTCACCGTGGTGAAGGACCCGCGCCTGTCGCTGTCGCTCGACAAAACCCAGGGCAACGAGCTCAATTCAGGGGGGAGCCATGTCATCGTCACGGTCAAGCTCGACAAGACGCGATCCAACGACACGTCGTTCAAGATGTGCGTCAAGAACACGAGCACGGCAACGTTTCGCAAGAGCACCAGCGCGAACGAGCGCGACTTCGACCTCTACGAGTACTTGCTCAACACCGGCGGCAACCTGGTTGAGCTCACCGTCGACGCATCGAACTGCCACACGATGGCGATCAAGAAGAACACCAGCCAACACCGGGTCCGTATCGGCATCTACGGAGACAACCAGAAAGAAGAGCACGAGAAGGTCGTGCTTGAGCTGAAAAGCCCGTCGTCGGGCGTCAAGATTTCCTCCTCCAAGGGCACCGCGACCTACACCATCACCAACGACGACTCCGAGCCCACCGTGACCATCACCGGCGGTGCAACGGCGTCCGAAGGCACCAACGCGACCTTCACCGTCAAGTCGAGCCACGCCCCCGCGCAAGCCCTCTCGGTCAAGGTGAACATCACCGAGGAGGAAGACGCCGACACCGGGAAGAACCACGTCGCCGCCGCCGACGAGGGCGTGCGCACGGTGACCGTCGCTGCGGGCAGCACGAGCAAATCGTTCACGGTGCCAACGAGCGAGGACTGGATCGACGAGCCCAACGGCGTCATCACCGCGACCGTGCAGGCGGGGACCGGCTACGAGGTCGGGGCGGCCAAATCCGCGCAGGTGAACGTCGCGGACGACGACACACGGGGCTTCAGGTTCCGACCCGCGAGGCTGAAGCTCAAGGAAGGGGGAAGCGCCACCTACACCGTGGAGCTCACCTCGCAGCCGCTCGACGAGCCCGAAGGCGTCACCGTCACGCTGACGCCCCTCGGCGACTTCACCGTGGACACCGACAGCAGCAAGGCCGGCAACCAGACGACGCTGCGCTTCGACGCCGTGGGCGGGAACCTCTGGCAGTCCGGACAGACGGTGACCGTCACAGCGGGCGAGGACGCAAACAGCACCGACGACACCACCGCCATCAACCACGAAGGGTCCGGCGCCGGTTACGGCCCACGCCCCGGGGCAGATTACGGCGCGCTCCGAGGCATCGTAGTGACCGTCACCGACAACGACGTCCCGCACCTGGTGGTCGCGCCGACCGCGCTCAGCGTCACCGAAGGCGGCAGCGCGACCTTCACCGTGAAGCTCGGGACGCAGCCGTCCGCCGGCGGGACCCTCACCTTCGCCTCGAACAACCCGGACGTCACCTTCAGCGCCACCAGCCTCAGCTACTTCAACAATGACAGTCACCAGACCCAGGGGTGGGACAAGGTGCGGACCGTGACCGTCCATGCCGCGAGCGACAACGACATCGGCGACGACACCGCGACGCTGACCGTGACCGCCTCGGGCGGGGACTACGAGGGCAAGACCGCGACCGTCGCCGCCACCGTCACCGACACCAGCACCCCGGCGCTCGTGCTCTCGACCGGCACGCTCAGCGTCAACGAGGGCGCGAGCACCACCTACACGGTCGCGCTCGCCGCCAAACCGACCGGGCCGGTCACGGTCGCCATCGGGTCGAACAACGCCGACGTCACGGTCGATACCGACACCGGCACGAGCTTCAATCAGAACAGGCTCACCTTCAACGCCACCGGCAGCAACCTCTGGAGCACGGCACAGACCGTGACGGTCAACGCACGCGGCGACGCCGACACCGCCAGCGAGGCGGTGACGCTCACGCACACCGCCTCGGGCGGCGGCTACGGCACGGTGCGGAAGACGCTCTCGGGCACGGTCACCGACGACGGCAAGAAGACCGTCGCGTTCGCCCAAACGGACTACCCCGTCATCGAGGGCAAGGGGCCGGTGACGGTCACGCTCGTGCTGTCCGAAGCGCGCAGCTCGACCACCAATGTGAGCGTCTCCGCGACGCCGCTCACCGCGACGGGCAACGGCGTGGACTACACCGGCCAAGCCTGGACCGCGACGTTTCCGGCAGGGAGCACAAGCGCGACCATCGAGATACCGATCACGGCGGACAACCGTCTCGAGAATGCGGGTGGAGAGACGCTCCGGCTCGACATCCACGACTTCGGGCTTCCGGGTGACGTGAAGAAGGTCACCCCCCATCTCGCATACGTCAACATCTACGACGCGGCGGTCCTGTCCTTCACGCGGCCGCAAACGACGACGGTCTTCGAAGGCGGGCGCCCGCTCGAGTTCACCCTGAACGCCCGCGCGCCGTATTTCGACGAGGCCGACGGGTCGCACGGCTTTGCCCATGTCCGACTGTCGGGGCGAGCAAGCTCGTACAACGACTACCGCATCGAGTACTGGTATCCCGGAATCGGCTGGCTGAAGGGGCGGAACCTCATCGCAATTCCGGTGGGCAAACCCAGCGCCCGCGTACGCGTGACGGCGCTTGAAGACGGGCGCAAGGAGGGAAGCGAGACGGCAACCCTCACCCTGATCGAGCTCCCGAAGGTCTACCGCGACACGGGGCAACCGTTCTACCGCGCCGGCACCCCCCGCACGGTGAGCTTCACCGTGGCCGACCGCGAGACGGTCGCGCCGCGATTGACGTCGGTTGCGCATCACGACCCGGCTGCATCGACGGCCGTCTCTCCGGCAAGCCTCACCTGGCGAGTCACCTTCAACGAGGAGGTGCACGCCGTCGATGCGAGCGACTTCACGCTGACGGGCACCAGCGCGACGCTCGCCGTGGCGCGGGTCGCGGGCACGCATGCGTTCGACGTCACCGCCTCGGGCGGGAACCTCGGGCGCATCACCGGCGGACAGGTCACGCTCGGCCTCGCGCCCGACAACGACATCACCGACGGCAGCGGCAACGCGTTCACCCGGTGGAACGAATTCACGAGCACGTACTGGGTCCACGACGGCACCACACCGCCGCCACTGCCCGTGGTGACGGTCGTGGCCAGCAACTCGGTGGTCGCCGAAGGCGTAAGGACACACTTCACCGCGAGTCCGAACGTGGCGCTGAGTACAAACCTGAAGCTCAATGTGACGATGACCCAGAGCGGCGATTTCTTCCAATCCGAACATCTTGGCAAGCGATCGTTGTCGTACAGCCGCGACCACGGCAATTGGCAGTACGGCCCCCGCTCACAGAACGACTCCGTCGACGAGCCCGACGGCAGCGTCACGCTGACCATCGACAGCGGCGACGGCTACACCGTCGGAAGCCCGCCCTCGGCGACGACTACGATCAGGGACGACGACCCGACGGTGGTGCGTCTCGCGCGCACCGGCACCGGCGCGGTGACCGAAGGCGGCACCGTCGAGCTTGACGTGACGCTCGGCCGCGCGCTCGTCGCCGGCGAGACCATCGATGTGCCGCTCGCCATCGGCGGCACGGGCGTGACCGCCGGCGACTGGAGCCTGGCGCCGAAGCCGGGGGCGACCAACACGGGTGTCACGCTCCTTGATGCGGGCACCACGACCCCGAAGGTGCGCTTCGAGGGCGCGGGCGCGCAAACGGCGACGCTCGAGCTGACCGCGACGGCGGACGGCACGGCGGAGGGCAGCGAGACCTTCACCATCGCGCTCGGCAGCGACAGCGCCTTCGACGAAGCCGCGCTCGGCACCAATGTCGGTGGCGGCGCCGACCCGCACGGCACGGACAACACCTTCGACGTGACGGTGAACGACGGCGCCGCCCCGCCGCCGGGCACGCCCGCGGTCGGGTTCGCCTCCGCCACCTCGAGCGCGGCCGAGGACGCCGGCACGCACAACGTGACGCTCGACCTCGCCCCCGCGGCGCCCTCGGGCGGCCTCACCCTCGCCTACGCCGTCACCGGCACGGCGACGGCAGGCAGCGGCAACGACTTCACCATCCAGGGCTCGGGCGTGCTGTCGGTCGCGGCCGGGGCGACCACGGCGAGCGTCCCCATTGCCATCATTGACGACAGCACCGACGACGACGCCGAGACGGTGGTGCTGACGTTGAGCTCGGGGACGGGCTACACGCTCGGCGGCACGACGGTGCATACGCTCACCATCACCGACAACGACGACCCCGTCACGCCGGCGGCTTGCGTGTCAGCGCAGCTGCTGAGCGACGTCCAGGGCTATGCGGGCGAGAGCCGTCCGAACTCGCCGGACCATGTCCCGCGCTGGCGCCGGGTGCTCGCCGCCTTCGGGGAGAGCAACAGCTACAGCAACAACCCGATGACCGTCGCCGAGGCGCAGGCGCAGGCGGATCGCGGCCTTCAGCGGTGGGTGCCGGTGGTGACCGCGCTCGAATGCCTCGAGGGCACGACGCCGCCGAGCGTCCCCCAAGTCACGGTGCAGGGCGGCAGCGCCGTCACCGAGGGCGGCAATGCGGTGTTCACCGTCAGCGCGAGCTCGAGTCCCGCAGCGGCCCTCACGGTGACGCTCACCGTCGCCGACGACGCCAGCAGCGATTTCCTGAGCGCCAGCGACCAGGGGGAGAAGACGGTCACCATCGCCTCAGGCCAGACCTCCGCCACCCTGACGGTCCCGACGCAGAACGACAGCACCGACGAAGCGAACGGCAGCGTGACGGCCACCGTCTCCGGCGGCACCGGCTACACCGTCGGGAGCCCCTCCACCGCCACGGTGGCAGTGAGTGACAACGACCCGACGCCGCAAGGCACACCGGTCGTTCGCATCGCCGCGGGCGCAGGCGTCACCGAAGGCGGCAACGCGCAGTTCACGCTCACCGCATCACCCGCCCCGACCGCGTCCATCACCGTCAACGTCGCGGTCACGCAGAGCGGGGCTTTCGCAACCAGCGGACAAACGGGAACACGCACCGTCACCATCGGAGCAGGCGGCACCGCGACGCTCACCGTCGCCACCGATGATGATGGCACCGACGAGACGAACGGCAGCGTCACCGCCACCGTGCAGGCCGGCACCGGCTACACCGCGCACGGGACGCAAAACGCAGCCACGGTTGCAGTAGACGACAACGACGTCCCGACGATAAGCGTCACGGGCGGCACCGGCATCACCGAAGGGGGGGAAGCGGCGTTCACCGTCACGGCGAGCCCGACGCCGGCCGCACCGCTCGGCGTGACACTCGCCATCGGCCAGAGCGGCGACTTCGCCGCATCGGGCGAGACGGGGACGCGCACCGTCACTGTGGGGACAAGCGGCACCGTCAACGTCAACGTCACGACCGTCAACGACACCACCGACGAAGCGAACGGGACCATCACCGCCACCGTGCAAGCAGGAAACGGCTACACGGTCGCGACGGCGCCGAACCATGCGGCAAGCGTCACCGTCGCCGACGACGACGCATCGCCCGGCGTGCCGACGCTCTCGATTGTCGATGCCACCTTGAACGAGAACGAACGCTTGGGTTGGTTCACGGTACGCTTGAGCAAGGCGACGGACCAGGACGTCCGCTTCGCCTACGCGACGCGCGAATCGACGCCGGTCTCGGCAACGGCGAACAGGGACTATAGCCACGTCCCGCGCGCGTGGCGCATAGGAAGCCGCGTCAGGGCGGGCGAAACGTTCACAGAGATCCGTATCGGCATTCGCGACGACAGCCACGATGAAGACCCGGAGACGTTCGAGGTCGAGATCTTCGACGCGTTCATGTACCGCTCGGGCCAGAAGGTGCCGGTGTCGATTGCGGACGGCGTCGCGGTCGGCACCATCACCAACGACGACCCGATGCCGGCGGCGTGGCTGGCGCGCTTCGGGCGCACAATTGCCGAGCAGGCGCTGGACGGCATCTCGGACCGCATGGCGGCCTCGCGGGAGGCCGGCGTCGAAGGGGGCGTGGCGGGCATGGGGCTCGACTTCGGGCCGAGCCCAGAAGGCGAGGCGATTGACCATAGCCGGAAGGCGGACGCGCCCTTCTCGGACGACCCCGTGCGCGCCGAAAGCCTGTCCGTCCGCGAGGCGCTGCTGGGCAGCAGCTTCACCGTGACCGGGGAGACGGACGGCATGGGCGGCAGCCTCGCCTTCTGGGGTCGGGCGGCGCAGTCCAGCTTCGACGGCCGCGAGGGGACGTTTTCGCTCGATGGCGAGGCGACCACGGCGATGCTGGGCGCGGACTACGCGCGCGACAGCTGGCTGGTCGGTCTGGCGCTGATACAGAGCACGGGCAAGGGCGATTATGCCGACAATGGCGGGGATTCCGAGCGCTGCCTCCAACCCTTGAATGCGGAAACGCAGCGGGTCCTGTGCAGCGGCGCCGTCCGCGAGGGCGACGGCGAGGTAGAGGCCACGCTGACAGCGGCGCTGCCCTATGCGGCCCTGCAGGCCTCGGAGCGCCTGAAGCTCTGGGGCGCGCTCGGCCACGGCGCGGGCGAGGTGACGCTGAAGCCCGAGCCGGGCGGGGTGCTCAAGTCGGATATCTCCTGGACGATGGCGTCGCTCGGCCTGCGCGGCGATGTGATCGCACCACCCGCTGACGGCCCGGCACTGGCGCTGGTCTCGGATGCGCTATGGGCGCGGACCTCCTCGGAGAAGACGTCTGAGCTGGCGGCGTCGGACTCCGATGTGACGCGGCTTCGGCTGGGACTGGAAGGAAGCTGGAGCATGGCGCTGCAGGACGGCGGATCGGTGAGGCCGACACTGGAAGCGGGCCTGCGCCACGATGGCGGCGATGCCGAGACCGGCTTCGGGGTGGAGCTCGGCGGCGGGTTTGCCTGGGAGGACCCGCGCCTCGGCCTCTCGCTCGACCTCTCGGGCCGCAGGCTGGTGACGCATGATGCGGACGATCTGGAGGACCGGGGCTTCGCGGCCTCGCTCGCCTTCGATCCCGATCCGTCCACGGAGCGCGGCCTGTCGCTCGCCCTGGGGCAGGAGATCGGCGGCGCATCGTCGGGCGGGCTCGACGCGCTGTTCCGGACCGAGCCGCTCTCCGAGCGTACCGGGAGCGAGAGCGACATCCGCTGGACCGCGGAAGCGGCCTGGGGCTTCCCGGCCTTCTCGAGGCGCTTTACCGGCAGCCCGCATATCGGGCTGGGGATCGCCACGGGCGCGCGCGACTACACGCTCGGCTGGCGGCTCACGCCGGAGGCGGGTGGGCTCGATCTCGGCTTCGGGGTGACGGCGACGAGGCGCGAGAGCGACGGGGCGGCGCCGCAGCACGGCATCGGGTTCGAACTCAACGCGCGCTGGTAAGGCCGGGGCGCCAATTCCGGGCCTGGCCCGGAATACGGTCCCTACAGGTCAGATCGCGTTCTAACCCGCGATTCGAGCCTGCAGTTTCATCAGCAGCCCGTCCAGGCCGCCGGATTCGCCCACAATCGCCGAAAACTCCTCGCGCTGGGCGATCACCATGCTCACGCCCTCGATGACGACATCGGTGATCGCATAGCCGCCGCCGTCCCTGCGGTCCACCCGCCAGTCGAGCATCACGGGCGCGCCCTCGGCGCGGCTTGCCGTGGTGTAGACCATCGACCAGCCCTCGAAATCGCGGACCCCGTCCACCTCGACCTGCAGGCCCGCCAGATCCTCGAAGCGGCGCGCGTAAAGGCCGGACAGGTAGTCTTCGATCAGCCTCCTGAAATCCGTTCGCTGCTCCGGGCTGGCGCGGCGCCAATGGCGCCCGAGTATGAGCTTGCCGATCCGGTCCAGGTCGAAATGCCGGTTCAGCACGGCGCGGAAACGGTCCCGCCGCTCATCGATCGGCATCGCGTCGTTCGTCAGTTGCGGCAGCACTGTCCGGGCGAGCTCCCGGATGAAGCCGCCCGCGCCGTCCTCCGCCTTCGCCGGGCCGGCAAGGGCCAGAAACAGGAATGGGAGGACAAGCGTGAGGCGAACGGAACGCATGGCGGGGACTCCCGGGGTCACTGCGCCGCCGCGCCGCCGCGGCGGAAATCGGGACGCGGCGGCGGATAGGCGTAGTCGTCTTCCAGCGCGTCCTCGCCGCCCGCGGGCAGCGCCTCGCTGTCATCGAGAACCTCGAAGGCCCGGCGCTGGCGGTAAAGCGTGCGGATGAAGGCGTAATAGTCGAGCGAGTTCGCCTTGAAATCGTCGAGCGCGTCCAGATTGCGGTGCCGGAAATCAAGCGTCGCGACGCCCGACCGGATCAGCGGCATATGGTCGAGATCGGCCCGGCGGAAGGCGATATCGACAGGATCGGCGACGCTCTGGACAATCAGGCCCGCCGCGTCGCGGACATTGGAGGGGCCGGCGACCGGCAGCACCAGATAAGGCCCCTCGCCCGCGCCCCAGGACGCCAGCGTGCCGCCGAAATCGGCGCTGCGGTGGGGCAGGCCGTAGTCTTCGGCGACATCGATAATGCCGGCGAAACCGATCATCGTGTTGAGGAGGAAACGCTGGGCCGTCTCGCCGGAGCGCTCCAATTCGCCCTGGGCGACGTCGTTGACCAATGTGAAGGGGAGCGAGAGATGGCGGACCACATTGCGCACGCCGTTGCGGACCGGGCGGGGCAGGGCCTTGCCATAGACGAAGGCGGCGGGCCGGAGGATGACCGTATCCAGCAGCTCGTTGATGGCGAAGACCATCCGGTTCAGCGGCTCCAGCGGATCGCTGAAGGACGGCTCCTGTGGCTCCTCGCCGGCGCCAGACGGCAAGGGCGCCGCGACGCAGAGCAGGAAGGCCAGAAAGATCGCGCGCGCCGGGACGCGCGGCCCGCCGGGCATGCGCTCGCACTCTTTCCGCATCGACGTCCCTGTCCGCCCTCCCGACGTGTCCCAAACACTGGTTAGCACACAATACCGGGCCCGCAAACATGCTGCGAGCCCGCGGGGTGACAAGGCGAACGGGCGCCCCTATAACGAGCCGCAGCCCGGCGCGACGGGCCCTTCCGCCCACGGCGGGCCACCGCCCGGAGGCTGTTTGTGACGCTTGCCGTATCCTTCGAGTTCTTTCCGCCGAAGACGCCGGCGGGGGAGAACGGGCTCCGGCGCGCGCTGGACGCGCTGGCGCCTCTCGGGCCCCGCTTCTTGTCGGTGACCTGCGGGGCCGGTGGCGGCGCGGGGGAAAGCGCGCGTGGACGCACCGCAGCCGCAGCGTCCCGGATTGCCCGCGAGACGGGACTTCCCGTGGCCGCGCATCTGACCTGCGCCGGCGCGCTGCGGGAGGAAATCGACAATGCGGCCCGCGCCTACTGGCGGGCGGGGATTCGCCATATCGTCGCGCTGCGCGGCGACCCGCCTTCGGGCATCGGCGCGCATTACCGGCCGCATCCCGGCGGCTATGCCTATGCGCTCGACCTTGTGACCGGGCTGCGCCGCCTACACGATTTCGAGATCAGCGTATCCGCCTATCCCGAGGGCCATCCCGACGCGCCCGGCCCCGCCTTCGAGATCGAGTATCTGAAACGCAAGCTGGATGCCGGGGCGGTGCGCGCGATCACCCAGTTCTTCTTCGAGACCGACCTCTTCCTCCGGTTCCGGGACCGGTGCCGCAAGGCCGGGATCGATTGCGAGCTCGTTGCGGGCATTCTGCCTATCGGGAATTTCGCCCAGGCGCAGCGCTTCGCCGCGCTTTGCGGAACGCTGGTGCCGGACTGGCTCGCTGCGCAATTCGAAGGCCTGGACGAGGATCCCGAGACACGGCGCATGGTCGCCGCCACGGTTGCGGTCGAGCAATGCCGGCGGCTGGAGGCGGAGGGCGTGGAAGGCTTCCACTTCTACACGCTAAACCGGCCGGAGCTCACGCGCGCCGTATGCCACATGCTGGGCCTGCGTGCGAAGTCCAGTCGCTCCGCAGCCTGAGCCGGCTCACTTCCGGGTCAGGGAGAACTCGATGCGGCGGTTGCGCCTGAACGCCTCTACAGTGTCGGCCGGGTCGAGGGGGTGGAACTCGCCGAACCCGGTGGCGGCGAGCCGCGCGGCGGGAACGCCGGTCTTCTCAAGCAGCTCGACTACCGCGACCGCCCGTGCCACCGACAGCTCCCAATTGGACCTGTAGCGGGACCCGCGGCGCAGCTTCTGCTGGTCGGTATGGCCGTCCACGCGCAGCACCCAGTCCAGGTCTTCGGGAATGCGCGCCGCCACATCCGTCAAGGCCATGCCGATCCGGCGCACGCGCTCTTTCCCCGGCCGGTCCAGATCTGCGGAGCCGCTCCGGAACAGCACCTCCGCCGGCAGATAGAAGCGGTCATCCTCGGTCTGCACCAGTTGCTGGCCGGCCAGCGCCTCGCGCAGCTGGCCGACGAATTCCGAGCGGAAACGGCGCAGCTCGTCGATCTTGCGCACGAGCGCGCTGTTGAGCCGCGCGTCGATCACCAGCGTCTCGGCGTTCTCGGCCTTCACCTCGGAGGCCTCCAGCGCCGCATTGAGCCGCTTCACCTGTTCCTTGAGCGTCCGGATATTGGCGGCCAGCCGGGCGATCTCGGCGTCCGCGCGCCGCGATTCCGCCTCCGCCTTCTCAGCCCGCGTCCTCAGATAGGCCAGCCGGTCTATCTGTTCGGCCTTCTCGGCTTCGAGCTTCTTCCGCGCTGCCTCGAGCGCCCGGCGCAGCGCCTCCAGCCGCTCAATCTCCGCGATCCGGTCGTCGATCTGCCGGCGCAACGCCGCGAGTCGCGTCCCGCTTTCCTTGTCAACAGCGTCGAGGTCCGCCAGGCGGTCCCGGAGGCGGCTGTTCTCGACGGCCAGCTGCATCACACGGGTTTGCGCTGCTTCGAAGAGGGCTTTCGCCACGCTGTCAGGCGCTGCTGCAGCGGCGCCTTCCGCGATGCCGCGCCGCAATTGCAGTTCCTCCCGGGCCTCGGCCAGGCGATTGCGCGCCAGCGCAAGCTGCTCCCTGAGCTGCTCGGCCTCGGCGCGCGCCTCCTGCAGGCGGGTTTCGTTCAGGCGCCTCTCAGCTGTCCGGTCCCCGACCGCCTCGGCGAGCGCTCCTGCCAACCGGGCGGCTTCGTTCCGCCCGGCGTCCCGGGCGCGCTCTGCCGCTGCCAGCCGCTCGGCAAACGAGGCCGCCTTCGTCTCGGCCGCGGCAAGCGCCTCGCGGAGCCGGACTGCCTTGGCGGTTTGCACGTCGCGCTCGGCCTCGGCGCTTTCCAGCAGCCGGACCCGGGCGGCGGCCTGCGCTCTCGCTTCCGCCAGGGCCTTCAGCCTCCGCTCCAGCAAGGCGATCCGGTCCTGCGCGTCCTTTGCGTCCCCGGCGCGCAACGCCTCGAGCCGGGCGATTTCATCCTGCCCCGCCAGTCGCTGGCCCTCGATTTCCGCAAGCCGCGCCGCCAGTTGGCCGATTTCCTTCTGCCCTGCGGCCTCTTGCGCTTCGGCTTCCGCCAGCCGGGCCGTGAGACGCCCGATTTCGATTTCCGCCGCCGCCAGCGCCTTCTCCAGCGCGGCGATGTCTGCTACCGCCCGTTCGGTCTTGTCCGCCAGCGCCGTCTTGAGCCGGGCCGCCTCGTCATTCGCCTGGGCAAGCGCGCGGCGGGCCTCGCCCAGCGCCGCCTTCAGCCGTTCGGCCTCGGCGGCCTGCGCCTCGCTCCGGGTCCCGAGCGCGGCGAGGTCATCCTCCAGCGCCGCTCTCGCAGCCGTCAGCCCGGCAATCATCCGGTTGAGTTCGGCAAGCGTTTCGGCCTGCGCCGTGATTTCTTCCCGGCTGGCCGCCAGCGCGGTGTTCAACCGGCCGATCTCCGCAGCGCGGCCGGACGATTCCGTCTCCACTGCCTCGATCCGGACCTTGAGGTCCGCCGCCTCCCGGTCGCGCGCGGCGAGCCGTTCCAGATTGGCGGCGAGAAGGCGGCGCGCCTCCGCCAGCGCGGTCTCGACATCGCTCTTCTGCTGCCGGGATTCGGAGAGCGCCGCCTCCAGCGCGTCCCGGCTGCGCTGGAGCGCGATCAGGTTACGCTCCAGGCGCTCGATCTCGCTCACCTGGATCTGCAGCCTGTCGCGGTCGGCGGCGGCGCTGTCCGTCAGCCGGGTGAAGTCCTCGCGCAGCAGCAGGACCGTGCCTGCAGCCTGCTCCGCCTCCACTGTCATCGCGTCCAGCCGGCCGGCATAGTCGTCCCGCGCTTCGGTGACGATGCGCAGCTCCGCCGTCAGCGCCTCAAGGTCTTCGCGCAGGCCGGCATTGGTCGTCTGCTCCAGCGCCAGCATCTCGGCGAGTTCCGCGAGCTCGCGGTTCAACCGCGACAGCGCCTCGTCGCGCCCGGACAGCGCCTCGTTCAGGAAGAACTGCGCCAGCACGAAAACCATGACCAGGAAGACGACGACCATCAACAGGCTCGCCAGCGCGTCCACGAAGCCCGGCCAGGTATTGATGTCCCGTCTGCGTTTGCCCGTCCTGCCCGCCATGTCGGCGCCGCCCGCCGCGGTCCTTCGGGCTCAGAGGCCCAGAATGTCGCGCATGGAGTAGAGGCCCGGCGGCTTGTCCGCCAGCCAGCGCACCGCCCGGAGCGCGCCGCGCGCGAAAAGCGAGCGGTCCATGCAGCGATGGGTCAATTCGAGCCGTTCGCCCTCGCTGACGAACATCACCGTGTGCTCGCCGACCACATTGCCGCCGCGCAGGGTGGCGAAGCCGATATCGCCCGCGCGTCGCGCGCCGGTATGCCCTTCGCGACTCCACTGCGCGACCTCGTCCAGATCGACGCCGCGCCCGGCCGCCGCCGCCCGGCCAAGGCCGACCGCTGTGCCCGAGGGTGCATCGACCTTGTGCTTGTGGTGAATCTCGACGATTTCGATGTCGTATTCGTCGCCGAGCAGGCCCGCCATCCGCTCCACCGCCGCGAACAGCGCGTTCACAGTCACGCTCATATTGGGCGCATAGACGATGGGCAGGCTCTCCGCCGTCTGCGCCAGCGCCGCTTCCTGCGCGGCGTCGAGGCCGGTGGTGCCGATAACATGGCGCGCGCCGGCCGCCGCCGCCATCGCGGCATGTTCGACGGTCGGGCCGGGCAGGGTGAATTCGATCGCCGCATCGGCTGCCTCGAACACCGCCGCCGCATCCTCTCCTATGGCGACGCCGCCGCCCAGGTCGCGCCCGATCGCCGGGTGGCCTGGCGCTTCGCAGGCCGCAACCAGCTCCAGGTCGTCCGCCGCCTGCACCAGTTCCACCAGCAGCCCGCCCATGCGGCCGCCGGCTCCGATGACGCCAATCCGCATTTCCGTCCTCCGGCTCTTGCAGCTATAGGGCAGCATGTAGCATGAAACGGCTCGAAATGACCGAAACCCGAATCTATGTCCTCGGCAATGAGAAGGGCGGCACCGGCAAGTCCACGGTGGCGTTCAATCTCGTTGTCGGGCTGTTGCGCGCCGGCAGGACTGTCGGCTGCATCGATCTCGACCCCCGCCAGGCGACGCTGGCGCGCCAGGTAGAGAACCGCCGCGCCTTCGCCGCGCGCACCGGAGTCCCGCTGCCGGAGCCGGAGGTGGAAACCGCCGAGGGGACGGAGGCCCTGGAGAATGTCCTCAAGGCGTTTGTCGGCCGCTGCGACGCTGTGGTGGTCGATACGCCGGGCCGGGCCGATCCGGCGGCCCAGCGCGCGCATGCCCATGCCGATGTGCTCATCACGCCGTTGAACGACAGCCATGTCGATCTGGACCTGATCGGGCGACTCGACGCCGGCGCCCGCGCCTCGGCGCGGCCGGGCATCTATGCCGAGATGGTCTGGAAGCAGCGCATGGTGCGCGCGGGCTCCGGGCGCAAGGCGCTGGACTGGATCGTGATGCTAAATCGCGTGCGGCAGGTCGAGTCCCGCAATACACGGGAGGTCCGCAGCCTTCTGCAGAACCTCGCCAAGCGCTTCGCTTTCGAGATTGCTCCCGGCTTCGGCGAACGCACGATCTTCCGCGAAATGTTCCCGGACGGGCTCGGGCTGATGGACCTGCGGCAGCCGGGCATCGACCGCGCGCTCTCCATGAGCCATGTTGCCGGCCGCAACGAGGTGCGCCACCTGCTCGACATGCTGGGCGTGCCGCCGGTGTAGCGGGGATTTGCCGCCCTTGTCCGAACCCTCCCTCCTTTCCGAACTGGCGCCCTGGATCGCGCTCGCCGTCATTGTCGCGGGGGGCCTGTGGCTGCGCGCGCATATGCGCCGCTCCATGGACCGCATCGGCGAGGGCATCGACCGCATCGGCGAAAGCGTGGACCGGATGGGCGAGAGCGTTGATCGCCTGGGAGAAAGCATCGATCGCATGGGCGAGAGCGTGGACCGGATGGCGCAGAGCCTTGACCGCATGGAGGACAAGCTCGACCGCAGCATCGAGCGGATCGAAAACCGCATGGACCGGATGGAGGGGCGGCAGGACCGGATCCAGGACCGGCTTGAAAGCGCGGAGAACCGGACGGAAGGCGCGCTGGAGGACCGGAGAGAGACGGACGGGCGGCTGCCGGGGCGGGACAGCTCCGAATAGCGCGTTAACGCCCTTCGCGGTGCCAGGCCTCGCGGTCGAAGGCGACATGGTCGGCGAAGAAATGGACGGCGCGGTCGAGGCCCCGAATATCCGCTGCCGCATAGCTCCGGCTCGGTCCGTCGAGCGTCTCGACGCGCGCGCGTCCGCCCACCCAGGACTCGGCGGATTGCAGCGTGCTCTGCCGTTGCACCACATCCCAGATATAATAGTGGTGCGGGATGACGACATGGGGCCGGAGCGTCTCGATAATATGCTCCACCATGGCGAAGCCCATGACATGCTGCGAGCCGTCCACGGGCAGGAGCGCGATGTCGATCCGCCCGAGCGCTTCCCAGACCTCCGGCGGCGGATTGTGGCGGTTGTCGCCCCAATGGAGGATGCGCAACCCGCCGGTCTCGACTGTAATCAGGCAATTGTCCCAGGAGCGCGGATTGTCCGGCGGCTCGATGTTCGCGCCGCCGAAAGCCGCGTGGATTTTCTTGAAGTCGTAGAGCGCCTGGCTCGAGTCGGTCGCATGCTTGTCCGCGATGCCGCGTATCGCGATATCGGCGAACTCGTAGCGGCCGATGGGCCTGTCGAGCAGCACATGCGCATCCAGCCGGTGCAGCGCGTCATGGTCGAAATGCGCATGTGTGGACACGCCGATATCCACCGCCGTCAGCGGGAAGTCGCGGAAATACCAGTCCCAGCGGCGCGAGGGGTGGTTGCGCCAGGGATCGACCATGACGGTGACGCCTTTCGGCGACGTAATCCGGAAGGCGGAGCTGCCGAAATAGGCGATCTCGACCGGCCCGTCCCGCGCCGGCGTGCGGTCAGCCTGCAACGCGATCATCCGGTTATGGTTGCTCGTCATCCGCCAAGCCGTCAGGCCCGCATCGAGATCGGTCATTGTTCGTCCGCTCCTGTCGCTCAGGCGTTGCCGCGGTCCTCGCGCCAGAGGCCGAGCTTCTCCTGCGCTGCGCGGTCGGAGAAGCTGAACAGCACGGCGTCGGTCCGCGCGCTGTGCCGGACGGCATGCCAGCTCGGCGCGACGAAAATGTCGCGCGGTCCCCAGGAGAAGACCGTCTCCTCGCCGATGCGCGTCTCGCCGATGCCCTCCACGACCGCGAACACCGCCGCGTCGGTCCCGCGGTAGCTTGCGGTCTCGAAGCCGGCGGGAAGCAGTTGCAGATGCGCGGCAATGGTGGGCATGGCATAGCCGCCGTCCACCGGGTTGGCATAGCGCAGCTTCAACCCGTGGCAGGGGTCCCAGGCGTCCCGTCGGCGCATCGCCTCCAGCGCCTCGCGCGAGCGGGCATAGGGATAGTTGAACACCGGTGAGGCCAGCGAGCCCGGCTCGTGGTCCACCGGCAGCAATCCCTGGCCGTAGCGGGCGAGGCTATCGCCCTCGGGGCGCGAAAGCGGCTGGCGGTCGTCTCCGAGTCGCTCCGCGAAGGAGGCGTCGAAAAACTGCGTCATCGGGATGTCGAGCCCGTCCAGCCAGATCATCGGCCGGTCGGAGTCATTGCCGTGGTCGTGCCAGGCCCAGTGCGGGGTGATGACGAAATCGCCCTCGGCCATGGTTGTCCGCTCACCCTCGACCGCGGTGTAGGCGCCGGCGCCCTCCACCACGAAGCGCAGCGCTGACTGGCTGTGGCGGTGGGCGGGCGCGACCTCGCCCGGCAGCACCAATTGCAGCCCGGCATAGAGCGAGGTGGTGATGCGCGAGGCGCCCCTGAGGCCCGGGTTCTCCAGCACCAGCACGCGCCGCTCGGCCTCCGCCGCGCTGATAACGCCGCCGGACGCCATCACATGCCCGCGCACCTCGTCCCAGCGCCAGAGCGCCGGACGGCAGGCGCTTGCCGGCTCGGGCGTGACCAGCCCCGCCATGACCTCCCAGAGCGGGGCGAGGTTATGCGCCCCGATCTCCTCGTAGAACGCCGCCCTCTCCGTCATCGCCGCCTCCGCCTCAACTGCCGCGCCACCATAGCCTGCCCGCAGGGGAATCCGAATATGGCGGCGCAGGGCCCATCGACCGGCCTTCGTCCCTGCCCGGACCACGAACAGGCCGCCGAAACGGTATGCGAATCGGGTATAATGCGCTCTGCTCTTGCATATCCGGCGGAAGGATGGCGGTCGGCGCCCCCAAAAAACCGCCGCATTGGGAGGAATCATGACACACGCAAAAGATTGCCTCAGGTCTCGTCCGCAACGCCGGCTGTCCTCCGCCTCGCCCGCCCTCCTGTCCTGGACGGCGGCGGCGCTCGCTCTCCTTGGCGGGTTTTTCGTCATCCTGTATCCCGATGCCGCCGAGGCGGCAGTCGAGACGGAGACGAAATTCGTCCTCGACAGCTTCGCCTTTCTCGTCTGGGGCGTGCTGGTCATGTGGATGTGCGCCGGCTTCACCATGCTCGAAGCGGGCTCGGTACGCACCAAGAACGCCTCGGTCATATGCCTGAAGAATATCGGCCTCTATTCGATCGCCGGACTCACCTTCTATTTCATCGGCTACAACCTCATGTATGTCGGCGTGGAGGAAGGCGGCTGGATCGGCACTTTCTCCTTCCTCTACGGCACAACGGCGGACGAAATCGCCCTGCTGGGCGGCGATGCGTCGAAGGCGGAGGCCGTGGTCGGCAATGGTTACGCCACCATGTCCGACTGGTTCTTCCAGATGGTGTTCGTGGCAACAACCGCCTCCATCGTCTCCGGCGCGCTGGCTGAGCGGGTTAAGTTGGGTTCGTTCTTTATCTTCATCGCCCTCCTGACCGCCGTCGTCTATCCCATCGTCGGCGCCTGGACCTGGGGCGGCGGCTGGCTTGCCGCCATGGGGTTCCAGGACTTTGCCGGCTCCACCATCGTGCATTCGACCGGCGGCTGGGCGGCGCTTGCCGGCGCGGTGATCGTCGGGCCGCGCCGGAGCAAGTTCCGCGCGGACGGCAGCGCCAGGGCCACGCCGCCCTCAAACGTGCCGGGCGTGACGCTCGGCGTGTTCATCCTCTGGATGGGCTGGTTCGGCTTCAATGGCGGTTCGCAGCTGGCGCTTGGCGGCGCGGTCGATGTCGTGGCGCTCGCCAATATCCTTGCCAACACCAATCTCGCCGCCGCCGCCGGCGTGCTGGCCGCGCTCGCGCTGGCGCGGCCGCTGTTCGGGCGCATCGACCTGCTGGCGGGCCTCAACGGCGCCATAGGCGGCCTCGTCGCCATCACCGCCGGACCGGACATCGTCGAGCATTACTGGGCGGTCGTGATCGGCCTGATCGGCGGCGCCGTCACCACGGCGGGACTGAAAGTATTGGAGACGCTGAAGATCGACGATGTCGTGGGCGCGATCCCGGCGCATCTCTTCGCCGGTGTCTGGGGCACGATGGCCGTCTGCATCGCGGCGGGCGGCAATGTGCTGGTCCAGCTTACCGGCGTGCTCGCCGTCGGCGCCTTCGTCTTCGCCGCGTCGCTGCTCATCTGGCTCGGCCTGAAACACACGATGGGCGCGCGCGTGTCCGAGACCGTCGAGGAACTCGGCCAGGACGCCGCGGAGCTCGGCATCGAGGCCTATCCGGAGTTCGTGCTCATGCCGGAGGTGGACGACGACTGAGCCGGCGGCGCGGCCCCCGCGTCAGACCATGCCGGCTTCGACGCGGGGGTCGGCGCCGGCGCGGTCCTCGGCGGCGTCCACAAGCGCCGGGTCGGGTTCATGGGGCAGCTGGATCATCACCCGCAGGATCTGGTCGCCGCGCGGGCCGCCCGCGGGATCGGGCACGCCCCTGCCCTTCAGCCGGAGCCGCGCGCCGGAGCTCGTCATCGGCGCAATCCGCACCGTCACCAGGCCGTCCAGCGTCGGTGCGCGCACCTTGCCGCCCCGGACCGCCTCAGCAAGCGAAACAGGCAGATCGACCAGGATCGTGCGGCCCTCGCGCCGGAACCACGGATGCGGCTCGACCGAAATCTCGACCTCGGCATCGCCCGGCGGCCCGCCGGCCGGGCCGGGCTCGCCGCGCCCGGCGAGCCGGAGCCGCGCGCCGTCCTCCGTCGCGGGCGGCACCTTGAGCGCCACGCCCCGCCCCGATTTCAGCGTGAGCCGCGCCGTCCCGCCCTTCGCCGCGTCGATAAAGGGCACCGATACCCGGTAGCGCATATCGGCCCCCCGCCGCGGACGGTTGCGGAAGCCCGAGAAAATATCGCCGAACAGGTCCCCCGGATCGAACCCGGCATGGCCGCCGAGATTGCCAAAACCGCCGAAGCGCGGCCGCTCGCGGCCCTCGGCGTCGATCTCGCCGCGGTCGAAGCGGGCGCGCCGTTCCGGGTCGCCCAACAGGTCCCAGGCGGCAGCGGCTTCCTTGAAACGCGCTTCGGCCCCGGCGTCGCCCGGTTTGAGGTCCGGATGGTTGTCCTTGACGATGCGCCGGTAGGCGCGCTTCAGCGTTTCGCCGTCGGCGTCGCGCGGGCAACCGAGCGCCGCATAGGGATCGCGCATCAGGCCGCGGGCTGGACGATCTTCCAGCTTCCGTCCGGCTGGCGGCAAGCCGTGCCATAGGCGGTCTGCTCCTCACCGCCGACGGTGATGCCCGTCTGGAATTCGCGGCAATACCGGCCGGAATCCTCCTGCCAGGTCCGGACCGGCTCCACCCAGCCGGAATTGCCGCTGTCCGGGTTTTCCCATTCCGCCCGTTCGCCGGTGCGCCCGCGCTCCAGCGCGCCACGCGTCGTCCGTTCGGCGGTGATGCGGTCGGCCTCGTCCAGGTCGCGCCCGAGGCGGCTGCCCAGCATGGCGCCGAGCAGCGTGCCGGCGGCGATTGCCACCTTGCGCCCGCGCCCCTTGCCGACCTCATTGCCGAGCACGGCGCCGCCGACGCCGCCGATAATGGTGCCGAGGGTCTGTTTGGGGCCCTGGTCGGGCCCGCAGGCGGCCAGCAGCAGGACAGCTGCTGCAACGGCGATAACTTGTTTCATCGAAAGCCCGCCCCTTGCTCAGACCGGAACCGCGCGCTTGCCTCGGCGGCGGCACGGCCTATGGTGGATATCCACTCTCCAATAAGGGATGCCGGGAGCGATTCGTCAAGGGATGCAGGAAGCGGAAGAGGCTGAAATCGGGCGCGACCCGCTGCTCGCCGTCCGGCGCTGGATCGAGGAGGCCGAGGCTTGCGAGCCGGTGGACGCCAATGCCGCGGCGCTCGCCACCGTGGGCGCGGACGGCATGCCGTCATGCCGGATCGTGCTTGTGAAGGCCGTCGGGCCGGAAGGGCTTGTCTTCTACACCAATTACGAGAGCCGCAAGGGCCGCGAGCTCGCCGCCCGGCCACTCGCGGCGCTGACCTTCCACTGGCGCGTGCTCGACCGGCAATTAAGGGTGGAGGGACGGGTTTCGCGGGTCGAGGATGCGGTTTCCGACGCCTATTTCGCAAGCCGCGAGCGCGGCAGCCGGATCGGCGCCTGGGCGTCCCGCCAGTCGGAGCCGGTCTGCGGCCGCGCGGCGCTCGAGGCGCGCGTCGCCGGGATGGAGGCGCGGTTCGGCGCGGCCGACATTCCGCGGCCGGTCTTCTGGGGCGGGTTCCGCCTCAGGCCCTCGCGCATCGAGTTCTGGCGGCGCGGGGAGCACCGCCTGCACGACCGGATCGTCTGCCACGCGGAGGGCGGCGGCAGCTGGGCGAGGGAGCGGCTTCAGCCGTGATGACTCCGCATGAAATCGACCATTACCGCGACCGGGGCTTCATCCGCCCGAGGCCCCTGCTGACGGCCGCGGAGGCCGCCGGCTACCGCGAGGCCTGCGAACGGTCCTGCATCGAGGAGACGCGCGCATCCGGGCGCCGGCAGGCGGACAACCGCGTCAAGCCCTATCTGCTGTTTCCCTGGGCGGCCGAACTCGTGCGCCATACGGGGTTGCTGGACATGGTGGAAGCCCTTGTCGGCCCCGATATCCTGGTGTTCCACACCACGGTGTGGATCAAGGAGGCCGGCAGCGAGTCCTTCGTGCCCTGGCATCAGGACGCAACCTATTTCGGGCTCGAGCCGCCGGAGCAGGTCACCGCCTGGATCGCGCTGACGCGCTCGACCCGCGAGATGGGTTGCCTCAGCCTGATTCCCGGCTCCCACCGCGAGGGCCAATTGCAACACCGCGACCGCAGGGACCGGCGCGCCATGCTGTCCCGCGGCCAGACCGTCGAGCGCGCCGTGGACGAGGCGGAGGCCGTGGACCTGGAGATGGAGCCCGGCGAGGTCTCGTTCCACCACACGCTCGCCATGCACCGCTCGGGCCCGAACCGATCCCCCGCGCGGCGCATCGGCATCGGCGTCAGCTACATCCCGGCCCATGTCCGTCATGTGTCGCCTGTCAGGCTTTCGGCCTCGCTCGTGCGCGGCCGGGACGAATACGGCCATTTCGACCCGGAGCCATGTCCCGGGCCCGGCGGCGAAGAGGCGGCAGCCACCGCCCATGCCGACAGCCTTGCCCGCTTCTGGCGCGCCTCGGAAAGCATCCCGGAGATGCAGGGCGCCCACTGAAGGCGCGCAGTTGACAGCCGGGGCGGGCGAGGCAGAATGAAGGGTGGAAGCGGGCGTAGCTCAGTGGTAGAGCATCGGCTTCCCAAGCCGAGTGCCGTGGGTTCGATCCCCATCGCCCGCTCCAGCTTCGCGCCCGTGCGGCCCGCATGGTGCGGACGCGCCGGCCGGGGGGAGACGATGGACTACCGGACAATCGAGGTCGAACCGGTCGCGGGCGCGCTCGGGGCCGAAATCGGCGGCGTGAACCTTTCCGCGCCGCTTTCCGACGACTGTTTCGGGGAAATTCGTCGCGCCTTTCTCGAACACCGGGTGATCTTCTTTCGCGGCCAGAAGCTGACGCCGCCCCTGCAGCGCGATTTCGCCGCCCGCTTCGGTCCCTGCAACCGCTATCCCTTCGTCGCCGGGCTGGAGGACTGCCCGGAAGTGATCCCGATTATCAAGGAGCCGGAGGAGACCTTCAATTTCGGCGGCCTCTGGCACTCGGACACCACCTATCTGGAGACGCCGCCGCTCGGTACCCTGCTCTACGCCGTCGAGACGCCGCCGCATGGCGGCGACACGCTGTTCGCCAATACCAAGCTCGCTTATGACGCGCTCTCCGACGGCATGAAGGCGGTGCTTGCCGGCCTCCGGGGGCTTTCCAGCGCGAAGATCCGCTATGCCGACGGCGGCCGGTCCGGGCAGTTCAGCCGCTTCAAGGGCGCGATGACGGCTACGGGCCTGGAGGACGAGGAGGTGCTGGAAGCCTGGCATCCGGTGGTGCGCACCCATCCGGACACCGGCGAGAAGGCGCTCTATCTCAACCGCGCCCACACGGTGCGTTTCGAGGGCTGGACCGAGGCCGAGAGCCGGCCCTGGATCGCCTGGCTCTGCGCGCATATTGCGCGACCGGAATTCACCTGCCGGTTCCGCTGGAAGCCGGGCTCCGTCGCGCTCTGGGACAATCGCTGCACGCATCATTTCGCGCTCAACGACTATCACGGCCATCGCCGCCACATGCACCGCTGCACCATAGAGGGCGACCGGCCCCGCTGAGGCTTGTTTCCCGCAAACTTTCGGAGACTCCATGACCAGCAAGACCGCGCCCGAAGGCGGGCCCAAAATCGCGATTGTCTGCGCCGGGGCCGTCGGCTCCCATGTCGGCGGCCATCTGACGCGCGCCGGCTATGCGCCGATCCTGATTGATTTCTGGCCGGAGCATGTGGACACCATGCGCCGCGACGGGCTGAAGCTTACCGGCATGACCGAGGCGGAGTGCTTCACCCAGCCGGTCGAGGCCTGGCATATCACCGAACTGGAGCGGCTTTCACGCGAGCGGCCGGTCGATATCGCGTTTGTGTGCGCCAAGTCCTATGACACGGTCTGGGCGACGGAGATGATCCGGCAATATCTGGCGCCCGACGGCTTCGTCGTCTCGCTGCAGAACGGCATCAATGAGGAGCGCGTCGCCGGTGTCGTCGGCTGGGGCAAGACGCTCGGCACCATTGCGAGCCTGATTGCGGTGGAACTGCATGCGCCCGGCGAGGTGCGCCGCAATGTGCGGCTCGGCGGGGAGAGGCATACCGTCTTCCGCGTCGGCGAGCCGCATGGCCGCATCACGAACCGCGTGCGGCTCATCGCCGACATGCTCTCACATGTGGACAGCAGCAAGACAACCTCGAACCTCTGGGGCGAGCGCTGGTCGAAGCTGGTCATCAACTCGATGCGCAACCCGATGTCGGCGGCGACCGGCCTCGGCGGCAATGACGCAGACCGGCTGGACTACACCCGCCGCCTGGCGATCCGCATTGCCGGCGAGGCGATCCGCACCGGCCTCGCGCATGGCTTCACCCTCGAGAAGCTCTACGGCATGGAGCCGGAGCGCGTCGTCGAGGCGGCCGAAGGCAGCAATGAGGCGATGGCCGAGATCGAGGGCGTGCTGGAGCGCAACGCGCAGGGCCGTTCCGGCGGCCAGCGTCCCTCCATGGGCCAGGATATCCAGAAGGGCCGGCGCACGGAGATCGACTATCTCAACGGGCTGGTGGTGGACTATGCCGACCGCCTCGGCCTCGCCGCCCCCGCCAACCGCGCCATCGTGGAGGTGGTGAAGCGCGTCGAACGCAAGGAGATCGCTCCCGCGCCGGAGAATGTCCGGCATATCTGAGGCATGGCGCGGGGCCGGTCACATTCCCAACGGTGTCATCTGACCGCCGGCCCCTCACAACCGCCGCAGGCGCTCGAAGCGGTGCAGCATGAGAGCCGTGCCGATGGCGGGCGCGGCGAGATTGGCCAGCGGCAGGGTCATCAGCCAGGCGATGGCGACGCCCGCAAGCCACACCCGGACGCGGTAGCGGCGGCGGAGCGCGCGGGCGGCATCCGGAGTCATCCGGCGGAGCGCAGCCGCCTCGAAATACTCCCGCCCGCACAGCCAGCCGTTCACCAGCCAGAACAGCAACAGTCCAAGCGGCGGCGCGAACAGCCAGACTGGCAACAGCAGCAGGTTTATGCCGAGCGCGGCCGCGGCGAAGAACGCCGTCTGTCTCAAGGCCTCGCTCCAGCCCTGCGGCCGCGGCGGCCCGAGCTCGGAATAGTGACGGGCCTCGACCGCGCGGGCAGCGCGCTCCAGAAAGAGGCCCTGCAGGGCCGCTGCCGCTACAGGGAACAGCATGGCGCCCACCGCCAGCGCCGCCGCGCTGCCGGCGAGTCCCGCCGCGAGGTCGAGCCAGCCCGTGCCCGTAAGCCCGCCGAGCGCCCATCCCGCGCCCGCTGCTAGGCCCGCCAGAAGCAGTGCGGCGAGCAGGCAGGACAGCCCCACCACGCGGCGGAAGCGCCGGTCTGAAAGCTGCGCGAAGGCCTTGAAGAGGTCGGCGATCATGGCGCTGCGACCGGAAACAGGCTGCGCGCCGGCGTGTCAAGGCCGCCCTCGCGCATGAGGTCAGGCTCTTCCTCTGCTCCTTGCCCGGGCGGAAGAGCCGTCGAGGGATCGCATCCGCAGGCCCTCGACGACCCCAAGGCCAGGCTCAGGCGAGATCGAAGCGGTCGAGGTTCATGACCTTGTCCCACGCTGCAACGAAGTCGCGGACGAATTTCTGCTCCGCGTCGCTGCTCCCGTAAACCTCGGCAAGCGCCCGGAGCTCCGAGTTCGAGCCGAAGACGAGGTCCACGCGGCTGGCGGTCCATTTGAGTTCGCCGGTGGCGCGGTCCCGGCCCTCGAACTCGTCTCCATTGTCCGAAGCCGCTTCCCACTCCGTTCCCATGTCGAGCAGGTTGACGAAGAAGTCGTTGGTCAGCGTTCCGGGCCGGTCGGTGAAGACGCCGCGCCGGCACGACCCGGCATTGGCGCCGAGCGCGCGCATGCCGCCGACCAGCGCCGTCATCTCGGGCGCGGACAGGTTGAGCATGAACGCCTTTTCCACCAGCAGGTGATCCGAGGACGCCGCATGGCCGTTCTGCAGATAGTTGCGGAACCCGTCCGCGGTCGGCTCCAGCACGGCGAAGGACTCGGCGTCGGTCATCTCGTCCGTCGCGTCCGCGCGCCCCGGCGTGAACGGGACCTGCACGTCGTGCCCGGCCTTGCGCGCCGCTTCCTCGACGGCCACGCAGCCGCCGAGCACGATAAGGTCCGCGAGCGAGACCATCTTGCCGTTCGCCGCAGCACCGTTGAACTCCTGCCGGATGCCCTCGAGCGCCTCCAGCACCGCCGCTACGCCGGACTGCACATTGACGTTCCATCCCGACTGCGGCGCGAGGCGGATGCGCGCCCCGTTGGCGCCGCCGCGCTTGTCGGTGTTGCGGTAGGTCGAGGCGGACGCCCAGGCGGCCGAGACCAGCTGGGACACTGACAAGCCGGAACCGAGGATCCTGCCCTTGAGCCGGGCGATGTCGGCGTCGTCGACCAATTGGTGCGTGACGGCGGGCAGCGGATCCTGGAAGGGCAGCGCCTCCCCGGGAACCCAGGGCCCGAGATAGCGGGAGACCGGCCCCATATCGCGGTGCAGCAGCTTGAACCAGGCCTTTGCGAAGGCGTCGGCGAACTCGTCCGGGTTCTCGTGGAAGCGCTTCGAGATCGCCCTGTAGGACGGGTCGGTTATCAGCGACAGGTCGGTCGTCAGCATCATCGGCGCATGCCGCGTCGACGGGTCGTGCGCGTCCGGCACCGTCCCCTGCGCTTCCGCGTTCTTCGGCGTCCACTGTTTGGCGCCGGCAGGGCTTTCCGTCAGCTCCCACTCATAGTTGAACAGGTTGTCGAAATAGCCATTGTCCCACTTGACCGGATCATTGGTCCAGGCGCCCTCGAGCCCGCTGCCGATCTGGTCGCCGGCAATGCCGCTGCCATGGCTGCTCGTCCAGCCGAAGCCCTGCTCCTCGACGGACGCGCCCTCGGGCTCGGGGCCCTTATATGACTCCTCGGCGGCGCCATGGGCCTTGCCGAAGGTGTGGCCGCCGGCAATCAGCGCCACCGTTTCCTCGTCGTTCATCGCCATGCGGCGGAAGGTTTCGCGGATATCGCGGGCCGCCGCCATCGGGTCCGGATTGCCGTTCGGCCCTTGCGGATTGACGTAGATCAGGCCCATCTGGACCGCGCCGAGCGGATTGGCCAGTTCCCGGTCGCCGCTATAGCGCTCATCGTCGAGCCAGCCCGTCTCCGGACCCCAGTAGATGTCCTCGTCGGCATTCCAGATGTCCGCGCGGCCGCCGCCGAAGCCGTAGGTCTTGAAGCCCATCGTTTCGAGCGCACGGTTGCCGGCGAAGATCAGGAGGTCAGCCCAGGAAATCTTGCGCCCGTATTTCTGCTTGACCGGCCAGAGCAGCCGGCGCGCCTTGTCGAGGTTCACATTGTCGGGCCAGCTGTTGAGGGGCGCGAAGCGCTGGTCGCCGCAACCGCCGCCGCCGCGCCCGTCATCGATGCGGTAGGTACCCGCCGCGTGCCATGTCATGCGGATGAAGAGCGGCCCGTAATGGCCGTAATCCGCCGGCCACCAGTCCTGCGAATCGGTCATCAGCGCATCGACATCCTTCGCAAGCGCGTCGAAATCGAGGCTGTTGAACGCTTCGGCATAATTGAAGTCCGGGTCGTTGGGATCGGCTCCCGGGTGGTTCTGGCGGAGGACCCTCAGGTTCAACCTGTTGGGCCACCATTGCCGGTTTGCGGTTTCGCCGACGGCCTGGTGAACGGCGCCCATCACCGGGCATTTGCTCGCAGTACTCATTGTTCCTCTCGTTCCTCCAATTGCGTTCCGGAGGCGCCCGACCCGTCCGGCGCTGTTACCCTGAGCGGCGCGTTCGTCCGGTTCCTCGATGCGCGGAAATGCGTGCGCGGAGTATGGGTCCGGCCGCGCATGCCGTCAACAATTTAGACCGATTCCAGGTTCGGATATTCGGGGCCGCGCGGGAAGCCGGCGCTAACGGATCCGCACCACCAGATCTATGCGCTCCACCCTCTTGCCGCCCGGCGCTTCCGGCAGGCCGGTGATGCCGACATCATCCGCGTCGAAGTCGATCAGCTCGCTGGTGCCGGTATCGTAGAAATGATGGTGGCGGGAGAGGTTGGTGTCGAAGCAGGCCCGGCCCGGCTCCACATCCACGCGGCGCAGCAGCCCGGCATCCACGAACTGGTGCAGCGTGTTATAGACCGTAGCCAGCGAGACGCGGACGCCGGCTGCGCGCGCCTCTCGGCTCAACTCCTCGGCGCGGACATGCCGGTCGGGCCCGGCGAACAGGAGGCGCGCCAGCCCGAGCCGCTGCTGCGTCGGGCGTAGCCCCGCTCCGCGCAGGCGTGCGCAGATGTCCGAATCGCTGGCATCCATGACATTTGAAAGTCTATCGCATGGCGGGGCAAAGTCCAGCCGAAGCGCTCAGTTGCGCGGGAAATTGGGGCGGTCGGGGCCGTAATGCGCTGCCAGATAGTCGAGAATGACGGTCCTCGCATCGCCCTCGATCGGCTCCATTTCCTGCTCCTCGACCATCCAGTCCAGAAGCTCGTCCCATTGCTCGCGCTTCAGGCCCTGCTGCACGACGATCCGTTCCGAGTGACAGGGCGTGCAGGCGTCGAAGGTCTCGGAGGCGCCGGGCGCCGCCGCCATGATGCCGACATCCTCCGGCTCCGTCGGTCGGGACGCCGCCGATGTCTGTGGCGCAGGCCCGAAATCGGCCGGGCTGTCGCTCATGCTGTTCAGAAAGGCGATCGCATCGGCGCGGTCGCGGTCGCGCTTCAGGCCGGCGAAGCTCATGGAGCCGCCCTTCACCAGCGCGCGCGGCTTCGTCAGATAGGCATCGAGGCGCTCCGGCGTCCAGCTGCCGCCGAACGCCGCCATCGCCTTCGAATAGCGGAACCCGTCCCGGGCCCCCACGGGCGCGCCGACAATGCCCCAGAGATTGGGGCCGATCTTCTTGCGTCCGCCCTTCTCGGCCGTGTGGCAGGCCGCGCATTTGCGGAAGACCGCCTTGCCGCGGCCGGGATCTGCCGCAGCGAGGCGCTCTTCCAGGTCAGCCGCGCCGACAGGCGCTGCCGCCGCACAGGCGAGCAGCAGCGCCATCGCAAAGGCGGTCCGCATCGGTGTGCGGTCAGGCTACGCGCAACGCCACCCGGTGCATGGTGTTGTTGAGATAGCCTTTCGGGTTCCAGTCAATGGCGAAGGGCTGCATCTCGCCCGCGCTGTCGGTCGCCCGCGCCCAGACCTCGTAATAGCCGGCCTCGGGGAAGGCGATCCTGCTGCGCCAATTCTGCCACGCGCCAGGATTGACCGGCCCGTCCAGTTCCGCCGCCATCCAGCTCTTGCCGAAATCGATGGAGAGATCGACGGCGGAGACGGTGCGGTCGCCCGACCAGGCATGGCCGCGCACCTCGACCTCGCGCGCCGCGCCGCCGCCGTTTTCCGGCGATGTCACCAGCGCCTTCACCGGCATGCGCTCGATGATGTCGAAATCCTCCTTCGGCACCTTGTCGCCCGGCGCGACCGGGTAGCGCGGCACCCGGTAGGAGGTGCCGGTCATCTTCGGCCCGTCATGCACGATGTCGCGGAGCTGGATACGTTTCAGCCACTTCTGCGAGCAGGAGCCCGGCCAGCCCGGCACCACCAGGCGGAGCGGCGCGCCGTTCTGCCGGTGCAGCGGCCCGCCGTTCATCGCGAAGGCGATGAGCACATTGTCGGTCATGGCCTTGGCGATCGGCACACCGCGCGAAATCGGCAGCTTGCCCTCCTTGCCGGAGAGGTGGGTGTCGGCGCCGTAATGCGCGGTATAGACCACGCCCGGCTTGACACCGGCCTTCTTCAGCACGTCGGCGAGGCGCACGCCGGTCCATTCCGAGCAGCCGACCGCGCCCAGCGTCCACTGGTTGCCCTTGGCCGGCGGGTCGAAGAAGGCCCGACCGTTGCCGCCGCATTCGATGGTGAGCGCCATGGTCACCACCTCGAACTGCGATCGTAGGTCCTCGATGGACAGTTCCATCGGGTTTTCCACCAGCCCGTCCACGGCAAGCATCCAGCCGGCGGCATCGGCGTCCTCCGGCGGCAGGCCGTTATTGCGGATGAAGTGCCGGGCGGTGGGCGTGATCGCATCGTCGAGCAGATGCGGCGGCGTCTCCGCATTGATCGGCCGGTCGTTCAGCAGCGTCAGCCCGTCCTTGCCGACCAGCACATCGTCGGAAGCAAAGGCGGCGGGCACCAGGCCGCGCGGCATGTTGGCGTAGAACGGGATCGTCATGCCGAGCAGGCCGCCCGCGGCCGCCAGCCCGGCCCCGGCGAAAAAGCCGCGCCGGCTCACTCCCGGCGCCGGCTCGAAAAATTGCCGGCGCGCCTCTTCGGGATTTTCCGCAAAATAGGCGTAAAGCCCTTTGGTATCTTGTGAATCCTTCGGCATGTCCTTCTCCCCGGTCTTCCGCTTGCGCCGCTTCATCGCGACGCGCGGCGTCTTTGCGCTTCGGATTCTGTCCCGGTCCGAAACGCTGTCAATACGGAAGGGAAGGCAGGCGCCGACGACGCCATTGTCGGGGGGGGGGGGGCCGGTCAGCCTTCGATGAGCTTGCGATAGCGGGCGAGCCACTGGGCGGCGAGTTCGGCCTCATCGGCGCCGGTGTCATAGGCGGGAGAGACCACCATCTCCGCGGTGGTGACGGCGATGTCGAACACGCCGCGTATGCGGGGCTGCAGGTCCGGCCATTCGGCGAAATGGGGCAGGAGCACGTCGAAGTCCGGCGCGCCGCGCTCATGGTAGCGGCCCTGGCCGCGCACGCGCACCGCCTTGCGCCGGAACACATCGACAAAGGCGAGCTCGCAGGCCGGGCTGGCGGCGAGATTGTGCCTCGTGCCGGGGGAGCGCAGGTCCGAAAAGGCGAGCCGCGCCGGGTCCAGCACCACCACTGTCGCCTTGGGGGAGACAGCGGGCTCGCCCTCCGGCGTTACCGTCGCCACCAGCGCCAGCGTGTTTTCGCGGATGAGGGCTGTCATTTCGGGCGTCAGCATGGGCCTGTGGTCTCCCTGCGTGCTGGCCGGCGGCGCGGGATGCTTGGACCTCGGCCGGAATTCGATATAGGCTCGCCGCGCCAGCATGGGAAGGAGAGGTAGTATGACCGGGTTCCAGCGCATTGAAGTCAAGCCCGTGGCGGGCGCGCTCGGCGCCGAGGTGGACGGGGTCGATCTCAAGGACGTCGATGAGGAGACCTTCGGCGAGATCCGCCGCGCGCTGCATGAAAACCTGGTGATCTTCTTCCGCGGCCAGGACATCACGCCCGACCAGCAGCTCGCCTTTGCGCGCCGCTGGGGCGATATCCACCTCCACCCCTTCATGAAGGGCATGGACGACCATCCGGAAATCCTCGAAATCAGCAAGACGCCGGCGGACTCCAGGAATTTCGGCGGCGCCTGGCATTCGGACCAGATGTTCTCGCCGCAACCCGCCATGGGTACCATCCTCTACGCCAAACAGGTGCCGTCCAAAGGCGGCGACACGCTGTTTACCAACCAGTATCTCGCCTATGAGACGCTTTCGGACGGCCTCAAGGAGACGCTGGCCGGCATGCGGGCGGTCTCGGTCGGCGACCGCTTCAAGAGCGCGGGCGGCAAGACGCGCAAGGAAATGTATGCCGGGCGCACCTCCATGCAGGTCAAGGACCCCGGCAATGTGCAGACCACCTCCTCGCATCCGGTCGTGCGCACCCACCCGGGGACCGGCCGCAAGGCGCTCTATGTCGGCGGCCATTGCCAGCATTTCGACGGGCTGACGGACGCGGAGAGCGAGCCGCTGCTTGAGTGGCTGCGCCAGCACTCTATCAAGCCCGAGTTCCAGTGCCGCTTTCGCTGGGAGGAGGGATCGATTGCCTTCTGGGACAATCGCTGCACCCAGCATTACGCGCTCGACGACTATCCGGGCGAGACGCGCATCATGCACCGCGTCACGATCTGCGGCGACACGCCGGTCTGACAGACGCGACTCCGGAGCCTGTCATGATCGAACTTCTGGACCTCCGCCGCGACCTGGACGACCTTGTGAAGCTTGAAGGCCGCGGCGCCCACACGACGGAGGAGGAGGCGCAGGGCTCCTTCAGGAAGCTCGCCGATTATCGCGACGGGGGCCTGTTCGCCGCGCATTTCAGTGGCTCCAGCGGCTGGGAGCGGCACCTCAAGGGCGACGAGATCGTGCAGATTCTCGAAGGCTCGACCCGCTTCGACATCATTATCGATGACAAGGTCGAATCCCGCCGTCTGGAGGCCGGCGCCCTGCTGGTCGTGCCGCAGGGCTGCTGGCATCGCTTCACCTCGGAGGACGGGGTCAAGGTGATGACCGCCACCCCACAGCCGACCGAGCACCTGCATGTGGACGACCCGCGGACGACGGACGCCGGTTGACTACAACGCCAGGGGTCGCGATATGCCGGACGATATGGGCAAGAGCGACCACCGGAGGCATGGACCATGAAGCTGATGGTTGTCGTGCATGAAGCCGATGACGGCGGCTACTGGGCCGAGGTTCCCGCCATTCCCGGATGCGCGACGCAGGGGGAGCTTCGAAGAGCTTCCGGCAAATCTCCACGAGGCTGTCGAGGGTTGCCTCTCGGTAAATGTTGGCGACCTCCCGCCGCCGCATAAACGGATCTACCGGTCCGTGCCCGATGTCGCCGACATCCTGCCCGATAGCCGCAATATCCGGGATTTCAAATAGTTTTCGACGGAAGGACCGTCGCGTCGACCCGGCTCAATTCTGCGTTCGTGCCGTAATGACCGGGATCAACAGATGCGAATCGCATTCGCCGCCGGCATGGACGACATGCAGGCCGCGGTTGCAGGCGTTGTCCTTGCGGTAGGGCGGTGAAGGAACGATCTCGTTCGGCGAGACGATCAGTTCGATGCCGTCGCCAGCGGCGAAAAAGGTGCTGCTCGGGTTGATCGCGATGTCCACGGGCGCGAACTCGCCGGGCGTCAGCCGGTCGTCGCGTTCGTTGCGCAGCACCGGCTCCCATTCGGTCGAGGCCTTGGGGTCGAGCGCCCGGCGCGACACGGCGATCAGGCCGCGCGCCACCATGTCTTCCCTGTTGCCGACGGAGCCATAGAAGGGGACGCGCCGGCCCTCGGCATCGATTTTGTCGACGCCGACAAACAGCGCCATGTCGTCGGGCGGGATCTTCCGGCCGTCTTTCGCCCGGGCTTCGACCCACAGCCGCAATTTCATGTAGCCGGTGAGCTCGGTATCCGCCTCGAAAGTATGGGGAAACCGCAGCGCGCCGCTGCGGGCGTCGTAGACGAACTCGGTCTGCCCGCCGGGCGCCGGGTCGAGCCGGTTGCCCTCGCGCAGGAAGAGCTTGCGATATTCCGTGTTCTCGAGCGGCCAGGCCGGTTCGCTGCGAACTTCGTGGATCGTATCGCGGGAGGCGCGTACTTCGAGGCGCACCGGATCGGTCTCCAGAAACCCGTTATCGGTTTCGCTTTTCAGGAAACAGTCGAAGAAGGCCTTCGTGAGGTTCTGCACTTCGGCGGAGTAGTAGCTGTCCCACTTGCCGCGCCGGTGCGTGTAGAGCCATTTGTGTCCGGATGAAGCCTGCCGGAAGACTCGGAAGCTGCCCTGCGTGTGCAGGCCCTGATCCGAAAAGCTGGCGCAAACCAGCGCCGGAACCTCGATTCTCTCCAACTGCGCCGCCTTGCTCTTCCAGTAGTCGTCGTAGAACGGATGGCGCATCGCGATATGTTGCGGCAGCTGCCCTTCGATCGCGGCGAATTCCGCGGCCGTGCAGTTGATCGTCTCCTTGACTTCCATGTGCCACCACATGATCGGGAAGCCCTCTTCCTCCAGCCCGCCTTCGCGGAACATGTCGCGGTAGGGGTCGCTCAACCCTTCCCACGGGCAGATTGCCTTGAGGCATTTCGGGACGCCGTAGGGGAAATCGCCGGCCGCCACGCCATACTGGCTGATCGCCAGAAAGCTGACGCCGTTCAGGCCGACATTGCCGGTACACCAGTCCTGCGCGCCGATCCAGTCGATGGCCTTCGCGAACGCCTCGGACTGTCCGGCCGTGAAGAGCGAGGGCTTGCCGCCGCTGCTCGCGAAACCCGGCAGGTTCAGGTTGACCACGGCGTAGCCCGCCGGCACCCAGAAGTTGGGATCGGGCGATTCCCAGCTCGTCTGGGTCGAGAAACGCGGCCGACCCTCCTGCGGGATCAGGCGGTACTGCTTGGGCGGGCCGCCAAACGGCGTTTTCTTGAGCGCCGGCAGCAGGCTGTTGTCGTAGGGATGCGCGCACATGACGACAGGCAGCTTCGCGCCGCTCTCCTGCGCGCTTTTCGAGCGAAACACATTCGCCGTGAGGGTTGTCCCGTCGTCGAGCGGAATCCCGACATCGTATTCCGCAAGGATATCGGAATGGGGCTCGGTCAGCTCGCAAGGGGGCCGGAAAATCCGTCCCGACAGAACCGCTCGCTTAAGGATCGGCCCGACTGACCGCCGCAACATCCGGAGTTCAGAAAAGCTGACCATGGTTGCGTGCTCCCTATTTCGCGTCTTCCATAGTGGGTGCAACCAACGCCGGACGCCAGCGGCCCATCGGGGCGGCGGAGACGCCGGACCGGGCATCCGCGCCGGCCTGCGCCAATGCGTGGAAGCCGCCGGACAGGTCCGCGCCTATGAACTGGGATTCCCCATATGGAACCCTCCCAGCCCCGAGGTTCGCATCTCGGTTCCGGTTCACGGCAACGCTGCATTGAAGCGGGGTTGCGAAGGTATTTGATGAAGCTCAGGGGCGTCGTCGAGACCGATCTTTGACGACCCCCATGCGCGAAAATGCGGTCCCGCGTAGCACGGCGGACGGTCCGCATCCGGGTACAGACAGAAATTTCGTTCTGCGATTGACTTGCAATTGCAGGATGAGTCAGGCTGTCCGGAGTTATCCGGGGGCGGCGGCATGTATGTCTGCATTTGCAATGCTTATCGCGACGCGGAGATCCGCGAGGCGGCGCGCTCGGGCCTGCGTTCTGCGCGCAAGGCCTATGCAGCGCTCGGAGGCGGCCCCCGCTGCGGCCGCTGCCTGCCTGTCGCCCAGGAACTGATCGACCGGGAGCATGACACGCCCGCCACCCTTGCGGTTCGCGCCGCCGAGCCGCCCGGCGCGCGGGCCGGCTGACAGCGCGCCCGCAGAAACGGTCTCTCAGTCGTCATCGGCCGGCGTGCTCTGGAGCTGGACGTAATTTTCCATCCCCATGCGGGCGATCAGCTCCCCCTGGGTCTCCAGCCAGTCCACATGCTCTTCCTCGCTCCCGAGGATTTCTCGCAGCAGATGGCGGGTCACATAGTCGGAAACCTCTTCGCAATAGGCGACGCCTTCGCGGAGCGCGGGGATGGCCTCGTGCTCAAGCGCGAGGTCGGCGTCGAGGATTTCCTGCACCGTCTCGCCGATGCGGAGCCTGCCGATGTCCTGCAGGTTAGGCAGCCCCTCCAGGAACAGGATGCGCTCGACGAGCGTGTCGGCATGGCGCATCTCATCGACCGATTCCTCGTATTCATGCTTCGCGAGCCTCGCAATTCCCCAATTCTTCAGCATGCGCGAATGCAGGAAATACTGGTTGACCGCCGTCAGCTCGTTCTTCAGCACATCGTTGAGTATTGCGATGACCTTCCTGTCGCCCTTCATGTCTCTCTCCAACTGCCCGAATGCAAGTTCCAGTATGGGATTGCAGGTGAATTACATGGTCCATAAGATCGCAAGATCAAGTCTTGCAACTTGCTGATTCGGAGTCATAATTTGCGAGATATTTTCATTTTCATTCGCAGAATATGTGCGAATGTTTCGCATTATATTTCGCATGAAACAGGAGCAGGAAACGGGAAAGCGCCCTGCCGATGCGCCGCCCCTATCCGAGCGCGGGCATGACCTCCTCGGCAATGCGCCGCACGCTGGCGGCGGCCTGGTCCTCGGTCAGCCCGTTGCCGGCATTGGTCTCGATCATGACCCCGTCGATATCGAGCGTCTCGCGCCAGCACGCCAGCGTCTCGACGAGCTCCGCCGGGGAGCCGACAGCGACGTAATGCGCCCGGATATCCTCCCAGGTGAGTGAGGCGAGACGGGCGGCCGTCGCCGACGCGCCGCCCCTGCCGAGCCCCTTTTTCGCGCCCTGACTCGCCACCAGCCGCGCCTGGCGCTCGAAATAGTGGACGAGAGTCGGTCTTGCCTCGGCGACCGCGGCCTCCGACGTCGCGCCCGCATAGACCGGTACGCGCAGATGCACAGTCGGCCGCCCCGGATGGCCCGCTTCGGCCCAGGTCTCGCGATAGACACGGATATTGGCGGCGAGCGGCTCCAGCCCGTCGCCGCGCAAGCCCACGAAGAGCGGCAGGCCGAGCTGGCCCACCTTGGCGAAGGTGGCCGGAGAGGTCGCGGCCATATACATGGGCGGATGCGGTTTCTGGCGCACGGGCGGCATCAGCTGGGAATCGCGCACCCGGTAATAGCGGCCTTCATAGGAGAACCGCCCGCCCGCGAAAGCGCCGCGCAGCACGTCCAGCGCCTCGTCGAAGCGCGCCTCGCTTTCGCCATAGTCGATGTCATAGCCCCGGTATTGAGCGACGAAGCCGCTCCGCCCGATGCCGAAATCGAACCGCCCGTCGCTGATCTGGTCCACCGTCGCCACCTCCTCCGCCACGCGCAGCGGGTGGGTGAGCGGCAGCACATAGACCGCCATGCCGATCCGGAGCCGCGTCGTGCGCGCGGCGAGCGCGGCCGCAACCGCGATCGGCGAGGACAGCACCGAGCGGTCCGGCATGAAGTGGAATTCGGCCAGCCACACCGAATGCAGGCCCAGGTGCTCGGCAAGGTCCGCCAGCGCGAAGCCTTCGCGGAAAATATCGCCCGGCGCCCGCCCGTTGCGGACTCCGAATTCGAGGAACAGCCCGAACTCCATGGCCCCTCAGCCCCCCAGAAAGGCCGTGCTGCGGCCGTGGAGCGCGGTCTCGGCCTCCGAGACCAGCGCCGCCATGATGTCGGCGGCCGGGCGCACGGCGCCAATCATGCCGATGCCCTGGCCGGCAAAGCCCGGATTCACATCCGCGCGCCCGGCGAGATTGGCCGCAACCATGACCGGGCGCGAGACATGGCCCTGATACGGCATGGGCAGCGGCGCGCGCTCCGGGTCGTCCGCCCAGAGCTCGGTCCATTTGGAGCGAATGATGCGCGCGGGCTTGCCGGTGACGGAGCGGGAGATGGTGGTGCCCTCCTCGCTCGCATCGACGATCGCCTGCTTCTGGCCCGGCTCGATGCCGGCCTCGGCCGAGGCGAGGAAGGCGGAGCCGACCCAGGCGCCGTCCGCGCCCAGCATCATCGCCGCCGCGACGCCGCGCCCGTCGGTAATGCCGCCCGCGCCCAGCACCGGCACCCTGCCCTCCACCGCATCCACCACCTGCGGGATCAGCGCCATGGTGCCGATGGGCGAGTTGTGCCCGCCACCGTCATGGCCCTGGGCCACCAGCGCATCGAGCCCGACCGGAAGAAGCTGTCTGGCGTGGCGCACCGTGCCGATCACGGCGAGCACTTTCGTGCCCCGGTCGCGCAGCCGGTCGAGCCAGGCGGCCGGGCTGCCGAGCCCGGAGGCATAGACCGGCACCGCCTCCTCGATCACCACTTCCATCTGCGCCTCGAAGAACTCCTTCGAGAAGGGCGGCGGCCCGTCCTGCTGCGGCCAGACCGCGTCCGCTGGCGCTTCGGGAATGCCCTCCGCGGCGAGGAAGGCGCGTGCGCGCTCGCGGTATTCCGGCACCAGGTCCTGCGGTTGCGGACTATTGGCGGGCCAGCCCTTGGCCGCGCCCCGGCGGACGGAAGCCGGCAGCAGCGTATCGACGCCGAAGGGCTTGTCGGTCAGGTCCCGGCAGCGGGCGATCCATTCCCGCAATTGCGCGGGGCCGAGCGAGGCTGCGCCCATGACGCCGAGCCCGCCCGCATTGGAGACGGCGGCGGCGAGCTCCGGCGTGCTCGCCCCGCCCATGCCCGCCAGCAGAATCGGGTGTTCGATGCCGAACAGCTCGCAGATCGGCGATTTCAACATGCCGCCATGTCCCCCCGCGGTTCCATTCGTTGCTGCGCGTCGGCGCGTGATTCGATTCGCTTCTGCGCGTCGGCGCGCAGCTCCACCTTGCGGATCTTGCCCGAGGCCGTCATCGGGAATTCGTCGATGAAGAAGACATGCGCCGGAATCTTGAAGCTCGCAACCTTGCCCCGGCACCAGCCGATCACGGCCCCGGCGTCGAGGCGGCTCTCCGGCTCCCGCTCCACATAGGCGACGGCGACTTCCGCAAGCCGCGCATCCGGCGCGCCGACCACGGCGGTCTGGCGGATTTCCGGATGGTCCAGAAGCAGGCCTTCCACCTCCATCGGATCGACATTCTCGCCGCCCACCTTGAGCATGTCCTTGTAGCGCCCGAGGAAGCGCATATAGCCGTCCTCGCGCCAGACGGCCATGTCGCCAGTGCGGAACCAGCCCTCCTCCGCATAGCTTTCGGCGGTCTCGGCGGGCTTCTTGTAATAGCCCAGCATCAGGCTGAAGCCGCGCACCTGCAGCTCGCCCTCGACGCCGGGCGGGCAGGGGGCGCCGGTTTCGGGATCGACGATCCGCATCTCGTAGCCGGGTGCGGGATAGCCCGAGGTTTCGGTGCGGTGCTCCAGATCGTCATCGACGGAGCCGACCGAGACGCCGAGCCACACCTCCGTCATGCCGAAGCCGGAAACGGCGCGCAGCGGCTTCAGCGTCTCCGCGCCGCGAAGGCAGACAGGAGTGGCGCTCTTCATGCCGGCGGCGAACAGGCCGGTGCGCAGGCTGGAAAGGTCGCGCGGGTGGGCCTCCTGGGCCTCGCACAGCCCCTTCATATGCGCCTCGAAGCCGTGGATGACGCTCACTCGCTCCGCCTCGATCAGGTCCAGGCACTCGTCAGGGTCGAAGGTCGCGGTCAGGATCTGGCGCGCACCGAAGAGCGGCGACATCAGCGCGCTCTCGGAATAGCCGAAGGCGTGGAAGAGCGGCAGGTAGTTCAGGATGGTGTCGCGGACCGTGAAGCCGAGCTTGAAGCCGCGCTCCTCATTGTTGCGCAGCAGCTTGTGGCTGTGCATGGCCCCCTTGGGGAAGCCGGTCGTGCCGGAGGTGTACATGATGAACGCCACGGCATCGGGCGCCACCTCGGCCGCGCGGCGCGCAAGCTCCGCCTCCGGCACGGCGCGGCCCGCCTCCAGCGCCTTGCGCCAGTCCCGGAAGCCGTCCGGTGCCGGGCCCTCCGACACCAGCACGATCTCGCGCAATTCCGGGAAGTCCGCCCGGTCGAGTTCGTTGAGCATGGCGAGGTAGTCCACCGGCCCCGACACATCATGCGCGACCAGCATGATGCTGTCCGACTGCTGCAGCACATAGGCGAGGTCGCGGGTGCGGAAGCGCGTGTTCACCGGCACGGTGACCGCACCGATCTTCGCCAGCGCGAAATGCACGAACACCCATTCGTCGCAATTGGTGAGCCAGAGCGCCACATGCTCGCCGGGGCCGACGCCGAGGCCGATCAGCGCGCGCGCCGCCTCGTCCACCTTGGCGGCGGCCTCGGCGAAGGTGTAGCGCCGGTCCCGGCAGACCAGCGCCTCCCGGTCCGGCCAGCGCGCCGCCGCTTCATCGTAAAGGTCGCCGAAACGGCGCTTCGGATACCAGTGCTCCATGACCCGCGGCTCCCTTACGCCCGCAGTTCCGGCAGGCCGCGGAAATGCTCCAGCGCCTCCGGGTTCTCCAGCGCCTCGACATTGGCGACAGCGCGCCCGTGGACCACATCGCGCACCGCAAGCTCGACGATCTTGCCTGACCGCGTGCGCGGGATGTCGGCGACCTCCGCGATCACCGCCGGCATGTGGCGCGGCGAGGCGCGCTCGCGGATGCGCCGGCGGATGCGCTCCCGGAGCGCGTCGTCGAGCATGGCCCCGTCAGCAAGGCGCACGAACAGCACGATGCGCGTGTCGCCCTCCCATTCCTGGCCGATCGCCAGCGCCTCTTCCACCTCATCCATCGACTCGGCCTCGCGGTAGATTTCCGCCGTGCCGATGCGCACACCGCCCGGATTGAGCGTCGCGTCCGAACGCCCGTAGATCGTCATGCCGCCCGTGCCCGACGAGATCGAGGCGAAATCCCCCTGCCGCCAGACATTGTCCCAGCGTGCGAAATAGGCCTCGCGATAGCGCGCGCCGTCCGGGTCGTTCCAGAACATGACCGGCATGGAAGGGAAGGGCCGGGCGCAGACCAGTTCGCCCTTCTCGTCCAGCACGTCCCGGCCCCGGCCGTCAAACACGCGCACATCCATGCCGAGCTGCGGGGCCTGGATTTCGCCGCGATGGACGGCACCGAGCGGGTTGGCGCCGACAAAGCAGCCGAGCAGGTCCGTGCCGCCTGACATGGAGGCGACGGCCATGTCCGCTTTCGCCTTGCCGTAGAGCCAGTCGAAGCTCTCCGGCGCCAGGGGCGAGCCCGTCGTGAGCACGCTGCGCAGCGGTTCGAGCCGCCGACGCGCCGCCGGTTCCACGCCCGCCTTGCGGACCGCATCGACATATTTGGCCGAGAGGCCGAGATGGGTGATGCCCTCCTCCTCGGCGAAGTCCCAGACCGCATCGGGCGAGGGGTGGAAGGGCGAGCCGTCCCAGAGCATCAACGCCGCGCCGAAGGCGAGGCCGCCCAGCAACCAGTTCCACATCATCCAGCCGAGAGTGGTGAAGTAGAACACCCGGTCGCCCTCCCGGACGTCGGCGTGCAGGCGGTGTTCCTTCAGGTTCATCAGCAATGCGCCGCCCGCGCTATGGACGATGCATTTCGGCTTCCCCGTCGTGCCGGAGGAGTAGAGGATGAAGAGCGGCCGGTCGAAGGGCCCGCGGCTCCAGGCGATAGGGCCGGGCTCGAAGCCGCCCGCGAACTCATCGAAGGAGACTGCTTTCGGCAAGGCGGAAAGATCCGGCTCCTCCTCGAGATAGGGGATGACCACGACCTTTTCGACCGTCGGCAGGCCGGCTGCGACCTCGGCGAGCTTCGCGCGGATGTCGTGGTCGCGGCCGGCATATTTGTAGCCGTCCACGGCGAACAGGATGCGCGGCTCGATCTGGCCGAAGCGGTCGAGCACGCCGGCCGCGCCAAAATCCGGCGAGCAGGACGAGAAAGGCGCGCCGAACGCCGCCGCCGCCGCCATGACGGCCACCGATTCCGGCATGTTGGGCAGCAAGGCCGCCACCCGGTCGCCTTCGCCGATCCCCGCCGCCGCGAGCGCCTGCGAGATACGGGAGGCCTCCTCGCGAAGCCAGTCGCGCGACCGGACGCGCCGGAGCCCGTCCTCGCGCCGGAAGATGATCGCCGGCGCTTCGCCCCGGAGCCTCAACAGGTTTTCGGCGTAGTTGAGCCGCGCGCGGGGAAAGAAGCGCGCCCCCGGCATCCGGTCGCCATCCTCGATGAAGGGCCCCGCGCCCTTCTCGCCGATAATGCCGGCATCGTCCCAGAGCAGGTCCCAGAAGGCGTCTGGCTGCTCCACCGACCAGCGGTGCAGTGCGGCGTAATCCGCCGCGCCCGCGCCCTTCTCCGCATTGGCGCGGGCCATGAAGGCCGCCATGTTGCTCGCCGCCTTGCGCGAAGCGGATGGTTCCCAGAGCAGATCGGACATGCCTCGCGCGCCTTGGTGACGGGACAGGGGGCCGCCGGCCACGATAGCCGCTCGCGCGAAGCGGCGAAACCGCCCCCCTCCGCAACCTCCAGCCGCCCGGAAGGCGCCCGGCCTCATGACAATGGCGGGACATCCGGGCTAATCTGGCGCGGCGCGAAGGAGCCATGCCGCCCATGTCTGCTGAAGCAACTGCCGGAACGGCCGCCGAGCCCGCGGTCACGACCACCGCCCAGGCCGCGCCCGTGCTGGACCAGCACCGCTTTCCCGAGGACCGGCTCGCCGCCTTCATGGCGCGGGAAGTCGAGGGCTTCGCGGCCCCGCTCCGGGTGTCGCAGTTCCGGGGCGGCATGTCGAACCCGACCTTCCTGCTGGAGGACGGCAACGGGCGGCGCTATGTCATGCGCAAGAAGCCGCCCGGCAAGCTGCTGCCCTCGGCCCATGCGGTGGACCGCGAATACCGCGTGATCTCCGCGCTGGCGGAGACGGACATGCCGGTGGCGCGCGCCTTCGCCCTCTGCGAGGACGAGGCGGTGATCGGCCGCGCCTTCTACATCATGGAGCATGTCGAGGGGCGCGTCGCGCGCAACCTCATGCTGCCGGACATGGCCCCCGCCGAGCGCGCCGCCGCCTATGACGCCATGAATGCGGCGCTCGCCGCACTGCACAATGTCGATTTCCGCGCCGTCGGGCTGGAGGGCTACGGGCGCGAGGGCGGCTACATGGCCCGGCAGGTGCGCCGCTGGTCCGGCCAGTACGAGATGAGCAAGACCGACGAGATTCCGGAGATGGACAATCTCGTCGCCTGGCTCGGCGAGAACATGCCCGATGACGATGAAACGACGGTCGTGCATGGCGACTACCGGCTGGAGAACATGATCCTCCACCCGAGCGAGCCGCGCGTGCTCGCCGTCGTGGACTGGGAGCTCGGCACGCTCGGCAACCCGCTTTCGGACCTCGCCTATAACTGCCTGCCCTACCATGCCGGCGACGATGTGCGCGGCTTCCTCGGCGAGATGGGCCATGCCGAGACCGGCATACCGAGCGAGGAGGACTATGTGGCCGCCTATTGCGCGCGCACAGGCCGCAGCGGCATCCCCGACTGGCCCTTCTACCTCGCCTTCTCGCTCTTCCGCCTCGCCGCCATCAGCCAGGGCGTCTACAAGCGCGGCCTCGACGGCAATGCCAGCTCCCCCGACGCCGTGCAGCGCGGCGCCAAGGCCCGGCAGCTTGCGGAGACCGGCTGGGCGATTGCGCAGCGGGGGTGATGAGGGCAAACGGACGCGGGAGGGGCGCGTGGGCCGGCACGACGCAGTCCGCCGTCGCGCGGCTGGAAGGCGGCCGGGTATCGCCCTCCTTCGCCACGCAACGCCGCTACGCCGAAGCGACCGGTACGCGGTTGACGGTGAACCTTAAGCGCACCGCCGGCTGAGGCGGCGGAACGGCGTCTGCATTCACCTTCAATTATCTCCATCCTTTCCTTGCCGCACATAGAGCTTGCCTGTGTCGGCGTGCCTGAACGTGTGCCAACTCTTTCCTATTAACCCGAAAAATTCCGTAATTGTAATCTGGACAAGATCGTAGGCTTTGCGGTTCCTGTTATCGAGCGTCTCCGGAAGAGCGTCCTCTATCACCTTGACCAGATGACCCCATGCAGCGCCGTCGCCCGCCAGGCGCTTGGTAATGTTCCGGCTTTTCTTCACAGCATCCAGGGCAAGCCGGCGATAGTAGACTTCAAGATCCTGTTGACCCTCGTTGCCGTTATCGTGGTCAGCTGTCTCCGGCGTGTCGTCGCGCGCCGGTTCGCCGTTCCCGGCTCCTGTGTTCCCCTTGCCTGCCGTTTTGGCTCGTTGGGCGTGGACTTCGGCAGCCTCTCGCAGCTGTGCAGCGAATGTCGGGACTGGTTCCCGGGAGTAGTCGGGATCGACCGGGCTGTAGAGGTCCTCGAACGACAGGGCACGAATGGACACCGGATAGGGCCGGCCGCCGACCGAGCTCCAGAACACGCCCTGGCCTGGTATCGGTTCGTTCAGCAGGGAGCTGAGAAGGTCGTCGCTGAAATGCGCGTTCGCCCGTTTCGTGCTTGCAAGGTCGCTGGCGGAGAGAAGATGGAAAATGAACCAATTGTCGCCCTGGCTCAAAATCTCGTTCGGGATCGAACCCGGCTGCTGGGTTATGAGCAGCGCGCCTAGATCGTATTTGCGCCCCTCCTTGACCCATGAGATATACGGCTCAGCCGCCGTCGAGCGGTCGTTGAGAACGGATTGCGCCTCCTCGATCACCGCTATTGTGGGGATGGTGCGCGGCTCGGCCTTCGTGAACTCTTCCTGGTTCCGGTCGAATATCCGTCGGAGAACAATGCCCGCCAGAATGAACGACTGTTCGCCGCGCATCTGGGAGACATCGACGACGCAGATTTTTCCCGCCTCGAGAGCCTTCATCAGGAGCCCCATGAACTGGCTGCCCCTGTCGTGCAGCATGCCCACCACCCTTGTCATGTTGGACCGCGCCGCAATAGCTTCGGCCTCCTGGTTGGGCATCGTCAAATTCAGGATCTCGCCGATCTCGTTCGGGTCAGCGCCGCCCCTGTCGCGGTCGATGAGGTCGACCAGGCGCGACCACCTCTCGCCGGACAGTGCCCGCAGCTTGGCGACATTCTGCTGGTCTTGCCGTTCGGGCGGCAGGGAAATGGAAATCACGTCGCTCGGCCGCAATTGCCGGATATCGAGCTTGATGCCGCCCGCCACAAACGACCCGTAGTAACCGCTCTGCGTCGAACGCGCCGTGAAGACGACGAGCTTGTCCTGGAGGTGGGGCACGTCGCAGAGGCCCGGCCTTCCCTTGTCGTCCGGCCAGAAATATTCCCCGTCAGGATCGAAGATCACCGTGCCCACGGGAACTTCGCGCCCACCGCGCTTCTCGACCATGGGGGTCATCCGGTAGAGCATGCTGAAGAGCAGTTTGTTCAGGTTCGACTTGCCGAAGCCTGCTCTCGCGAAAATAAAGCTTCGACGGGACACCAGGCTCGATATCGGGAAGCGAACCTCGATTTCCGGGGACTCGACACGCATCCAGTCATCCGGGTGCCGGTCCTGCAAGCCGCCCGTATAGATATACTCGCCGAGCGCGAAGTGGCCGATCGGCGCCCCTTCGTCATTGTGTCCGCACACTTCCCGAAGCACCTCCCCGGAAGGAAACGCCACGGCGCTGCCGACATGCGGGAGGCGCCGGTGCGACGGCACGAAAACCGGACGGTCACCGCTGTTGTTCCGCAACACGCCGAGCACACGAATATTCAGCCGATACCTCAGATATTGTTCCCTGATGTCCTCCGGAATCTGACGCTCTTCCTGAACAGCGCGTATGTTGTATTCTTCCCCGGTGCCGAAGGACAACTTTCCCTCCGAAGAGAAGGAAGCGATGCGGCCCAATACAGCCTCGTCCGGCGTTTCGAGCTGGACAAGTACGAACTGTCCGTGCATCGGGATACGCTGAAAGTCGTTGCGATAAGGCAGCACCAGATCGGCCTGAAACTCCAGGCCGCCCTCCCGAAAACCGCGAAAGACGCCGACGACCTGCTGTTTCGGAAATAATTCCATAATTTTCCTCGCGGCTAATACCGGCGCGACACCGGATCGGCGTCTTGCAGTTGAATTACATCGAGCGATGGCGCATCGGCCCCCAGCGCCTCGCGCAGGCCGGCGAAAATCATGTCCTGCAGAATATCCATATCGAAATCCACGAGCGCCGCGTTTTCGTGCGCCTTTTGCAGAGAGCGAGGATAAAACGGCACCGGGAAACCGTCCACGGCGTCGTCGAGAAGAGAACCGAAAATTTTCGAATGATCAGACGATTGCGGCAGGAATATATCGACAGGCCATATCGGATCGTGCGGATTGCTGCCGAACTTGACGAAGAACATTTTTCCGGCAACGAACCTGTTTATCTCACCGCCTTCGCTCAGATTATCGTCCCCTCTCGCATAATCGGACCAGATGTATGTTTGCTCTTCCAGCTCCCGCGGGATTTCCAGATAACATGGGAAGGAGGATTGCATCACCTTTTCCAGAGCCATCGCGAGTCTATACCGGGAAAGGACTTTACTTCTCTTGGCGACGCCGACAAGATAAATGCGGCGTTTGTGCGACTCGAATTGGCGGTCGATGCCTTCCTGGAGTCCATCGCGATACTTCCGGAACAGGTCCTTTGCGAATGCATAACTGCGCAGGAAACCGTCAAAAACGATCAGTGTATCGGTTGCGAAATCTTTTTCCCGGACTATGGCAAAGAGCGTCGCCCATTCGACCAGTTCCCGATAGACCTGAACCCAGCGCGGGGAATTCGGCCTGCCGCGCCCGTCCGGACGGATCATGTGGCTGAGCTCCGACAGGTCGTCGACGCCGAGATAGCGCATGAGCCGCCCGAGGGCCGTCGGTCCTGCGGAGCGGGAAAACTGGTAAGCAGACAGGCTGGAGACGCTCATCGTCGGCGAAACCGCTTCCAGGCAGTATTCGTTGTTGCCGCTATCGACGACGCGGATCAGCTGAACGAGAAAAGGATCGAAGCGGAGTTGGTTGTTACCGCCATCCGTCGCGACCAGCGAGATCGATGTCGCGGATCGCGGGAAAATCCGCAATGTTCGGGAAACCAACGGCCGGACTTGAGCGCGCAGCCCATCAAGAACGGCGCGATCTTCGCCGATCTGGCGGGCGATCCGGGCCCGCAAGGCGGTTTGGCTGGCAGGTTCCAGCATTTCTCGATATGCCGCTTTGTGTCTTCCCTCTGAAATTCGCAGCATACCAAGGAAGAGCGCAGAATCGAAAGATGCGGCTGCGGGCCTCGCCGCCCGCCCGGCAGTAGGTTCAGATCACCCCCTCGTCCCTCAGCCGCGCCGCAGTATCGGCGTCGACGCCGCAATGTTCGGCCAGCACGTCGTCGGTGTGTTCGCTCAGCGTGGGTGGGCGGCGGATGTCGGCGGGGGAGTCGGAGAGCTTGATCGGGCAGCCGACCGTCTGGTAGGCGCCGCGCCCGGGGTAATCGACCTCGACGATCATCTCCCGCGCGCGCAGATGCGGGTCGGCCAGCACTTCGCCCGTGTCCTGGCAGGCCCCGCAGGGCACGCCGGCGGCGCCGAGCAATTCCATGACCTCGTATTTGCTGCGCTGGCGGGTCCAGCGTTCCACCAGCGCGTTGTAGTCCTCGCGATGCTCCCAGCGGCCCTCGGGCGTGGCGAAGCGCGGGTCGTCGAGTTCCGGCATGTCCAGCACGCGCCGGAAACCCTCATACATCTGCGGCTGGCAGAAGATATAGACATAGTCGTTCGGGCCGCCCGGCGCGCAGGCGAAGGTGGATCCGGGCACGGTCCGGCCGAGCTGGTTGCCCCGCCGGGGCTGCACCATGCCCTGGCGCTGGTGGTCGCGCAGGCTGACGCGCAATATGTTGACCACCGCCTCCTGCATCGAGACCTCGACCTTCTGGCCGCGCCCCGTGGCGTGACGCTGCTGGAGGGCGGCAAGCAGGCCGATGGCGAGATGCATGCCGGTGCCCGAATCGCCGATGGCAGGCCAGGTGTAGGTCGGCGGGTTCTCCGGGAAGCCGGTAACGCTCATCGCCCCGCCCATGGCCTGCGCGATGGGCTCAAAGGCCTTGTAGCCGGAATTCGGCCCATAGCTGCCGAAGCCCTTGATGGTGCCGTAGATGAGGCGCGGATTGATCTCCGAGAGCGCGTCATAGCCGAGGCCGAGGCGGTCCAGCGCGCCCGGCGAGAAATTCTCCACCAGCATGTCGACTTCGGCGATCAGCTTCCTGAACAGCGCCTTGCCGTCCTCGGTCTTGAGGTTGAGCGTCAGGCTCTTCTTGTTGGCATTCAGCACCAGGAAGAAGAGGCCGTCCTCGCCCGGTATGTCCGGCATCGCCCGGCGGGCAGCCTCGCCCTTGCCCGGCTCCTCGAGCTTGATGACCTCCGCGCCGAGCCAGGCCAGCACCTGCGTGCAGGCGGGGCCTGCCTGGTTGTGGGTCATGTCTATGATCCTGACGCCGTTCAGGGCCGCGCTCATGGGGGCCGCTCCTCCTTGTCCTCATCGCCGGGCCGGCTATGCTCGCTGCCATGACGCAGCAAATTCCGGGGCCGGTCAACGGGTCGGCATTCGGCGTCGGCGGCTGGGAGATCGACGTGCTGGTCACCGGCTTTCCCGGCAAATCCGTCCGCCACGGCTCGCTCGGCTGGAGCACCATCGCACTCATCCGGCGCGGCGAGAGGCTGGCGCTGGTGGATTGCGGCGCGTTCGGCCACCGCAAGTTGCTGATGGCCGAGCTCGACCGGCGCGGTCTCAGGCCCTCCGACATTACCGACCTGCTGCTGACCCACAGCCATTACGACCATGCCATCAACTGGGTGCTGTTCCCCGGGGCGCGGGTGGCGGTGGGCGCGGTGGAACTCGACTGGGCCTTGGGCGAGCCCTGGGGCGAGACGGTGGTGCCGGAGCTCTATGTGCGCGAACTCGGCCTCTTCCCGAAGACGGAGCGGATCGCCGACGGCGGCGCGGTGTTTCCCGGCATCACCGCGCATCTGGCGCCGGGGCATACGCCGGGCTGCCTGGTGTTCCGCCTCGCCGGAGCGGAGCGCGATGTCGTGTTCACGGGCGACGCCGCCAAGAACCGTGCGGAACTCGTCTCCGGCAATGTGGACATGACCTATGACGCCGCCGTCTCGCGCGCCTCCATAGAGATGATCCACGGGCTCTGGCGCGCGCGGCCGGGCACGGTTCTGATTCCGGGCCACGACCTGCCGATGGTCCTCGGCGCGGACGGCAAGCCCCTCTATCTCGGCCGCCGCGAGGCCGCCATCGACGCCTGGTTCGGCGACGGCATCGACGAAGTCACCCGTTTCCAACTGACCCTGGAGGGAAGCGCATGACCCCGCTTCACCCCGAATTCGGCGTGCGGCTCGAAAGCCGGCCGATAAGCGCCCTCGACATGGACGAGGTGCGCAAGGCCGTCGACCGCTATTCCTTCGTGCTTGTCCCGGGCGCGGCGGAAGGGGACGACGCGCATCTGGCCTTCACCCGCAGCCTCGGGGAGCCGGAGGCGAACCATGTCGCGCTCGGCCAGGAAGGGCGGATCGAGTATTTCGGCACCATCGGCAATGTGCTGCCGGACGGCACTGTGGCGGGCAATGCCCACAAGCGCACGGTCTTCCAGACCGGCAACAATATGTGGCATTCGGACTCCTCCTTCCGCGCCGTGCCGGCCTTCGTGTCGATCATGTGCGCCTATGAGACGCCGGAGGAGGGCGGCGAGACGCTGTTCGTCAGCCAGCGCGCGGCCTGGGAGCGACTGGACGAGGACGAACAGGAGCAGCTCCGCCCCCTGGTCTGCATCCACGACTATGTGTTTTCACGCTCGAAGGTCGCGCCCGACGCGGTGACGCCCTCGCATGCCGCCTCGCTGCCGCCTGTTCGCCAGCGGCTGGTGCGCCGCAACCCGGCGAACGGCGCGCGGAACCTCTATATCGGCTCGCATGCGCGCGAGATCGAGGGCTGGGAGTTCGACGACAGCCGGGCGCTGCTGGACGGCATGTTGGAGGAGATGACGGCCGAAGCGCATGTGCTCGCACACCGCTGGCGGCCCGGCGACCTCGTGATCTGGGACAATCGCTGCCTGCTGCACCGGGGCGCGGGTTATGACGCCGACCGCTTCCGCCGCCGCATGCGCCAGACCCGCGTCGCCGGCACCGGCCCGACGCTGGAGGAGTAGGCTCGGGACCGGCCGGCAACTGCCGAATTCTATTCGGTTGAGATTTGCGCTGATGTAACTACATATTTGTTGTTATCCTGCGATGGATTCATGTATTGGGAGTGGGACGAGAACAAAAACCGCGCCAACCGGAGCAAACATGGCCTCAGCTTCGAGACGGCAAGCCTGGTGTTCGATGACCCGGTGGCAGTTTCAATTCCGGATCCGAATATGGCGGAGGAGAGATGGCGCACCGTCGGCATGGTGGGCAGTATGGTGGTGATGGTGGTTCATACCGAGCCCGAATTGAAGCATGGGGTCGAAACAGGACGAATCGTCAGCGCTCGAAAGGCAACCCGGCGCGAGAGGAAGATCTATGAGGAAGAGAGCCTCTGAGAGGCTTACCGCCGAACAGCAGGCGGAGGTGGAAGCGTTGGCTGCCCTCTCCGACGAGGACATCGACACCGGCGACGCGCCTGAGATACTCGATTGGTCGGGCGCTCTTCGCGGCCGGTTCTACAGGCCCGTCAAGCAGCAGATTACGCTGCGGCTCGACGCCGATGTCGTGGCTTGGTTCAAAGCTGCCGCTCCCGGCGGCCGGGGCTACCAGACCGAAATCAACCGCGTGTTACGAGAACACGCGCGGGCAGGCCGCCGGTTGACAGGGCTGTCTCGCGCGACGCCGGCGTAAATCTGTTCCGGGCGCCTGTCGGGGCCGGTTCAGGAGCCTCAGTTCCGATCGTGCCGGGTCCTCGCGAGTCTCTTCGCGACCTGGCGCTTCTCCCAGCCGCCGCTGAACAGGTTGATGATCTCGAACACGCTGAGCCCGTGGACGGCGAGCCCGATGCCCCAGCCGAAGGCGGCCCAGAGGAACCAGAGATAGCCAGGGCTGGTGAACAGGTTGATCGCCGCCAGGCCCGCAATGACGACGGCATACTGGGCGGCGTGGATGTAGAAGGACCGGATATCCCGGACATATTCCATGGCCTGCTGTTCGTCTTCGGGAAGGTCCGGAAGGGAGGCGCTGGCGGCGTTTGTCATGTCTCGCTCCTGTCGCAAGGCGGAAAAGTCGGTTTCCAGAACGGCCGCGAGGCATTTGAGTGTCTCGGCGCTTGCGTTCGCGCCGCGCTCGATGCGTTGCAGGGTGCGCACGCTGACGCCCGCCATCGAGGCCAGTTGCTCCTGGGAGAGCCCCCGTTCGAGACGCAGCTTCCGGACGATCATGACCGCCTCTCCCGCCGTTCCTGCATGCCGCTATGGCCCGGTTCGGGGCCGGCGGCCACGACAGGAGCCCGACATTTCCCCGACAGCAGGACCCGCAGGCGGCTGCCCTATGCGGGCGGGGCCATCCAGGCGACGGCTTCGTGGCCCGGCGCGAAGGCATTGTTGGTGACGGCCGGATTGCGGTTGACCAGCGGGCGCCCGTAGATCGGGTGGGTCATCGAGCGCACCTCATGCTCGATGCGGAACACCGGCTCGGCCGTGCCGGGGTCCACGATGTCGAGGAAGCGGTATTGCCACTGGTTGCTTTCCTCGGACACGAGGCCGCGCTCGTCGAGCCAGCGGTGCGGGCCGGAAAAGTCGGCGACATAAATCGCGATATGGTGGCCGTCATAGTCGGGCTGCGCCTCGGCGGTCTCAACGAAGCGCAGTTCCTGTCCACGCCCGACAGAAGCATGGGCCACGCCCTCTTCGTCCACCCAGGCGTCCGTTTCCCAGACCTCGCGGTAGAAGGCCGCCGCGGCCGCCGCTGTCCCCTCGGGCACGTCGAAGGAGACATAATCCATGGCGAGCGTCCGGCCGGCGCGGGGCCCGTGAACGCGGAAGCGGTTGCCCCAGGGGCAGGCTGTGTCGATATGGTCCGCGCCGCGCTCCGAGGGCATTTCGGCGGCGTCCAGCCGGGCTTCCAGCGCATCGAGGTCCGGCATGACCAGGCCCGTCCGGCCCCGGAGGCACTGCGGCTCGCCGACCGGTAGGTGGAACTGGCTCTGCCCGACATTGATCCACATATTGTCCGTGCCGGTCACCAGATAGGGGTCGCGCGTGAGCCCCATCGCGGTGACGTAGAACGCCGTCGCGCGCACCTGGTCCGGCACCCGGACATTGACATGCTCCAGCGCGACGATATTGCCGACATCCTCGCCGGCGCGGTCGAATTGCGGCATGACGCGGCGCCCTTTCCCGTCTGTTTCAATGCCTGTCCAGCCTACACCGGCAGGCTGGCGTTAGCGAGACGCAAGCGGCGGCTGCCGATACCGGCCGGCCCTCACAGGATGTCGTAGAGGGCGGTCGGGCCGGAGCCACTTGTTCAGGCCCTCGCGGTGGGCAGTGGCGCGTAGTCCATGGCGGCGATTTCTGCCCTGAGGAACCGTTCCATGAGCCGGGCTTTGTCCGCGGCGGCGTCCGGCGCGTTCCACAGATTGCGGAATTCGCCGGGGTCGGCTTCGAGGTCGTAGAGTTCGCCCCAGTCCTGCCCGTCGAAGACGCTGAGCCGCCAGCGCCGGTCCACCAGCGAATGCACGCGCGGCGGGCCGCCAAGTCCGGCATGGGGCCGCTGGTGCTCATACTGGATGAAGGCGGCATCGCGGACGGGGCCGGTGAGCAGGCTGCGGCCCTGCATGCCATGGAACGGCTCGACCCGCGCGCGCTCGAGGATGCTCGCCGGGATGTCGACAGTCTGCGCCATGTCATCCCGCCGCACGCCCGACGGGCCGTCCGGATCGGCCCAGATCAAGGGGACGCGCGTAATTTCCCGATAGGGCTCGGCGCCCTTCAGCAGCAGCCGGTGATCGCCCAGATGGTCGCCATGGTCACTGGTGAAGGCCAGCACCGTGCGCCCGGCCGCGCCGTTCCGCTCCAGCGCGGCCAGCACGCGCGAGATGGCGTCGTCGATCATCTCGATCATCCCGCAGGTGAGCGCCCGCGCCTCCAGCGCCTCCTGCAGGGTGCAGCCGATGCTGTTCATGCCCCGCAGCGCGGCCCCGCCCGCCTCCCGCTCCCGGTGCAGGGCCGCGACATGGGGCGGCGGCGTCCAGTCGTTCTGCTCGAAGGCCGCCGGAACCGGCATGTCTTCGGGTCGGTAGGCGTCCCAGTAGCGCCCCGGCGGGTTGAACGGGTGATGCGGGTCGGGGAAGGAGACCATCAGGAAGAACGGCCCATCGCCCGCCGCCTCGAGCCACGAGGCCGCCCGGTCCGCGATATAGCTCGTCGAATACAGCTCTTCCGGCAGCGCCGTGCGCACCGCCTGCGGACAGATGTAATCGTGCGGTAGCTGGTTCGCCGGGCCCTGCAGCTTGTCCGCCTCCGGCGCCCGCGCGCGGAGCCATTGCGCATAGGCGCCGCCGCAGGCGTCCCCGTGCCCGGTGACGAGCTCCGCATGGTCGAAGCCGTAGAACGGCAGCGCCACGGAGGACGCCCCGCCGGACGGCGCTTCCTGCCGGTAGGCGGGCGCGCGGAAATCATGCCGGACCGCTTCGGCGAGCGCGCCGCCTGCGCGGTGGAAGCCGGCCCGCTCCGGCTGCAGCTCGCCATAGGCCGGCTGCCCGGAGAAGGTCTGCAAGTGGCTCTTGCCGATGAGCGCCGTCCGGTAGCCGGCGTCGCGGAGCAGGTCCACGAAGGTGACAGCCTCGGTCGAGAGCGGAATGCCGTTCATGCGCACGCCGTGCAGCGACGGCATGCGCCCGGTCATCAGGCTCGCGCGATTGGGCATGCAGACCGGGCTCGCCACATGGCAATTGTCGAACGCAACGCCGCGGCGGGCGAGCCCGTCGAGCGTCGGTGTCCGCAGCACCGGATGGCCGTAGCAGCCCAGATGGTCCGCGCGCTGCTGGTCGGTCACGAACAGGATGAAATTCGGTCGTCGCTCGTTCATTGCAGCACCTGTTGCAGTCTCATGGCCGGCCCGGTCGGTGCCGGAGGATATGGAACGCCACCACCGCGCCGGCGAGGGCAAGCGCGGGCCCGTGGACCAGCGGATCGCCAACCATGACGAGGCCGGCGAGGCCGAGCCGCAGCAGCCATTCCCACGGCGCCAGCGCGGCCCGGTCGAAGCGGGCAAGCGCACTCGCAAGCAGATAGAGCGCGGCGGCGAGGCGCGCGCACAGCCAGACCAGCGCCGCCCAGTCCACATTGCCGTCATAGCCGGGCAAGTAAAGGATCTCTGCGCCCGTCGAAGACGGGTCGAGCACAGCATCCTCGATCAGCAGCAACTCCGGATACATGGCGAACACGAAGGGGATGGCGAAGATGACGATGCCGGAGCGCACGGCCGAGAAGCCCGTCGCCATCGGGTCCGCCCTGGTGATAGTCGCGGCGGCGAAGGCGGCGACCGCCACTGGCGGCGTGATGGCGGATGCAACCGCGAAATAGAAGACAAACATATGCGCGGTGAAGATCGAGAGCCCGAGGCCCGCCAGCACCGGCCCCATCAGCAGCGCCACATTCACATAGGCCGGCACCGCCGGCATGCCCATGCCGAGCAGCACGGCAAGCAGCATGGTCAGCAACAGGGCGAGGAACTGGAAGGCGACGGAGCCGCCGGCGCCGAGGTCGAGGCCTTGCAGCCATTGCAGCACGTCCAGCGAGATGAAGAAGGGAATGCCGGTGAATTTCAGGCAGAAATCGATGATCGAGACGGCGAGGAACATGAGGTAGAGCGTCGAGATCAGCACACCGGCCTCGGAGAGCGCATCGATCAGTCTCCGCGGGCGGGCGCGCATCGCGGGATCCAGGAAGAGCAGCAGGCAGAGCAGCGCGACGGCCCACCAGCCCGCGCTGCCGACATCGCCCGCCGCATTCTGCACCAGCCGCAGGAGCCAGGGGAGCTCCGTCGCGCGGCAGCCCGTCTCGGCAAACACCCGCTCGGCGCCCATGAGCCCGCCGATGAGGCCGCAGCCCACATCCTCCTTTGGCGTCAGCAGCAGAAACAGGATCACCAGGATCGGCCCGAAGATCATGACGAGATTGAGGCAGTCCTGCCGCGAGAGGCGCATTTCCTCCGTGAGCGCGCCGATGGCCTCGATATCCTGCTTGCGGGACTGGAAGACGACGGACAGGAAGAGGCAGAGGAAATAGGCGACAGCCGGGATAAGCGCGGCGACGATGACGAGGCTGTAGGGCACGCCGGTCAAGGCCGCGAGCACGAAGGCGGCGACGCCCATGACCGGCGGCATGATCGAGCCGCCGGAAGACGCTGCCGCTTCCATCCCGCCCGCAAACACCCGCGAGAAGCCGCGCCGGACCATCATCGGGATAGTGAGCACGCCGGTGGAAAGCACATTGACGATGGGCCCGCCCGAGATCGTGCCGAACATCGCCGAGGACACGATGGCGGCATGGGCCGGCCCGCCGCGCAGGCGGCGCGTCCAGCGGAAGGCGAGCTTGATGAGCGACTGGCCGCCGGCCGAGGCCCCGAACAGCGAGCCCAGGATCAGATAGGGGAAAATGTCGTTGAGGATGATGTCCATGAACCGGCCGAGCAGGCCGGAGGCGTTGTTGGTCAGGATGTCATGGACGCGGGGATAGCCGTCGGCGAGCGAGCGCGGCTCCCCGCCGAGCTTGGTGACCAGATATTTGTCCATGCCGTCTGCGCCGAAGGCATACCAGACCAGCACGGTGGCGATGGTGTAGCCGGCGACGAGGAGCGCCACCAGCACGAGCGGCAGGCCCCAGACCTTGATGTTGTAGCCGAGGAAGACGACGACCGCCGCGCCGACCACCGCGACCAGTCCGCCGCCGATGGAGTTCAGGCATTTCGGGTCGTCCACCGTGGTGGGCTCCGGCAGGCCGAACAGCGCCGCGTTCTCTTTCTCGATCTCGAGGCTTTGGGCGATGAGCCGTGCGCGGTCGCCGGTGATCTGGTCGATCAGGCAGACGGCCTCGATCTCGTTCATGTAGCTGAAGGCAATGGCGAGCGCCATCGCCACCAGCGCGATGTCCATGAACAGGCCGAAGCCCCGCCGGAGCCGGCCCCGCTCCCGCCAGGCGCGCCGCATGGAATGCCTGAGCGCGACCGTCAGCATCATCGCCGCGAAGAACAGCGGGTAGTAATACTCGAAGGGAAATTTGCGGATGGCGAAGCGGGGATTGCCGACCGTCGCCGCCGCAAGGTCGTCGAGGCCGGGAATGCCCGGCATGGCGTTCAGCAGCCCGACAAGGACGAGCGCGAGCGCCAGCCAGTAGAGAACGCCCCGCGCCGCCTCGTCCTTGCCGGTTTCCGCCGCCGGCCCGTTCGCCATCGCTCGCTGTTCCGAGCAGGGACGGAAGGGGCGGCCGCGCGGCCGCCGTCTCCGTCAGCCGGTCCGGCTCAGGGTTTCGCGCAGTCCGGGATCGTATGCCCCGCGTCTTCCCAGGCGGCGACCGCGCCCGGGTGGTATTTGATCGGGTTGGGCCCGCACATGCCGGTAACGGCGGGATCGAGTTCGCCGAGCGCCACATGCGCCATGAAGGGCGCCTTGGCGGCGAAGGCATCCACATTCGCGATCATCGCCGCAGTCAGCGCCCTGGCGAGTTCGAAATCCATGTCCGTGCGCACGACCTCGCCGCCGACCGTGGCGGGGCTGCGCCAGACGCCGTCCTCGGCCGCAATGGTCACGCCCGCCTGCGGCTTGATCTTCGCCACATCGAGAATGAAGGCGCCGGTGCCGGGGCTCTTCAGATATTTCTGCATCGCCGGGCCTTCGAACGCGTCCTTCGGCACCGGATAAAGCGTGACGCTGCCGGAGGCGGCCGCGCGCGTCACGCGGATATCCGGGAAGTAGATCGGCAGCACCATGGCGTCGCCGGAACCGTCGGTGATCGTCTTCACCATCTGGCCCCAATTGGCCTGGACGCCCTGGTAGTCCTCACCGTCGGTGAGGCCCGTGACGATTTTTGTCAGCGCGCGGGCGTTGGAGAGCGCGGCCCCGCGTGGCGGCCCGTTGATGACCTTCTTGCCCTTGAGGTCGCCCCAGCCCTTCACGCTGGAGCTGTCGAAGGCCCAAAGGCTCATGCCGCCGAAGCGGTAGGTGTAGAGCACGGCGAGGCGGCTTGCGAGCTCGGCGCCCGTCTCCTTGCCGAGCTTGGCGTAGGGCCCCGCACCCTTGGACATCAGGAAGGGCAGGATGAAGGGCACGGCCGCCACATCGGTCTTACCCTCGGCCACATTCTGCATCGAGTTGGTGAGGGTCTGCGAATCCAGCACCTGGAAATCGGCGATGCCGGCCGCCGCGGCGAGTTCGCCGAGCGTCGTCGTCGAGGTATAGGGCGCGCCGCCCGGCCCCGCGGTCTCGGCGGTCAGGTTTTCGGCGGCATGCGCCGCGCCGGCGAGCATGGCCGCCGCTGCGATGGCGGCGAATATCCTGCAAAGCTTCATGAAATTCCTCCCTGGGTACTGGCCCATTCACTGTGCAGAATTGCCACCCCGCACAAACAGACGGCTGTTCAGGACGCCGCTTCGCGCTTCGACGCTTCCTCGGCGACCAGCTCCTTCTTGGAGAGCTTGCCGATCATGGTCTTGGGCAGTTCATCGCGAAACTCGACATGTTTCGGCATCTCGTGGCGGCCGAGCTTGTCCTGCAGGAAGGCGCGCAACCCGTCCGCGTCCAGCGCCTGGCCTTCGCCCAGCTTCACGAACGCCTTGACCGCCTCGCCCGTATAGTCGTCCGGCACGCCGATGACGGTGACTTCCTCGACCGCGGGATGGCGGTAGATCGCCTCCTCGACATTGCGCGGGAAAACATTGTAGCCGCTCACCAGAACGAGGTCCTTCTTGCGGTCGATGATGAACAGATAGCCGTCCTCGTCCAGATGGCCGACATCGCCCGTGCGCAGCCGGCCCTCCACGATGGCTTCGGCGGTCGCGTCCTCGCGGCGCCAGTAGCCCTTCATGATCTGCGGGCCGGAGATGCAGATCTCTCCGTCCTCGCCCTGCGCCAGCAGTTTCAGCGGGTCCTCCTTGTCCACGATGGTGATCGTGGTGCCGGGGACGGGCAGGCCGACCGAGCTTTCCTTGTTGACGCCCTCGAACGGGTTGGAGGCGGCGATCGGCGCGGATTCCGTCAGCCCGTAGCCCTCGACCAGCTTGCAGCCCGAAAGCGCTTCGAAGCGCCGTTTGATCTCGACCGGCAAGGGTGCGCCGCCTGACATGCAGGTCTTGATCGAGGTGAGGTCGAAGCTCGCTAGCTTCGGATGGTTCACGATGGCCGTGTACATGGTCGGCACGCCGGGGAAGAGCGTCGGCTTCTTCTTCGTGATGTCCTGCAGCACGGGGTCGAGTTCAAAGCGCGGACGCATGACTATGGAACCGCCGATCGCGATGGTGAAATTCATCACCACCGTCATTGCAAACACATGGAAGAAGGGCAGCACGCCCATCATCCGCTCCCGGCCGGGCTCCAGATGCGGGTTCCAGCAGAGCGCCTGGTGGATATTGGCGTGGAGATTCGCGTGGGTCAGCATCGCGCCCTTCGGCACCCCGGTGGTGCCGCCGGTATACTGGAACACGGCGATGTCTTCGCGCGGGTCGATGGCCGCCGGTTCATAGCGCCCGTCATTGTCCAGCAGCCGATGGAAGGACAGATGCTCGTCGTCGTCCGGGGCCTTCGCGATCTCGCTGCGCTTGAGGAGCGGGAAGAGCAGGTTCTTCGGAAAGGGCAGCGCCTCCTGGAGGGTGCCCACCACCAGCCTGCGGATGCGCGTCTTCCGGAGCAGCGCCGCCATCTTGGGATAGAGCGCGGCGAGGCCGAGCGTCACCATGATGTCGGTCTCGGAATCCTCGATCTGCTGGGTAAGCTCCTCTTCCGAATAGAGCGGGCTGTAGTTCACCACAGTGCCGCCCGCCTTGAGGACGCCGAAATAGGACACGACGAATTGCGGGCAGTTCGGCAGGAACAGCCCCACCTTCACGCCCTTCTCCACGCCCAGCGCGCGGAAGCCGGCGGCGGCGCGGTCCGCCATCGCCCCGAGTTCGGCATAGCTGTAGGCCTTGCCGAGGAAGTCCATCGCCTCATGGTCCGGATAGCGCCGGACGGACTCGTCCAGAATCGCGAAAAGCGGCCCTTCGGGAATCTCCGCGTCCCAGTTCACATGGTCGGGATAGCTCGCGAGCCACGGATGCCGGTCGTCTGTCATGCTTTCTCTCCCCGGCGGCTCATGGAAAACGCATCCTGATGTTAGCGCGGACGACCGCCTTTTGCCATGCGCCGCCGGTCCCCGCCGGTTGCGCGACGGGGCGGGGCGGCCGCATGCTGCGCGGCCATGAAGGAGCCCCTGGCGTTTCCCCCCGGTGGTCCGCTGCCCGAAGCCGTCGAGATCGTTGTCATCGGCGGCGGCGTGGTGGGCGTGACAGCGGCGCTCATGCTGGCGGAATGGGGCGTGCCGGTGTTGCTGTGCGAGAAAGGGCGGATCGCGGGCGAGCAGTCCTCCCGTAACTGGGGCTGGATCCGCATCCAGGGGCGCGATCTGCGCGAGATTCCCCTCATGCTGGAATCGCAGGCGCTCTGGCGGCGCTTCGGGGTCGAGAGCCCGGCCGATTTCGGCCTCCGCCAGAAGGGCATTGCCTATATCGCCGCGAACGAGGAGGAACTGGCCGGGCATGAAGCATGGCTCGCCTCCGTCAGGCCGTTCCAGCTTTCCTCGCATATGCTCTCCGCTGCCGAGGCGGGCGCGCTGGTCGGGCAGGATGGCGGGCGCTTCGCCGGCGGGCTGATGACGCCGACCGACATGCATGCCGAACCGGCGCTCGCCGTGCCGGCGCTCGCGGGGCTTGTCGCGAAGGCAGGCGCCCGGATCTTCGAGGGCACGGCCGTGCGCGCGCTGGAGCTGGCCGGCGGCCGGGTCGTCGGGGTCGTCACCGAGCGCGGGCCCGTCGCCTGCCGCGCCGTCATCCTGGCGGGCGGCGCCTGGTGCCGGCCGTTTCTGGAGAATATGGGGCGCTCGCTGCCGCAACTCGCCGTCCGCGCGCAGGCGCTGCGCACCGGGCCGGCGCCGCCGGTTGCGCCTGGGCCTGTCGGCATGCGCACGGCCTCGCTGCGCCCGCGGCTCGACGGCGGTTACACGGTCGGGCAGGTCGGGTCGGCGCGGTTCGACCTCATCCCCGCCGCCTTCGCCCACTTCCGCACCTTCCTGCCCTTGCTGAGAGAAAGCTGGCGTGCGACGCGGATCCGGCTCGGCCCGGAATTCTTCGGCGCGCTCGGCCGGCGGCGCTGGCGGGCGGACCAGTTCAGCCCGATGGAACAGGCCCGCATGCTCGACCCCGCCCCGGACGGGAAGATGTCGGCCGCCCTGCTGCGTGCGGCACAGCGCGCCTATCCGCAACTCCGAGGCGCGGCGGCGGTCGAGGACTGGGGCGGCATGATCGACGTTACACCGGACGAGGTGCCGCTGATCGGGCCCGTCGCCGGACTGGAGGGGCTGACGCTCGCCACCGGGCTTTCCGGCCACGGCTTCGGTTTCGGGCCGGGCGCGGGCCTCCTTGCGGCGCAACTCGCCGCCGGAAGGGAGCCGGCCGCCGATCCCGGTCCCTTCGCAACGGACCGCTTCGACCCGCCACGGCGGCCCGTGTCGGAGCGGGGCTCGTGACTCCGGGCGCCGCCGCGCGCTTCATGCTGGCGGCCTGCTTCCTGGTGCTGTTGTTCAACAGCGGCGCGCGCTTCGCCATCGGGCTGCTGCTCCAGCCGATGGCGGAGGATATGGACTGGAGCCGCAGCGCGGTGTCGCTCAATGTCACCCTGTTCATGGTACTGTCCGCCGGCGCGCTGCCCTTCATCGGCCGCCTTGTGGACCGCGTGGGCGCGATGACGGTGCTGAGCGGGGCTGTGTTCGTCTCCGCCTTGGGGCTCGTCTGCATGGGCTTCGCCGAGCGCCCCTGGCAGACGCTGGTGCTTTACGGCATCGTGTTTGCGCTCGGCAGCGCCGGCAGTTCGATCACGCCGGTCGGCGTGCTGCTCAGCCGTTGGTATCCGCAGCGCATGGGCATGGCCAACAGCGTCGCCATCTCCGGCATGGGGCTCGGCCAATTGCTGATCGTCTCGCTGCTGGCCGCGCAACTGGCCGCGCTCGGCTGGCGCGGGTCCTTCCTCGCGCTCGGCGTTGCGGTGCTGCTGTGCCTGCCGCCGCTACTGTTGCTGGCGCGCCGCGCGCCGGCGCCAGCCGCCGCCCCGGGTGGCGGCGCCCGGCCCGCCACCCGGCCGGAAGGACAGGCGACGACCCTCCGCGAGGCGCTCCGATCGCGCCGCCTGCGATTGCTGCTCGTCATCTACGCCATCTGCGGCTTCCAGGACTTCCTGGTGGCGACCCATGTCGTTGCCTTTGCAGTGGATGAGGGGGTCGATGCCCTCTTCGCCGGCAATATACTGGCCTTTATGGGGCTGGCCGGCCTCGCCGGCGTGCTGTTGACCGGCGCGATGAACGACCGGTGCGGCCCGGTCCCGCCCACCGCGGTCTGCTTCCTGCTGCGGACCGTGCTCTGCGCCTCCCTCCTGTTGAGCCGGGACCCCGCAGTCATCGCCGGCGCGGCCCTGCTGTTCGGCGTCACCTTCTGGGTTACCGCGCCGCTCACCGTGGTGTTTGGCCGCGAGGTGGCGGCCGCGTCGCTGCTGGGCGCGGTCACGGGGCTCATCACCATGGTCCACCACTCGGCAGGCGGGCTTGGCGCGCTTGTCGGCGCCACGATCTTCGACGCCTACGGCTCCTATGATGCGGCGTTCGTCCTCATGCTGGTCCTGTCCGCCGCTGCCCTCGCCCTCACCCTGGCCCTGCCGCGCGCGGCGACCTGAGGTCGAGCGGGGATGCCGGTGCTGCCGGATCCCGACCAGGTACAGGACGGCGCTTTGCGGGCGCAACGGATCGCCGGCATCAGGACAGTATCTCCACCGGCTCGTCGAGCGGGTGGCGGCCTTCGCGGTCTTCTATTTCGAGCACCCAGAGGTCGGGGTCGCGGGCGGTCTCGCGGGCAATCTCCGCGTCCGTGTCCGCCTCGGAGCCCGGCGGGCGGGCGAGCCAGCGGCGCTGGCCGCCGTCGGCCCAGGCCGGGCGCAGCAATTGCGCCGTGCCGTCGAGCCGGTTGAGCTTCAGAAGCACCGCACCCGCCCCGTCGAAGCCGCGCCGCGCCACCTGCGCTGCGCAGCCCCGGACCGAGGCCGCCCGGATGCAGGCCTGGATGTAGAGGCGGGGCTTGAGCGCCAAGACGGCGTCCGGACCTCAGGCGTGTCCGGGCACGATGTGCCGGGCGGGCGAGGGCCGGAAGGTCGCACGCTTCAGCCAACGGTTCTCGGCTGGGTCGAAATCGTCGCGTCGGTGGAGCAGGAAGCCGTTGTCCCAGAGCACGGTGTCGCCGACCTGCCAGTCATGTCGATAGACAAAGCGCGGCCCGGTCGCATGCGCGATCAGCCGGTTGAGCAGGGCGCGGCCTTCGCCGGCTTCCATGCCCTCGACGCCGGCCATGGTGCCAGGGTCGAGATAGAGCGCCTTGCGTCCCGTCACGGGGTGGACATGCACCAGCGGGTGGGTGACATCAGGCGTACGCTGGCGGATCTCCTCCTCCGCCATCTTGTCGATCTCGCCATAACCGGCCACGCGCACCGCATAGCTGAAAATACCCTGCCTGCCGTCGATTTCGGCCTTCGTCGCGTCGTCGAGCGCTTCATAGGCGGCTTCCAGATTGGCCCAGCTTGTGGGCGCCTGGCCCGCCGGCGCCTCGACGCAATAGAGCAGCGAGCCGGTCGCGGGGTTCGCCATGTAGGACTGGTCGGTATGCCAGGCGAGTTCGCCCTGGCCGATGCCGCCGATATTGTTCCCGCCCGGGCCACGCATGTTGGAGATATAGGTAATCTCGGGCTTGTATTTCGACGCCCAGTCCTCGCGCACGATCAGCTCCAGCGCGCCGAACCAGGAGGCGGCCTCGGCGATTTCCGCCTCGGAAAGCGCCTGCCGGCGGAATATCAGCACGCCATGTGCGGCGAGTGCGTGGTCGAGCGCCCGGCGCGTCTCTTCATCCGGCCGCTCATGCAGCGCGACGCCCTCGACGATCCTGGCAAAGCCGTTGGCGGCGGGCGTGAGTGTCAGCATGGCTGTCAAAGCTCCTTCAGCAGCGCCTCGATATCTTCCGGGCCCTCGACCGCGACGCCTGACATCTCCCGGTCGATGCGCCGCACCAGGCCGGAAAGAACCTTGCCTGTACCGAGCTCGATCACGCGATCGACATCCCTGTCGCGCATGAACACCATACTCTCCCGCCAGCGGACGGTCGCCGTCACCTGGCGGACGAGCAGGTCCGGCAGGGCGGCGGCGTTCTCCACCGGCCCCGCCGTGACATTCGCAACCAGCGGGACCGAGGGGTCTTCCATCGCGACGGAGCCCAGCGCCTCGGCCATGGCATCGGCGGCGGGTTGCAGCAGGGCGCAATGGAAGGGGGCGCTCACATCCAGCAGGATCGCCCGGCGCGCGCCCCGCGCCTTTGCGAGTTCCACCGCGCGCTCAACGGCCGCGCGGTCGCCGCTCACCACCACCTGCCCGGGCGCGTTGTCATTGGCCGGGTCGCAGACCCCGCCTTCCGCAGCGTCGCGCGCGATCTCCGCAACCGCGTCGAAGTCCAGGCCAAGCAGCGCCGCCATCGCCCCGGCGCCCACCGGCACGGCGCCCTGCATCGCTTGCCCGCGCAATTTGAGGAGCCGGGCGGTATCCGCCAGCCGGAAACTGCCGGCGGCGGTCAGCGCCGAATACTCGCCGAGCGAATGCCCCGCCAGATAGAGGCAGGCATCCGGCAGCGACACACCGCCTTCGCGCTCCAGCACGCGCATCACTGCCATGCTGTGCGTCATCAGCGCGGGCTGGGCGTTCTCCGTCAGCGTGAGTTCGTCGCCGGGGCCTTCGAACATAAGCCGCGACAGGCTCTGCCCGAGCGCATCATCGACCTCTTCAAACACCTCGCGCGCGGCCACAGAGGCCTCCGCCAGCGCGCGGCCCATGCCGACCGCCTGCGACCCCTGCCCGGGAAAGACGAAAGCTTTTGCCACGAAGCCCTCCGGATGCCCTGTCACCGGATTGCAATCAAGGCGCGGCAGTGGGGGCTGTCAAGGGCGGATTCGGCCGGCTTGCGCGCGGTGCGGGTTCGTGTATAACCCGCGCTTCCAGTGCAACTTACCGGACGAAACGCATCGGCAATGGCTCTTTACGAGACTGTCCTCATCGCGCGTCAGGACATGTCGCCCGCACAGGTGGAGACCTTGGCGGACGACTACGGGGTCCTCATGGACTCCCTCGGCGGCAAGGTCGAGAAGCGCGAACATTGGGGCCTGAAGACTCTGGCCTATCGCATCAAGAAGAACCGCAAGGGCCATTACGTCCTGTTCAATTTCGATGCGTCCGGCGACGCGATTGCGGAACTTGAGCGGCGCATGCGGCTGTCGGAAGACGTGCTGCGCTACCTGACGGTGCGGATCGAGGCCGTGGACGAACGGCCATCCGTCATGCTGCAGGCGCGTCCGCGCGACGACCGCGGCCGGCGTGATGCGCGCCCGCGCCGGGATGCCGGGGACCGGAAACCGGAAGGCGACGGCCGGGAGGCCGCTGCTGCTGCCGTATCGGAGGCCGCCCAATGAACGCTGCGCCGCGCCGCCCGTTCTTCCGCCGCCGCAAGAGCTGTCCGTTCTCGGGACCCAATGCGCCGGATATCGACTACAAGGACGTGAAATTGCTGCAGCGGTTCCTGTCGGAGCGCGGCAAGATCGTGCCGAGCCGGATCACCGCCGTGTCGGCGAAGAAGCAGCGTGAGCTTGCGCAGGCGATCAAGCGCGCGCGCTACATGGCGCTGCTGCCCTACGTCGTAAAGTAGGCCCAGGACTACCCGCGCGGGTTGGATGGGGAAGGATCTCATCCTCCTGACCGTTGGCGGATTGACCGCCGGCGCGCTCTTCGGCTCCATCGTCGCAGGTTCGCTGGGCGCGGCTCTGCTGGCCTATTTCGCCGCGGCGCCCCTGTTTCTGGTCGGGCTTTCCCTGGGCTGGCTTCCGGCGGCGGCGGCGGCGCTCATCGGGGCTGCTACGGTTGCCGGCATTGTCGGGTATTTTGCGGCCGGCTATTTCGCGCTCATCATCGGGCTGCCGGTCGCCGTGCTGTGCCGGCAGGCCCTGCTGAACCGGTCCGACGGCCGGGGAAACGTCGAGTGGTATCCGCCGGGCCGCCTCGTTGCGGCGCTGACGGCCCTGGCGGCGACAGCGCTGCTGGCGATGTTCGCTGTCGCCCTGCTCCAGGGCGTCGATCCGCGCCTGGAGGTGCAACGGGCGATCGAGGCGGTCCTGGAAGCCGGCATGCCGCCGGACATCGCCGAGCGGGCCAAGGAGCAGGGCCTGCCGGAACGCGCCTCCCAGTTCCTGCCGGGCTTCGCCGCCGCGCTGTTGTTCCTGACGCTGGCGCTGGACGGCGTGCTCGGCCAGGCCATAGCCGCGCGCCTCGCCATCGCCCGGCGGCCGTCGCCCCCCTGGCGCGGCATGACGCTTCCGGCATGGCCGCTTTACGCGCTCGGCCTTTCCTGCCTGGCCGGGATTGCCGCCAGCGGAGCGCTGGAGTATATCGGCCGAAATCTGGCCATCGTCTTCGCCGTTCCGTTCCTGCTGCAGGGGCTCGCTGTCGTCCATGCCGCGGCGGCCCGGCTGCCGGGGCGGGCGGTCTGGCTGGCCGGTTTCTATCTGCTGGGGCTCCTCATGGCCTGGCCATTTGTGCTGGTTGCGGCGCTGGGTCTTGCAGAGCCCTTTATCGGTTTGCGCGCCCGCCTCGGGGGCGGTCCGAAGGAGAATGAATGATGGAACTGGTCCTTCTGGAACGGGTCGAGAGCCTGGGGCTGATGGGCGACATCGTCACGGTCAAGCCCGGCTATGCACGGAATTACCTGCTGCCGCAGAAGAAGGCGCTGCGCGCCACGCCCGAGAACCTGGCGGTGTTCGAGACGCGCCGCGCAGAGCTCGAGGCGCGCAATCTGGAGCGCAAGGGCGAGGCTGAGCGGGTCGCAGAGAAGCTGGCGGGCTTCAGCATCACGCTGATCCGGCGGGCCGGCGACACCGGTCACCTCTACGGGTCAGTCACGGTGCGCGACATCGCCGAGGCCGCGAGCGAGGCGGGGGTCGAGATCGACCGCCGGCAACTCCGCCTGCCGGAGCCGATCAAGTCGCTTGGCGTGCATGACATTACCGTGCAGCTGCATCCCGAGGTGCAGGCGCCGATCACCGCCAATGTCGCCCGCACGCTGGACGAGGCGGAGGCGCAGGCGCGCGGCGAGGATGTGCTGGCGGTGGACGACGAGGATGCTTATCGTTTCGAGAGCGGGTTGTCGGAGTTCTTCGGCGGCCCCGAGGAAGAAGGCGGCACCGCGGCGGCGGATGCGGAGGAGGAGGAGCCGGCCCAGGCAAGCTAGGCTTCTCTTCCGGCAGGCGGCGCGCCTGGGGAAGGGAGAGAGCGGGACCGATGCTGTTCGCGCCGTTGCTGCGCCGGCTCATCAAATTCGGTCGGCTTACGGTTATTGATCCACGCGGGCACGCGCATGTCATGGAAGGCGCGGGCGGGCCATCGGCCGTCATTCGCCTGCACGACCCCTCGGCAGGGCGGGCGCTCGTCCACAACCCGGCGCTGGCGGTGGGCGAGGCCTATATGGACGGGCGGCTGACAGTCGAGGAGGGCGCGCTCTTCGACCTGCTCACCATTCTGGTCGTCAACCGCCGCGAGGCGCTTCTCGGGCGCTCCACGGGCGCCGCGGCTCTGGGCCGGAAGCTTCTTGGCCGTTTGCGCACGCATAATCCGGTAGGGGTGGCGCGGCGGAAGGTTTCGCACCATTACGATCTGAAGCCGGAGCTTTTTGACCTGTTTCTGGACAGCGACCGTCAATATAGCTGCGCCTATTTTGTCTCTGACAATGACGACATCGAGACGGCGCAGCGGCGCAAGAAGACGCATCTTGCGGCGAAGCTGCTTCTGCGTCCGGGGGACCGTGTTCTGGACATTGGTTCGGGCTGGGGCGGTCTGGGTCTGTATCTGGCGGCGTGTGCGGATGTGGATGTTACGGGGGTGACGCTGAGCCATGAGCAGCATGAGCTTTCGAATGCGCGCGCGGCGGCGGCGGGCGTTTCGGAGCGTGTGCGTTTCAAGCTGCAGGACTACCGCGAGGAGCGGGGCCTTTATGAGCGGATAGTGTCGGTGGGCATGCTTGAGCATGTGGGTTTGGGTCATTACCGGGAGTTTTTCGGGACGCTTCGCGAGTTGCTGACGGATGACGGGGTTGCGCTGGTTCACACCATCGGGCGCTATGACACGCCGGGGCCGGTCAATCCGTGGATCCTGCGCTACATCTTTCCCGGTACCTATGTGCCGACGCTTTCGGAGCTGACGCCGGTGATAGAGGAGCATCATTTGCTGGTGACGGACATAGAGGTTTTGAAGCGCCATTATGCGAAGACGCTCCGGGCATGGCGTCGGCGTTTTGTGTCGAACTGGGACCGCGCGCGCGAGATGTATGACGAGCGTTTCTGCCGGATGTGGGAGTTCTACCTCACGGCCTGCGAGGTCGGGTTCCTGTCGAAAGAGCTCAATGTGTTCCAGATCCAGTTGGCGAAGGACCCGGATGCGGTGCCGGAGACGCGGGACTACATCCACGAATTCGAGGCCGCGCATTGACGGGCGTGCGCCGAACGTAGCGCCGCCGGAAAACCGGGGAGGGCAGGCCCATGCTGTATCTGCCGTTTCTGCGCCGGCTCATCAAATTCGGTCGGCTTACGGTTATTGATCCACGCGGGCGCGCGCATGTCATGGAAGGCGCGGGCGGGCCGGCCGCCGTCATTCGCCTGCACGACCCCTCGGTGTCGCGCGCCATGTTCGGCAGTCCGGCACTGGCGGTGGGCGAGGCCTATATGGACGGACGGCTGACAGTCGAGGAGGGCGCGCTCTTCGACCTGCTCACCATCGCGCTCGTCAACCAGCACCGCGCCCGGCTCCGCAGCGGGTCGCGGTTCCTGGCGTTCGCGCGGAAGGCGACGGGCCGTTTGCGCACGCATAATCCGGTAGGGGTGGCGCGGCGGAAGGTTTCGCACCATTACGATCTGAAGCCGGAGCTTTTTGACCTGTTTCTGGACAGCGACCGTCAATATAGCTGCGCCTATTTTGTCTCTGACAATGACGACATCGAGACGGCGCAGCGGCGCAAGAAGACGCATCTTGCGGCGAAGCTGCTTCTGCGTCCGGGGGACCGTGTTCTGGACATTGGTTCGGGCTGGGGCGGTCTGGGTCTGTATCTGGCGGCGTGTGCGGATGTGGATGTTACGGGGGTGACGCTGAGCCATGAGCAGCATGAGCTTTCGAATGCGCGCGCGGCGGCGGCGGGCGTTTCGGAGCGTGTGCGTTTCAAGCTGCAGGACTACCGCGAGGAGCGGGGCCTTTATGAGCGGATAGTGTCGGTGGGCATGCTTGAGCATGTGGGTTTGGGTCATTACCGGGAGTTTTTCGGGACGCTTCGCGAGTTGCTGACGGATGACGGGGTTGCGCTGGTTCACGCCATCGGGCGCTATGACATGCCGGGGCCGGTCAATCCGTGGATCACCCGTTACATCTTCCCGGGAGGCTATCTGCCGACGCTTTCGGAGCTGACGCCGGCGATAGAGGAGCATCATTTGCTGGTGACGGACATAGAGGTTTTGAAGCGCCATTATGCGAAGACGCTCCGGGCATGGCGTCGGCGTTTCGTGTTGAACTGGGACCGCGCGCGCGACATGTATGACGAACGTTTCTGCCGGATGTGGGAGTTCTACCTCACGGCCTGCGAGGTCGGGTTCCTGAACGGCATTTTGACCGTGTTCCAGATCCAGTTGGCGAAGGACCCGGATGCGGTGCCGGAGACGCGGGACTACATCCACGAATTCGAGGCCACGCAGCGATGAATGCAGAGGCCGAAACACCCGCCGCCGATGCGCTCGCCCGGTGCGTCGCCGAGGCGATGTATGAGCAGGACGAGGCATCGCGCAGTCTCGGCATAAGGCTGGACGCGGTCGGCGCGGGCTGGGCGCGCATGTCGATGCGGGTGACCGAAGCCATGCTGAACGGCCACCGCGTCTGCCATGGCGGCTATATCTTCTCGCTCGCCGACTCGGCGATGGCCTTCGCCAGCAACAGCCGGAACCACGTTTCGGTGGCGCAGTTCTGCTCGATCAACTTCCTGCGGCCGGGCCGGCCGGGGCGCCTGCTGCTGGCCGGGGCGCGGGAACAGGCGGAGGCGGGGCGGACCGGCCTATATGCCGTCGAAGTGCGCGAGGAGGACGGCGAGGTCGTGGCCGTGTTCTCCGGCGCCGTCCGCCGGCTGGGAGACCGGACGATCGTCTGAATGCGGCGGCCGCTCGGTTCAGCTGCCGCCGAGCGCCGGACCGGTTGTCGGCCTGCGCCGTTCCTCGCCCTCGAGGAACAACGGGACGGCGACGGCCAGCGACGCGCCGGTCTCCGGGTCATCGCAGGGAATGAGCGCGCCGCTTTCGCGCATCTGCGCATCGTTCGGAATATCGGCCAGCGTGCCGATCTCGCCGAAACTGACAGCATGGCGGATAAGGATGTCGCGCCATTCCGGCCAGTCGCGGGCGGCAAAGGCGGCGTCGAGGTCGCCGATGAGCACGCGACGGTTGGCCACCCGCGCCGGCCGGTCCCGGTAGCGCGGGTCGTCCAGCCATTCGGGCTTCTCCAGCGCGGCAACCAGTTTCGGCCAGTTGCGGTCCTCCGGCAGCAGCACGAGATGGAACCAGCGGCCGTCGCGGCAGCGGTAGAGATTGTGGAGCGCATTGGCGGCGTCTTCGCGCGCCGGGCGCCGTTTATGCTCGGCACCGCAGAGCATGGCGCTGGTCTGGAAGGCGTTCCACCAGAGGCCGTTCGCCATGAGGTTGGTGGAGACGGCGCCGCCCTTGCCCGTGCGCTCGCGCCGGTAGAGAGCCGTCATCACGGCGGCGAACAGCGTCATGGCGGTCGGATGGTCGCCCATGCCGGGGAGCGAGCGTGCGGGCGGCGCGTCCGGTGCCGGGCGCACCATGTCCATGAGGCCGGTGCGCGCCCAGAGCGCCGTCGAATCGAAGCCGGTGCGCGCGGCTTCGGGACCCGCTTCACCATAGGCGGTGACGGACGCGTAGATCAGCCTTTCATTCAGCGGCATGAGGTCTTCGCCGCGGATGCCGAGCCGGGCGCGGGTGCCGAGCGGCGCGTTGGTGATGAAGACATCAGCCTCCCGTAGCATCGCGTAAAGCCGCTCGCGGTCCTCCTTCTGCTTCAGGTCCAGCACCACGCTCCGCTTGTGCCGGTTGTCCATGTTGAAGGGATAGTTGAAGGCCGTCGGCGGATTGCCGGGTGCGCCCACGGACTGGCGGAACGGGTCGCCCCCGGGCGGTTCGATCTTGACCACATCGGCGCCGAACTCGCCCAGGATCATCGCCGCCGCCGGCCCGGCGATGAAGGTCGCCGCTTCGATAACCTTTATTCCGTCAAGCAGCACGGATTCACTCCTCCGAAAGACACCGCCGGCGCCGCCCCGCGAGGACGGCGCCGGTATTTCCGCGATTGCCGGGTAATGGAAGCCTGGGACGCTACTTGAACAGCACCGATGGCAGCCAGAGCGCGACTTCCGGGATGAAGAACACGATGGCGAGGCCGACGCATTGCAGCATCATGAAGTCGAACATGCCGCCATAGATCTTCAGCAGGTCCCATTGCGGTGCCACCGACTTGAGATAGTAGGCGGCCATGGCTACCGGTGGAGACAGGAATGCTGTCTGCAAATTCACCGCCAGCAATGTCCCGAACCAAACGAGATGGGGGACCCTCATCTTATCTGCCCAGGACTCGTCGATGCCGAGCGCCGGAAGGTCCGAGCCGAGCGATATGATGACCGGCAGGAAGATCGGCACGAAGATGAACACGATCGCCGGCCATTCCAGCGGCCATCCGAGCAGGAACAGCACCACCATCAGCAGGGCCAGCATCGCCAGCGGCGGCATCGGGATGTCGAGCAGCCAGTTGGCGAGCATGGTGCCGGTGCCGAGCCGGGTGAAGACCGAGCCGTAGATGTTCGACGCCACGGCGAGGAACAGCACCAGGCTGGAGGTCTCCAGCGTGTTGAGCGCCGCCTCCTTCAGCATTTTCAGGTTCAGCCGGCGGTAGCCGAGCGCCAGCGCCAGCGAGCCCACGGCCGCCATGGCCGCGGCTTCGGTCGGCGTAGCGAGGCCGATGATGATGCTGCCGAGCGCGGCGAAGATGATAACCGCCATCGGCACCACGCCGGAGATGAACTCCTTGAAGATGGCCCAGCCCGAGGTCAGCCGCTGCTCGGGCGGAATGGGCGGCCCCAGCTCAGGATTGATGAGGCAGCGAATGATGGTGTAGGCGATGTAGAGGCCCGACAGGATGATGCCGGGAACGATCGCGGCGGCGAACAGGTGGATGACCGACACGCCGAGAACCGGGCCCAGCACCACCAGCAGCACGCTCGGCGGGATCAGGATGCCGAGGCAGCCGCCCGCGGTGATGACACCGGCAGAAAGGCGCTCGTCATAGCCGCTGCGGGTCATGGCCGGCGCGGCAAGCAGGCCCATCACCGTGACCGAGGCGCCGATAATGCCAGTGGCAGTGGCGAAGATCGTCGCCGTGAAGAGCACACCCAGATAGAGAGAGCCCCTGAGCCCCCCCATGATCGACTGGAAGGAGGTGAATAATCGCTCCATCAGCCCCGCGCGTTCGAGCACATGGCCCATGAAGATGAACAGCGGGACGGCGGCGAGCACCTCCTCCTTCATCATGCCGATGGTCTGGAAGACCATCTGGAAGAAGACGGTTTCGCCGAACCCGATCCATCCGAAGACGATGCCGAGGATGATAAGGGTGAACGCGATCGGGAAGCCGACGAAGATGCCTGTCAGCAGTGCGAACAGCAGGACGAGTCCGAGAATCTCGCTGCTCACAGCATTTCCGCCGGTGTGTCGGTTTTCGGGAAGAGCTCCCGGCCCGTGCGCGCGGCCCAGGCGGCTTTCAGGAACTCGGAGACGCCCTGGATGAGCAGGAGGGCAGCGGTGATCGGGATGACCGCCTTGAACGGCCACATGATCGGCTGGAAGGGCGTGAGGTCGGAGCGCTCGCCGATATCCCAGGCGTGGTAGGCCTCGTTCCACCCCCGGATCAGGAAGAAGAACATGCCGGGGAAGAAGAGCAGCAGGTAGAGAGCGGCATCGACGCGGCCTTTGGTCCGCTCGGACCACCTGCCGTAGAAAATATCGGTTCGGATATGCCCGCCGCGTAGCAAGCAATAGGCGGCGCCAAGCATGAAATGCGAGCCGTAGAGCATGTAGGTGATGTCGTAGGCCCAGATGGTCGGCGCATGGAACAGGTAGCGGGCGAGCACCTCATAGGTGAGGCTGGCCACCATCGGCAGAATCAGCCAGCAGAACAGGAGCCCCGAACCCCGGCCGACATAGCGGTCGATGCCCTGGACGGTGCCCAGCAGCCAGGCAGGCGGGTCTTCCTCGAGCGCGGGATCGGTTGTCATGGAATCCGGATTCCGTGGATGACGGTCAAGGGGAGCAGGCGGCGCCCGTTACAGCGCCGCCTGCCGTCGGGATAGCGACCGGTCAGTCGATCTTGTCCTTCCAGAAATAGTCGCTCAGATACTCATAGGGCGGGTGCGAGAACCGGCGGTACGGCACAATCTTCTCGGCATAGGCGCGCTGTGAATCGCGCACCTTCTTGTACCACTCGTCCTCCGCTTCCCACTCGACAGTAAGCTCGTCATAGGCCGACATGAAGGCGTCGAGGATTGCCTGCGGCGTGCGGATCTTCTTCACACCGTGCTTCGTGACCATCTCCTCGTAGGCGTCCGCATTGTGGCCGTGCCACTTGGTCTTCCAAACCCAGAAGGTCTCGACCGCGGCCGCTTCGACAATCGCCTGGAGATCGGCCGGCAGTGAATCCCAGCGGTCCTTGTTGATCAGGAGGTCGCCGACCGTGACCTGCTCATGGACGCCCGGCGCCATGGTGTATTTCCACACCGTGTGGAAGCCGAACTCGAGGTCCGCAATGCCGCCGACCCACTCCGCCGCATCGATGACGCCGCGTTCGGCTGCCGGAAGGATTTCGGCGCCGGGAAGTTGCACGGCGCTCACGCCGGCTGCGTTGAACACAAGGTTGCCGAGGCCGTAGATGCGCAGCTTGAGACCCTGGAAGTCCTCCCAGCTCTTGATCTCTTCCTTGTACCAGCCGAGCGCCTGCGGGCCGGACGGCTGAACGGGGAAGGAGACGACATTCGCCTTCAGCTTCTGCTGGTACCAATCATTGGTGAGCTCACGTCCGCCACCGTGATAGAGCCAGCCGAAGAAGTCGATATAGTCCATGCCGAAGAGCGGCCCGTGCGAAAGCGGGATTGCCGCCTTGCTGCGGCCTACCCAATAGCCCATCGCGGTGTGCGCGCCGTCGATCACTTCGCGCGAAGTGGCGTCGAGAACCTCGAATGCCGGTACGATGGCGCCCGCGGGAAGCGGCTCGATTTTCAGCCGGCCGGCGGACATCCGATCCACCGACTCAGCGAACATCACGAAGTTTTCCCACTGGGTCCCGGGACCGCCCGGAGGCCAACTGGCCTGCATCTTCCATTCGAAATCGGCCGCCTGGACAGTCGTTGCGGCGCCGGCCAGGAAGGCAAGCGCAGCAACGGGGCGCAACACAGGTTTCATTTTCATTCCTCCCGTATTTGCCGAGGAATGCGGCTCATTTGCCGCATGCCAAGGAGTTGACGAATGGAAAGTGGATAGTATCGCCGGGAACGAGTCAAGCAGTCGGGAAGGAACGGCGTCATGGCGCAGATAGAAGCGAACGGGATCGGGATCGAATACGAATTGCGGGGACCGGCGGATGGCGAGCCGATCGTGATGATCGGCGGGCTCGGCATGCAGCTCGTCTCCTGGCCGGACACGCTGATCGACGGGCTCGGCGAAGCGGGCTTCCGGCCGATCCTGTTCGACAACCGCGATTGCGGGCTTTCCACACGCTTCGAAGAGGCGGGGCTTGCGAATATCGGACGGGCCTTCAAGCAGGCGCGGGCGGGCGAGCCGGTCGAGGCACCCTATACCATCGAGGACATGGCCGACGACGCGGCCGGCCTGCTGGAGGCGCTTGGCATCGGGGCCGCGCATATCTACGGCAGCTCCAATGGCGGGGCGATTGCGCAGCTCGTGGCGATCCGCCATCCGGCGAAGACGAAGTCGCTTGCCTCCGTCATGGCGACCTCCGGCCGACGCGGCCTGCCGCGGCCGAGCCAGGCTGCGTCGGACTGGCTGAACGCGCCACGCCCGGCGGATATCGACCGCGAGACCTTCATGGACCTTGCCTGGGAGCAGAACCGGATCATGGGTTCGCCGGGCTTCCCGCGCGACGAGGCCGGCGTGCGCGCCCGCGCCGGCGCGCTTTACGACCGGGCCTATTATCCCCCCGGCCACGGGCGGCACCTGCTGGCGAGCATCGCGTCGGGCGACAGCCGCTGCGCCGCGCTCGGCAGCATCACCGCGCCCACCGTCGTCATCCACGGCGCGGAGGACCCGCTGGTGCCGGTCGGGCAGGGCGAGGATGTGAAGAACGCGATCCCCGGTGCGCGCATGGTCGTCATAGACGGCATGGGCCATGATGTGCCGGACGGCGCCGCGCCCGAGGTCGTCCAAGCAGTAGCCGAAAACGCCCGCCGCGCGGCCTGATTCCTCAGAAGGCGAGCGACCGGCGCATCAGGTCGAGTGCCGCCTCGGCGAAGCGCCACATATTCGCCTCGCGATCGGCATCGCCCGTCTCCAGCGTTTCCGCGACGTCCAGGGCACCGGAGACCGCAAGGCAGCTATGGCCCGGCGCGTCGCCGTAGCGGTTGCCGTCCGGGCCGGCCGCACCTGTCTCCGCAAGGCCCCAGTCCGCGCCGAAAATGCTGCGCGCCCGGCCGGCGAGTAATTGCGCATAGGGCTCGGAGGAGGAACGCAGGCCGCGCATGTCCTCCTCGCCGATGCGCGCGAGCTCCTGCCGCGCCGCCTGCGTGTAGATAACTCCGCCGCCCAGATAGTAACGGCTCGCCCCCGGCACGGCCAGCAGCGCCGCCGAAACCAGCCCGCCGGACGAGCTTTCGAACACGGCGATGGTCTGCCGGCGCTCCTTCAGCGCCGCGCCGATCTCCGCGGCCATGCTTTCAAGCCTGCCCATGGCGTCAATATCCCTCCGGTATGCGGCGATGCCAGTCCGTCGCCTGTTCATAGGCCCAGCCGATCCGGAGCGCGAGCGCCTCGTCCCCGTCGCGGGCATTGATGAGCAGGGAGGTCGGCATGCCGGCCTGCGTGAAGCCGTTGCGCAGCGCCAGGCCGGTCAAGCCCAGATAGTTGCCCATGCGCGTGACAGTGGCAGGGGTCTGCTTCTGGTCCACCTCCGCCACGGGGATCGCGGCGAAGCAGGCGGTCGGCGTGAGCAGCGCGTCGATCCCGTCCATGGCGTCGTCGAAGGCCGCCATGATGGCCTCGCGGTCCAGAAGGGTGGCGACATAGTCGCGGGCCGAAAGCCGCCCGCCTGCCGCCACCCGCGGCCTCACATCGGGATCGAGCTGCTGCTCCTCATTGTCCACGACGTCCTTGAGGTAGGTGTAGCTCTCCGCGCCGATAATGTTGGCAACGAGCTCGGCAAAATCCGCCATCGCGCGCGGCATGTCGATGTCCACGACATGCGCGCCGAGTTCCTCGAAGACGGCGAGCGAGGCGTCATAGGCGGCAAGGACTTCCGCATCGAAGGCGGGCTGCTCGGCGTCCGGCATGCGGGCGAGGCGCAGGCCCGCGACGCCCCGGCGCAGCCCCGAGGTCGCGTCAACGGGCGCCAGCCGGCGGGTTTTCGGGTCGCGCGGGTCGGGCCCCTGCATCGCCTCCAGCAGCCAGGCGCAGTCCTCGACGGCGCGGGCGAGCGGGCCCGGCGTGTCGAGCGTGTGCGAGAGCGGCAGCACGCCGTGGGTACTGATCCGCCCGACCGAGGTCTTGAGGCCGGCCGTGCCGCAGAAGGCCGCCGGCAGGCGCACCGAGCCGCCTGTGTCGGTGCCGATGCCGCAGGGGATGAGCCCGGCGCCGACGCCCGCGCCCGTGCCGCTCGAAGACCCGCCCGGTATGCGGTGGGTCTCGCGGTCCCAGGGATTCCAGGGCGTGCCGAGCGAGTTGTTCGTGCCCCAGCCGCCATAGGCGAACTCGACCGTGTGGGTCTTGCCGACCACGATCATGCCGGCGGCGCGTAGCCGCTCGACGAGCGTGGCGGTCACCGGTGAGATGCGCTCCTTCCAGATGGCCGCGCCGCCGGTCGTGACCCGGCCTTCCATGTCGCAGAGATCCTTCACGCCGATGGGGATGCCGTGCAGCGGGCCGATGCGATGCCCGGCGCGGATCGCCCTGTGCGCGGCCTCGGCCGCCGCGCGCGCCTCATCGGCATAGACGGCGGCGAAGGCGTGCAGCTTGGGGTCGAGGCCGGCGATCCGGTCGAGGCAGGTCTCGGTCACCTCGACAGGCGAGAGCCGCTCGGCGGCGATCTCCGGGGCGAGCTCATGAATGGGCGCAAAGGGGTCGGACATTGGATCGGATCTCCTGCGGGCGGCTGGTCGGGCGCAGGATACGGGCATCTCCCTTCCGGGGCGAGCGCGCCCGCTATGGCGCCGGCGGCGCGGCGGGGATAGCATCGCTGCGGACGAGGAAAACCGGGCGGGGGACGCTATGGCGGCATCGTTGAACGGCAAGGCGGCGGTCGTCGGCATCGGCGAGACGCGATATGAACGCGGGTCGGACAAGAGCGCGCTCGCGCTGCAATTGGAGGCGTCGCTGAAGGCTGTGGCGGATGCGGGCCTTGAGCCGAAGGATATCGACGGCATCCTCCCCTATGCCTCGGGCGCGGCGGTCGCCGAGGACTTCATCACCAATTTCGGCCTCGAGGACGTGACCTTCTCGGCGACCACGCCGATGGGCGGGGCCAGTTGCGTTGCGGCCATCCAGGCCGCTGCGATTGCCGTGGCGACGGGGCTTTGCCGAAATGTGCTGCTGCCGATCGGGCGGCGCGGCTATTCGGAGTCGCGCGTGGCGTCGCGAGTTGCCGCCATGCCGCAATTCCATGTGGTCTCGGAGTTCGAGACGCCGTCCGGAACCATCGCCCCGGCGCAGCTATATGCTCCGATGGCGCGCCGGCACATGGAGCTTTTCGGCACGACGGCAGACCAGTTTGCGGAAGTCGCCGTCACTATGCGCCGCCATGCCATGCTGAACGACAATGCAATCATGCAAAAGCCGATGTCGGTCGAGGACCACCATGCCTCGCGGATGATCTGCGACCCCTACCGGCTGTTCGACTGTTGCCTGGAGAGCGACGGCGGCGCGGCGGTGGTGATCTCCGGCGCCGAGCGCGCAGCCGACACGCGCCGCCCGGTTCCGATCATGGGCGTGGCCGAGGGCCACCCGGATTCGCCGAGCGTCATCACCCAGCGCCCGGAGATCACGCGCCTCGGGCTCGCCAAGGCCGCGCCGCGCGCCTTCGGCATGGCGGGCGTGGGGCCGGAGGATATCGATGTCGCAGAGGTCTATGACTGCTTCACCTGGACGGTGATCTGTCAGCTCGAGGACCTCGGCTTCTGCGCCAAGGGCGAGGGCGGGGCCTTCGTCGAGGGCGGGCGCATCGGGCTCGACGGCGCGCTGCCGGTCAACACGCATGGCGGCTTGCTCAGCCAGGCGCATATCGTCGGCATGAACCATGTCTGCGAGCTGGTGAAGCAGATGCGCGGCGAGGCCGGGCGGGCGCAGGTGGCGGATGCCGAAATCGGCCTCGTCACCGGCTATGGCGATCTCGGCGACGGCTCGCTTGCGATCATGGGAGCGGCGGCGTGAGCGGTCGCCCGCCGACGGGCGCAACGGCAGCGGCCCGCCCGGCGCCGGAGCCGACCATCGATTCGCAGCCCTATTGGGACGGGCTGAAGGAGCGCCGCCTGTTGCTCCAGCAATGCGGCGATTGCGGCCGGGTGCGGCACTATCCCCGCCCGATGTGCGCCTCCTGCCATTCGCTGCAGGTGCAGTGGATCGAGGCGTCGCGCCGCGGCCGGCTCTATAGCTGGACGGAGGTCCATCACCCCTTCGTGCCGGGCTTCCGCGACGAAATCCCCTATGTCATGGCGACGGTCGAACTGGAGGAAGGCGTACGTCTCCAATGCCAGATGCTCGATGCGAACGCAGCCGCCCTCCGGCTCGACCTGCCGGTGGAAATCGTCTTTCGCGATGTGCAGGCCGGTCTCGTGCTGCCTTTCGCGCGGGTGGCGGCGCAGTAGTAACGTCCGCCAGGCCGCGAGGCGCCGGATTGGTGTATGATGTCGTCTCCTGTTGAGACGACCCTCTGCAAATGAAACCCGTTCCCACCCGCCAGGCTCGCTTGGCGGCGCACTCCGCTATTGCTGTCTGCCTTCTCGCAATGGTGGAGATCGCAATCTCGATGGGCGTCGGCCGCTTCGCATTTACGCCACTGCTGCCGCTCATGATCCGTGACGGCCTGCTCGACCTTAACACGGGCTCATGGTTAGCCGGGAGCAACTATCTCGGCTATGTAATCGGCGCGTTGACAGTGAGTTGGGTTCGGTTGCAACCACAGATTCTGTTGCGCGGCAGTCTCGTCGGTATCGTTGCGGTTACGGTCGCCATGGGGGCCGGCGGTCTGGATATGGCGGCATGGCTTGCCCTGCGTTTCATGGCGGGCGTTTTCAGCGCCTGGGCGTTTGTCTTGACCAGCGCCTGGGCCTTGAACCGGTTGGCTTTAGCGCAGCGCTCGGATCTTGCCGGGATTGTATATGCCGGTACCGGACTCGGAATTGTGCTGGTCGGCGTATATTGTGTCGTTGCTGCTGCCCCGGGTATCACGTCACAATGGCTCTGGCTAGTGCTGGGAGTGTTAGCGGCGATCATGGTCGCGCCGTCCCTGTTTCTCAGCGGCGATCTGCAGGCTGCTTCGCGGTCGCCAGTCGAAAGGGAGGCCGCTCCAGCCGAAGCCAAGGGCCATATGAGCCTTGTGCTTTGCTACGGGGTGATGGGGCTCGGCTATATTTTGCCGGCGACATTCCTGCCCGCGCTTGCCCGCACCATTGTCGACGATCCGCGCGTCTTCGGTCTGGCCTGGCCGGTGTTCGGCATGGCATCGCTGATTTCGACTATTGTTGTTGTGCGCGCATTGCGGCGTATGAACCGCTTGCGAGTGTGGGCAATCACCCATCTTGTCATGGCGATTGGCGTCATTATGCCCAGCGTCTGGCTTTCGCCGGTTTCCATCGCAATTGCTGCGCTTTTCGTGGGCAGCACCTTCATGGTCACGACGACAGTCGGACTGCAGGAGGCGCGGTCTCGCGCAAAGGGCAATGCAACCGCTATTCTGGGCCGAATGACTGCCGCGTTTGCAATCGGCCAGTTTGGCGGGCCTTTGGTGTCAGGCATGCTTGGCATGCTTCCGGCGGGTCAGGCTGCCGGACTCGACTACGCTTTCCAGATTGCGGCCGTCGCTCTCTTACTGAGTGCTGCATACCTCTTTGGTCAGGCCCGTCGAGATTCGACAAAGATGTAGATCGACCATGCTATATTGGTACTGCAATCGGAGCACACAGCATGCTTGCGATCAGGCAGCCCCAAGAAATCGAACGCCGTCTTGAGGGGCTCGCAAAGGCGACGGGCCGGACCAAGGGCTTTTATGCGCGCGAAGCTATGCTGGCGTATCTCGACGATCCGGAAGACCTGTATCTGGCCGAGCAGCGGCTGATCGACAACCGGGCCGGGCGATCGCGGACCTACACGCTGGCAGAAGTGGAACGCGAGCTTTCGTGAAACGCAGGCGTCGGCGCCCGCGCCAATCCGCAGCCCTTGAAGGATACAAACCGATGAACTGCGATCTTCCCGTGCCGGTCGAGGTCGATGCGGAGACAGGCGTGTGGTCGGTGAACGGCATGCCGATGATCCTGGTGCCGCGGCATTTCTGGATGGCGGTCCACAGCGAGACGCAGCAGCGGGTGGGCGTCGAGGCCCACCGGGACCTGCTGTTCGCCGCAAGCTGCAGCGCGGCCTTTGCCTGGTGCGAGAAGGAGGCGGCGGTCCACGGCCTGTCCGGCGCCGATGTGTTTCGCCACTACATGGCGCGGCGCTCCGACCGGGGCTGGGGGCGCTGCACCGTCGAGCATCTGGATGCGGAGGCGGGCCGCGCCCGCGTGCGCATGACGGACTCCGCTTTCGTCCACGCCTTCGGCCCCGATGCCGGGCAGAATGTCTGCTACATGTTCAACGGCTCGCTCAGCGGCGGCATGGAATATGTGAGCCACGACCTGGGCCGGCGGCGGGCCATGCGCTGCCGCGAGACCGCCTGCGCCGCCAATGGCGCCGAAGCCTGCGTCTTCGAGGTCGAGCCGGCGGACGGGGCGTAGCCGGGCCGCGCTGCCGCGCTCAGGCAGGGGCGTCCGGGTTCCCGAGCCTCTCTTCCAGGGCCCCGAAGGCATCGGCGAGAGGCCGGCGGGCTTCGGTGAGGATGGTTATCCGGGCGCGTTCGTCTTCCGGGGCTCCGGGCGCGGGTTTCCAGGCCGCTTCCACAGCCTCCCGGCATTCCTGCGCCCTCGAAAGCGCGGCGCGCCGCCACCGGCCTGCGCGGCCGGAAAGCCCGGCAGCGCCGCGTATCCGGTCGAGTTCCTCGCCCAGGCAACCGGCCAGGGCGATCAGCCGCGCGACGGCGCGGGCGCATCCCTCGGCGCTGACGCCCTTGTAAGGGGCGGTATGCTGCACCCCGCTATGCCCTTTCATCGAGCCTATGGACCGGGCCAGTTCCGGGAGCCCTGCCTACTCGGCCTGTGCGGCAAGCCGTGCGATGTCATGCGTCCTCGTATAATCGACGCCATGGCGCCCGAACATGGCCTTGGCCAGATGCTCGGCAGCATCGGCGCTGTTCGCGGCGAAATGGTTGCACGCCGTAGCGTCCGCTTCCCACTCGCCGCTCCGGCCTAAATCGGAAAGGCTTTTTGCGGCGTAAGCCGCAAAAGTCAAAGCGTTCAGGACAAGCTGTCCGTATTCGTCCGCTTGCATCCGGGGTTCCCTTTGTTCGGGCCGGTGCCAGACGCCGGCGAGCACCCGGCCGTCGCGCACGATGCCGCGCGCGATATGGCCGATGGCAAAGCCCTTGCGCCGGGTCAGGACCTCGGGAATCGCCAGGCGCTGCACGGTGTCGGGAAGACCGCCGAACGGCAGGCCCTCCGGGACCGCGGCGATGTCGTCCCCCTCCGCCGCCGTGATGAAGGCAACGTCCCAGTCGCTGTCCGGCCGGTGGTCGCCCCGGGCGCGCGACCCAAACAGCACCGCCGCCCGGGCTTCGGGCCACGCTTCCAGCGTCTCCCGGGCAGCCTGCCGGATGCGCGACAGGGTCGGGGCCTCGTCCCGAACGGCTGAATTATCGGGCAGCAACTCCATGCCAGAACGAGATAGGACCGCGCCGGCGCCCGGGCAAGATGCAACCCGGTCCGCCGGGCGCCCTGTTGCGCGGCCCGCGCGCCGATGAAGTCCGGGACGGCGTCACGATTCCCGCGAAATTTCCGAACGCCCGCGGCTCAGACATAGGTCACGACCTCGGCGAGCGGCTTGCGGGCGATATCCGGCACTTTGGCATTCTCTTCGGGATAGCCGGCCACCAGCAGCAGGAAGGGGCGCTCGGAAGCCTTGGGGCGGCCCAGTATTTCGTTCAGGAACTTCATCGGGCTCGGCGTATGGGTAAGCGTCGCCAGACCGGCCGTATGCAGGGCCGCGATCAACAGCCCGGTCGCGATGCCTACCGACTCCATCGGGTAGTAATGCTTGACCCGGCGGCCGTCGGGCAGCCGCCCGTATCTCTGGGCGAAGATCCCGATCAGCCAGGGCGCGTGCTCCAAGAACGGCTTGCGCTCGTCCGTGCCGAGCGGGGCGAGCGCGTCCAGCCATTCCTTGGGCGCCCTCTGCCGGTAGAATTCGCGCTCCTCCTCCTCGGCGGCGCACCGTATCCGGCGCTTCGTCTCCGCGTCGCCCACGACGGTGAAATGCCAGGGCTGGAGGTTCGCGCCGCTCGGCGCGGTCGCCGCGGTGCCAAGGCACTGGTCGATGACCGCGCGCGGCACGGGCCGGCTGGAGAAATCCCGGACCGTGCGCCGGCGCTGCATGTCCGCGTGGAATGCGGCCGCCCGCCTCGTCATCTCGTCCACCGGATACTCCCGGTAGCCGGGCAGCGGTATGAAGGAAGGCTCGTGCATGCGGGGTCGTCTCCGAAAGCGGCAAGGCGGAGCCGCGACAGTCGCCTGTTCGCGGTCGGCGTCAAGGCGTAAGGTCCGGAATCGGCAGTGTTCAGGGGCATAACTCACGGGCGGCGAGATGACCGAGACCTTTCCCAATCTGTTCAGCCCCCTGCCCGTGGGGCGCTATACGCTTCGCAACCGGATCATGAATACCGGCCACGCTGCGCATCACCAATCGGCAGACGGCATGCCGTCGGACGCCTATGTCCACTATCTGCGCGAACGGGCGAAAGGCGGCGCCGGCATCATCGTCACCGGGCATACCGTGCCGGTCTATGACGGCGAGACGACGCTCGCTTTCACCAATTTCCATGACGGGATCGTTCCGGTCTACCAGCGGATAGCCGACGCCGTGCACGAGTTCGAAGTGCCGGTCCTGGCCCAGCTCGGGCATCGCGGGCGGCGCGTGTCCGATGTCTCGGCCTTTCTCGGGCGCCCCGTCCTGGCGCCTTCGGCTGCGCCGCCGCCGGATTTTTCGGTGCCGGTCTACATGCCGCATGAGCTGTCCACCGCCGAAGCGGAGGCGCTGGTGGAGAGTTTCGCGATGGCCGCGCGCCGCGTGCGCCGGGGCGGTCTGGACGGCGTCGAGCTGGCGGTGGGCATGGACTATCTGTTCGCCAATTTCCTCCATCCGCACGGGAACCGGAGGACGGACAAATATGGCGGCGCCACAATGGCGGAGCGCATGACATTCCTCCGCGAGACGCTCGCGGCGGTCCGCTTGGAACTCGGAGCGGAGCGCCTGCTCGGCGTCCGCCTCTATGACGATGTCATGGATTACAGCCTGACACTGGCGGACCTCGTCGAGCTGGCGCGGCTCCTGGACCGGGAGGGCTCGGTCGATTACTTCAACATATGGCACGGGATCGTGCCGAGCCCGCGGCAGGGCCGCATGCACTGGCCGAGCCATTACTACGCGCCGGGCGCCTTCGCTTATCTGCCGGAAGCCGTGAAAGCCGCCGTTTCGCGGCCGGTGGTCGGCGCGGGGCGGATCGATTCGCCGGCCGCGGCCGAGCGCCTTCTCGCTGACGGCAAGGCCGACATCGTCGGCATGGCGAAGACCCTGATCGCGGACCCGCACTTCCCGAACAAGGCCCGGCGGGGGCGGGTGGAGGACATTCGCCCCTGCATCGCCTGCACCCAGTCCTGTGTGGGGCATGTGGACATGGGCCTTGGCGTCGGCTGCATCTACAACCCGGTCACGGGGCGGGAGAAGGACTGGGCCGAACTGCCGCCGGCGGCGGCGAGGAAGCGGGTCGTTATCGTCGGCGGAGGCCCGGCGGGCATGGAGGCCGCGCGCGTGGCCGGCGAACGGGGCCATGAAGTCGTGCTCATGGACCGGGGCCAGCGGCTTGGCGGCCAGATCGGCCTGATTGTGAAAACGCCGGACCGCGCCAATTTCGAGGAAATCATCCTCTGGTTCGAACGCCAATTGCCGAAACTGGGCGTCGAAATCCGCCTCAATACCGAGGCGACGGCCAAAACCGTGCTGGCCGCTGCGCCCGACGAGATCCTGCTGGCGACGGGCTCCACCGCCTGGCTGCCGGAAGTAGCGGGAACCGACCTGCCGCATGTCTTCTCCGCCCGCGACGTGCTGTCGGGCGTTACGGTGCTCGGCGAAAGCGTGCTGGTGGTCGATACGCTCGGCCGGGCCGAGGCCGCCACGACCGCCGACTGGCTGGCGAGCCGTGGGCACAGGGTCGAACTGCTGACGGGGCTGGAGACGATTGCGCCCTTCATGCCCTCGCCCGCGCGCCACCATTTGCTGGAGAAGCTGATGAAGGCCGGTGTGGCCCTGACAACCCATATGGCGCTCTGGGAAGTCGGGGAGACCGACATTGACGCCTATAATGTCGTAACCTGGGAGCCCAGGACGATAGAGGGGGTCGACAGCGTCGTGTTCGGGTCGGGCGGCAAGGCCGATACAATGCTCTGTGGCGCGCTTGCGGCGCATGGCGGATCGCTACGCCTGATCGGCGACTGCTTCCAGCCCCGCGATATCGAAACGGCCGTCGTGGACGGACACCGGGCAGGGCGGGCGCTGTGAAGCCGCGCCCGCTGATCGTCGATTGCGACCCCGGCCAGGACGACGCCATCGCCTTGCTGATGGCCTTCGCCGCGCCCGGGGAATTCAACCTTCTCGGCATCACGGCCGTCGCCGGCAATGTGCCGCTGGCGCTGACCGAGAGCAATGCGCGCCGGATCAGGGATCTCGGCGGCCGGCCGGATGTGCCGGTCTATGCCGGATGCCCGCGCCCCCTGGTGCGCGAACCCGTCACGGCCGAGCGCATCCACGGGCCGACGGGCATCGACGGCGCCGACCTGCCGGAGCCGAGCCGCCCGGCCGAGGACGCGCATGCCGTCGACTTCCTGGTCGAGACGCTGCTTGCGGCCCCGGAGCCGATCACGCTCGCAACCCTCGGCCCGCTCACCAATATCGCCCTTGCCATCATCAAGAACCCGGCGGTCCTGGCGAATCTGCGCGAGATCGTGGCGATGGGCGGGGCCGTCGGGACGGGCAATGTCACGGCGTCCGCCGAGTTCAACATCTTCGCCGATCCGCATGCCGCCCATGTGGTGTTCGAGGCCGGCGTGCCGCTCACTATGATCGGGCTCGACGTGACCCACCAGGCGATCGCGACGCCGCCCAGGCTGGAGGCGATCCGCGCGCTCGGCACAGCGCCGGCGGCGGCAGTTTGCGGCATGCTCGACCTTTACGGCGCTAAGAACATGGCCGCCTACCATCACGGCGCGCCGCTGCACGACCCCTGCGTCATCGCCTGGCTGCTGCAACCAGGCCTTTTCGAGGGCCGGGAAATGCGCGTGGATATCGACATCGCCGCCGGCCCGTGCTTCGGCCGCACGGTCTGCGATGTGCGCGGGCGCAGCGGCAGGCCCGCCAATGCCCGCGTGCTTGAAGGCATCGACGCCGATGGCTTCTTCGCACTGTTGACGGAGCGCCTGGCGCGTCTGCCGGCCGGCGCCGCCTAGCGCCGCATTCGAGAGGAGACCCCATGACAGAGAGACCCATCGCCCTGGTGACGGGCGGCGCGCAGGGTATCGGCTATGCCTGCGCGGAGGCGCTCGCGGAAGACGACCACCGTCCGATCCTCGCCGACGTCAGGGAGGATGGCGTCCGGGAGGCGGCAGAACGGCTCGGAAACGGGGCTGTGGGCCTCATTTGCGATATGGGCGACCCTGCTGCGGTCGGCGCGCTGTTCGACAGGATCGAGACCGACTACGGGCCGGTCGCAACGCTGGTGAACAATGCCGGCATTGCGCTTCCGGGAGATTTTCTCGCTTACGGGCTGGATGACTTTCAGCGCGTGATCGATGTCAACCTGGTCGGCGTGTTCGCCGCCACCCAGCGTGCGGCCAGGACGATGGTCGAGAAGGGCATAAGGGGCGCCATCGTCAACATGTCCTCGATCAACGCCCAGGTTGCGATTCCGGCAATCCCGGCCTACTGCGCCTCGAAAGGCGGCGTGATGCAGATCACGAAGGCGGCCGCGCTGGCGCTCGCGCCGCACGGCATTCGGGTCAACGCCGTCGGGCCCGGCTCCATCGACACGGAGATGATGGCGGGCGTGAACGCCAACCCGGAGGCCATGCAGGTCGCCATGTCGCGCACGCCGCTGAAACGCCTGGGCGCGCCGCGCGAGATCGGCGATGTCGTGGCTTTCCTCGCCTCGGACAAGGCAAGCTACATCACCGGCGAGACGATCTATGTCGACGGCGGCCGGCTCGGTCTCAACTACACCTGCTGACGCAAGCGGGACGGCCCGGCCGGGCAGCCGGGCCGACTGTTCTCAAATATCGGCGTATTGCGAGACCTCGCCGCCGCCGCCCGGATGGGTGACGGCGCCCTTGCGCGCGGAGCCGACGGTCTGCGCGTATTTCCAGATCGACCCGGAGCCGAATTCGGGCGGCGGCGACACGCGGGTCTTCGCGCGCTCCGCCATCTCGGCTTCAGAGAGGTCGACATCGAGCGTGCCCGCCACCGCGTCGATGCGGATGGTGTCGCCGTCCCGCAGCAGCCCGATGGGGCCGCCCTCGGCCGCTTCCGGCCCGACATGGCCGATGCAGAAGCCGCGCGTCGCGCCGGAGAAGCGCCCGTCCGTGACCAGCGCCACCGACTCGCCGAGCCCGCGCCCGTAAATGGCGGAAGTCGTCGACAGCATTTCGCGCATGCCGGGCCCGCCCTTCGGGCCTTCATAGCGGATGACGATGACATCGCCCGCCTGGATGCGTCCGTCGATCACGGCGTCGAAGGCGTCTTCCTCGCGGTCAAAGCAGCGGGCGGGCCCTTCGAACTTCAGCACGTCCATGCCCGCGACCTTCACGATCGCGCCGTCGGGGGCGAGGCTGCCCTGGAGGCCGACCACGCCGCCCGTCTCGCTGAGCGGCGTCTTCACCGGATAGACGACCTTCTGGTCAGTCGGGAAGGCGATATCCTCGAGGTTCTCGGCCATGGTCTTGCCGGTGACCGTGATGCAGTCACCATGCAGCAGGCCGTTGTCGAGCAACTCCTTCAGCAGGATCGGGATGCCGCCGGCGTCATACATGTCCTTCGCGACATACTGGCCGCCCGGCTGCAGGTCGCAGATATAGGGCGTCTTGCGGAAGATCTCGGCGATTTCCAGCAGGTCGAAATCGATGCCCGCCTCATGCGCGATGGCCGGCAGATGCAGGCCGGCATTGGTGGAGCCGCCCGAGGCCGCGACCACGCGGGCGGCGTTCTCCAGCGACTTGCGGGTGACGATGTCGCGCGGCCGCAGGCCGAGCTCGATCAGGTTCATCACCTGCCGACCCGCGTCCTCGCAATAGGCGTCGCGAGAGAGATAGGGCGCGGGCGCCGAGCAGGAATGCGGCAGCGCAAGCCCGATGGCCTCCGCCACGGTCGCCATGGTGTTGGCGGTAAACTGCCCGCCGCAGGCGCCGCCCGAGGGGCAGGCGCATTCTTCCAGCTCCTTGAGGTCGGAATCGGAAAACTCGCCCGAGGCATGCTTGCCGACGCCCTCGAAGACGTTCTGGATGGTGACGTTCTGGCCGCGGAAATTGCCGGGAAGGATCGCGCCGCCATAAAGGAAGATCGACGGCACGTTGAGGCGCACCTGCGCCATCATCATGCCGGGCAGCGACTTGTCGCAGCCGGCGAGCCCGACCAGCGCATCGTAGCAATGGCCGCGCATGGTGAGCTCGACGGAGTCCGCGATCACCTCGCGCGACACGAGCGAGGCCTTCATGCCCTGGTGGCCCATGGCGATGCCGTCGGTGACGGTGATCGTGGTGAACTCGCGCGGCGTGCCGTCGGCGGCCTTGACGCCGGCCTTCACCGCCTGCGCCTGGCGGGAGAGGGTGATGTTGCAGGGCGCGGCCTCGTTCCAGCAGGTCGCGACGCCGATGAGCGGAGAGTGGATTTCCTCCTCCGTCATGCCCATGGCGTAGTAGAAGGAACGGTGCGGCGCCTTGGACGGCCCCTCGGTGACATGCCGGCTCGGCAGCCGGTTCTTGTCGAAGCGTGACCCTTCGTCGAGTGGCATGGGAAATCGTCTCCCGGTGTTGCGGTGCTGTGCGGGAAAGGTTGGCCGGCACTTTAGACCGGGGCGCGATGAGGCGGAAGATGCTGCGGCGAAGTCAGGCCGCCGTTACACGCTCGATTTGCAGTGCGCCGACACGCTCTACCACCCAATCCTCAACGGGAACTGCTGCCTCGACCGAAAATCATTACGGTTGTTATTGTATGCCTGTAGAAATGTGGCGTACCGGAAGGGCGATCATGCACGACCACGACCATGAGCCGGACGCGCTCGAAGTCCGGGTGCAGGCGCTGGAATCGCTGCTGGTGGAGCGCGGCTATGTCGATCCGGCGGCGCTCGACCGGCTGATCGAGACCTATGAGCACGAGGTCGGGCCGCGTAACGGGGCGCAGGTCGTGGCCCGCGCCTGGACCGACCCCGACTACAGGGAACGCTTGCTGGCGGACGGCTCCGCCGCCATTGCCGAACTCGGTTTCACGGGCCGGCAGGGCGAGCATATGGTCGTCGTCGAGAACACCGCTGACGTCCACAACCTTGTCGTCTGCACGCTCTGCTCCTGCTATCCGTGGCCGGTGCTGGGGCTGCCGCCGGTCTGGTACAAGGCGCCGCCCTACCGCGCCCGGGCCGTGATCGAGCCGCGCGCCGTGCTTGCGGAATTCGGCGTGGAGGTGGGCGAGGATGTCGAATTGCGGGTCTGGGACTCGACGGCCGAAATCCGCTATCTGGTGCTGCCCGAGCGGCCTGCCGGCACGGAAGGCTGGGGCGCGGAGGCGCTGGCCGGGCTGGTCACGCGCGACGCCATGATCGGCGCGGCCCGGGTCGCGGCCCCGTGAACGGCGCGCACGACCTCGGCGGCATGCACGGCTTCGGCCCGGTCGGCCCGGAAGCGGACGAGCCCGTCTTCCATGCCGAGTGGGAGCGGCGCGCCTTCGCGCTCACGCTCGCCATGGGTTTCACCGGGCAATGGAACCTCGACAAGTCCCGCCATGCGCGTGAAACCATGCTGCCCGCGGATTATCTCGCCACCTCCTATTACGAGCACTGGCTGTTCGGGCTCGAGGCCCTGCTGGCGGAACGCGGCCTGCTGGCCGGCGCGCCGGCCAGGCTCCGCCGACTGGATGCGGGCAATGTGGCGAAGGCGCTGAAGACCGGCGGCCCGACCGAACGCGAGACGGACGCCGCGCCGACCTTCCAGCCGGGAGACAGGGTGCGGGCGCTGAATGTCCACCCCGTCGGCCATACGCGCCTGCCGCGCTATTGCCGGGGCCGCACGGGCCTGATCGAACGCCATTGGGGCGCGCATGTCTTCCCGGACACCCACGCCGCTACCGGGGACCCGGACCCGCGCCACCTCTACAGCGTGCGGTTCGCGGCGCGCGAACTCTGGGGTCCCTCCGCCTCCGCAACGGACACGGTCATGATCGACCTCTGGGAACCCTATCTGGAGCCGGCGTGACTCCGGAAGCGCCGTTCGAGGAGCCCTGGCAGGCGCGGGCCTTCGCCATGACGGTGCGCCTCCACGAGGCGGGCCGCTTCACCTGGCCCGTCTGGTCCGAGCATCTGGGCCGGGCGCTCCGCGCCGCGCCCGAACGGCCCTACTGGGAAAGCTGGCTCGCCGCGCTGGAGGAACTGGCGGCGGCAGGAGGTCTCGCCGGCGCAACCGAACTCGACGACCGGCAGGAGGCCTGGCGCCGCGCCCACGCGGAGACGCCGCATGGGCAGCCGGTGCATCTCAAGGATCAGTAAGAGCGCGGCAGGCCGAGGACATGCTCGGCGAGATAGGCCAGCACCAGATTGGTGGAGATCGGCGCGGTGCGGTAGAGGCGCGCCTCGCGGAATTTGCGCTCGATGTCGAACTCCTCCGCGAAGGCGAAGCCGCCATAGGTCTGCATGCACACATCGCCCGCCTTCCACGCCGCCTCGGCGCAGAGATGCTTGGCCATATTGGCTTCCGGCCCGCAGGGCTCGCCCGCCTCGAACAGCGCCGCCGCCTTGCGCATCATCAGCTCCGCCGCCGCGGTCTGGGCATAGGCTTCGGCGATCGGGAACTGGATGCCCTGGTTCTGCCCGATCGGGCGGCCGAACACGCTGCGGTCATTGGCGTATGAAACGGCGCGGTCGATGAAGAATTTGGCGTCGCCGAGCGCGTCGGAGGCCACGAGGATGCGTTCGGCGTTCATGCCGTCCAGGATGTAACGGAAGCCCCGGCCCTCCTCGCCGATCAGCGCGTCGGCCGGGATGCGCATATTGTCGAAGAACAGCTCGTTGGTCTGGTGGTTAATCATCGTGCGGATCGGCCGGATCTCCAGCCCGTTGCCGAGCACCGCGCGCATGTCGACGAGGAACACCGACAGCCCGTCGGTCCGCTTCGCCACCCGGTCCTTGGGCGTTGTGCGCGCCAGCAGCAGCATGAGGTCGGAATATTGCGCGCGGCTCGTCCAGATCTTCTGGCCGTTCACGACATAGCCATTGCCGTCGCGCACCGCCGTCGTGCGCAGGCTAAGCGTGTCCGTGCCGCTGGTCGGCTCCGTCACGCCGAAGGCCTGCAGGCGCAGTTCGCCGGTCGCGATCTTCGGCAGGTAGCGCTGCTTCTGCTCGTCGCTGCCATGGCGGAGCAGCGTGCCCATGATATACATCTGCGCGTGGCAGGCGCCGGCATTGCAGCCCGTGGCGTTGACCTCCTCCAGCACGGCGCTGCCGGCGGAGATCGGCAGGCCCGAGCCGCCATATTCCTCCGGGATCAGCACCGCCAGATAGCCGGCGTCGGTCAGCGCCTTGACGAAGGCCTCCGGATATTCGCGCTCGCGGTCGCGGTCGCGCCAGTAGTCGCCCGGGAAGGAGGCGCAGAGCCGGCGCACCGCCTCGCGGATCTCCGGCCAGGTCTCGCCGACCTCCATCATGATGGGGCTCGCATCGTTCATTGCATCCATGGGGTCCGCCGCCTCCGTGCCGCCGTCGCGCGGGAGTAAACCGGAACCGCCCGCGCAAATCCAGCCGCCCGGTGTCTCCATCCCGTGGCGCATGACATGTCATGTTTCGTCATGATCCGCATGCCGGCGGTCTATAGCCCCTGTTCACTTCCGGCATGAGACCTCCTTTCGTTCCCCGCCGGCGCCGGGACCCTGTATCGCGCGCGTTTCGCATGCGCGCGGGTAGCGCGTTAGCGCCGGCGCGGTTCGCGCACCTGATTGCGCCCGCGCGCGCAAGGCAAATGCAGGACATACCTCTCCCTCCTGTTTCTACGGGTTCTTTTTTTCGCGCCGGCGCGAAAAGAGGAGGCAAACCGACCCCATGGATGCCGGCTCCCTCCTCCGCGTTCATCCTATCACGGATTTCCAGGAGTCAAGTCCTGATGGGAAAAAATGCCCGGAAGACCTGGTGGACACTTGCCGGCCCGGTCGCCTGGACCCCGGATCGCCGCTGACGCGCCGTCCGGGGTGACAAGGAGGAGGGCTGCGCCCCATCCACGGCGACAGGGGCAGGGCCACCCCCCAACTTGTCGTCCCGGACTTGATCCGGGACCCAGAAAGGCCGGTCCCCCTCAGCAGAGACCGTGCTCTCCTGGGCCCCGGATCGCCGCTCCGCTCCGTCCGGGGTGACAGACGGGTGCTGCGCCCCGTCCACGGTGACTGGGGGGAAGGGCGCTTGGCTCCCCCCAGCTGTCGTCCCGGCCTCCTCACTTGTCATCCCGGCCCCCGAGCCGGGATCCAGTCGCGCCCGCGCCACCCGGCAGGGACTGCGACAGACTGGACCCCGGATCGGCGCTGACGCGCCGTCCGGGGTGACAAAGGGGGGCTGCGCCCCGTCCGGGGTGACGGGGGAGGGGCTGGCCGCTCCGTCTGCGGGGCGCGGACGGCGGAGCCCCTGCCCGCGGCCGCCTTGCCTTTTCCGGCGGTCTTTGCCGACCGGGGGGCTTGCGGGTAGCATTCGTTGGCCGGCGAATGGCGGGAGCGGGGCGGTGGCGGATCTTCCGGGGTTTCTGAAGCGCATGCCCAAGGTGGAGCTGCACTGCCACCTGCTCGGCACCGTGCGCAAGGCGACGATGAAGGCGATGGCGGCGCGGAACGGGGCGCGCACGACCGACAACGACATCGAGGCGTTCTATGTGCGCGGCGAGAAGCCTGTCGGCGTGCTCGCGATCTTCCGCGAGATGGAAGCGCATATCCTGAAGACGCCCGATGATTTCCGCCGGATCGCCTATGAATATCTGGAGGACGCCGCGGCGCATACGGTCCGCCATGCGGAACTCTACTGGAACCCGACCGGCAATCTCCGCCATACGGGCCTCTCCTACCGGGAATTGCAGGCCGCCATCCTCGCCGGCATGGCCGAGGCGGAGCGGGCGTTCGGCATAAGCAGCAATCTCATCCCGAGCATCGACCGGGAGGCGCCGCCGGAGGACGCGGTGGACATGGTCCGCCTGATGGCCGCCGCCCGCGACCCGCGCGCGCCCGGCATCGGCATCGACTACCGCGAGCCGGGAAACCCGCCGGAGAAATTCGCCGAAGCCTATGCGCTCGCGCGGGAGGCAGGCTTCCGGCTGACGGCGCATGCGGGCGAGTTCGGCGAGCCCTGGACCAATGTCGAGACGGCGCTGGACCTGCTCAAGGTCGAACGGCTCGACCATGCCTATACGGTGCTCGACAATCCGGCGCTCACGGCCCGCTGCGCGGCCGAAGGCATCGTCATCACCGTCGTGCCCAGCAACAGCTACTATCTGCGCACGCTCGACCGGGCCGCCTGGGCCGAAGCGCACCCCATCCGCCGCATGGGCCATGCCGGGCTGCGCATCCATCCCAACACGGACGACCCCGCCTTCCACCTGACAGACCCGACCCGCTGCTGGACGAGCATGGCCGTCGATTTCGGCTATTCCCTCGCCGATCTCCGCGGCTTCATGCTGAACGGCCTGGACGGCGCCTGGATCGATGACGGGCAGCGCGACCGCTGGAAGCGGGACTGGGCCGCCGCGTTCGACCGCCTCGCGGACGAACACGGGCTCGCCGGCTAGCGCGGACGCCGCCTGCCTTGCGCCGCGAACCGGAGCTGAACCGCGAGGCCGCCCTTTCCCGCAAGGCGGCGGGGCGCGGGCCCCGCATCCTGATCCTGGGCGGGACAGGAGAAGGGGCGGCGCTCGCGCGCGGGCTGGCAGGCCGCGCCGAGGTGACGAGCTCGCTCGCCGGCCGCACCCGGCGCCCGGCGGCGCTGGCGGGCGCGGTCAGGACCGGCGGCTTCGGCGGCGCCGGCGGGCTGGCGCGCTATCTCCGCGAGCAACGCATCGAGAAGCTGATCGACGCGACGCATCCCTTCGCCGCGCGCATCTCCGCCCATGCGCGCGAGGCGGCGGCGCGGACGGGCGTGCCCCGGCTTGCGGTCCTGCGGCCGATGTGGCGGCGCGCGCCGGGGGACCGCTGGACCTGCGTGGCGGACGCCGGGGACGCCGCCCGGGCGCTGGCCGGCCTGCCGGACGCCGTGTTCCTGACGCTCGGCCCCGGCGATCTCGACGCCTTTGCGGGCTTGTGCGACCGGCGCTTCGTGCTGCGGCGCATCGACCCCGGCCCCTCGCCGCTCGAAGGCGCAGCGGTCGTGCTGGCGCGCGGGCCCTTCGACCTCGCGGACGAGCGCCGGCTGTTCGAGGATTACGGCATCGGCACGCTGGTGACGCGGGCCTCCGGCGGCGCGGCCACGGAAGCCAAGATCGCCGCCGCGCGCGAACGCGACATGCCGGTCGTGATGATTCGCCGCCCGCCGCCGGAGCCGGGGCCGCGCGTGTCAAGTGTCGAGGAGGCGGTTGAGTGGGCGCTCAGCAGCGCCGGCAGCGGATCTTCTTGAAGACCTGGTCGCGGTCGCCGTCCGCGGCCAGCCAGTCCAGCAGGCAGCGCAGCGCTTTGCCCCGGTCCGGCAGGCGGTAGTCCTTCACCGCGTCGTCCAGCAGCGTGAGCATGTCGGGGTTCAGCTCGACCTCAACGGTCACCTTGTCGCCGGCCATCGCCTCGCCTCCCCGCTACAGCAGCGTCGCCGCCAGAATCACCAGCAGCAGGATCACCCCGCCGGTGGACCAGCTGAGAAACCGGCAGAAACCGGTCCAGATATGCTGGTGGCGCGCGTCTTCCGCCGTCGCATTGTAATCCGCCATCGACCCATCTCCCCGCCAGAAGAGCCGCCGCCACTATAAGCCGGCGCTCCTCGCGCTCACTGCGACGGATTGACCGCCATATCCTCCGGATCGACCGCGACAACCCGCTCGTTCTCCACCCGGATTCGGCCTTCGGCGATCCAGCCGACCGCCATCGGCAGCACATGGTGTTCGCGCGCCAGCACGCGGGCCGCCAGCGTCTCCTCCGTGTCGTCCGGGCGCACCGGTACCGCCGCCTGGAGGACGATGGGCCCGGCGTCGAGTTCGGCGCGCACGAAATGCACGGTGCAGCCATGCCAGGCGACGCCTGCCGCCAGGGCGCGCCTGTGCGTGTCCAGGCCCCGGAAGGCCGGCAGCAGGGACGGGTGGATATTGATGAGGCGGTCGCGCCAGCGGTCCACGAACCCCGGTCCCAGCACGCGCATGAAACCCGCCAGCACGACGAGCCGGACGCCCGCCGCGCGCAGCGCCGCATCAAGCGCATCCTCGAACGCCGCCCGGTCGGCGAAGTCCCGGCGCGGCACGGTCAGCGCGGTCACGCCCGCCGCCTCGGCCCTGGCGAGGCCCGGCGCGTCCGCGGCATCGGAGACCGCGACCGCGACCTCCCAGGAGGCCGCTCGCGCATCCAGCAGCGCCTGGAGATTGCTGCCCCGGCCGGACAGCAGCACGCCCACCTTCACCGCCGCCATCCTTCCAGGCCGTCCAGGACGACGCCCTCGCCCTCCACGACCTCGCCGATGCGGAAGACCGTCTCGCCCGCCGCCTCCAGAACCGCCGCCAGCTCGGCCGCGCGCCCGCGTTCCACCGCAAGCGTCATGCCGATGCCGCAATTGAAGACGCGCGCGAGCTCCTCCGGCGCGACATGCCGGGCGAGCCAGGCGAAAACCGGCGGCAGGACCCAGGCGGCGCTGTCGATCCGCATGGCCAGGCCCGGCGGCAGGCCGCGCGGCGGGTTCTCCACGAGGCCGCCGCCGGTGATATGCGCAAGCGCCCGGACGCCGCCCGCGGCGAGCGCCGCCAGCACGGGCCGGACATAGATGCGCGTCGGCCGGAGCAGCGCCGCGCCGAGCGGCCCGTCCGAGAACGGCGAGGAGCCTGCAAGGTCAAGGCCGTCACGCTCGACAATGCGGCGGACGAGGGAGAAGCCGTTGGCGTGCAGCCCGTCCGAGGCAAGCCCCAGCAGGATGTCGCCCGGCTGCGCCTGCGGCCGCGCCATCCGGTCGCGCTCGACCGCGCCCACGGCGAAACCCCCGAGGTCGTAGCGCCCCGGCGGATAGAAGCCCGGCATTTCCGCCGTCTCGCCGCCGATGAGCGCGCAGCCGGCGGCGATGCAACCCTCCGCGACGCCTTCCACCGCGTCCGCCGCCGCATCCGCATCCAGCGTCCCGGTCGCGAAATAGTCGAGGAAGAACAGCGGCTCGGCCCCCTGCGCGGCGAGGTCGTTCACGCACATCGCCACGAGATCGATGCCAATGCCGCGATGGCGGCCGAGCGCCTGGGCGATCTCCAGCTTGGTGCCGACCCCGTCGGCCGCGGCCACCAGCACCGGGTCGCGGAACCCGGCCGCGCGGAGGTCGAAAAAGCCGCCAAAGCCGCCGAGCCGCGCATCCGCGCCCGGCCGCGCCGTCCGCGCCGCCGCCGGCGCGATCCGGCGCACCAGCGCCTCCCCCGCGTCGATATCGACGCCGGCCGCCTTGTAGGCTGCGCCTTCCATGCTCGCCATGCTGCCTCCTGGGCGATATAGTCCGGCGCGACAATATCGATAGGGCGAAGAGGCGCAATGCGAGCGTTGTTCCGGCCGGCGGCGCTTTTGGCGGCGCTCGCGGTCCTGGCGCCGGCTGGGCCGGCCGCCGCGAAGGTCGATCTTTATACGGTGCAGGGCATTGCCGTGGACGAGTCGGCGCCGTCTGCGGCCGAGGCGAAGCAGGCTGCGATGGCCGCGGCGCGCGCGGCGGCCTTCGATATGCTGCTGCGCCGCCTGACGCTGCGCGAGGACCACGGGCGGCTGCCGGCCCCCGACCCCGTGCTTGTGGCGGCGGCGATGCGCAGCGTGCAGCTGCTGGAGGAGCGCCAGTCGCCGGTGCGCTATATCGCGCGCGTCTCGGTCGGCTTCCATCCGGAGCCGGTGCGCGCGCTGCTGCAGGAGGCCGGCATTCCGTTCTCGGAAGCCGTGAGCGGTCCCGTGGCCCTCTTCCCCGTCTATGACTGGGGCCCGCTGCGCCTCCTGTTCGAGGACGCCAACCCCTGGCGCGCGGCCTGGGCGCGGCGCCCGGCGGCGAACAATCCGGTCCCGCTTTTGCTGCCGGCGCCTGGTGATCCCGCCATGCCGGCGGCGGACAGTGCGGCCGAAGGCGACCGCGCCCGCCTGCTGCAGGCCGCGGCGCGCATCGGCGCCCGGCGCGCGCTGGTCGCCCACGCGGTCTATCGCCTGGAGCGAGGGCGCACCCGGCCCGTGCTGGAGGTGACGCTCAGGCGCTTCGGAGCGGGCGGCGCGGTCCCGACCCTGCGTATCGAAGGCCGGGCCGGGGAGACGGTGGAGAGCCTCTGCGCGCGCGCCGCCGCCTCGGTGGCGGGCGAAATCCAGGAAAGCTGGAAGCGCGCCAATCTGGTCGCGACCGGCGCTGTGGCGGAGGCCTTCGAGGCGGCGGCGCTGCTTGGCGGGCTCGGCGACCTTATCGCGGTGAAGGACGCGCTCGCCGCTGCCGGCGGCGTCTGGCAGGTCCGGCTGGCGGAGCTGGCGCGCCACCGGGCGCTCTTCCGCTTCCGCTTCGCCGGCGGCGCGGCGCGCCTCCAGGGCGTTCTGGAGCGCCACGGCCTGGCGCTTGAACGCGCCGATGACAATGCCTGGACGCTCCGTTCGCTGGACCGCTGAGGACGGCGCGGGCGGACGATGACCCTGCCGAACGCGATCACGCTCGCGCGCCTGCTGGCCGTCCCGGCGGCGGTTTGGCTGATCGTGCGCGGTTGGTACGAGGCGGCGCTCTGGGTGTTCCTGCTCGCCGGCCTCTCCGATGCCGTCGACGGCTGGCTGGCCCGGCGGCTCGGGCAGGTGTCGCGGCTCGGCAGCCTGCTCGACCCGGTGGCCGACAAGGCGCTGCTGGTTTCCGTGTTCGTCTCGCTGGGCGTCCGCGGCCTGTTGCCGGCCTGGCTTGTGATTCTGGTGGTGTTCCGCGATGCGCTGATCGTTTGCGGCTGGCTGCTCGGCCAGATGCTCATGCCGTCCGCGCAGCCGGTCCGCCCGCACTGGACGAGCAAGCTGAACACCTGCGCGCAGCTCATTTTCGCAGCCGGCGTGCTCGCCATGCTGGCCTGGCGGTTCGACTTGCCGCTGGCGGAGACGGCCGCCTATGCCGTTGTCGCGGCCACGACCGCCGTGTCCGGCGGGGTCTATGTTGTCACCTGGATGCGCGGCATGATGCGGCTGGAACGGGGAGGCGGAACGGCGTGAGTCCTGCGAAGCAGACCGGCATCTGGTGCGCCGTTGCGCTGGCGGCGGCGCTCTTCCTGGCGTTGTTCCAGGACATCTTGCTGCCCTTCGTCGCCGGCATCGCCATCGCCTATTTCCTCGACCCGCTGGTGGACCGTCTGGAGCGGCGCGGCGTCGGGCGGACGGGCGGGACCCTGCTCGTGCTCGCCGGCTTTGCGGTGGCGAGCTTCGGGGTGCTGCTGCTGTTGCTGCCGGTGGTGAACGCCCAACTCGGCGGCCTGATGGCGAGCCTGCCGGGCTATATCGAAATCCTGGAGCAGGCCGTCTCGCGGATCATGGCGCGCGTGGAGTCGGAAGTCCCGCCGGAGGACATCGAAGCCATCCGCCGGGCGCTGACCGGCCATGTCGCGACGGCCGCCGGCTGGGCGGGTGAAATCGCCGGGCGCCTGCTGGGGAGCGGACTCGCGCTCGTCAACCTGCTCGGCCTTGCGGTCGTCACGCCCGTCGTCGCCTTCTACCTGCTGCGCGACTGGGACCGGATCGTCGCCGCCATTGACGGTCTGCTGCCGCGCCGGAGCGCGCCTGTTATCCGCGAGCAGGCGGCGCGCATCGACACCACGCTCGCCGGCTTCGTGCGCGGCCAGGCCACGGTCTGCATCATCCTCGGCCTCGGCTATGGATGCCTGCTGATGCTTGCCGGACTCGATTTCGGCTTCATCGTCGGCATTTTCTCCGGCCTGGTTTCGTTCGTCCCCTATGTCGGCAGCGTGCTGGGCGGGCTGATGTCGATCGGGCTGGCGCTGGACCAGTTCGAGTCGCTCTGGCGGGTGGCGCTCGTCGCCGCGATCTTCGTCGCCGGGCAGGCCGTCGAGGGCAACTATCTAACTCCGAAGCTGGTGGGCGACCGGGTGGGCCTGCATCCGGTCTGGGTGATCTTCGCGCTGTTCGCCGGCGGCTCGCTGCTGGGTTTCGTCGGCATGCTGGTCGCCCTGCCGGCGGCGGCGACGATCGGCGTGCTGGCGCGCTTCGCCGTCGAGCAATACCGGGAAAGCCGCCTTTACAGCTCCGATGACGACTCGTAGCCGGCAGTTCGTCCTGCATCTCGGCCACCGGGCGGCCATGGGCGCGGAGGACTTCCTGGTCGCCGACAGCAATGCCGAGGCGGTGGCGTGGATCGACCGCTGGCCCGACTGGCCGGCCACGGCGCTGACGGTCTGGGGCCCGGCCGGAGCAGGGAAGACGCATCTCGCCCATGTCTGGCAGACGCGCAGCGGCGCCGTGACGGTCCCGCCGCTGGCGCTGGCGGAGGCCAATCCGGTCAATCTGCTGGGCGGCCGCCGGCATCTGGTCGTGGACGGCGCGGACAGGACGGTGGACGAACTCGCCCTGCTGCATCTCTACAACCTGCTGGCGAGCCGGGGCGGCTCGCTTCTGCTGACGGCGGCTGCGCCGCCCTTGCGCTGGCGCCTCCGGACGGCCGATCTCGCCTCGCGCCTCGCCGCCGGCCCGGCCGTCGCCATCCGCCCGCCCGACGACCGCCTGCTCGAAGCCGTGCTCGCCAAGCAATTCGCCGACCGGCAGATCGAGATCGGCCAGGAGGTGCTCGATCTGCTGCTGCGGCGCATCGAGCGCAGTTTCGCCGCGGCGCGCCGTGCGGTAGATATTCTGGACCGCGCCGCGCTTGCCGGCCGGCGCCGTATCACCGCGGGCCTCGTGCGGGAATTGCTCGCCGAAGGCGCGTTCGAACAGGGAGAGGACAGTCATGGATCTCGGAATCGCGGGTAAGCGGGCCATTGTCGGCGCCGCCAGCAAGGGTCTCGGCAAGGGCTGCGCCATGGCGCTCGCCGAGGAAGGCGTGCATCTGGTCGTCAATGCCCGCACGGCCGCCGAACTGGAAGCGACGGCGGCGGAGATCCGGGCGGCCACCGGCGTCGAGGTGACGGCTGTCGCCGGCGACATCACGCGTGCCGAGACGCGCCGGGCCATTCTCGCCGCCTGCCCCGAGCCGGACATTCTGGTCACCAATGCCGGCGGGCCGCCGCCCGGCAATTTCCGCACCGACACGCGCGAGCGCTGGCTGGCGGCGCTGGAAGCCCAGCTTCTCGGCCATGCCGAGATGATTACCGCCGTGGTGGACGGCATGGCCGGGCGCGGCTTCGGGCGGATCGTCAACATCACCTCGCAATCGACCAAGATGCCGGTGCCGAATCTCGGCCTCTCGACATCGGCCCGCCTCGCGCTGCAGGGCTTCTGCAACACCATCTGCCGCGAGGTCATGGACCGCAATGTCACGATCAACAACCTGCTGCCGGGCCCGTTCGACACCGACCGGCTGCGAAGCGGCATCGCCCATGCGGCGCAGCAGGCGGGCACCGACCTGGAGACGGCGCGCGCGGAGCGCATGGCCGCCACGCCGGCCGGGCGCTTCGGCACGGCGGAGGAGTTCGGCAAGGTGTGCGCCTTCCTCTGCAGCCAGCATGTCGGCTTCATGACCGCCAACAGCGTGCTGATGGACGGCGGGCTCTATCCGGGAACCTTCTGAGCGATGCACGAGACGGTCATTCGCGGCGCGCGCATCGTCGATGGCTCCGGTGAGGCGGCCTTTGCCGGCGATATCGCCATCGACGGCGGGCGCTTCGTCCAGGCAGGCGGCAAGGCGGGGCCGGGTCGGCGCGAGATCGATGCGGACGGCCTGCTGGCCGTGCCCGGCTTCGTCGATGTCCACACCCATTACGACGGCCAGGCGACCTGGGACCCCTGGCTCTCGCCTTCCGGCTGGCACGGCGTCACCACCGCGGTGATGGGCAATTGCGGCGTCGGCTTCGCGCCTGCCGCGCCCGACCGCCACGACTGGTTGATCGGCCTGATGGAAGGCGTGGAGGACATTCCCGGCACGGCGCTTTCCGAAGGCATGAGCTGGAACTGGGAGACCTTCCCGGAATATCTGGACGCGCTTGAGGCGATGCCGCATGCGCTCGACATCGGCACGCAGGTGCCGCATGGCGCGGTCCGGGCCTATGCGATGGGCGAGCGCGGCGCCGCCAATGAGGACCCCACCGAGGACGACATCGCCGCCATGGCCGCTATCGTCGAGGAAGGACTCCGCGCCGGCGCGCTCGGCTTCTCCTCCTCGCGCACCATGCTGCACCGCTCCATAGACGGCGAGCCGGTGCCCGGCACCTTCGCCGGCCATGAGGAACTGATGGGCATCGGCCGGGCCTGCGGGCGGGCCGGCCATGGCGTGTTCGAGATCGCGACCGATTTCGGCATTGGCGGCATGGACGGGCGGTTCCGCGATGACGTGGTCTGGATGCGCGACCTCTCGCGCGAGACCGGGCTGCCGGTTTCCTTCATCCTCGCGCAGTCCGACCGCAGCCCCGGAGACTGGCGGCGCATCCTCGACTGGACCGAGGCCGCCGTCGCCGAGGGCGCGAAGCTCCGCATGCAGGTAAGCGCGCGCCCGGCCGGGATGCTGATGGGCTTCGACAGCAGCATGCACCCCTTCATGGGCCATCCGGCCTATATGGAGATCGCGCATCTGCCGCTGGCGGCGCGCGTCGCCCGGCTCTCCCGCCCGGAGGCGCGCGCGCGGCTGCTCGCCGAGGAGTCCACCCGGCAGGGCAAGTTCGACAGCTATGTGTTCAACCATTTCGCCGGCATGTTCCCACTTGGCGATCCACCCGACTACGAACCGCCTGCGGCGCGCAGCATCGCCGCGCTGGCGGGTTCCGGCGACCCGCGCGCGGTGCTGCTGGACGCAATGCTGGCGGATGAGGGCCGGGCGCTCATCTATTTCCCGCTGCTCGGCTATGCCGACGGCGATTTCGAGATGCTGCGCACCATGCTGGAGCATCCGCTCGCCATGCTGAGCCTTTCGGACGGCGGCGCCCATTGCGGGCTCATATGCGATGCAAGCGCGCCCACCTACATGCTGAGCTACTGGGCGCGCGACCGGCAGCGGGGGCCGAAACTGGCGCTGGAGCATGCGGTGCGCCTCCAGACGCGGGGCACGGCGGAGGCCTATGGGCTGAACGACCGCGGCCTGATTCGCGCGGGCTGCAAGGCGGACCTCAACCTGATCGACTTCGACGCGCTCCGCCTGCATGCGCCGGTCATGGTGCGCGATCTGCCGGCCGGCGGACGCCGCCTGGTGCAGCACGCCGACGGCTATGCTGCGACCTTCGTGGCCGGCGAGGCGACTTACGAACAGGGCGAACCGACAGGCGCCATGCCCGGCCGCCTGCTGCGCGGCCCGCAGGCGGCGTGACGGCGCGGGGAGCGGGACGGCCATGCTGAGAGCCGGCGATCTGGACCATTTCCTGGGCGCGCTCGGGCGCGCGGTGCGCGAGGCCGCGCCGCCGGGCGGGCCGGAAGCCGCGCTGGCGGCGCGCATATTCGACGCGCTGGAGACGCCGGGAGCGCTGCCGGCCCGCGCCCCGGAGCCGCGCCGCCCGGCCCCGGCCGGGGCTCTGGAGGACGCGTTCGCGCTCGCCGCAAGGGGGCCGGAGCCGGTGCAGCATGTGGCGGGCGCGCTCCGGGCGCTCGACGCCCGGCTCGCCTGGGGGCCGCGCCTCGGTCGCGCAGGCGACGACCCGGCCTTCGACAAGGCGCACGCCAATGCCGCGGTGACGGGCGCGGACGGTCTGGAAGAGCGCGGGGATGCGCGCATCGGGGTGAGCCTGGTGGCCCCGCATACCGACTATGTGAAGCACAACCACCCGCCGGAGGAGCTCTATTTCGTGCTCGCGCCCGGCGACTGGTGGCGCGAGGACCTGGGCTGGCGGGCGCGCCCGGCGGGCGGCCTCCAGCACAACCCGCCCCATGCCTGGCACGCCATGCGCGCCGGCGACACGCCGCTGCTGGCCGTCTGGTGCCTCTGGACGGCGGACGCCTGACGCTTGAAGCGAGAGGGAACGGGACGCACAGCGTGACCGGCCCGCCGCGGGGCCTTACAGCCGCGCCTTCACGACCGCGCCGGCGTCCCAGGCATCGACATGGCGGAGCATGAGGGGGGAAAAGGCGAAGGCGATCCGGCCAGGCGCGGCGGCGCGCGCATGGACACCGTCTGCCGCAAGCGCCCGGACCAGCGCCTTCGCATCCGCACACTGGAGCACGACATGCGCGCCGCGGCTTGCGGGCGGCAGCGGGTCCGTCTCGCCAAGCGCGCCAAGGAAGACCGCCGTCAGCGTGCGCGCCTTCCAGCCAACCGCCTCGATATCGAGGCCTGCGGCCATGTCGAGTGCGCCGTCCAGCGCCGCGAGCGCCAGCGCGGAGGGTGCGGGCAGCGCCTCCAGGGCCGGGGCGAATGCGCCGGTCGCATGGACCCAGGCGGGAGCACCGGGCCCGCCGCAGAGGAAGCCGCAGCCCCGTCCGAGCGCCGCCTCCACGCCCGCCCGCTCCAGCGCGGCCGGCAGCGTCCCCGTGGTTTCGGAAAGGTCGAAAGCGGCCAGCGCGCCGGCCTCGCGGGCCTGACGGGCAAGGCCGGCGATGTCGCGAAGCGCGCCCGTTGCGGGGGCGACATGGCGCGACAGCAACAGCGCGTCACTGCCGAGCAGCGCCTCCGGCGTTTCGGCTTCCCGGACGGTCAGGCCTTTCGCAGCGAGCCGGGCCATGGCATCGGGGAACTCGCCGGGCGCGGCGAGAATGCGGTTGCGCCCGGACGCGGCGGCGGTGGCGGCCAGGGCCTCCAGCGCGTCGGCTGTTGCGGCGGCGAAGCCCAGCGCCTCCGGCGGCGCGCCCAGAAGCGGCGCCAGCTTGCCGGCCGCCGCCTCGGTGAGCCCGCTGCCGCCCGAGAACGCCACGCCCCACTCGACATGCATGAAGCTCGCAAGCCGCGCCCGCACCGCGCGCGTAAGCGGCCCCAGCCCGTCGCTGTCGAGCCGAAGCATCCCGGCCGGCAGCAGGAATCCGGCGCGCAGATCGGCGAGCGGGTCGCCGGAGTCCAGCGCCATGCAGTCGGCGCGCGTCGTCATCGGTCCCCGAACAGCAAGGCGGCGGCGCGCCGGGCCATGCCCGCATTGTCGTGGCCGACGCCGGGCGCGGTGTGCAGCTCCCATGCGAAGGGCGCGGGCAGGAGGCGCGCCATGTCCTGTCCCGCGGCGTAGAAATACCGGCCGCGGGCCAGGCGGTGCGGCCCCTGCGCCATCGCCTCGGGAGATTTCAGCAGCATGGGCGCATCCGTCACCGTGTCGTTCTCGCCGAGCAGCACCATGAGCCGGACGGAGAAGGCGGCGGCCAGCGCCTCGTCGCCCATGGCCAGGCCCGAGAGGCCGTAAGGATAGCGCTGCTCCTCGCGCGGCACGGTATAGGCGCCGGCATTGGCGGCAATGGCGGCCTCGATGCGCGCATCCGGGGCGAACAGCGCCATGCGGTGGACGAACTGCCCGCCGGCGGAATGGCCGTACAGATAGTAGCGCTTCGCTTCTGCGCCGCTCCAGGCGCAGGCAGCGTCGAAAGCGCTCTCGACCACGCCGAAACTCCAGTCCGCCGCCGGCAGGAAGGCGCGCCGGTCCGGCGTGCGCATGTTGCCGACCTCGTATTCGCGCGGGCCGGGGAATTGCGCGTGGTCAAATTCCGGTGCGGCGACCAGCACGCGGTGGCGGTCGGCATGTTCGGCCCAGACATCGCGGTAATCGGCGGCGTTGCGCCGGTAGCCGTGCAACGCGACAAGCACCGGGTCGGTTGGGCGCCAGGCCGCCGGCCGCCAGAGATGGGTGCGGACGGTGACGTCTCCCTCGGTCGGACGGCGGTGCGGAACAAGGATCTCCGCCGCGCTCACCGCCTCGCCTCGGCCATGTCCGTGCCGGAATAGACCGCGCCCAGCATGCGCTGCATCGCTTCTGTGTGGGCCGCGCAGGCCGCGTTGTCGAGGTCCGCCGCAGGCCGGGGCTCAAGCTCGAAATGCCCGTAGCGGTCCTCGCCGCGCACCAGGGTTGCAGAGTCGTCGAGCTTCACCTGGCGCACATAGGTCGGGATGTAGCGGATCGCGAGGCCGATGCGCCGGTCGGGCAGGCGGTTCGGCTTCGAGGCATGCACGAGCCGGATATGGTGGAGAGAGAACTCGCCCGCGCGGAGCGGCGCATCGACCGCCAGCGTCTCGTCCACCTCCATCTCGATCTCCTGCCCGCGCGTCAGCAGGTTGTCTTCGGCGAAGCTGTCGCGGTGGGCCATCTGGTCGAGCTTGTGCGAGCCCGGCAGGAAGCGCATCGGGCCGCTCTCCAGCGGGGCGTCGGAAAGCGCGACCCAGGCGGTGACGACATCATGTGGATCAAGCCCCCAATAGGTCGAATCCTGGTGCCAGGAAACGAAGGCCGGGTCGTTCGCCTCCTTGATAAAGAAATTGGTCGTCCAGCAAAGCAGGTCCGGCCCCAGCAGGTCCTCCACGGCGTCGAGGACGCGCGGATGGTGGACGATCTCGTCCGCCCAGCGGAACAGCAGATGGACCTTGTGGCGCATGTTGGAATGGATGACATCGCCGGTATCGGCTTCATAGGCCTCCAGCCCGTCGCGGTAGCGCCGCGCCTCGGCCGCGGAGAAGGCGCTGAGCGGGAAGACATAGCCATCGCGCGCATAGGCCTGGATGTCGGCCTCGGTCAGCATTTTGCCCATCGGGGTCCCCTTGCGAATACGGGCTGCTCAGTCACCGGTGAGGCGCGGCGTGACCGGGCGCCAGATGCGCCCGCCCGGCGGTCGGTCGGCGCTTGCGACAATAGCCCAGCCGCGCCAGGCGACGGTGCGGTCGAGGCCGGCGCCCCTGAGCCAGTCGAGATCGAAACCGGGAGAGGCCGCCGGTCCGTCGGCGGCATCGACCGTCACCAGGAAGGCGTCCTCCGGCACTTCGGGCAGCGTGTCGCGGCCGTCGAACAGGTTGCGCGACCAGTCGATGATGTCCGCCTGCCACGCGCCGAAGCCGCCGCCGCCCGCGCCGCGATAGTTCGCGCGGTCGAAGAATTCGGTTCCCGGCACGGTGTGGACGGCGAGCCAGGGCGCGGGTTCGTCATCGAGCGCGCGGAAACGCTGCGAGGCGTCGAAGCCCGGCAGCGCCAGGAGCGAGGCCAGCTTCGGCCCGCTGTACCAGGCTGACCAGGCCGCCTCGCGCGCCGGGTCCCGGAAGCCGCATTCCACCATGTAGAGCATCAATGCGAGTATAGAAGCGGGCGGCGGGGAGCGGAAGCGGGGCCGAGGGCGGGATGAGTTGGGGCGACTACTACGCGAAGACGCGCGGCCGCCCGCCGCGCCCGACATTGCTGGAGGCGCTGGCGCGCTTCGGCGGATGCACGGGGGTCGCCGTCGATCTCGGCATAGGCGGCGGACGGGACGCATTCGCATTGCTGGCGCGCGGCTGGCATGTGGTCGGCATCGACAGCGAGCCTGCCGTTCTGGCGCTGCCGCGCCACCCGCGGCTGACGCTCCGGCGGCAGGCGTTCGAGACTGCCGAGCTGCCGCGGGCAGACCTCGTGAATGCGAGCTTCAGCCTGCCCTTCTGCCGCCCGGACGCCTTCCCGGCCTTCTGGCAACGCATCGGGGCGGCGCTGCCCGCCGGCGGCCGCTTCGCCGGCCAGTTCTTCGGTCCCCGCGACGGCTGGGCCGGCAATCCGGGCATTCTTCACCTGCCGGAAGCGGAGGTGCGCGCTCTCCTCGCCCCCTTCGAGATCGAGCGTTTCGACGAGGAGGAGGACGACGCCGAAACCCCGCGCGGGGCCATGAAACACTGGCACATTTTCCACATCGTGGCGCGCAAGCGGTGACGGGAGACCGGCGCCCGGGCATTACGCGCCGCCGCTTGCCATAGTAACGGAATTAGGGTTGCGTTCAGGCGTCGGTTTCAGGTCAATTCCGACAGTTCGACAATGCAGTATCCCCCAGGAAATTGTCAGGGAGGCAATGCCATGAAGAAAGCAGTCGTTTTCGCGGCCGCATCGATTGCGGCCATGCTCACGGCCGGCGCGGCAAGCGCCGAGCGGTTCGTCATGATTACCCACACCCAAGGCACCGATCCTTTCTGGCCCGTGGTGCAGAAGGGCGGAGAAGACGCCGCCAAGGCGGTCGGGGCGGAGTTCGAATATAATTTCGCGCCATCCGGGGACATGGCCGACATGGCCCGGCTTATCGAAGCCGCCGCGGCGACCCAGCCGGACGGTATCGTGGTGTCCCTGCCGGACGCCGACGCGCTCGGCGGCGCCATCAAGGCCGCCGCGGATTCGGGCATCCCGGTCATCACCATGAATTCGGGGCTGGAATCTTCCGCCGCGGTCGGGGCCCTCATGCATGTCGGGCAGCCGGAGCGGCTGGCCGGCGAGAAGGCCGGCGAGCGCGCCAAGGCGGAAGGCGCGACCAAGGGGCTCTGCCTCAACCAGGAATCCTTCAACACCGCACTCGTTGACCGCTGCACCGGTTATTTCGAGTCGATGGGGATGGAACTCAACATGATCGACGTGTCGAACGACGTCGCGCAGATCAAGACCCGCACGGCGGCGGCCCTCCAGGCGGACCAGGACATCGATGCGCTGCTTGCGGTGGGGCCGCATGTGTGCGTCGCGGCCGCGGCGGCGGTGAAGGAGGTCGGCGCGGACATCCACCTCTCCTGCTTCGACCTGTCGCCCGAGGTGATGAATCTCATCCAGGCCGGAGACGTCGCATTCACCATCGACCAGCAGCAGCGTCTGCAGGGCTACATGCCGATCATCGTGCTGCATCTCTACAACCAGAATGCAGGGCTGCTGCCGGGCGCGAACATCCCGTCGGGGCCGGGCTTTGTCGATGCCTCCAATGCCGCCGGAGTCGCGGCGCAGGCAGGCGTGAACCGCTGATCGCGGGCATTCACCGCCCGCTCCCGAAACCGGTACAAGCGGACCGGCCCATGCCTGGCTACGGGCCGGTCCGCACCAGCATCGATTAACGGCTTTGGAGGGAGACCTCCGCATGGAACCCGCCACGACCGAAGACACAGGCACAGGCCAGCGACAGGAAGCGGATCGCCTGAAACGCGCCGGGTGGTTCTCCCGCCTGGTTCACCGTCCCGAGATCGGGGCGTTTTCGGGCATGATCGTGCTGCTCGTCTTCCTCGCCGTGGTGGCGGGCGACGTGGTGTACAACCCTCTGGGTATCAAGAATAACTTCTCCATCATCGCCCAACTCGGGATCATCGCCACCGGCGCTTGCATGCTGATGATCGCGGGGGAGTTCGACCTCTCGATCGGCTCGATGATCGGCTTTGCCGGCATGTCCATGGCGGTCATGCTGAAATGGGGCCTCCCGTTCGGGCTCGGGCCGGCGTCGCCGCTTGCGGCGCTGCTCATCACCTTTTGCATCACCCTCTCGATCGGCTGGCTCATCGGGTTCATCGTGGTGCGGACCCGGCTCTCCTCCTTCATCGTCACCCTGTCCTTCCTGTTCATCCTGCGCGGGGCGACGGAGGTGTGCTTCCGGACCTTCAACGGCTCGACGCAGGTTTCGGGCCTGCCGGACTACAAGCAGACCGACTGGGTCGCCGCCCTTTTCGGGGGCCAGGCGTTCCAGTGGTTCTACGATGTGCTCTTCTGGCTCGGCCTCAACTACAACCGCGCCGGGGACCAGTGGGTGACCGGGTTCGACGCGAAGGTGGCGTGGTGGATCGCGATCGCCGTCGTCGCCTGGTTCGTGCTCTCGCGCACCCAGGTCGGGAACTGGATCTATGCGACCGGCGGCAATGAGGAGGCGGCGAGGGCGAACGGTGTGCCGACCGACAAAGTGAAGATAGCGCTGTTCATGTTCACCGCGTTCTGCGCCACCATTTTCGCCGCCACGCAAGTGTTCGACACCAATACGGCGGACGCCGCAAAGGGCAACCTCAAGGAACTCGAGGCGATCGCCGCCTCGGTGGTGGGCGGCGTCATCCTCTCCGGCGGTTTCGGGTCCATTGTCGGCGTGGTGTTCGGCGCCGTCATCTTCGGGCTCGTGCAGAACTCCGTGTTCTATATCTCGTGGATCGACGGCTCCTACTACCGGACATTCCTTGGCACCGTGCTGCTCATCGCCGCGCTCAGCAACGAGACCATCCGGAAACGCTTCACCGGAGGGATATGACATGGCTCCGCCGCTCATCCGACTCGAGGATATCGTCAAGCGCTTCGGAAACTTCACGGCCCTGGACGGCGTCTCCATGGAGGTCCATCCGGGGGAAGTGCATGCCCTGCTCGGCGACAACGGGGCCGGCAAATCGACCCTCATCAAGGTACTTGCCGGTGTGCACCAGCCGAGCTCGGGCCGGATCTATGTCGACGGGGCGCCCGTCTCCTTCCGCAATCCGCTGGCCGCGTCGGATGCGGGGATCGGCACTGTTTACCAGGACCTCGCGCTCAATGCGCTGACCTCGGTGACCCGCAATTTCTTCATGGGCCGGGAGATCACCAAGGGCGCGCGGCCGTTCGGCATCATGCAGACGGGGGAAATGAATCGCATCGCGCGCGCGGAGATGGCCAAGATCGGCATTGACATCGCCAATCCCGAGCAGGCGGTCGGCACCATGTCCGGCGGACAGAAGCAGACTCTCGCCATTGCCCGCGCGATCTATTTCGGAGCCCGCGTGCTGATCCTGGACGAGCCGACCTCGGCTCTCGGACAGAAGCAGCAGCTGGAAGTGCTGAAGACCATCAAGAGGGTGCGCAGCCGCGGCGACATCGCGATCATCCTCATCACCCACAACGAGATCCATGCGCAGCTCGTGGCCGACCGCTACACCTTTCTCAGCCTCGGCCGGGTCATCGGCAGCGGTGTGGCGGACGAGCTCGGCGGCGGGGACATCCGCCGGCTGATGGCGGGTGGCGCGGAGATGGCCGACCTCGAGGAGGAACTCGCCGCCGTCTGAGGGGGCATGCCCCGCGCCTATACCGTCTCCACGATCAGCACGAGGCCCGAGAGGCACAACAGGCCGGTGACGATGCGCTGGAAAAGCGCGGCGTCGATGCGCCGATAGAGGCGGGCGCCGGTCCAGGCGGCGGCCAATGCGACCGGCAGGCAGATCGCGGCAGCCGCAAGCGCGGTGGAGTCCATCGCGCCCGAGACGCCCATCGCCGCGGCGGCGAGCGCCAGCACGACGAGGTTGAAGGGCTGATAGACGGCGCGCTGCGCATCAGCGCTGCCGCCCCGGAGGCGGAGCCAGATCACCGGCAGCGGCCCGGAAAGCCCCGCAAAGCCGCCGAGCGCGCCGCCGCCGAGCCCGACCGCCGCATCGGCCGCGCGCGAGGGCGGCGGCGCAGGCAGCCGCCTTGCCATGGAGAGCAGCGTGTAGCCGACCAGCAGCAGGCCGACGGCGAGCCGAAGCATGTCCGGTGAGGCGATCGCCAGAAATACGACGCCGAGCGGCACTCCGGCGATGCCGCCCAGCAGGTAAGGCCCGGCGCGGCGCCGGTCGAAGGCATGGCGAACGAAGAGCGACGCCACCGCCTGCCCGCCGACGGACACGAGCGCGACCAGCGGCGGGACGGTCGCCGGGTCCAGCGCATGGAACCACACGCCCGCCGCCGCCAGCCCCGTGCCGAAGCCGGCGAGCCCCGTCACGAAGCCGCCGGCCAGCGCTCCCAGAAGCAGGAAAGTCAGCGTCGCGCCGTCAAACTCCATGGCGGCGCACCGGCGGAGACATGGACAAGGGGCCGGCCGGCCTCAGGCGAGCTTCGCCATCGCCCGGGCGATGCGCCGGCCGGCCTCCTCCAGCCGCTCCAGCGGGGCCGCATAGCTCACCCGGACATGCGGCGAGAGGCCGTAGGACGCGCCCTGCACCACCGCGACATGCGCCTCCTCGACCAGATAGTCGGTGACCGCCGTGTCGTCCTCCAGCCGCCTGCCGGACGGCGTGCGGGCGCCGATGGCGGAAGCGACCGAGGGATAGACATACATTGCCCCTTCCGGCGCGTGGCAGGGCAGGCCCGCCTCGTTCAGCGCGGCGACCATGAGGTCGCGGCGCGCGCGCATGATCTGCCGGCGCTCCTCGACGATATCCTTCGGCCCGTCCAGCGCCGCCAGCGCGGCCCGCTGCCCGACCGCATTGGGGCAGGAGACGAGCTGGCCCTGGAGCTTGCCCATTTCCTGCACGATGTCGCGCGGGCCGCCGGCAAAGCCCACGCGGAAGCCGGTCATCGAATAGGCCTTGGAGACGCCGTTGATGGTGAGCGTACGCGCAAACAGCGCCGGGACCGCATTGGCCATCGTGGCGAGCGGCGCGTCCGTGTAGAGCAGATGCTCATAGATGTCGTCCGCCATCACATGCACATGGGGGTGGCGCGCCAGCACGGCGGCGAGCGCGCGCAGGTCGTCTTCGGAATAGGCGGCGCCCGAGGGGTTGGAGGGCGAGTTGAGCGAGAGCCATTTGGTCTTCGGCCCGATGGCGGCCTCCAGGTCCTCCGGGAGCAGGCGGAAGCCGTTCTGCTGCGGGCAGGACACCGGCACCGGCACGCCGCCCGCGAGCCGCACGAGGTCCTCATAGGCGCCCCAGAACGGCGCCGGCAGGATCACCTCGTCGCCGGGCGCGAGCGTCGCCAGGAAGGCGCAGGAGATCGCCGCCTTGGCGCCCGTCGTCGCCAGCACCTCGTCAGCAGCGTATTCCAGCCCGTTCTCGCGGCTGAATTTGCGCCGGATGGCCTCCTTGAACTCGGGGATGCCGTCGCGGTTGGTATAGCCGACCACGCCTGCCGCCATCGCCGCCGCCGCCGCTTCGCGCACATGGTCCGGCGGCGGGAAGTCGGGCTGCCCGATGGTGAGGTTGATGATGTCGATGCCGTCCGCGGCCATGGCGCGGGCGCGCATGGCGGCATTCTGGCTGGCGGAGGCCTTGAAGCGGCGCATCCTCGGCGCAATGATGGACATGGGTGAACCCTGCTATCCCGGAACCTCGCAACGGCGCGGGGTTATAGCACCGAAAGGAGCGCTGCCCCATGCCGGATACCTTATCGCGCCGCCTCACCATCGCCGCCGCGCAGATGGGCCCCGTCGCCCGCGCCGAGCCGCGCTCCCATGTGGTCGGGCGGCTCCTGGAGATGATGCGGGAGGCGCATGGCCGCGGCGCCGGGCTCGTCGTCTTTCCCGAACTCGCGCTCACCAGCTTCTTCCCGCGCTGGTTCATGGAGGATCCCGCGGAACTGGACGCCTTCTACGAGGCGGAGATGCCGGGGCCGGAGACGCAGCCGCTGTTCGACACGGCGGCGGAACTGGGCGTCGGATTCTATCTCGGCTATGCGGAACTCATCCGCGGAGGCGGGCACGAACGGCGCTTCAACACCGCCATCCTCGTGGACCGGCAGGGGCGCATCGTCGGCAAGTATCGCAAGGTGCATCTGCCGGGCCATAGCGAATACGACCCGAAACGCCCCTGGCAGCATCTGGAGAAGCGTTATTTCGAAGTCGGCGACCTCGGCTTCCCGGTCTGGCGGACGATGGGCGGCGTGATGGGCATGGCGCTCTGCAACGACCGCCGCTGGCCGGAGACCTTCCGCGTGATGGGCATGAAGGGCGTCGAGCTGGTGATGCTCGGCTACAACACGCCGGCCGCCAATTCGCTGGGGCCCGAGCCGCATCATGTGCGCATGCTGCACAACCATCTCTCCATGCAGGCCGGCGCCTACCAGAACGGTTGCTGGGTGGTCGGCGTCGCCAAGGCCGGCCACGAGGAAGGCTGCGACCTGATGGGCGGCAGCTGCATTATCGCGCCGTCGGGCGAGATCGTGGCCCAGGCGCACACGCTGGAGGACGAGGTGGTCGCCTATGACTGCGACCTGGAGGAAGGCCGCTTCAACAAGGAGACGATCTTCAACTTCGCCGCCCACCGCCGCCCGGAGCATTACGGCGTCATCACCGCGCAGGCCGGCGCCACCGAGCCTGCCGCGGAAGAGGGCGCCTCGCTGTAGCGGCGCGACGGCGCGCCAGCCGGCGTCTATGCGCTGACGTCCAAAGGAGCCGATGCGCTTCGCGACCATGCCGACATTCTGGCCCTGCTCAAGATCAGCGGGCCCGATGTCCCTGAAGCCGGCCCTCATCGTCGATGAGGACGATGCGCGCCGGCGGGTCTTCTCCCCAGCGCCACATCACGAGGTTGAGATCGCCGTCGCCGGCCCCGACGGCGAAGCTTCGAACCTGCATGCCCGTATATCCCGCTGCGATCAGCCGGTCGGCTAGGGCTTGCGACGCGGGAAGCGCGCCGGCGAGCATGTCGGCCTCCCAGGTTGAGCACGCGAGATCGGAGTCGCTCACTCCCAGCGACCGGCGCTCCCGCTCGTCCGTCGCATCGAAGACGGGCTCGGCGTCCACCTCATAGGCGCAGAGCGTCAGCGGCTGCATGGGACGGCCGAGCGGTTCGGCTTCGCGTATGGCGGTCAGCGGGGCAAGAGAGGTGTAGAGCGCCGAAACGCCGCGCCGGTTGAAGCGCCCGCCATGCCGCCGCGCGCCCTCGCCAGACAAGGGCGTCCATGACCATTGCGGATTGTGCGCCCGGAAAACCAGGCCCCTGAAGCGCATCAGGCGCGGGCGGCGTCAGGCATAGCCGCCCGCCATGATCCGGTCGAGATAGGCATGCACATGGTCGGCTTTGCCTTCGCGTACCAGTAGGTCGGGCGTGGCGCCGCCGAACCCCGGCAGGGGCTCGGCCCGAAACCAGGCATAGGCGGCGAGCGGCGAGCCGGTCTGGGCCTCGACACGGTTCAGGATCTCCAGCATCTGGCGCAACCGGGTCTGCGTTTTGCGCGCTCGCACCCGCGAGGCGCGGGAAAATGCGTCCTTGCCGAGCCCCAGCGTACCGGCGATCTCGGACCGGGTGGTCCGCAACGCATCGGCGATCAGTGCGGGAGAAAACGCCCGGTCTTCCATGAATTCCTGAAACTGCATCACTGAACCTCAGACTTCTTGACGCATTATAGCGACATAGAACCTGTAATTCCAGCATGCAGACGATGTTATACCAGCGGTCGTTGACGCGAACCGATGCCAGAGTTCGGGTTCGGCGGCGGTAAGGCGGAGCCGGAGCATCCGGTGCTGCCCGGACGGAGCAACCCCCCTTGTCACCCCGGACGGCGCGAAGCGGAGATCCGGGGCCCAGACGGGCACGGTTCCTACCGAGGGGGGTACCGGCATTTCTGGGTCCCGGATCAAGTCCCATAAGCGCTAACTTGTTTTGCATTGGTTTTGCAGTCCGGTTATTCTGGCTGCGGATTAGTGCGGGGCGTTTTGGTTATGGAAGAGGACTGGTGGGTTTTGCGGTCGCTTTTGCCGTCGGGCTGGCGCGAGCTGGGGCGTGTGAGCGGGGCGCTGAAGGGGTTGCGCACGGCCAAGTCGGCGGAGGTTTCGCTTCGGGTTCTGCTGCTTCATCTGGGGTGCGGACATTCTCTTCGCGAGACGTCGGTGCGGGCGCGGGAGTCGGGTCTGGCGCGTCTGTCGGATGTGGCGGTTCTGAAGCGCCTTCGCAAGTCGTCGGGCTGGCTTCGGGGTCTGTGCGCGGCGCTGTTGCGCGAGCGCGGTGCGGCGCCGTGCGGAGGTTTCGAGGTGCGGACGTTCGATGCGACCACGGTGCGCGAGCCGGGCCGCACGGGATCGTTGTGGCGGGTTCATTACAGCCTGCGGCTGCCGTCGCTGCGTTGCGATTTCTTCGAGGTGACGCCGGCGCGCGGGTCGGGCAACGGGGAGCGTTTCACGCGGTTCCCGGTTGGGGCGGGCGATCATATCCTGGCCGACCGGGGCTATGCGACGGCGTCGGGTCTGCGCCATGTGTCGGCAGCCGGCGGGTGGGTCACGGTGCGGGTGAACACGGTCGCCCTGCCCTTGCAGGCCCCGGACGGGACGCCGTTCGACCTGCTTGCGGCGGTATCGGGGTTGACCAGCGCCGGGGCGGTTGGCGCGTGGCCGGTCTCGGTCGGCGTCTCGGTTGGCGGCCCGCCGGCGGTGCCAGGCCGCGTCTGCGCGGTTCGCAAGTCGGTCGAGGCCGCCCGGCGGGCGCGCAAGAAGGCGCGCCGCGAGGCCCGGCGCCAGGGGCAGCAAGGTCAAGCCCGAGACGCTCGTCTATGCCCCGATTATGTGATCGTCTTCACCACCTTTCCCGAGGACAGGTTCGGGGCCCGCGAGGTGCTCGAATGCTACCGCCTGCGCTGGCAGGTCGAACTCGTCTTCAAGCGCCTCAAATCGCTGGCCCGGCTCGGCCACCTGCCCAAGCGCGACCCCGAAAGCGCCCGCGCCTGGCTCTACGGCAAGCTCCTCCTCGCCCTGCTGGCCGACAAGGCAATCCGCCACGCCCGCGCCGTTTCCCCCTGGGGATACGACCTGGCGCCGCCGCCGAACCCCTAGCCCCTGGCGCGAGTTCCGGTTCGTCCTCAACCAAATGCGAAACGCCATCGAACCACGCTGCGCCCTCAAGGGCATCTTCAACTCATGGAACGCCATCTCACACGCCCTCGCAGAACCGCCAAGACGAAGAAAACCGCAACTCAATCAATGGTTCGAACCATGACAAGTTAGCGCTTATGGGACTTGATCCGGGATGACAAGTTTGGGAGCACGGGACGACAAGTTGGGGAGCCGGGATGACAAGGGGGCGGCGCGCGCCTCCCCTTGTCGCCCCCGCGAAAGCGGGGGCCCATATGGGCGCGGTCCCTGCCGCGTGGCGCCCGCAAATCCCGCGCATGTCCGCCTCGAACCGGTCCATGCGGGCCACTACCCGCCCTGCTCCGCTTTCCTGCGGTCCAGCAGGGCAGCGGCGAGGGCTGCCAGACCAGGGGCGGGCTGGCCGGCGGCAAGCGCCTTGTCGCGGGAGCGTTCATGCACCGCGACCCCCAGCACGGCGAGCGCCACGCCCCACATGGCGCTGAGCGAGGCGGCGGCAGCCAGCACGGCCGGCGCGTCGGACGGGCGCGCGACCACCGCCCAGGCGATGGCGCCCATTTGCACGGCCCAGGCAGCCGTGACCGCATAGCCGAAGGTCGGCCGCCAGCGGCGCACATAGGCGTCCTCGGCGCGGGTCTCGGCGCGCATGGTGGCGTTGACCTCGCGCCAGGCGGTCCGGGCCTCGCGCGAACGCGCCTCGGCCTCGATGCGCCGGTTCGCGGCGTCGAGCGCCTCCGGAGCGACGCCGCCGGTCCTGAGCACGCCGTCCACCTCGCGAAGAGCGCGTGCGGCGGCATCCGCCGCCGGATTGTCCAGCGCCTCCAGGCCGGCGCCGGCAAGGCGCGCGATGAGCGGCAGCCCGATCTGCGCAAGCAGTGCAGGGATCATGGGTTCGTCCTCCTTCAGATGTGGAAATTGCGCCGCGCGCGGCGGGGCCTCGCGGCCGGGCGCCATTCCTTGCGAGGCGCGCGGCCGTGCGGGCCGAAGCGGTAGGGCTCCGCCAGCAGCGCGCAGGCCGCCGCGTCAAGCCCGTCATCCCGTCCCCTGCCCCGCGGCCGCCATTCCTTCAATTCGCGCAGGAAGGGCGATTCGAACACGCTGGCATGTGCCCAGAGCGCACGAGCGGCGAGCGGCGCGTCGAAGGCTTCCAGGATGCGCTCATGCTTCGGCCGGTGGTTGTGGACGCCCTGCACGGTCGTCCCGCAGCCCTTACGATCGAGCTGCCGCTTCAGGATGCCCGGCAGGAAAGCGCCGAGGCCGTTCTTCTCCACATGGATCGCCGGCAGGCGGAGCTTGCGCGCCTGGGCGGCCACCTGCCGGCAAAGCTGTGTTGCTTCGCTCAGGGAGCCCGACGCATTCGGATCGTGGACCGTATAGACCACCCGATGCAGCAGCCGCCGACCGTCCTCGTCGGTATAGACCACCGCCAGCACGCTGGCGTCGCCCTTTTCCGGCTTGCCGTATGAGGGGTCCCACCAGGCCGAGGCGGAGACCAACCGTCGGCCCTCCAGCCGGAGCACCGCCTCGCCGTTCGCCTCGCTGTATTCGAGCCGGCCCTCATAGCGGCGCAGCCAGTCCGCATTCAGCCGGCCCTCCACCGCCTGCACGGGCTTGAGCAGCATCTGGCTGGCGTAACGGGCCGGCCCCGCGCGGCGGCGGATCGCCTCGATGCGCTCCAGCGTGTAGCGCTCCGGCCAGGTGTCCTCATGGAGCGGCTTCTCCAAGCGGTGGAATTCGTGGAGGAAGGGCAGCTCCTCGTCCTCCTCGGGCCGCGGGTCCTCGGCATAGATGGAGTAGTAGCTGTGCGGCGTGCCGCTGTAGATCTGGAAGCCGCCGGGGTTCAGCACATAATCCACCTCGGAGAGCCGCGCGCGCAGATCAGCGCGCTTCGCCGGCGTGCCGCAGGTGTTCGGCACCTCGACATCGTCGCAGATCACGACATCGGCATGCGCCCCGGTGATATTCGCGCCGATGCCGCGCGCCAGCAGCGAGGGGTCGCGCGAGACGCTGGTCCGGGGCACGGTCAACCGGTCGGCCGCCCATTCCTCGGCGCGCTTCGGGCGCAGCGCTTCCGTATCGGGATGGCGTTCCAGAATGCGGCGCACAGTGCGCACCGTCTTGGTCGCGAGCAGCGTCTCCGCCGCCAGCACCAGGATGCGCCGTTCCGGGTCGCGGCGCAGCAACCAGGCGGCCAGCAGGCCGAGCAGGGTCGATTTGCCCGCGCCCCGAAAGGCCAGCAACAGCATCCGCCGCGCGCCCTGGGCGATCTGCTCGTCGAACCAGCGCGCAATCCGCTCGTGGAGGGCGGGTGTCGTCATGTTCTGGCTGCGGTTCCAGGCGTACAGGAAGGAAAGATAAGTGGGAGTCATCGAAACTCCGTTGCATGGTGGAGAAGGGATGGCGGCCGCCTATCGCCTGAGTGCGTCGATCTTCTCCGCCAGCACGGCGAGCGCGCGCGTATTGGCGATGATGACATCGAGCACCTGCTGGCGGCCGCGCGCATCGCGGTGCAGCAGCCAGGCGGCGAGGCCCCAGCCGAGCGCGAGCGGCCCGTATTCGGCGAAGACGCGGAGCGCGAGCGTGTCCAAGGCGGCGCCCCGTCAGCCGGACCGACGCAGGCTGCCGGGCACGAGCAGCCCGCCCGTCCGGCGAAGCAGGCCCAGCCGTTCGAGCCGTCCTGCATGGGCGCTGTCGGCGCCGAGCGAGGCGAAGCGCCGCGAAGCCGTATCCCCGGCATAACGGCCCTCTCGCGCGCTTTCGGCTGCAAGCCCGCCCAGCAACGCCGCAGCCGAGCCGCCGGCGGAGCCGGTACCGGCCGCGCCGAACCGGGCGCGGGCGCGGGCCAGCGCTTCCTTCAGCCGGCGACGGCGCAGGCGTTCCTGTTCGGCCGTGCGGGCGCGGAGATCGGCCGCTTGGGCATTCGCGGCGGCGCGGCGGCGGGCGGCCGCTTCGGCGGCGGAGGACTCGGCGAGCAGGGCATTGCCCGCCGCCAGGGCTACGGGGAGAAGTGCGCTCATATGTCGGTCACCTTGAGTTCGGTTGCAGCGGAGAGAAGGGTGAAGGGAAGCGGGCTTGCGTCCTCGATGCGCCAGAGCGGCGCCGCGCCGTCGCGCCGCCAGCCGCCCGCGCCAAGCGAGATGTCGCCGGTGAAGGCGTCCGCGCCGAGCGGCGCCCGGCGGAAGCCGAACCCCGTGTCGCAGCGAAGCGAGCGGGTGCGGTCCAGGCGCAACGCCACACGCACGGGCCTGTGCGCCACCCCCTGCATCGCGCCCCGTGCGAGCGGGACGCCGGGAGCGAGCGGCTCGACCCTGTGCGCGAAGGGCAGGCCCGCCTGCACGCGCCGCGCGGGCGCGTCCAGCAGAATGCGTCCGCCCGTTACCCGGAGCCCCGAAAGCACCTTGCCGTCGGCGACCACGACAACCTCCCGGCCTTCGAGATGCGCAAGGCCGCTCCAGGATCGCGCGGGCCGGGCAGACGTCCTGGAAATGGCCGCGTCCACGCCGAGCGCCTCGTCGAACCGCTCGATTGAAAATCGGCCGTCGCGCTCGACAAGCGCCCAGGCCGCGCCGCCTGCAATCGCCGCCGAGCGGAACGCCCCGTCAGTCTCGAGCCGCGTCCAGGCATGAACGCCCTCGGCCCGGCAGAGCGTGAGCGAGGCGATCGACCCGTCGCCCATGACGACCAGCAGCCGCCGCGCCGCCTCGTCCCAGACCGTCTCGACCGGCGCGGCGAACAGATGGTTCGCCAGCAGCGCCAGATCCCGCGCGCGGTAGGCGAATTCGGCGTCGGCGAACAGGAATTCGCGAAGCTCCCGCCCGTTGCGCGCCAGGAACAGCACGGCGCCCTCGACATCGACCGGCCGGACGGCGCGGGCGGCGGGCGAGCCGATGCGCGTCTGCCGGCGGAGCTGAATCGAGGCGGGCGTCAACGGATCGTGCAGCGTGTCGATGCGGCGGGCGCGGCGGAGCGCGGCCTCGGCGAGCCGCGCCAGGGCCTCCGCGCGGGACGCATTCTCCGTCACCGGCAGACAGAAGGCGGCAGCAAGCCCGGCGGCCAGCGCATCGGCGAACCAGGGCGGAAATTCCGCCTCGCCAGCGCGGAAGACATAGGCGAGCCGGAGTTCGGCGGGATGGGCATGCAGCACGCCACCCTCGATGCGCCAGTCGGTCTCGCGCCCGCCCGCCACGGCCAGTACATTCAGGAAACCGGCCGGCAGCCGGAAGGCGTGCGCGAAGCCATCGAGCGGCGGGGCCTCCGCCGGGGCCAGCGCGGCTTCGGCAGTCGCGAAGCGCCAGGCATGGCCGGCCATGAGCGTGTCGCGGAGCGTCGGGTAAAGCGCGGCGGCCGTGCGCGCTTCCAGGGTCGGCTCTGTGAAATCGGAAATCGGCATCGCGCCGAGCCGGACGAGGGCCTGGCTCGCGATCTGGACGGCGGTCAACGCCATGGGGGCGTCCCTTCGGTAGTGGATAATGGATAGCGGAGAGCGGATAGCGGCCGGTGGATGGCGAAGTCGCTGCCCACCGGCCACCAATCACCCGCTGCTATGTGGCGAGGACGCCAACGCGCTCCAGCGTGTGGATGACATCGTTGACGGCGGCGCGCGCCTCGGCATCAACGGTCGCTCCGCCGGCCGCGTCGGCTATCGCGTCCTGGGTCTTCCAGTCCGTTGTGAAGCCGGCGGTGACGCGCCCATTGCGGTTGGACGACACGCGGACCAGCGCCGCGCTGTCGCCTGCGCCGTTCAGCGCCAGCATGTCGCCGGTGCGGAGCAGGTCGGCCGCAGCGTCGAAATAGCCGGGCGCCGTCATGTCGCTGTCGGCGTCGGCGTCGGACTTGTAGTGCCAGAAGGTGAAGCCGTTGGCATAGGCCAGCACGGAGAGGTTTGCGGATTTGAATGCCATTGTTTCCGGTGTCTCCCTGTCGATCCGGTCAGGTTTCGAGGCAGCGCATGGTCACGACCCCCTCGGGGTCGATCAGCACAGCGCCCTGGCTCATCCAGTTGGCGACGAACCAGGCGGCGCGGTCGCCGTGCCAGGTGATGTCGGTGGTAACTTCCGCCCCGGCGGCATGGCCGACCGCGCTCTTGTGGTACCAGTGGCAGAGTCGGACCTTGCCCTTGAGCGTCAGCCCCGAATGCGGCAGCCACAGCGTGCCGAGCCAGCGCTTCGCCTGTGTGCCGCGCCAGGGCAGGTCTTCCGCGCCCACATAATCGGCATTGGCGAATTCCTCGATCTTCATGAGGTCCGACCACTGTTTCCAGCCAATGACGGCCGTGCGTTCGCCGTCATCCGGCACATCGGCCTGGCCCAGCATCTCGAAGGCGGCGAGCGCCTTGGCCCTGGTCAGCCCGTCCGTATTCGCCCCGGCATAGCTGGTGGAGGCGTCGAGCGCGGCGGCGATGAGCTGGTCGGTCTTGCGGCCGAGCGCATAGGCGCCCGCCTTGGCGACCGTATCGCGCTCGCCGCCGCCGATCTTCAGGTCGTCGAGCCGGTCCACCCACTCGCCGGCATAGTAGTCGCGGAGATTGCACTCGACCGCGGCGTGATCGACATTCATCACCGGGATCTGGCCATGCCGGGCCTTGGTGGCGGCGGCGCCGCGCCCGACCTTGCGGAAGGTCACGCTGGAGCCCATCACGCCGCGCCTCGGGCGGACCGTGTCGCGGAGCTTCGAGCCCTGACGCTGATAGGCGTTGTGGACCTCGCCTTCGAACGCCTTGATAAAGGAAGGGGAAAGATCGACGGGCATGGTGCCTGTCCTCCTGTCATGGTTTTTGGATAAGTGTTTGCCGGGCCCGCTCCGGGCCGCGGCGGGTCGTCAGCTTTCGTCGGCCTCGCCGTCGCCCGGATAGAGGCGCCGATAGCCCTCCATGACCTGCCGGACGAGGGCCGGGTCCCGGTCGCGCCAGTAGCGGGGGTCGCCCTGCAGGCGGCGGAGACCGTCGAGCGTGGCCGTCCCTGCCGCGCCGCCGCCGCCCGGGCCGCCGAGGCCGGGCTCGCCCGCATCCATCAACCGCTCCAGCGCCGCCGCGCCCTCGACTGAGCCCGTGAGCGCTTCGCCCACGCCCGCCGGCAGGTTGGTCGTGGCCCAGGCCTGCATCTGGCCCTTCGCGCGCCGCCAGCCGTCCTCGCCGCCATAGCGCTCCGCGAGCCGGGCCTCGCGCTCGGCGCGTTCCAGTTCGCCCGCGACCTCGCCCGCCAGCGGCAGCAGCAGCGAGGACGCCATGTCATAGACAAGCTGGACCTGGGCGTTGGTGAAGCCGGCCTCATGCATGCGCCGGTTGGCCTCGGCGTCCGGCCCGCCGATGAGGCCGTCCAGCTCAAGCGCATAGTCTCCTGGGCTGGCGGGCGGGCGTTCGGCGGATGCCAGCGCGCCATAGGCGCCGACCAGCTCGTCGAGCCGTACGCAACCGGCTCCGGCGTCCCAGAACTCGTCCGGCAGGCCGTCCGGCCGGGCCGGCGCCTCCATTTCGGTTTCGCTATGTGTCTCCACGGGGCCCTGTCTCCTTGTGTGGTTGTCAGGAAAGGTTGAAAGAAAACGGGCGGCCCCCGGAGGAGCCGCCCGTTCGGGCGAAAATGCGCCGGGCGGTCCCGGTCAAAGGCGGCTCCCTTGACCGGGCGCGGGCGGCCCGGCACCATGTTCCGGACTGCTTCGGAGGAGTTCCGTGACACCGGAACTCATTGCGATACTCGCCGTCGGCGTCGCGCTTGCCGGCCTGATCTTCCAGGGTCATCGCAGCCTTGCTTCCCGCATGGACCGGCTGGACGCGCGCATGGACGGCATCGAGGCGGAACTGCGTGAGATGCGCGACCGGCTGAGCCGGCTCGAGGGCAATATGGACTTCCTCGAAGGCTATATCGTGCGCCGCAACGAGCCGCCTGCCGCGGCCGAATAGCCGCCGGCGTCGGCTTCGGACCAGGGCGGCTCCAGCAGGGCGGGCGGCACGCCGAGGCGGGCGCCGAGCCAGCGCGCGGCGCGGCCGATATCCACCGCCGCCAGTGCCTCCGGCCCGAGCCCTGCCACGGCGCCGAGCCAGGTGAGCGCCGCCCCCGCTTCGCGCCGTCCGGCCGCCTGCGCCAGCGGCGAACGGAACCGCAGCCCCGCATCCCGCCCGTCCAGCGCGAAGGCCGGGACCTCACCGCGCCGCACGAGTATGGCGAGCGCACGCTCGATGAGCGGCGTCAGCAGTTCCGCCTCCAGCCGCCCGTATGTCGCGCCGAGCAGCCTTGCCGTCTCCGCGGCGCGCTCCAGCACCTCGGTCGCGGTCATGGCCGGGCTTGCGGGCGCGGCCAGCCGGTCGGCGAGGAGCGCGTGGCGGATGCGCTTGCGCAGGTCCTCCAGCACGAGCTGCGAGACGTCGAAGCGTCCCGGAGCGGCGAGCGGCGTCAGCCCCGCCGAGCCCACCGCCTTCGGCATGACCGCGCCCGGCACCAGCTCCACCGCCGTCGGGTCGAGCACGCCGTCATCATCCGCCTGCCAGATGCCGGTGACGGCGATGGAGGCGTTCTTCAGGATGAGCTCGACCACCTTGTCGGCGGTCTTGATGTCGGGCAGCGCCTTCATCACCGGCGAGCGGCCATAGACCTCCCCCGGCGCCTTCAGCCAGCGAAAGCAGACGAAGGGCGAGATGGCGAACCGGCCCTCGGCCAGAATCTGCGCCGTCCGCCCGCCTTCCAGCACGGCCCGGTAGCCATAGCCGCCGCCCGGCTCCGGCGCGACCTGCTCGACGACGCCGAAGGGCCCCTCGCCGGAGAGGGCGGGCGCCCGGGGGAAGCGGGCGTGGAGCTGGGCCGGATCGAGCTCACGCCGCCGCCACACCCGGTCACGCACCTTCGGTGCTAAGTTATTGATGCAGCGTCTGTTTTTCCTCGCGCAAACGCAGGTCGGGAATGAAAATGCAAGTGCGTTTTCCCCCGCCTGCAACAGAACGCAGGAGGAAAACCCATGCCCGATCGCCGCCTCACACAGAGCCGGATCGAGGCCCTCAAGCCCCGCAAGTCCCCATACGATATTCGCGACAGCGACCTGAAGGGTTTCGGCGTCCGCGTCCTGCCCTCGGGCGCCAGGCGGTTCTTCGTCCACAGCCAGCACGAGGGCCGGCGCCTCTGGAAGACCCTGGGCGACGCCGGCAGCATCGGCCTCGACGAGGCCCGCCGGCAGGCAGCGGAACTGCTCGCCGCCATCCGGCGCGACAAGACGCCCGCCCTTCCCGAAGACCGGCTTTTCGAGGCCGTGGCCGAGGAAGTCTTCGCCCGCTACGGGCGGCACTGGAAGCCCCGGACCATGAAGGTCAACCGGAACTATCTCCGTAGCACGATCTTTCCCCGGTTCCTGGGACAGAATATCGCCGACATCACGAAACAGGACGTGCAGCGCTGGTTCGCCTCGCTTCGAGCGACGCCCGTGGCGGCCGACCGATCCGCGCCGATCCTCTCCGTCATCATGCGCCAGGCGGAGATTTACGGCTACCGCCCGGAAGGCAGCAATCCCTGCGCCGGCATCCGCCGCTACCGGCGCAAGGGGCGCGAACGCTTCTTGTCGGAGACCGAGCTTCGCAGGCTCGCAAAGGTTCTCGACAGCCACGAGGCCCGGCATCCGGGTCATGTCGCGTTCATCCGCCTGCTGCTGCTGACCGGCTGCCGCAAGAGCGAGATATCGACGCTGCAATGGACCGACTACAGGGAGGGACGCCTGTTCCTGCGCGACGGCAAGACCGGGCCCCGGACCGTGTGGCTGTCCTCGCCTGCCCGCGCCGTGCTGGACGGGCTCCCCCGGCAGGGCCGATGGGTCTTCCCCTCGCCGCGAACACGCGGGCCGGTGTCGTCGTCCGTCTTCGAGCGGTTCTGGCGCCGGATCCGGGAGGAGGCCGGGATTGCCGACGTGCGCCTTCACGATTGCCGCCACACATATGCCAGCATCGCGATCACGCAGGGTGAGAGCATCACAACGACGGCGCGCCTGCTCGGCCACAACGACGCGCAGACGACGCTGAAATACGCGCATCTTTCTGACCGTTCGGTCCGGGAAGCCGCCGACGCGCTCGCCGATATTCTCGGGGAGGGCTGATCCATGCCGCAGCGCAAAAGGCTCACCGACGCCGGCATTGCAAGGCTCCGGGCGCAAGCGCGCGAATATACGCTTTGGGACAGCCAGGTCGCCGGTCTCGGCGTCCGGGTCCGTCCCTCCGGCAGCCGGACCTTCATCTACCATCGCAAGACGCCCGGGGGCGTGACGAAGATGTCCTTCGGCCCGGCGCTGCTGCGCAAGGTCGAGGAGGTGCGCCGCGCCTGTCTCGCGGCGGCGTCCGAGGCTCTTGCGGCGGTTGAGACGGACGAACGCTCCCGCGAGACGGCGCCGCTCTTCCGGGATTTCGTCGCCGGCCCCTGGAAGGCGGCCCGCTTCGACCATTGGAAGCCTTCCACGCAGAGGAGTTTCGCCGGCATCCTGAAACGCCAGCTGCTGCCGGCCTTTGGCGCCCGCCGTCTCGACCACATCACCCGCAGGACGGTGCTTGGCTGGTTCGAGGACTACAGCAGGACCGCGCCGGCCGGAGCCAATGTCGCGCTCGACCTGCTGGGGCAGATATGCCGCCATGCCATTGCCTGCGGCCATATCGCCGCCGATCCGGCCAGGGGCACCGCACGCAATCCCGCAAGCAGGCACACAAGGTTCCTCGCCCGCGAGGAAATCGCCCGCCTCCACCGGGTCCTCGACCGGTATGCTCAGGGGACGGCCTCGCAGGCGCAGCAGGTCGACATCGTCCGCCTGCTGCTGCTCACCGGCTGCCGTAAGGGCGAAATCCTCCGTCTGCGCCGGGACGAGGTGAAGGACGACCGGATCGAGCTTGCCGATAGTAAGACCGGGCCGAGAACCGTCCCGCTGAGTGCCAAGGCCCGGAACATCCTGGAGCGTCGCATGGCAGAGGGCGACGGCCCCTGGGTCTTTCCCTCCGTCAGAGATCCGTCCCGGCATCAGCATTACGGGCTTCGGCTCTGGTCCGCCATCCGCCGCGAGGCCGGCATCGAGGACGTCCGGTTGCACGATCTTCGCCACACGGTAGCCAGCCAGGCTGTGCTGAACGGCGTGCCATTGACCGTAACCGCCCGCCTGCTCGGGCACAGCGACGTTCGCATGACCATGCGCTACGCACATGTCGGGGACCGCGAGGTCGAGGCGGCAGCGGAGCGGATCGGGCAAGCAATCGAAGCAATGATGGCATCTGGCGTCGAAGCCTGAGGCTTCGCTCCCGGAAGACCGGGCTCCCTGTCGGCGAGTATGACGTGGAAGCACACTGCATCCCGTTGCCTTCCGGCTTCCTTGAGGAGAACTGCGAGGCCGAACTGGCCGCCGCCATCGACAGCGCCCTGAAGACCGGCCGCCTACCCGATCTCGACACTCTCAAGGCACGCTTCGCGGTCCGCCCCGACCGGATGCCCGGCATCCATGTCGCTAGGCCGCCGCTCGTAGGCTACGGAGCCTTGCTGGCCTCCGGAGGCGCAGCATGACCGACTGCGGACAACAGCACCGCGACCGACCCCAACAAGGTCGACACCGTCAAGCTCTCGCTCATGCTCTGGCCATTGCCCTGCGCGAAATCGGGCGCATCGAGAGGACGCTCTTCATCATCGACTGGCTCCTCGACGCCGACATGCAGCGGCGCGTGCAGGTCGGCCTGAACAAGGGCGAGGCTCATCACGCGCTCAAGAACGCGCTTCGGATCGGGTGCCAGGGCGAAATCCGCGACCGCTCGAGCGAGGGCCAGCACTACCGCATGGCCGGCCTCAACCTGCTCGCCGCCATCGTCATCTAATGGAATACCGCCTATCTCGCCAACGCGTTAGCCTCGGTTCCACTGTGAAATCCGATGCCAAAGCGCCCAGAGTTAGAAATCGGATGCCGGACGCGTTCTGGATAGGGAGATCGTCTTGCCCAAGACCCGTATACACGACGGCGAGCTCGTATCACCGGTGGAGTCTCTGGAAGGGTATTTCGGAAACGGCGGCACGACGATCCTGCGGGCGGCGTTCGAGCATTCCTATTTCGTCCACCCGGACAGCGTTCGGGGCAAAACACCCCTCTATCCCGACAGGGCGCGCCTGAGCCGCGAGCACTACCCCAAGCGCGACAGGGGCGAACAAGCCATGTGGAAAGGACGCCAAGTCAAGCTGGGCGACAACGCGAAGGCCCAGCAAGCATGGGAACGCTATACAGGACACCGGATCAAGCGCGGTTCCGGGTACGGCGTTCGCCACGTCTGGGGTCATCCTTGGGATCCCAACGCGTTCACCGCCGGATGGAACCTCTGCTACATGCCGTTCTGGGCCGGCATGCTGACTGAGCGCCAGCATCCCCATCCGGAACTGGAAAGAGCGGTTCGCCAAGCGGCGTGGGACCTCTACTTCGGCGACGATCCTGTCTGCGATCCGCCGGAATTCGTCACCGACCCTGGCGTCGATCTCGACGCCTTGCTGGACGGGCAGCCGATCCTGCTTCTGGCCGGAGGAAGCAAACTCGGCGCCCGTCAGCGGAGAGCATCGACAGCGGCATCTTCAGTCCAGACAGCCGGGGCAGCGGAGCGCGGAGTAACGCTTCAGGACATTGTGCGGAATCTCATGCGGACCGTTCTCGAGGACTTTCCCGAAGCGCTGGACGACGAAACGATCGATCTGCTGGAGACCACGAAAAATCCCCTGGGCCTGAAGATCGGTAACCACGCACTGATCCGGAGAGTCCGCTACGGGACGCAAGTCGCCGGTCACGGCAGGTACTGGACGAAGGTCTTCGGCGGGCGATGGTATGTGTGTTCCCAGTGGTGGAAGGACGATCACCCACACAATGCCCGGAAGCTGGCGGCGTGGGTCAAAGCGTTGGTCGACGGCATGGAAGGTGCCGGAGCGAAAGACCGTTTGCAGGACATCCTCAATCGCCTGCCCTCAAATTGACTGTCAATCCCGTCACGCTATTAAAAGCCCAATTTCATGACCCACCGTGGTCACCGAACAAAGCTTGGAGAACCGTTCGTCTGTATGACGTAATCAAAGGTCACCTCGTCATGATCATCTCTTCTGGTATCGTCCTTGATTCTGAGCACCTTAATTGCTGCCCAATAGCCGTTTCTATTTTGCAATACGGCCACCTGTCCAATGTTGGGTTGGCGGACCCTCGATGATCCATCATATTTTCGTGCGTCAATAATGTCCTCAATTTCACCACAATCCTTAGCAACTGCGACAATACTAATACTACTTGGATAATTATGAAGGTGTATATTCCAGTCACTCGACTTACTCAAATCAATTTCAAACATTAGTTCATCGCTACCTATACAATAGCGTCCGTTGTTATTCGAGTAATCAAACGTGACGCGCCCCGTAGTTGCCGGAGAGACATACTTTTCTGAGCTCGGCATGAACTTCTGACTCGAGAATTGTTTTATCGTTTCGAACGGATTGTTCCCTATCGGAGGAACCGGTAGAATGGGCTCATCCAATAGTGATCGAAGCAATTCTTCATATTTTTGTTCATACCTTAGATCATCTCGAAAATCTACATACATGCAACCTCTAAGAAAGGTTGGCACTATATCGTTTCTTGTATTTTCACGAATTATCGGGATTACCCAATTCGCGTCTATATCAACCATTATTTCTGCCGTCATTATCCTTTTCTCATACCCCACTCCACCTTCCTTTAAGTTAGACTTTCTCACATAATTATCTGAGCAAATACTCAGCACTCGATTGGATTCAGATAGTCCCCTTTCGATAAACGCAGCCACGTCTTGTCCTAGGTCAAGGTTCCACCGATCCAAGATCGCGTCTACTCCGTTGTGACGCAACCGTGTAGCCAGCTGCAACACCCACGCCTTGTGGCCTTCACTGTCGTGCGAGTAAGAGACGAATACTGAGGGAGACATTCTGCAATTTCCTTTCGTTCGGGTTGTTTCCCAAGCGTGGCACAGCAGCTGAATCGCCCACTGTTGGCTATCCAATTACCGAGATGATTTTCGATGCCCTCGCCGAAGAGATGATTGCGGGCATCGCATTCGTTGACCTGCCCCCGGCGACTGGTCCAGATGGAATATTAGTGCATTGACAGCTTCTCAGCCAAGCTGGTCGGGTGTCGGAGCGTAGCGGAGTGCAAATTCCTGGCGGACTTGACCGCGAATTGAGTAGGCTCTGCCGAGCCAACGCAATCCTTAAGAATCCTGAGCATTTGACCGTTTTGATGCGAACCCCGGTTCTGGCCTGACTGGCTATCGCCGTTTGGCGGTCTTGAGGCCGTCCGAGGCGCCGGTTCTCTCCTACTCCTTCCTCATCGACCGTTTGAACGGATCGAGGAGGCAGGGGGTCGATGAAGAGGACCGGCATGATGAAGATCAAGGATATCCTGCGGCAGGCCAAGCGGGCCAACCGGCTGAAGCTGATCTTCTGGGACGGCACCAGCCTAGTGATGATCTACAAGCGGCAGGAGAAGCAGGGCTTCGCCTGGCCGGCGGTGCGCGACGGCACAATGCATCTGAACCATGCCCGGTTCGAGGCCTTGTTCGCCGGACTGGCGGCGGGTGCGGGCGCTGTCAGTGCGGCCGCCGGCTGAGGTGGAGTGTCTCCCCCAGCCGAGCGGGGCAGCGTTCCGGGAGCTCCAGCGCTACAAACCGGGCCATGCCGGTCCTTGCGGAGACCGACCTCGAAACCCTCACGCCCGACCACCAACCCAAGGAAACCCATGGTTACATTTTGTCGCTCGGCGATCAAACTGAAAGTGTCCCGGCCGACATACGCTTTCACGGCAGCAGCCGGGTCACGCGGCCTTTATCAGCTGCTCAGGCTTTCGACCTTGACAAGGATAGCCTGCTGATGTCACGTCTGACTCGCACCAAATGCCGCGGAAAAGAATCGACGGAGACAGGAGTTTCAACTTTGATGAACTCACTTTGGTCGCAGCGTGTATCTGAATCGATGGAATCTCTGGGTGGAGATTTTTCTCAAGATGAACTTGCCTATCTCGCGCTGACGTCCAAAATTGAACTCCCGATTCGGGACAAGTTGGCATATTCTCTTCATCGGCGTTTTGGAAATATTGATAGTATACTCGTCGCAAGAGAATGGAAGCGTGTGGACTTGGGCATAATTATCAACCAGAGACCGAGATTTCTTCTCGAAGCTAAAGCCATGTACATCTTGAACATTTGGGACGAGTATAGAAGTAAATTCCTAAATAGTGTAAGAAAGGACTTGACAGATCTGAAAGAAAAATACGCTGACGATAATATCGAAAAGCTATTGCTGATCTTAGCCACAGACTGCAATCATTATCCCAACAAAAGTCTGGATGATGCCGTAAAATATGCTTATGCTATCAGAAGATATGGTAAAGACAGGAGAAGCTCCGAAGAAGTCCAGAGGGCAGCTAGAGAGATGTTCGATGAATTCGAGTATTTCTCATCCGGGAGGATTCCTGGTGGACATGCCTTTGGCATGGAGGTCGGAGTGTATTATTGGTTGTTCGGTCCCTATTGACGGCTTGACCCCTGCTGCTTGGCTGGCGGCTTCGACGCCGGCCGGTGCCACAGAGTGGATCGTTCGGTTGGATTGGCAGCGCAACGGAACGGCCCGGGGCGAGTTCCGGGCCTGTCGAAGGAACCTGATATGCTGCGCTGTGAGAACGACAGCGCCCCGGTCGGGGGCAGGCATTCCCGGATGATTTCCATCTATGCCTCCGGCATGCACGGGCGCTTCCGGATCAGCTATGGCACGCAATATATCCATGTCGCCGCCGCCATGGCGGAGGACCGGGCGGTCATCGACGACATGGTCGCTCATGGCGCGGACCCCGATGCCCGCGACGCAGGCGGCTGCACGCCGCTGCACTACGCCGCCAGCAGCAACCCCGTCGGCGAGGTTTCGGCGGCGCTGTTCGAGGCCGGGGCCGACCCGGAGGCCTGCGCCGCCGCCAATGACCCCTTCATCGACGCGGCGCTGGGACGCTGACGCCGACCCCTCCGGTAGCGGCGATGCCTTCGAGGACGCGCGCGACATGGCGCGCCGGTCCCGGCCCCCGGATGGGCCCCGGAGGCCGCTTTCGCGGAAAGCCGCGCCTGCCGCCGCCTGATGCAGGCGGCGCGGAAACGCTTCCGCCTTGTCGAGGACTGACAGCGGCGGGAGGCGGCCTCTTCGACAACAGGGTTGGACATTCGGCATCGGCGCCGAAGCGACAATTTTGAAATAATCCGCCGAGCCGGTTCAGGATCTTGTGGCCTGTCGGCCCTTGCCGGCACAATATACAGGATGGGTTCCCTCGGGAGACCCCCGGAATTTAGCATCGGCCATGATTATCCCAGTATGATGGGACAGCGAACGCGATGAGGCAGACCGAAACGGCATGAACGGCGCTGACAATGTTTCGAATCGGCTTACGCCGCTTTCGGCGCGCCTCGCCTCGATCAGACAGTCGGATCGGGACCTTTGCGGGCGTTTTTTCACGGCGCTGGGCGCGCGGATAGAAGGTGCGCGGGCGGTGCAACGCGAACTGGACCGGCTGCTTGCCCGCAGTTTCAGTGCTCTCGACTATCTGCGCACAGATGAGCTCGGGCTGTCTCGAATCATCGGAGATCTGCTCGACCCAGGCGGCCCACACGGTCAGGGAGCGTGTTTCCTGGCACGGTTCGGGGACCGGGTGGGACGGGATCTATGGCCGGCGGATCAAATCGTCCGGTATGACGACTTCGATGTCGAGGTTGCGCTGGAACGCATGACCGACGGCGGCGGCCGTCTCGATATTTCCGTCGAGCTTCAGTCACCAGGACGCGCACCGGCATGTGTCGCCATCGAGAACAAACCGTACGCGGCAGACGGTGAGGCCCAGGTCGCGGACTATCTGAAATTCCTGAGACGTCGCTATGGCGGACGGTTTCTTCTCATATATCTGTCCGGACATGGAGGCATGCCCTCAGAATGGAGCCTCCCCAGGGACGCCTGTAAAGAAGGGCTGGCGATCATGTCGTACTGCCCGCGCGCGGAGACCGATGAAAATGAGGAAGGTCTCCCGTTGCGCCTGACCTTCTCATTGAGCGACTGGCTGCGGGAGTGCCGGCAGATATGCGATGCGGAACGCCTGCGCTGGTTCTTGCATGAGGTCGAGACGTTCTGCCACAAGACGTTCGGAGGAATCGTGACGACAACGAGTGAACAGAAAGAAGTCAGAGACTTCATTCTCGCCAGCGACGACAACGTGCTGACGGCCATTGCGGTAATTGAGGCTTGGCCAAAAATGAGAAACGAAGTCGTAAGTCGGTTTCTTGAGGTGCTGCGCAATCGGATCAGTAACGACCTCAGTTTTATCGAAGACCTGCGGACCGGATCCGCTTTTAGCGGTAAGAAAGGACCGAAGAATGGCGTTTGGGCCTTCAGGAAAGCGTGGTCCGGGGCCGGCAATGCTGTTCCTCTGGTCAGTCTCAGGCACGAAAGCGATGCCAATCAGTGGTTTATCGGCGTCGGTCTCGATTCCGGAACCGACGATGCCAATGTTTCGGACAGCTCGAGGGAACGTCTGCGCGAACGCTTGGGCGATTGTGCGGCGTTGCGGGGTACAATGGGGTCCCAAAGCTGGCCTTGGTACCGGTACCTGGAAGAGCACGGGGACTGGAGGCCGCTATTGGCTCGTTTGCACAGGGAATCGCAAGATCCGGGGGAACTGGCGGCATATTTCAGCCATCAGTTCGTTGAAACAGCGCAGCTGGTAATTCCGATCATCGACGAGGTCTTGCAAACAGTGTCAGGCAGACCTGATCAGTCCGAATAGAGGGAACTGGAGTTGCTCTGTGGCCGGTGCGCAGTATCACCAATATAACCGGCCGATTTCATCCAAAAGTAGCCGCTCGGAGCAAAGCGACGCGATCACGATGTTGTCGGCAGATCTCCTTTCGGGATTCCGGTTTCCGCGATACCGCCCCCGAAGGGCTGGAGGCAAAGCGGTGGGGCATGGTGCGCGCGCGACGCGGGACCCCTCTCGAGTCGGAGTAGCGCATGCACCATGCTGTGGTACGACGCTTCGATTTGCACGGACGCCCCGCACGGCGCTCCCTCGTTTATTCCGGCGCCGGGGTCGTCGGTGCGCATGGACGGTCCACGCCAGATGCTGACACACTGCCGCCAGGCCCTTCGACAGGCCTGGGCAAGCGCCGGGCCTGACGCTCTACCAGCGCGCGTTGATTTCGAACCCGACGGTATGCTCCGGCACGGTTCCGTCGCTCTCCCTGCGCGTCGCCTGCACTCCGAAGGAGACGGCAGGGGCACCCGCCGCCGGTTCAAGACGCCAACCGAGCGTGTAGTCGCGCGCGCCCGTGGCAAGGCCGAGCCCCATATGCGGGCTGCCGGTGAAGCGACCGCCGAAGACAGGCAGGCCGTAGGCCGCCTCCGCCACCCAGCGGCTCTCCGCCATGCCGGACCCCGTGCGGTCCTCCAGCGGGGCGTCGGAGAACAGCGCATCCAGGCCGCCGGCCGCCTGTCCGCCCCAGTCCTGGGTGAGACCGAGCGACAGGCCCCGCGCCGAGGCCCGGTCCGGGTCGAAGGCAAGCTGCGCCGCCACGCCCCGGTCCTCGCGGCCCTCCGCGTCATGCGTCAGCAGCGTCCGCGCGGACACATCGAACGTCAGGCCGAGTTTCGGATCCACCCAGGCAAGCCCGGTGCCGACCTCCACGCCGAAGCCCGTCTCCGCATCGCCGCCATCATGGCGCGCGCCCAGCTCCAGCTTCGGCGTCAGGCTTGCGTCTCCCCCCAGCGCCGCCGCCCAGCTGCCCTCCAGACCGAGGCGAAGCCGCGACACATCCGACTCCGATGCCGCCAGATCGCGCGTCTTCTCCGATGAGGTCCGCACCCACAAGGCGTCCGAGGTCAGCGCAAGCGCCGGGCCCGTGTGGCCGCCCGGCGCCAGCAGGTCGCCCCGCAGGCCCGCCGCCATCATCGTCCAGCTCGTCGCCGCCTCATAACGCCCGCCCAGCGCCGGCGTCACCGTCACCGTGCCCGAACCCTGGCCCATCGCGCTCCACAGACGCACATGCTCCGAAGCCTCCAGCGCCAGATAGGGAATCACCGCCGTCAGCCGGCCCTCCACCTCGCCGCTGCCCGCCTGCACCGAAAGTGCGTCCAGGCCGCCCGGAACCCCGGCAGGGACCGCGAAGGCGGCAGCATCCGGGGGGCTTGTCCCGGTGTCCGCATAGCTGCTCTTGCCCTCGCTTTCAGCCAGCGCCATGCCGAGCAGCCACGGGCCGCGCGCATAGTCCGCGCCCAACAGCGCCGTCATCGTATCGCCGCTCAGCGAGACACGGCCCTCCCGGCCGTCAAAACTGCCCTCGGACGCCCGGCCCCAGAACGCCATGCTGCCGCCCGTCATGTCCACCGCGCCCGTCGCCGTGAAGCTGCTGGACAGCATGAAGTCGCGCAGCGACATGACCTGATCCGGGCCCGCCGGACTGCTGTTGCCGAAACCGGCATCGAAACGCCTGTCGACGCGGCTGTTGAAACGGTCCGGCGCGGCGAAAGCCGGCGAAACGGCGCCGGTCGGGCCGCCAAGCGCCTGCCCGGCAAGCACGCCCTCCACGCCTGCCATGCGCGGCGCGGCGATCCGGTCCGCTATGTCGCGCAAGGCATGCTCCGCCACCGCGCGACCGAAGCGCGCCAGCCATGCCGCCGGCATTGGGTCGTCATTGGTGATGGTGCCCACCGCAACGCCGTCGGCAATCGACACCCCGTCACTTGCGTCGAACAGCACCATCTCGAAGGTCTCCGGATCCTCGTCATGGCTGTCGTTGTAGATGTAGGCGGCGATCCGTCCTTTCGTGCTTCCGGCGGGGATCCAGAGCTCCGCCCCCCAGGCGCGCTTCCACTCGAAGTAGTCCTGGCCCGCCCTGGCCGAGATTGGAGACGAGCTCCGCGTTGCGTAATGGACGGTGACGCGGTGGTCCACCGGCTCGCTCAGCGTCACCGTGAAGTGCACCGTGCCCTGGTCTTCCTTGAAGCTCGCATCGGCGATGGAGAGGGTCGGACCCGACGATGCCGCGTCATTGTCGGACACCGCCACCGTGGCCGCATTGTTCGGCGCTGCCGCCACCGTGTAGCCCGTGCCGGCATCCACGCTTGCCGTGACCGAGCCGTCCGGTTCGTCCGCGCCATCGTCCACCGTGGCGACCTCGAAGGTCATGCTGCCCGTGACCGGGACAGTGACCGTCCGCGATCCGGTCTCGCCCGAAGCGGCGAAATCGCCACTCTGGCCGACGCTCAGCGTCAGGTCGAGCGGTGCGACCGGCACCGGGCTCGCCGAGACCGTGAACGAAGCCGACATGCCTTCCGTCACCCCGTTGCCGGCGGCGATGCTCACCACCGGCTCGTCATCGTCGCGCACCGCCACCGCGGCGCTGCCCTTGCCCGTGGCTACCGTGTAGCCCGTGCCCGCACCCAGGGTGACGGACACCGAGCCGTCGGCCTCGTCCGCAGCGTCGTCCACCGTCGCCACGGAGAGGTCGGTGCTGGTAGTCCCTGCTGTCAGCACCACCGTCCGGCTGCCCGCGCCGGGCGCGGCCAGATACTCGCCGCTCTGGGCGACGGTCCAGGCAATCGTCAGGTCGGACTGCGGCGCCGGGTCGGCCGTGACGGTGAAGGTGGCATTGCCGCCCTCGTCCACGGCGGAGCCCGCCGAAAGGCTGAGCTCGGGCGTGGCGGGTGTTACCGGCTGGACCTCAGCCTGTTCCGGCTGTTCCTCCGGTGCCGCCGCCAGGCATTCCAGCGCCGGTGGCACCAGCGCCCAGCGCTTGAGGCCGCGGTCGGCTTGCGCCTGCGCCTCGGCGACGGTCATCGGGTTGTTGCTCCAGGCATTGCTCTCCCCGAAGGCGGCAAGCACCCGGCTCCAGCGCTCGACATGGCCCGGCGACGTCCGCCAGGTCTCGCTCGCAGCCAGCCGGGCGTCGGCAAGCAGGGCGTCGGAGACGCAGGAGGGTGTCTCATCCTGCGCCGCCAGTGCGTCCTGCTGCGGCGAGCCCTGGCCGCCGCCGACGGTGATGGTGACCCAGGCGAAGCTGTTGCCGAGACCTGCGAGGTTCAGGGTGCCAAACACGACTGGCTCTGCGCTCAGCCTGAAGTGCAGGACCGTGGGCGCGGCCGGGGCGGTGAAGGTCGGTGCGGTGCTCGTGGCACTGCTGAGCGTCACACCTGTGGTGACGATTGTGTCCGAATTCGGGCCGTCCACTTGCCACCACCGAAAGCGAAGGTTGTCACCCCAGGGGCCGGTGGCGGTGCTCGATAGGGTGACTTGCGCACCGGTGGACACCGTCTGGTCGGGGCCGGCATCCGCCGTCGGCCTGAACGGTGCGCCGGGGTTGTTCTGCAACCGCAGCGTGTGCAGCTTCCTGGTCTTGTGAAAGATATTTTCCGGTAGCGCCTCTAGACGGTTGTTTCGCAACCACAGTGTATTCAGTTCCTGGTGCTGGTCGAAGATGCCTGCCGGCAGCGTGGTCAGGCCGATGTTGTCCATGTCCAGGTATTCCAGCTTGGTAAGCTGGTCGAAAATGCCCGCCGGCAGCGGTGCGAGGGAGCTGTTGTTATACAGTTCCAGCCACGTGAGGGAGGTGAGTTGGTCGAAGATGCCTGCCGGCAGTGACGTCAGCTGGTTTTTGTCCAGATCCAGACGATTCAGCGCCGTGAGGCCGTTGAAATCGCCCACCTGCAGGCTGCTCAAGTTCCGCTGCTGCAGATTCAGGGTGCCGTCGATGCCCGCCAGGTGTTCGGGGGTCACGTCGCGGCAGTGGCTGACGCCGCCGATCCTGCCGACAAGGGCGTCGCGCACCGCCTTCGTGCGCCCGCAGATGCCGGCGTGCTCGACCTCAACCGGCCATCTCATCTCCCAGTCGCGCACATGTTCCAGACCGCCCCAGCGGAGTTGGGGAATCTCCACCTTGAGTTCATCACGGCCGGGGCCGATGGCAAAAAGGCGCACCCACTGCGTGCGGTTCGACGGTGTGAAGATCAGACAGTCATCCAGCGGACCGCCACAGGATTGGGCATCGCCATCCCGCCGTTTGACCCCCGCCGCCTTGCCGCCGCGGGCCGACAGATACACCGTGAGCGTGCTGTCATGCTTGAATGCCGCTTCACTCAGGGTGATCTCGAAGTCCAGGTGGCTGCCTTCCTTCACATCGACCGGCTGGCCGGCTGCGGGGAGGTGCTTGAGGACGATCGGCGGGTCGGACTCGCGGACAGTGACATGCACGGTCCAGCCCTTGTCGATGATGCCGACGTAGCCGGGATAGACGGGACTGAATGTGTACTTGTCGATGTACCCGGCGTAAATGCGGTGCTTGATGGGAATCTGCGCGGTGTAATGGTCCGCACATCTCACCTTGACGTTGACCAGTTGCCAGGTGTCCCAGTTATCCGGCGTGAAGCGCAGGACGGTTCTTGTCGGATGGCCCGGGCTGTTGTCGATGTACAGACGGCCATTGGCGACAAAGGCGTTTTGGCCGTTGCGATTGTTGTCGTCGGGGTCCTTGATGAAGACCTCTACCGGACCCAGCGGCTTCGTCTTCAGCTTGACGTTGTAGGTCGGTCCGGTGTTGCCGCAACCATCGGCCTCGTTCCAGGTCAGGTGGGCGTTATCGAACACCAGGCCGGGTTCTTTATTCGCCTTGGCGGTGGCGGTGTCCTCGTCGCGGATATGGATGTAGGTCTGGCCGTCGTTGCCCGTAGCGCCGGGGGCAGTCGTCACCGCCACGCCGGCGGGCAGAAGGGGACCGTGAATGTCTACCCGGAAGGTTTCTTCTTCTTCCGTCAGGGTATCGTTGGAAGTGCGGATCCTGAGCGTGCCACTGGCCCGGTAGGCCGGGATGGTCACGGAGTAGGTCTGGCCATGATAGTCCACCCCATTGCCGGTGGCGGTAAGCGGGGTGGCGGAGAGGGCGGAGATAGTCGTGGCCGTATCGCGCAGGCGCGACAGTTTCACCGTCACGACCGCCTCCTCGCCTTCGTCGACGTAGTAGTTCTCTTGCGTGAAGTAGACCAGCGTCTCGTTGGGATTCAGGGTGAAGGTGTTGTCGTTGGTCTCTGTGGGGGTGGTGGATGCCAGTCTCCGGCCTTCGAAATCAACGATGTTGTGATTGCTGGCAACATTCAGGGTCACGGTGCCGGAGACGGTTTCCAGGCCACCACATTTGGCGACGACGTAGACAATCGAGAAGTCGGACAAGTTGCTGAATATGTCGAGACCGGCAGAAGAGCCGGTCAGGGTGAAATCCGACGCGTGCACGGGCGGCATCGGTTTGTCGAACTTCACTTCCCAGACCAGGGCGGGGCACAGCAACCCCGGCGCCCAACGAGGATGATTGAACGCCTGCTCATGGCGCTTGATCGAGACCAGTTGCGGGGCGTCGGCACTAGCGGGCTCAATCGGCCCGACAGGGGAGGTGTGGACCGTTGTTGGCAGATCGGTATCATCGTTGTAAGTGATCTGTCCGCGCAATTCCATGCCCAGATCTTCGGCACGGACGACATACGTCTTACTATTTACGAGATGTTCGGTTGAGCCTGTTTGAAAAATTATTGACCATTCTCCGCCAGGGTTTCTCTTTTCCCAGTGATAATTCGACACAGTGCCGTTGCCGTCCGGATCGTCGACGGTGCGGTTGATGGTCAGGGTCTCGCCCACCCTGGGTTTGCCGGACACCGCGAATGTCGCAACGCCACCGTCTTCAACAATCGTGTAGGTTGTTGAAGTGCCTCTCCCCAAACCGTAGTCGTTGCCGGCCTCAATCGTGATGACAACGGTCTCGCCAGCGTCCGAGGTGTTGTCCGCAATGCCTGTAAGCGTGAGAGGTACATAGCTAGCAAAGGCAGTCGTCCCCGACGGGATGGTGAAGGTGCCGGTCCCGGCACTGTAGTTCGGCGACCCGCCGGCGATGGTGTAGTCCGTGCCGGCCGTGGCGGTGCCACCGAGCGTGTAGTTCACCGTCAGGTCGGTGGCCGGGGCCTGGGCGACACCCACGAAGAAATTCACTGTCGTGCCTTCCGCGATTTTCCCGGTTGGTGTATTTACGTAGACATTAGTAGGGGCGGTGTCGTCGTCCTCGACCACAACCGTGGCCGCATTGTTCGGCGCTGATGCCACCGTGTAACCGGTGCCGCTGTTCACCGTCACCGTCACGCTGCCATTCGCCTCGACCGTGGAATCGTCAACCGTGGGGACGGTGTAGGTTGCCTCGCCCGATGTGCCGATCGTCACCGTCTTGGAGCTGCCCAGGTCGCCGCTCGCAACGAAGCTGCCGCTCTGGGTCACCGTCAGGTTGACCGATTGGCTCCTCGGCGCCGGGGTGGCAGTGACAGTGAAGCTCGCATCCGTGCCCTCCGTCACCGGCGACGTATCGGCGGAGATGCTGATTTCCGGAGCGGGGCGGGTGCCGTCGCTGATCTGGCCGAATGAGAGGATCGATAGGAAGGTTGGAAAAACCAACCCCGCTGCGTTGAATGCATCCCGCCCGGTGGTGCCGCCTGAAAAGAGATTTGAATCTTCGGCTGCAGGAGAATTGGCGATGGTCAATTTCACCACTTCCAGCCCTTCATTGAGACTGTCTGTGGCGGTGGGAATGGAGACAGTCTTTACTGTCTCGTTCGCGCCGAACACGACGGATGTGTTCGTAGCCGTGAAGTCCGATGCGGAGGCAAGCATGCCGCCAGCGGTGCATTGTTCGCCTGTGCTGCCAAAGTCCATGGCAATGCACAAGTTGACTTCGGTGGCGGACGGAACCTGCGCGACAACTGAGAACGTTCGTGAGGCCTCGGCCAGGTTGCCGAGCGCACTGCTCAGCGTCAGGGTGACGATGATGTCCTCGCCCTCATAGGCGTCGGCAACCTGAATATCGTAAGCGCTGCGCGGGGGGCACCTTCCAGTTGAGGGCGTGATTTGAGATTCACCGCTATGCAGGGAGCGGGAGGTGAGTTTCTCAATGAAGGTCTCAACAGAGTTTCTCAGTAACGTTGAGGTGATGCCGGGTTCTTCGGGCCGTCGTCGTTGGCCGGAAGATGTGAAGGCGCGGATCGTTGCCGAGACGCTTGAGGCGGGGGCGACGGTCCGGGGTGTTGCGCGGCGTTGGGCTGTCAACCCGAACCAGGTGTCGACCTGGCGTGGGCTGGCGCGGGACGGCCGTCTGGTTTTGCCTGCGGCGGAGACGCCTGTGGCGTTTGCGCCGCTGGTGGTCCGGGCGGAGGGGAACGGAGCTCCTAAGGCGAGCGGCGAGAGCCTGGAGGTGGTTCTCGGCAGGGTCACGGTGCGTCTGGACGCGGGGACGCCGGCTTGTCGGCTTGCGGAGATTGTCTGTGCGCTGAACGCGCCGCGATGATCTTCCCATCGAACCGAGTGCGGATCGTTGTGGCGACGAAGCCCGTGGACTTCCGCAAGGCCCACGACGGACTTGTCGCCTATGTGAAGAGCGCGCTGCGCCGTGACCCGTTCACGGGCACGGTATACGTTTTTCGATCGAGGCGAGCTGACAGGCTGAAGCTGGTTTACTGGGACGGGACCGGGTTGGTCATGGTGTACAAGCGTCTGGAGGAGCAGGGCTTTGTATGGCCTGCGATCCGCGACGGTGTGATGTCGCTGAGCCATGCGCAGTTCGAGACGCTGTTCGCCGGCCTGGACTGGCGGCGCGTGCGGGCGCTGTCGGTGCGGCGCCCGGCTGAGGCGGAATGACTCAGCCGGCGGATCGGGTCATCCGGCTCCCCGACACTGTGCTATCGAGCGGGCCATGCTGGCCCTTGCACAGATCGACCTTGGAACGCTGACGCCCGAACAGCGCGACGCTGCGGTGCAGGCGATCGCGGCGCTGGAGGCGCTGAGGGCCGAGAACGAGACGCTGGCGGAAGAGAAAGCCTGTCTTGCCATTGAGAAGGATGCGCTGGCGGGCCGCAACGAGAAGCAAGTTGCGCGCATCCGCCGTCTCGAACATCTGAACCTGGAGCTGATCCGCCTGCTGTATGGCAAGAGGTCGGAGAGGTTGACGGCGGACGAGCGCCAGCTGGCGTTCGAGGAGTTGGAGGGCGCGGCTGCGGAAGTGGAGGCGGCGGCCTCGACTGGCGATCCGTCGCCGCCGTGCTCGCCGAAACGGCCTCGTGCCGAACGCAATATCGGCCATCTGCCGGAACATCTGAAGCGCATTGAGCAGGTGATCGAGCCGGAGAGCACGCTCTGTCCCTGCGGCTGCGGGGAGATGGTGAAGATCGGCGAGGACCGCACGGAGCGCCTGGACATCGTGCCGGCGCAGCTCCGGGTGCTGGTCACGGTGCGCCCGAAATATGCCTGCCGGGCCTGCGAGCAGGGCGTCACCCAGGCGCCGGCGCCGGCTTGGCTGATCGAAGGCGGCCTGCCGACCGAGGGCGCCATCGCCCATGTCCTGATCTCGAAGTATGCCGATCATTGTCCGTTGTACCGTCAGGCGCAGATCTACGCGCGCTCGGGCCTCGATCTGGACCGCTCGACGCTGGCCGGCTGGGTCGGCAAGGCGGCGTTCCACCTGAGGCCGGTGACCGACCGGCTGGCGGCGCATCTCAAGCGCTCTTCCAAGCTGTTCATGGACGAGACGCGCGCGCCGGTGCTCGATCCAGGCCGCGGCCGGACCAAGACCGGCTGGCTGTGGGCGCTTGCCCGCGATGATCGCGCCTGGGGCGGGCCCGATCCGCCGGGCGTGATGTACTTCTATGCGCCCGGGCGCGGCGGCGAGCATGCCGAAAGGTTCCTCGACGGCTTCGACGGCATCCTGCAAGTCGATGGATATGCCGGTTACAACCGGCTGACCCAGCCGGGCCGCAAGGGCGGCGCGCCGCTGCGGCTGGCATACTGTTGGTCCCATGCGAGGCGCCGGCTCCGCGAAATCTACGACAGCAGCGGCTCGGAGATCGCGGCCGAGGGCCTGCGCCGGATCGCCGAACTCTACGCCATCGAGGCCGAGATCCGCGGCAGCACACCCGTGCGCCGTCTCACCGAACGCCAGGCGCGCTCCGCGCCTCTGGTCCTGGCCTTCGGCGACTGGCTGAAACAGCAGCGCGCCCGCGTCTCGCCCAAGTCCCGCCTCGGCGAAAAGCTCGCCTATATCGCCCGCCACTGGGACGGTCTCCAGCTCTTCCTCGCCGACGGCCGCGTCGAGATGGACAGCAATGCCGTCGAGAACCTCGCACGGCCGATTGCCCTGTCGAGAAAAAACGCATTGTTCGCCGGCCACGACGAAGGCGCCGCCGCATGGGGACGTATCGCCTCGTTGATAGAAACGGCGAAACTGAACCAGATCGAGCCCTACGCCTGGCTCAAGGACACGCTCGAGAAAATCGCCGCCGGCCATCCAAACAGCCGCATCGACGAGCTGCTACCCGGGCACTTCAAGCCGCCGTCAAGCTGAAAGCGGCGTGCCTCTCTGGCAGCGCTTACTGAATATCGAGAGTTCTTGTCGTCTGTGCGACAACCGGGGCGGCGAGGCCGAGCAGCAGCGGCAGGCCGAGCAAGGCCGAAAACAGGCCGCGCCGCAGATTGCGGGCGGCAGGACGGGGACCCGCTGCGGCGCGGGCGGCAGAAAGATCGAAGCTGTCGGAGGAAGAAGCGGGCGGGCGGGTGTCGGAGCGCCTGCCGGCGGATGCGGAAGACTCAGGCGGGGAGGCTAGCGGGCGAGAGCGGCCCCGTGCTGAAGACGCAGGAAGCGCGGCTCGGCTCGGCTCGGCTCGGCTCGGCTCGGCTTAATTGTAGCCATGTCGGCGCCTCCGCCTGTCAACCCCGAAACCGGCAGCCGGCCCATGAACAGGGCCGATGCCGCCGTTCCGATCCTCGCAATCATTGGGGTCATGACCTGTCCCTCCGATACCGACCTCTTCCGAAACGCGATCAAGGATTGTGGTCGATTCTGCCACAATTTCGCCGCCAGCGGAATGCTCCCGATGCCCCCGGGATCGGAACATGACGGGGCGGCCTCCTTCCCGGGGAATTCTCTCGCGGCATCGCGAGACTGCCGCGCAAGCGCAAGCATGCATGACACTGCTGGCGTTGATCGATGCGGCGGTATTTCTACGGAACCTCGACACCGCCGCCCTGCGCCGCCTGCTCGACTGAACGGCGGGCGCCTCCGATATGCCGGTGCTTCGGCGGTTCGATGCCCTGGCGTTCGTGTGGCCCCCGAACGCGTAGTCCCGACAATACCGACCGGTATCGGGAGCAGGTCCGTGCATGCGCCGCCGCGTGCAATGGGCTAGGCTCTGCCCATGGTAGCGACGGTGGTCAGCCTCACCTCGGCCTCCTCGACGGTGCATTATTTCCGCCGCGAGGGGCATGGGCTGGGCAAGCCTGTAACCCCCGGATCAGGCCCGGGGCAGGCTGAGGCGGAGGACTATTACGCCCGCAGCGATGACGAGCACCGCAAGGCAAGCCGGTGGCGGGGCAGCGGGGCGGCGGCGCTGGGGCTGAGCGGCCATGTGGAGCCCGGAGAGTTCCGCCGCGTGCTTCAGGGATATGTGCCGGGCACGGACATTCGCCTCGGACGGCTGCGCGACGGGGCGCACGAGCACCGCCCGGGTGTGGACATCACGCTGTCGGCGCCGAAGTCGGTGTCGCTGGAGGCGCTGCTGGGCGGGCCGGGCGCGGCGAGGGCGATGCGCGCGCATGACGCGGCGGTGCGCGCGACGCTGGACTTCGTCGAGACGCGGCTCTTGCGGACGCGGCGCTGGAGCCGGGAGGAGCGGCGCTCGGTGCAGGTGAACGCACCCATGCTGGTGGCGGCAACCTTCCGGCACATCACCAGCCGCAACAACGACCCGCAACTTCACACCCATTGCGTGATCGCGAACATGACGCGCGACGGGGAACAGTGGCGGAGTGCCGAGATCGGCCTGCTGCGCCGTTCGGAGAAGCTGGTCGGGGCGTTCTACCGCAACGAGCTGGCGCACGGGCTGCGGAAGGCGGGCTTCGCGCTCAGGCCGTCGATGATCGGGCGTGTGCCGGGGTTCGAGATATCGGGCTGGCCGCGGGCGGCGCTGGAGGCGTTCTCGAGCCGGCGGCGGCAGATCCTCGACTTCATCCGCGAGAAGGGCTGGCGCTACGATGCGCGCACGGCGCAGATGGCGACGCTGGCCACAAGGGCGCGCAAGAACGAGCCGCGCCGGGCGGAGCTGGAGGCGCTGTGGCGGGATTTTGCCGAGGAGCGCGGTCTCGCCAAGCGGACGCTCAGGAAGATCGGCGCGCGCCACCCGGAGCCGCCGACGGCGCTGGAGATCGCCTGGCGGGTTCTGGAACAGCTGGAGGAACGCGCCTCGGTATTCCCGGCGAGGGAGGCGCTGGCGCTGGCTCTGGCGCACAGGCCGGGGCTTTACCGTCTGGAGGAGATCGAGGGCGCCTTTGCGGACCTGCAGCGTGACAGGCATCTGCTGCCGGCAATCCGGCGGGGCGTGGGCGCGGCATGGACGACGGCGCGGGCGGTCAGGGCCGAGCGGGAGGTGCTTGCGCGCATGAAGGCCGGCATCGGCGCGGTGAAGCCGCTCGCGGCGCATGCCGTTCCGGAAGAAGCGCTGGCGGGGTTGAGCGACGGCCAGCGCGAGGCGGTGCGCTCGATCCTGGAGAGCCGCGACCGGGTGCTGGGCGTGCAGGGCCATGCGGGCAGCGGCAAGACGGTCATGCTGCGCCGGGCCGTGTCGTGCCTGGGCGGGCGGCCTGTGCTGGGGCTGGCGCCGTCGGCGTCTGCGGCGGGGACGCTCTCGCGCGAGACGGGCCTCGCCTGCCGGACGCTGCAATGGTTCCTGACGCGCTGCCGTGAGGTGGCGGACGGGGTCGCGGATGCCGACACGCTCGTTCGCCTGAAAGAACGCTATGGCGGCGCGGTGGTGGTGGTCGACGAGATGTCGCTTGCGGGCACGGCGCAGGCGCGGTCGCTGCTCAGGATTGCGGAGCGTCTGGAGGTGGCGCGCCTCGTGCTTGTGGGCGACAAGCGGCAGTTGCGGGGCGTGGAGGCGGGCCAGCCCTTCCGGCAGATGCAGCAGGCGGGCATGGGCGTTGTGGAGATGGACGAGTTGCGCCGGCAGCGCGATCCGGACCTGAGGGCGGCGGTCGGGGAGATGATCGAGGGCGAGCCGGGCGCGGCGCTCGCGCGTCTGGGGGGCAATCTCCGGGAAGTCCCGGCCGAGGAGATCGCGGGTGTGGCGGCCGGTCTCTGGCTCAGGCTGTCGGCGGAGGCGCGGGCGGCAACGGCGCTGCTGGTGCCGACGCGCGCGCTCAGGGCCCAGGTCGAGGAGGCGGTGCGCGAGGGTCTGGAGGCCGAGGGGGCCTTGCGCGGGCGCGCCATGGAGATCGAGACCCTGGTGCCGCTCAACCTCACACGCGCCGAGACCGGCGATCCCCGCAACTGGCGCGAGGGCGATATCGCGCTCTTCAACCGCGACATGAAGCATTACCGCATCGCCAGGGACGATGCCTGCACGGTGATGGAGGTTGAGGAGGACCGGGTGAGGCTTGCCCATGGCGACGGCCGGCCGCGCCACCTGAAGCCGGGCAGCGAGCTGCGCTACCGGCTCGACCTGTTCGAGGCGAAGACGCTGCGGATCAGGGAAGGCGAGCGGCTGCGCTGGACCCGCAACGACCGGGAGCGCGGCCTTGCCAATGGCGACCGTATGGAGGTGCTGGAGATCGGCAAGGGGGTGCTGTGGATGGGGCTCTCCGACGGGCGGGAGATGAGCTTCGCGCGGAACGACCCGCAGTTGCGCCATCTGGCCTACGCTTATGCGTCCACGGTGCATGCGGCGCAGGGGCAGACGCATGACCGGGTGATCGCGGTGCTGGATACGGGCGCCGGGCCGCTGGTGAACCAGCAGACGCTCTATGTGCAGCTGGGCCGGGCGCGCGAGCAGGCTGTGGTGCTGACCGACAATCGCGAGCAGCTTGTGGAGACGCTGGAGGCGAACACGGGCGCGCGGCTGACGGCGCTGGAGGCGATCGGCGAGGTGGACACGGCGGTCCCGGCGAAATCCACCATCCGCGCGGAGACGGCGGCTCAGTTCCTGGACGGCCTGCGGGCGGATCGGCGGTACCAGGGGGAGGCCCGGCACCGGCTGGTGGAGGCGGAGGCGGCGCTTTCGTCGGCGCGGGCCCGTGCGGAGGAGGCCGAACGCGCCTTCGCCGCCCTGCCGGCGGGCGGGCTGGGGGACAGGCAGGCGCTGCGGGCGCGGATTGCAGCGGTCGAACGGGCCCGGGACGCGGAGGCCGCCGCCGCGTTCACGGAAGCGGCTGCCGCCGCCGGCCATGACGGGGACGATATCGGGGCGGCGAGGGAGAGCGGATCCGGGAGGCGGGCGCGGCTCTACCGTATTCTGAACGTGGCGCTGGCGGCGGCGGATGCGGCCTCGGAGCGTCTGGCGCCCGCCGGGGCCCTCTCCGACAGGGATATCGACACGGCCTCGATAGAGCGCCACAGCGCGGCCACCCGGGAGGCGGCGATGGCCTTCGGCGCTCTGGCCGACAGGGCGCTGGTGGCGGGCGAGGCGGCGGCGGCGCGCGACGCCCGGGCGCGGCAACGGGCGCTCGATGTGGAGGTGCAACGCTGGATCTACAGGCTGGTCGGGCGCCGGATCTCCGAGGCGGCGCGAGCGGAGCGGGAGATGGCGCCACTGACTGTGGCGGATGTGCAGGCATGGCGGCAACTGCGGCAGCAGCGGACGTCGGCGCATGGCGGCGCATCCGCCATCGCCGGGACGGTCGCGGATGCCCTGGAAGACGGGTCTCCCCGGGCGGCGGCCGAATGGCGCGACCGGGCGGAGCGGCACCGGGAACGGGCGGTGACGACAAGAGGCACGCTGCGGGCGCTGGACGATCTGGAAGCGCAGATCCGGATGGCCGCGCCGCAGGATGCGGCGGCATGGCGTGCGGCGGCGGAAGCGGCGGAGGCGCTCATGGCGGGCGCGGGCCATGCGCTCCGGGAGGAGGCGGAGGCGGCCGCCGGCAGGGCCGGGGCGCAGCGGGGCCAGGCCGAGGCAGCCCGCGGCTGCCGGCGCATCCGCGATGCCGTTGACGAGGCCGACGCCGCCGCCGGCGAGAGCGCCCTCATCTACCAGCCCGGCATCGAGCCGCTGCGCGCCGAGGCCGCGCGGCTGCTCGCAACCCCCGGGCTCTCCGACAGGGACCGCCGCTACCTTGAGCAGTTCCAGGCCATGATCGACAGCGAAATCCGTTCCCGCGACACAATCCGGAACACGATCGGGCGGGCCCGGGCCCATCTGGAGACATATCCCGCCATTCTCGACCGCGCCCTTGCCCCGGAACCGCCCGCCCCGGAGGAGGAGGCCGCCCGTCCGGGGCTCATCGGCCGCGCCCTCGGGTTGTTCCGGACCGAAGACGACATCCCCCCGGCGCCCGAACCCGCGCCCCGGGCCCTCAACGACGTCGATCCGGATTACCGCAAGTGGGACGTCCGGGCCGAACAGTTCGTCGAGACCTTCCGGAACTGGCGCGCCTCCGGCAACCCCACCCAGAGCGACCATGTCGACCGCCGCTGGATCGACATGGCCGACCTCGTTGCCGAGATCGAGGCGATCCGCCGCGCCGCGCGCGATCCCGAGGCGGGGCCCCGCCGGATCGAACTGCCGGACGCCGGCGCGTTCGCCGCGGCCGACCAGCGCCACGACCCCGGCCGCCTCGACATGCTGATGCACGCCGTCACAAGGCCCGAAGACGAGCGCGACCGTGACGCGCTGGTCGAACTCGCCCGCAGGAACCGCGCCTGGCCCGAAGAGACCCTCGCCGCCTTCCGCCACCATGTCCGCGAGACCGTCGATCCCGACGACAGGCTCTCCCTGTCCGGGCTGGCGCAGGCCCTGCCCGCCGAACTCGCCCGGAGCTTCGAGAACCTCTCCGCGGAATGCTGGCGCCACATGGGCGAGGTCTACGCGCGGCGCCAAGAACTCACCAGGGGGTACGGCCTCTCATACTGACGGCGCAAGCAGCCGCCGCGCGCAGGCGGTCCGGGAGCACTGGCGCCATACCGAATCCCCGGCCGCTCAGCCCTCCCTCTCGTCATCGGCCACCGAGGCTTCCGCTTCCTCCACCAGACGGCGCCAGACGCCTTCCCGGCCCTCCTGCGCCAGCCGCAGGCGCTCCGCCAGAGCCAGAAGGCGCAGATCGACCGCCAGGCGCCGCTGCGCCGCAGGCGGCAGCCCGCCACCCCCGACCGCCGGCTCCGCAGGCGCAAGCCCGCGCGACAGCAGGAACTCCGAAGCCGACAGCCCCGCCTTTGCCGCCCGGTCGCGCACGAGGCGCCACTCGCTGTCGGTCGCCATCACCGAGCGCGGCCTCTTCCTGCCATCATCCCCGGCCAAACCGTTCCTCCCTCCGGGGAACACGGCGACAGAAGGCGCGTTTCCCGGTGCAGCCATAGGACACCATCCATGGCGTATCCATGGTCACGCCGCGCGCCCCCGGGGATGGTCCCGTTGTCAGCCGTGGCCTCCCCGGCCAATCCCCGGGAGCACCATAAGATCCCCAATCCGCGAAATCAAAGCGCACCCCCTGCAAACGAAGCGGCGACACGAGGTGCGGCACCCCCGGCCGCCATCCTGTCGACGACAGTGTCAATTGGGACCGAAAAGTTCTCATTTCATGTGATCCAAAAGTTCCCACCTGGGGCGTGAGGTCGTCCCCCCAGGCTCGGTGCCGGGGTGGGTGAGCACGCGCAGGCGGTGGGACAGGTTGCCGGCGGCGGTCTTCGCCTCGGTGAGGGAGTCGATCAGCCCCGCGAGCGTGCCGTAATAGACGCGCCTCCCGGCCTCGGCCGCGATGATCGCCAGGCTTGGACCGGCACCACCACCAGGGCGTGACGCCGGCCGCCATCCTGCCCGCGGCGGTCGAAAACGGCGCCCGGCTGCTGAAGTCCCTCCCCGGTAGACGCCATGGAGGGGCCGAAAAACCGGCGGCCCGGTTTCCGGCCCCTCCATTTCCCCCGGTCCGGACCGTCGCGGCGCTCGCCTGCGCGCCCGACCGGCCGGCCGTTACCGCCGCGGCCCGCTCGAAAGGTAGGGAAAGGGTTGTCGGGGCGATTTCCGCGGGGACGCCCGTCCGACCGGCTCCCGCGCCCGTTCGTCCAGCAGGAGATATCCCCCATGCCCCCGGCTTCCGCCCCCTGTCATCCGCATCCGCCTGCCGAGGCCGCAAGTTGCGGCTGTCATTCCGGCAATCCCGCGGACAGCGCGAAATACTGCGCCGGCTGCCTCGAGCGCCGCCGCGCCAGTTCCCGCAAGTCGGAACGCAAGCGCCGCCTCCTCCTGCACAATCTCGGCCTCTGCCGCGACTGCGGAACCCCCATCCCGAAACCCGGCCCCCGCCGCTGCGACGCCTGCCGGGAGAACGATCGCGCGGCGAACCGTGCCCGCAAGCAGCGCCTCCGCGATGAACGGAGCAAGGCCGGCCTGTGCCTTCGTTGCGGAAATAACAGGCCCGCAGACGGCAAGACCAGCTGCGAGGACTGCCTCGAGGCCCGTCGCCGGGCCCATCGCGACCGCAGCGAGCGCCAGCGCCGCCAGGGCGACCGGTCGCTCTGCATCGAATGCGGCAAGGTTGCCCCCGCCCCGGGACGCCGCCGCTGTGCCGACTGCCAGCCGCTCACCGCCAGGCGGGACAGGGAGGCCGCCAAACGCCGCCGCGAGATGCGCCGCGCCGTCGGTTTGTGCCTGGTCTGCGGACAGGCATCCGCCGTTCGCGGTCGAACCGCCTGCGAGGCCTGCCTTGCCGTCTGGCTGGACCGGTACAACCGCAGGGTCCTCGCCCGCGTCACGCAAGGCCTTTGCGTTCGGTGCGGGACCTGCGACCCCCTGAAGGGCTTCGTCCTCTGTCTGCCCTGCAAGGACGTGCGCCGCGCCGGCGAGCGCGCGAGGTGGCATCGCAGGGTCGCCGATGCCCGCGTCCGGGGCGTTTGTGTCCAGTGCGCAAGACGCGCCCCGGTCGGTGAGTCCGGATCCTGCGCCCCGTGCCGGGAGGCGCGCCTCGCAAGCGCCCGGCGCCGCTACCATCTCGTGACCCGCGAGCGCCGGCAGGCCGGCCTCTGCCCCCGCTGCGGCCAGCGGCCCCCGGAACCCCTCATGCGGGAGTGCCGCCCCTGCCTCGACCGCCAGCGCTCATACGAATATCGCGGCATGCCGGACCTGCCCACCCGCTACACCGTGATCGAGATCGCCACCGGCACCGACCACGGCACCTGGGAGACGCCCATGGAGGTCGCAGGCGCGCTGGCCTACGCGAAGCTCACGATCGACGATGTCGAGATCATCACCGACGACGCGCCCATGGCCGCAGGCCGGTAGCGCGGCCCGTCGCCCCCCTTCCCGGTCCCCGGCAGCCGCAAGGCCGGCAAGGTCGGGAAGGGGTTTGTCGGGGTATCGATGCGGGTCTGCCCGCGTCCTTCCCCAACCGGAGATATCCCCCATGACCGGCATGACGGCTTCCTTCCTTCGCCCCGATGCAAATACCTTCCTCACCCACCTCTTCGGGCGCGGCCTCGAGGACAAGACCTATGTGGTCGAGCGCTACCGCACCACCATCGACGGCGACATCCGCCGCCTGCCGGGCCGAAAGGGCCATCCGCTGACCCTGTCGCGGGCCACGGTGCGGGACCTGCGCCCGGCGCGCAACGAGATCCTCATCTGCCGCTGCGAGAAGAAGCCCGACTCCGGCGTCCAGTACTGGGGCGTCTATGCCGTCTGGGGTCATATGTTGCGGCAGCGATAGATCCCCCCTGCATCCCCATCGTCTTTCCCCTTCCCCGTCCTTTGCGGCATCCACGCTGCGAAGGCTGGGAAGGGGTTGTTCGGGGTGAGTTGTAACGGCTCGCAATCAACCTCTTGCAGGGAGCAAGCATCATGAACGGTCTCAATCGCGTCGACCTCATCGGCAATCTGGGCGCGGACCCCGAGTTCCGCACCATGCAGAGCGGCGGTGACGTCGCCAATTTCTCCATCGCCACCAGCGAGGTCTACAGGGACCGCCAGAGCGGCGACTACAGGAAGTCCACAGAGTGGCACCGGATTGTCGTCTTCCAGGACGGCCTGGTCGCCATGCTGCGCAAGCACGCCGCCAAGGGCCGCCAGGTCCACATCACCGGCAAGCTGCGCACCCGGAAGTGGCAGGACCGTGACGGCAATGACCGCTACACGACCGAGATCGTCGTGGGCCCGCGCGGCTCCATCAACTTCCTCGACCCCAGGCCGGAGCAGGACCGTCCGCCGGCGCCGCCCCCGGAAGCATACGAGACGGACCTCGCCGCCTGAGCGATTGTCCGCCAGCCCCGGAGCCTTCGGGTTCCGGGGCTTTTCTATTTCCGTTCAGCGACGCCCCGGGGTCCGCCTCGGGGCGTTTCTCATGCCGCGCGGTCCAACCCCACGGCCGCTCCATGGAGGACGGGCGCTGGGCGCGGCGTCCATTTCGGCGCTTCCGGCGGCGGCGCCTCCGAAAACAGGCGGCGCTTCTGCGGCGGCTTCTGCGGCGGCCGCCACTTCCGGCGGCGGCGTCTCCCGAAACAGGCGGCGCTTCTGCGGCAGCTTCCGCAGCGCCCGGCGCCTCGGCGACGGCGCCTCCCGAAACAGGCGGCGCTTCTGCGGCGGCTTCCGCAGCCGCCGGCGCTTCCGGTGGCGGCGGCTCTGGAAACAGGCGACGCCTCGGCGGCGGCTTCCGCAGCGGCCGGCGCTTCCGACGGCGGCGTCTCCCGAAACAGGCGGCGCTTCTGCGGCGGCTTTCGTGCGGCCGACGCTTCCGGCGGCGGCGCCTCCCGAAACAGGCGGCGCTTCTGCGGCGGCTTCCGCAGCGGCCGGCGCTTCCGGCGGCGGCGCCTCCCGAAACAGGCGGCGCTTCTGCGGCGGCTTTCGTGCGGCCGGCGCTTCCGGCGGCGGCGCCTCCCGAAACAGGCGGCGCTTCTGCGGCGGCTTTCGTGCGGCCGGCGCTTCCGGCGGCGGCGCCTCCCGAAACAGGCGGCGCTTCTGCGGCGGCTTTCGTGCGGCCGGCGCTTCCGGCGGCGGCGCCTCCCGAAACAGGCGGCGCTTCTGCGGCGGCTTCCGCAGCGGCCGGCGCTTCCGGCGGCGGCGCCTCCCGAAACAGGCGGCGCTTCTGCGGCGGCTTCCGCAGCGGCCGACGCTTCCGGCAGCGGCGTCTCCCGCAGCGTGCTCCTGCGCGGCGTCTCCCGCAGCGTGCTCCTGCGCGGTGTGCTCGCGCGGTGTGCTCCGTGTGCTCCGTGTGCCTGCATCCGACGCCCGGCGCGCGTATCCATGCCCTGTGCATGTACAGGCCCCGTCCGTGCACACGCCGCACCCCCGGACTATCCCCTTTGTCAGGCACAAGACCCGCAGTCGATCCCCGGGAGCACCGTGAAATCCCGAATCCGCGAATCCAGAGCGCAATCCCCGCAACGCCCTGCAAGCGACGCAGCGACGCAAAGCGCGCGCCAGCGCCGCCAATCGCCCCGTAGCAGGGGAACCCGGCAGCATGGCGGCGCTTCATCCGCCCGCGTCACCCATGGCCGGTAGTCGGGTTTCGTTCGGCACGCGGGCCCGCACACGCACCACATGCACGCCGCATGGACGCGCTGCATGAGCACACCGGCAGCGCGCGCCGCGTGTTTTTCGGCAACATCGGAGCACCCCGCATCAATGCTGTATCAATGTGGAGGCCGCGCCCCGGGAATCCACTCTTCCCGATCCCCGGAGGCGCCGCAAGATGCCCAATCCGCGAACTCACGACGGAATCCCCGCAGGCGCCTGCAATCGAGCCAGCGACACAAGGCGCCGCCAGTGCCGTCAGCCCCCATTATTCCGCAAGAAACGGCAGTCCGCTCTCATCCGGCACGCGCACGGACGACCATGCGTTTCCCGCCCGATTTTGGAGCACCCCATCCATGCCGTGTCCAGACACACGCGGGGGCCCGTGGAGCACCGCGCGAATCCACGGCCGCTCCACGACGAACCCCGAAAAATCCCCAATCTGCAAGTGCCTGGCCGAATTCCCCGCAATCAAAGTGATGCACGGGGTCTTGCGCCGTCTCCAGAAATCCCCTACAGTGCAACCACTTGCGAGGAAAATAGCGCTTCGGCCCCCAGGGTCACCTCCGGAGCCAAATTCGTCCCTGGTTGGCACACCCGGTCGAGTCGGCCTTCCGGCCCCTCCTCCAGCACGACCTCCTTGAGCGGCACGGCGGTGAAGCGGAAAGCCGAGGCGCGACCGATCGCACTTTCCTCGAAAAGCAGGCAGCCCGTGCCCAGCACGACAAGGTCGAGTAGCGCCTGGTGCATCTCGACCGCGAAGGCAGAGCGGTCGAGATGGCCCTGGACGATCCCGGCCGCCAGCTCCAGCGTCCCGGCCGCATCGGGGCCCGCCTCGGTTCCGGGCTCGAAGCCGACCCAGCGCTCAAAGGGCGGGGTGAGTTCGGCGAGCAGACTTGCAGCGAGCTGCTCCGCGGCGTCAGCGGCGGTTGCGTCGTAAATGCGCGCCGCACCGTCCGCGCCATGGGACAGGGCATGGGTTGCGCAATCGTGCCAGAGCGCCTCCCAGGGCCGGCGCCGAGCATCGGCGCGTCGGTATCCCGCCAGCAGCGCCTCCGGCTGCAGTGTTTCGGCATTCATGCATGTTTCCTTTATGTTCGATTTCATCCTACACTCGCTTTGGCATTTGTCAAGAGGTCATATGATTATTTACCTATTATAGACCAGAAAATCGTGCAACTGCCCCGGTGTCAGCACGCGCCAGGAGGCGATTCCGAGCACTCTCTTGGCCACTTCGACGCAGGTAGCGGGCAGCAGCGGAGCGGGCCGGAAGCGCCGCCGCCGGCGCGTCTCGACCACGGTGAAGCCTCGCTCGCGGTAGAAGCCGGCAAGGTCGAAGGCCGCCGGCACGGGCTGCACGGCGACATCGGTATAGCCGGCCAGCGGATCAACCGTGATCCAGCGCCCCGCCTCTTCCAACGCGACAAAGCAATGGCGGAAGCCCGGCCGCAGCAGCCGGAGCCAGCCGAGATCGGCCTTGCCTGAGAACACGGCGAGCGCTCGCCCGCCGGGACGGCCTACCTTTCCCGAACCGTCGATCATGCCGCTATCCCTCTGTTTCCCGGCTCCCTGCTTCCCCGGCCTTTCCGGGCGACGATGCCCTTGGCGCGGAAAAGCTCGTCCAGATGCGCCATGCTCTCGTCCCAGAGCTTGGCGAGCGGCCCGTAGCCGGGCGCCTTGAGGCGGCGGCCGAATCCGGCCAGCACCCGCAAATGCAGCCGGGTGAGCCGGCCGGGTCCCGCAAGCCGGCGCAGGCAGGCCAGCATGTCGAGCGGCATGCAGGGCCGGCCCCTGCCCTCATGGCTCGGCGTGCCGCCATCCTCCACCGCGAGACGCCAAGCCATGAACCAGAACCAGGCCTCCTCGGCATTGTCGAACGGGCGCTCCCCGGCCGGGGGACGCGACAGATCGGGAACAGGCATGAATCCCCCTTATGTTCCTTTATTGTTCTGATTGCCCATATGTGATCCAATTCCTAGTGCATGTCAAGCGGAAATGTGCATATATGGCAGTCATGCTGACCCACGCTGAAGTCTGGGCCGCGATCGACGCGCTGGCTGAGCGTCACGGCCTTTCCGTTTCCGGGCTCGCCAAGCGGGCGGGGCTGGACGCCACCACCTTCAACCGCAGCAAGCGCACCACCAGGGGCGGGCGCCCGCGCTGGCCCGGCACGGAGAGCATTTCCAAGGCGATGGCGGCCACGGGCAGCGGCCTGTCCGGGCTGTTTGTCGAGCAATTGCGCCGCGAGGGTGCGCCGGCGCACACGATCCCGGTGATTGGCCATGCGCAGGCAGGCGGCAACGGCTTTTTCGACGATGCCGGCTATCCGGTGGGCGCGGGCTGGGACGAGGTCGCCTTTCCGGACCTTGGCGACCCCAACGCCTATGCGCTGGAGATCGCGGGCGACAGCATGGAGCCGGTCTATCGTGACGGCGACGTCGTGGTGGTGTCGCCGGCAGCCAGCCTCCGGCGAGGCGACCGCGTGGTGGCGCGCACCCGTGAGGGCGAGGTGCTGGCCAAATGGCTGGGCCGGCTGAGCGCGCGCCGCGTCGAGCTGCGCTCCTTCAACCCGGACCATAAGGACCGCATGCTTGCCCGCAGCGACCTGGACTGGATCGCCCGCATCGTCTGGGCCAGCCAGTAGCGCCCTACCACCTCTCTGTTGCCGCCCCCCGCGAAAGCGGAGCCCGGACAGGCGGGGATCTTGCCGGGCGGCGCTGGTGTGGCCGGATCAAGCCCGGGGCCGCCAGGTGTTCGTCAGCGCGCTTCGCGACCGGTTGTCCGCCGCTGCCGCCGGATCAGCAGGGGGCGAGGCCCCAGGTGCGGGCCATGAGTTCGTAGCTGCGCCGGCGGACGGTTTCGTCATGCGTCCAGGTGACGATGGCGATCTCGTCCACGCCGAGTTCCGCGCCGATGGCCCGGATGCGCGCCGCCACCGGCTCCGGCCGGCCGACGATTGCCTGCTCGCGGAAACGCGCCAGCCGCGCCGCCTCGCTGTCACTGTAGTCGTAGGCGGCGGCCTTCTCGGCGGATTCGAGCGGCAGGAACATGCCCCGGTCGCGCCCGAGCCGCCAGCGCAGGCGCGGGCCGAAATGGAACGCCGCCTCCTCCTCGCTGTCGGCCGCCAGCGCCCAGACGCAGATCGCGGAATGCGGCGCCGGCCAGTCCGCGCTCGGCCGGTAATGCTCGCGATAGAGGTCGAGCGCTTCCCGCGCCCCGCGCCCGTCGGTGAAGAACCAGGCGAAGGCGTAGGGCAGACCGAACCAGGCCGCCACCTGTGCGCCGTAATTGGACGAGCCCAGCAGCCAGATCTGCGGCGCGGTATCGCCCTGCGGGAAGGCGCCGAGCCTGACGAACGGGTGGCCCTCCGGCAGCGGCTCTGCCTTGAGCCAGGCTTGCAGGTCTCGGATGTCGGCGGGAAATTCCGCCGGGCGCTCATTGGCGCGCGGATTGAGGGCGAAGGCCGTCAGCCCGTCCGAGCCCGGCGCGCGGCCAAGCCCGAGGTCGACGCGCCCCGGCGCCAGCGCATCCAGCACCCGGAACTGCTCGGCAACCTTGAACGGCGCATAATGCGGCAGCATGACGCCGGCGCTGCCGATGCGGATGCGTGAGGTCCGGGCCGCCATGCCGGCGACCAGGATTTCCGGCGCCGTGCCGACGATGGTCGGATGGTTGTGGTGCTCCGAAACCCAGAAACGGTCATAGCCGAGCCGCTCGCAATGCTCGGCCAGCGCCACTGTATTGCGGATCGCCTCGGCCTGCGGACGGCCCTCGGCGGCGATCGACTGGTCCAGAACGCCGAGACGCAAGGGCTCAGGCCGGGTCGGCGTCGAGGCGGGCGGCAATGCCGCGGAGTTCCTCGGAGGCGGCGGGATAGCGGTGCAGCACGCGTGGGTCGTGGCCCGGCACCACCCGGTCCGGCGCGCCCGCCAGCGCCTCCAGCCGGTCGAAGCCCGCCAGCAGGTCGGCGACATTGTAAACGATGGGGAAAGGCCTGCGCTGCTCCAGATTGGCGTAGAAATGCGCCGAATCGGACGCCAGCACCACCGGCCCGCGCCGCGTCTCGACACGCACGCTCATCAGACCCTTTGCGTGGCCGCCGATATGATGCACCGACACGCCGGGCGCAAGCTGTGCGTCGCCGTCATGGAAGGTCAGCTCGCCCGCATAGAGCTTGCGCACCATCGTGCAGACATCCTCGACATGGTAGGGCGCCTTCAGCACCTCGTGGCACATGCAGGGGCCGGTGGCGTATTCCATCTCCTGCGCCTGGAGGTGGAAGCGCGCATTGGGGAAGTCCGAGAGCGTGCCGGCATGGTCGTAGTGGAGATGCGTCACCACCACATCGTGCACCGCCTCCGCATCGACGCCGACAAGGGCGAGGCCCTCCTTCGGCAGGCGCTGCAGCTTGCGGTTGCGCTCGGCCGCCGTCTCGTGATTGAAGCCCGTATCGACGATGAAGGTCCGCGAGCGCCCGACCACGGCCCAGACATAGAAGTCGAGCTGGCCGGACATGTCATGCGGGTCGCCGCCGATCATGTTCTCGCTCACCGCGCGGTCGGCCACCTCGCCGTATTTGACCGCATAAATCTCGTAGAGATCACCGTCCTGCATGGGTCCGCTCCTTCGCCCGCCGGTTCCCCGGCTTGATGGCCGCCCGTCGCGCCCCTGTCAACGACAGCGGCCCGTCATGGCATGCCAGATTTGTCATGATCTACATGCCGGCAGCGCATGGCCTCTATCCGGTTACGGCATGCCTCCCGCGCCTCAACTGCCGGTGAAGGCCGGGCGGCGCTTTTCCATGAAGGCGGTGCGGCCCTCGCGGTAGTCGGCGCTGTCGAAGCAGGCCCTGGCCAACGCCTCGACAAGGCCGGCCTCGCGCTCCTGGCGGTCGGCCATCACTTCGCGGATCGTGAGCTTGGACGCGCGGATGGAGAGCGGCGCATTGGCGGCGAGCCGGGCGGCATAGTCCCTGACATGCCCTTCCAGTTCCGCCGCCGGCAGCACGCGGTCGATCAGCCCGATGACATAGGCCTCTTCCGCCGGCAGCCGCCGGCCGGAGAACAGAATATCCTTGGCGCGTGCCGGGCCAACCAGCCCGACAAGGCTCCGCACATTCTCGAAATTATAGGCGATGCCAAGCCGGGCGGCGGGAATGCCGAATTCGGAGCCTTCGGCGGCGAAGCGCAGATCACAGGTCATGGCGATGCCGAGGCCGCCGCCCATGCAAAAGCCGCGGATCATGGCGATCACGGGCTTTTCGGCGCCGGCGAGCCGCTGGCGGCCGGCATCGGTCGCTTCGGCATAGCGCGCGGCGGCGGCCGCGTCGGCACGGTTCTTCTCGAATTGCGAGATGTCGGCCCCGGAGACGAAGGCCTTGTCGCCCGCGCCTTTCAGCACGATCGTGCGCACCTCCGGGTCCGCCTCGAAATCCGCGAGGATGGCGGCGGCGCCCTGCCACATCTCCATGGTCATCGCGTTGCGCCGGGCCGGATTGTTAAAGGTCATCCAGCCGATGCCGGCGGCCTTCTCGGCCAGCATCATGCCATCGGCATACTCCATTCGGGCGCTCCTCACTTGCGGGCTTCGTTCCATGCAAGGGGTATAGCCCGGATTTCCCGCCCGGTCAGCCGACGGCCGCATCCTCGTCGCGCCGGGCCTTCGCCACGTCCTTGATGCGGTCGAACTCCGACCGGCGGCGCGCGATCTCCTCCGGCGGCACCAGATCGATATTGGAGAAGTCCCGCTTCCAGGACGGATCCTCCGACCAGCGGAGCGGACTGCGCAGCGTGGTGTTCGGGCCGGTCGCGCTTTCCAGCAGCCGGAGCGCCAGAGCCAGCGTATCGCGCTGCGATTCGGGGTCATGCGGGCGCCCGGCCGGGTTGCCGAGCGGGAAATCGCTGAACAGGAAGCGCGGCACGCCCGCATGCTCCACGATGTCCTTGGCGCAGCCCATGACCACAGTGGGAAGGCCGGCGGCCTCCAGTGTGCGCGCAGCCAGACTCACGGTCTGGTGGCACACCGGTCACCGCACCTGCGGTGCTAAGGTATTGATAAAGCGTTTGTTTTTCCTCGTGCAAACGCAGGTCAGGAATAAAAATGCAAGTGCATTTTCCCCCGCCTGCAACAGAATGCAGGAGGAAAACCCATGCCCGATCGCCGCCTCACACAGAGCCGGATCGAGGCCCTCAAGCCCCGCAAGTCCCCATACGATATCCGCGACAGCGACCTGAAGGGTTTCGGCGTCCGCGTCCTGCCCTCGGGTGCCAGGCGGTTCTTCGTCCACAGCCAGCACGAGGGCCGGCGCCTCTGGAAGACCCTAGGCGACGCCAGCAGCATTGGCCTCGACGAGGCCCGCCGGCAGGCAGCGGAACTGCTCGCCGCCATCCGGCGCGACGAGACGCCCGCCCTTCCCGAAGACCGGCTTTTCGAGGCCGTGGCCGACGAAGTCTTCGACCGCTACGGGCGGCATTGGAAGCCCGGAACCATGAAGGTCAACCGGAACTATCTCCGTAGCACGATCCTTCCCCGGTTCCGGGGCCAGAACATCGCCGACATCACGAAGCAGGACGTGCAGCGCTGGTTCGCCTCCCTGCGCGCGACGCCCGTGGTGGCTGACCGATCCGCGCCGATTCTCTCCGTCATCATGCGCCAGGCAGAGATTTACGGCTACCGCCCGGAAGGCAGCAATCCCTGCACCGGCATCCGCCGCTACCGGCGCAAGGGGCGCGAACGCTTCCTGTCGGAGGCCGAGCTTCGCAGGCTAGCAAAGGTTCTCGACAGCCACGAGGCCCGGCATCCGGGTCATGTCGCGTTCATCCGTCTGCTGCTGCTGACCGGTTGCCGCAAAAGCGAGATATCGACGCTGCAATGGACCGACTACAGGGAGGGACGCCTGTTCCTGCGCGACGGCAAGACCGGGCCCCGGACCGTGTGGCTGTCCTCGCCCGCCCGCGCCGTGCTGGACGGGCTCCCCCGGCAGGGCCGATGGGTCTTCCCTTCGCCGCGAACGCGCGGGCCGGTGTCGTCGGTCGTCTTCGAGCGGTTCTGGAGTCGCGTTCGCGAGGAAACGGGGATCGCCGATGTCCGGCTTCACGACTGCCGGCACACTTATGCCAGCATCGCCATCATGCAGGGCGAGACCGTCACGACCACGGCGCGGCTGCTCGGTCACAACGATGCGCAGACGACACTGAAATACGCGCATTTGTCCGACCGTTCGGTCCGCGAGGCCGCCGACGCCCTTGCCCTCATTCTCGGGGAGGGCTGATCCATGCCGAAACGCAAAAGGCTCACCGATGCCGGCATTGCAAGGCTTCGTCCGGAAGAACGCGAATACACGGTCTGGGACATGAACATTGCCGGTCTCGGCGTGCGTGTACGCCCTTCCGGCAGCCGGACCTTCATCTACCACCGCAAGACGGCCGACAGCATCCGGAAGATGTCCTTCGGCCCGGCGGAGCTCCGCAAGGTCGAGGAGGTGCGCCGCGAGTGTCTTGCGACAGCGGCGGAAGCGGTCGAGGCGGAGGAGAACACTCGCGCGCCGGCGCCGCTGTTCCGGGACTTCGTCGCCGGGCCCTGGAAGGCAGCCTGCTTCGATCGCTGCAAGCCCTCCACGCAGAGGACGTTTCGCAGCTTGCTGAAACGCCATTTGCTGCCGGCGTTCGATTCCCGTCGTCTCGACCGCATCACCCGCAGCATGGCACTCGGCTGGTTCGAGGCCGCCAGCCGGAGCGCGCCGGGAACGGCCAATCTCGCGCTCGCGTTGCTGGGCCAGATTCTCAACCATGCCATCGCCTGCGGCCATATCGGGATCAACCCGGTGCGCGGCATCCGGCGCAATCCCGGCCGGAAGATCACCCGCTTCCTGTCTCGCGAGGAAATCGCCCGCCTCCATGACACCCTCGACCGATATGCCGACGGCTCCCGGTCGCAAGCTCAACAGGCCGACATCATCCGCCTGCTGCTGCTCACGGGCTGCCGCAAGAGCGAGATCATGCATCTTCGCAGGGCGGAGGTGAAGGGCGACCGGATCGAACTCGCCGACAGCAAGACCGGCCCAAGAACGGTCGTGCTGAACGCGCCGGCCCGGGACATCCTCGAACGCCGCATGGCGCAGGGAAACGGCCCCTGGGTCTTCCCGTCTGTCCTTGACCCGTCGCGCGCCCGATGCTGCGACGTCCCCCTCTGGTATCGTATAAGGCGCGAGGCCGGAATCGGGGACGTGCGCCTGCACGATCTTCGCCATACCGTAGCCAGCCAGGCGGCGATGAACGGCGTGCCGCTGCCCGTCGTCGCCCGCCTGCTCGGGCACAGCGGCGTGCGCATGACCATGCGCTACGCGCATGTCGGCGACCGCGAGATCGAGGCGGCAGCGGAGCGGGTCGGCCAAGCCATCGGCGCTATCATGGGACTGGACCTTCAAATGCACTCCTTGGATACGTCGAACGGCGGGTCGTCCGGATAACGCACCCGCTTCATCCGCTTCACGGCCGTGAGTTTCCGCTGGTCGAGATCGCATCGGTGATACGGGTGGGGCTGGTTCATTACGCAGCTGACGACGGGACGTTGCGCACGGATCCGTCTGGCCTTTACCAGCGCCGCAGCGGTGGATCCGTTCGCGAGGGTATCAACCCAAATGAAACGAATCCGCTCTAACCAACGCTTTCAGCAAGAAGGTCGAGAACCACCTTCATATGCTCTCGATCTTCTTCTGCTATTACAACTTCTGCCGCATTCACAAGACGCTCAAAGTGACGCCAGCGGTGGCGGCGGGCGTTGACGAGCGGCTGCGGGATATGGAATGGCTTGTCGGGCTGATTGACGCGCGGACCCCGGCGCCGGCGAAGCCCGGCCCGAAGCCGGGGACTGGCGGACGGCCCCGAAAGTCAAACTGATACACTACCCACCACGCCTCGGCGGATCGCATGCGATGCGACCCCCCAACCGGACGTCGACTGGGCGATCGGCGACCCGTCGACGCGCGGCGCGAAGCGCCGGCAAGGTTTTCGGACATCTATCGGTCCGCGTCCGTCGCGGTCAGCATTTCCAGAAAGGCGTGTCTCAGGTCAATCGCCATTTCTTTGTCGTCGGCGACGACAGCCGCGTCGCTTGTAATCGGGCAGCACCATTGCCGGGTATGGAAGGGGTTGTCGGGGTGATTTCCGCGGGGACGCCCGTCCGACCGGCTCCCGCGCCCGTTCGTCCAGCAGGAGATATCCCCCATGCCCCCGGCTTCCGCCCCCCGTCATCCGTATCCTCCCGCCGAGGCCCCAAGTTGCGGCTGCATCGAGCGCCGCCGCGCCAGTTCCCGCAAGTCGGAACGCAAGCGCCGCCTCCTCCTGCACAATCTCGGCCTTTGCCGCGACTGCGGAACCCCCATCCCGAAACCCGGCCCCCGCCGCTGCGACGCCTGCCGCGAGAATGACCGCGCGGCCAACCGTGCCCGCAAGCAGCGCCTGCGCGATGAACGGCGCCAGGCCGGCCTGTGCGTTCGTTGCGGGGAGAACAGGCCCGCAGACGGCCATACCAGCTGCGAGGACTGCCTCGAGGCCCGTCGCCGGGCCCATCGCGCCCGTAGCGAGCGCCAGCGCCGCCAGGATGACCGGTCGCTCTGCATCGAATGCGGCAAGGTTGCCCCCGCCCCGGGACGCCGCCGCTGTGCAGACTGCCAGCCGCTCACCGCCAGGCGGGACAGGGAGGCCGCCAAACGCCGCCGGGAAGTCCGCCGCGCCGTCGGTTTGTGCCTGGTCTGCGGACAGGCATCCGCCGTTCGCGGTCGAACCGCCTGCAAGGCCTGCCTTGCCGTCTGGCTGGACCGGTACAACCGCAGGGTCCTGACCCGCGTCACGCAAGGCCTTTGCATCCGGTGCGGGACCGCCGCCCCCCTGGCGGGCTTCGTCTTCTGTCTGTCCTGCAAGGACGCGCGCCGCGCCGCTGAGAGGGCGAGGTGGCATCGCAGGGTTGCCGGGTGCAAGGCCCGCGGCGTTTGCGTCCAGTGCGGAAAGCGCTCCCCGGTCGGTGAGTCCGGATCCTGCGCCCCCTGCCGGGAGGCGCGCCTCGCAAGCGCCCGGCGCCGTTACCACTGTGTCACACAGGAGCGCCAGCAGGCCGGCCTCTGTCCCCGCTGCGGCCAGCGGCCCCCGGAACCCCTCATGCGGGAGTGCCGCCCCTGCCTCGACCGGCAGCGCGGCTACGAATATCGCGGCATGCCCGACCTGCCCAACCGCTACACCGTGATCGAGATCGCCACCGGCATCGACCACGGCACCTGGGAGACCCCCATGGAGGTCGCAGGCGCGCTGGCCTACGCCAAGCTCACGATCGACGACGTCGAGATCATCACCGACGCCGCGCCCATGGCCGCAGGCCGGTAGCGCCGCCCGTCATCCCCCTTCCCGGTCCCCGGCAGCCGCAACGCTGCTGAAGGTAGGGAAGGGGTTTGCCGGGGTATCGATGCGGGTCTGCCCGCGTCCTTCCCCAACCGGAGATATCCCCCATGACCGGCATGACGGCTTCCTTCCTTCGCCCCGATGCGAATACCTTCCTCACCCACCTCTTCGGGCGCGGCCTCGAGGACAAGACCTATGTGGTCGAGCGCTACCGCACCACCATCGACGGCGACATCCGCCGCCTGCCGGGCCGAAAGGGCCATCCGCTGACCCTGTCGCGGGCCACGGTGCGGGAGCTGCGCCCGGCACGCAACGAGATCCTCATCTGCCGCTGCGAGAAGAAGCCGGACTCCGGCGTCCAGTACTGGGGCGTCTATGCTGTCTGGGGTCATATGTTGCGGCAGCGATAGATCCCCCTGCATCCCCCTCCGTCTTTCCCCTTCTCCGGTCTTTGCGGCATCCACGCTGCCAAGGCTGGGAAGGGGTTGTTCGGGGTGAGTTGTAACGGCTCGCAATCAACCTCTTGCAGGGAGCAAGCATCATGAACGGTCTCAATCGCGTCGACCTGATCGGCAATCTGGGCGCGGACCCCGAGTTCCGCACCATGCAGAGCGGCAGTGACGTCGCCAATTTCTCCATCGCCACCAGCGAGGTCTACAGGGACCGCCAGACCGGCGGCTACAAGAAGTCCACAGAATGGCACCGGATTGTCGTCTTCCAGGACGGCCTGGTCGCCATGCTGCGCAAGCACGCCGCCAAGGGCCGCCAGGTCCACATCACCGGCAAGCTGCGCACACGCAAATGGCAGGACCGCGCCGGCAATGACCGCTACACCACCGAGATCGTGGTCGGCCCGCGCGGCTCCATCAACTTCCTCGACCCCAGGCCGGAGCAGGACCGTCCGCCCGCGCCGCCCGCGGCAGCATACGAGACGGATCTCGCCGCCTGAGCGATCGTCCCTCCGCCCCGGAGCCTTCGGGTTCCGGGGCTTTTTCTATTTCCTACGCCCGATACAGCGCCCCGGGGTTCGCCTCGGGGCGTTTCTCATGGCGCGCATGCCAGCCCCACGGGCGCGGTCCATGGAATCCACGGGCGCTCCATGACGCGCGGTCCAACTCCACAGGCGCGGTCCACGGAATCCACGGGCGGTCCATGGAATCCACGGGCGCCGGGCGCGGCGTCCATTTCGGCGCTTCCGGTGGCGGCGGCTCCCGAAACAGGCGGCGCTTCTGCGGCGGCTTCCGCAGCAGCCAGCGCTTCCGGCGGCGGCGCCTCCCGAAACAGGCGGCGCTTCTGCGGCGGCTTCCGCAGCAGCCAGCGCTTCCGGCGCTTCCGGCGGCGGCGTCTCCCGAAACAGGCGGCGCTTCTGCGGCGGCTTCCGCAGCGGCCGGCGCTTCCGGCGGCGGCGCCCCCCGAAATAGGCGGCGCCTCGACGGCGGCTTCCACAGCGGCCAGCGCTTCCGGCGGCGGCGCCCCCCGAAATAGGCGGCGTCTCGACGGCGGCTTCCGCAGCGGCCGGCGCTTCCGGCAGCGGCGGCTCCCGAAACAGGCGGCGCTTCTGCGGCGGCTTCCGCAGCAGCCAGCGCTTCCGGCGGCGGCGGCTCCCGAAACAGGCGGCGCTTCTGCGGCGGCTTCCGCAGCGGCCGGCGCTTCCGGCAGCGCCTCCCGAAATAGGCGGCGTCTCGACGGCGGCTTCCGCAGCGGCCGGCGCTTCCGGCAGCGCCTCCCGAAATAGGCAGCGTCTCGACGGCGGCTTCCGCAGCAGCCAGCGCTTCCGGCGGCGGCGCCTCCCGAAACAGGCGGCGCTTCTGCGGCGGCTTCCGCAGCGGCCGGCGCTTCCGGCGGCGGCGTCTCCCGCAGCGTGCTCCTGCGCGGTGTGCTCGCGCGGTGTGCTCCGTGTGCTCCGTGTGCCTGCATCCGACGCCCGGCGCGCGTATCCATGCCCTGTGCATGTACAGGCCCCGTCCGTGCACACGCCGCACCCCCGGACTATCCCCTTTGTCAGGCACAAGACCCGCAGTCGATCCCCGGGAGCACCGTGAAATCCCGAATCCGCGAATCCAGAGCGCAATCCCCGCAACGCCCTGCAAGCGACGCAGCGACGCAAAGCGCGCGCCAGCGCCGCCAATCGCCCCGTAGCAGGGGAACCCGGCAGCATGGCGGCGCTTCATCCGCCCGCGTCACCCATGGCCGGTAGTCGGGTTTCGTTCGGCACGCGGGCCCGCACACGCACGACATGCACGCCGCATGGACAGGCTGCATGAGCATACCGGCAGCGCGCGCCATGTGTTTTTCGGCAACACCGGAGCACCCCGCATCAATGCTGTATCAATGTAGACGCAGCGCGCCGGGAATTCACCCTTCCCGATCCCCGGAGGCGCCGCAAGATGCCCAATCTGCGAACTCGAGGCGGAATCCCCGCAAGGGCCCGCAAACGAGGCAGCGACGCAGGGCGCCCGCCAGTGCCGTCAGCCCCCATTATTCCGCAAGAAACGGCAGTCCGCTCTCATCCGACACCCGCACGGACGACCATGCGTTTCCCGCCCGATTCTGGAGCACCCCATCCATGCCGTGTCCAGACACACGCAGCACCCCGTGGAGCACCGCGCGAATCCGCGGCCGCTCCACGATGAACCCCGAAAAACCCCCAATCTGCAAGTGCCAGCTTGAATCCCCGGCAATCAAAGTGATGCACGGGGTCTTGCGCCGGCTCCATAAATCCCCTACAGTGCAACCACTTGCGAGGAAGATAGCGCTTCTGTCCCCAGGGTCACCTACGGGTCAAAATTCGTCCTTGGTTGGCACACCGGTCAATTGGCGGCGAGAACGACCGCGTCCGCCCCGTCCTCGCGGCAGCGCGCCAGCAATTCCGGCGCATCCACCTCGATGGTCGTCGCATGGCTGCGGTTGGTGGGCGCGCCGTGAAAGCGTGGCGCAACCGCCCCGATCCGGCCCTCCGCCGCCGCCGCGCGAAGCTGGCGGAGCGGAAACCAGCTGCCGATATCCTCGGCCGTGGTGTGGTCACGGTCGATGGCGATGTGCGAGATGCGCAGGTCCGGATCCGAGGCGCTGTCGCCGGAATAGACGCTGTAGAACTTGGCCGCCGCATTATAGGGTGCGCCCGGCCCCTGATCGCCCTTGCCGGGCTGGTAAGGTGCGGCCGTCGTAACGAGTGCGACCCGCGCTTCGGCGAGCGGCTTCCCGAGCGCCGCAAAGGGCGTTTCGACATAATGCGCCCATTCATAGGGCTTGCCGTAGCCCAGCGTCTCGTAATAGCGGCGGATACGATCCAGATAGGCAATCGGCCGGTCCGCCGCCGGCGCGAAGCCGAAACGCCCGCTCATGTCTTCTCTCCTCTTTGCCCGCCTGCGGTCATTCGCCGGGCGCCATGCCCTTGGCCGCGAGTTCCTGCACCGCCTCCGGCGCCTTTTCGAGATGGCCGAGGCCCATGCCCTTCAGCACATGATCGGCCTTGGTGTACTGGATCTTCGTGTAGGTGGTGAGTTCCACCCGGTTGCCCCAAGGGTCGAGGAAATCGGTGAACGGCCCTTCGAGCAATTCAACGCCCATCTCCTCCAGCCGGCGGATGGCGAGCTCCTTGTCGTCCACGGCGATGCCGAAATGGCGGTCGTCGTCCGGCCCCTGTCGGCGGCCCACGGAGAAATTTATGAACTGGTCGCCGAAATAGACGAAGGCCGCCTTCTCGTTCTGCCGCGCGATGTCGAGCTCCAGGAAGCTGCCGTAGAAGTCCAGCGCTTCCCGGATGTCGCCCACTTCCAGCGCGACATGGTTGATGCCCACCGGTACCGCCTTGCCTGTCATCGTCCCGTCTCCGATTCTTGCCGCCGGCTCAGCCCGGCCCGAACATAGGCTCGCCCGGCTCCGGCATTTCCGCCGCCAGCACATTCTCGCTCAGCGAATTGGTGATGAACAGCGTGCGCCCGTCCGGGCCGCCATAGGCCATATTTGTGGTCAGCAGGCCACCGTCGCAAGAGACGGCGCGGTGGGTCGGCAGCCCGTGCGCCGACCAGAGCCAGACCTGCCCTCCGCCCGCGTGCGCAACGGCGACATTGCCGGCCCGGTCCACGGCCATGCCGTCCGGCCCCATGCCGCCGATCAGCCGGCAGAAGAGGCCGACGCGATGCACCGTGCCGTCCTCGCGGAACGGCACCCGCCAGACGGCGTTGTCGCGCGTCACAGCCACATAGAGCTCGGTCTCGGCCGGGTTCATGACGAGGCCGTTCGGGCTCGGCGCATTGGAAACCAGGCAGTCGAGCTTGCCGGAGGCCGACAGCCGAAAGACGCGCCCGGTCGGGTCGTGCAGGCCGCTCGCGCCCTGGTCGGTGAAATAGAGATCGCCATTGGAGGCGAAGAACAGGTCGTTCAGCCCCTTGTAGCCGGGCAGCCGGTCGGGCCCGAGAAAGGTCTCGACACGGCCGCTCACCGGGTCGACGACCATGACGCCGTTCTGCCGGTCGGCGACGAACAGCCGCCCGTCCCGGTGCAGCTTCATGCCGTTCGGGTGGCCGTCATATGCGGCCGTCACCGACCAGCCGCCGTCGGGCGCGAGCCTCAGGATGCGCCCGAAGGCGATATCGACCATGTAGAGATTGCCGGCGCCGTCGAAGGCCGGCCCCTCCAGGAAGGAGCCGACCCGTTGGCCGCGGAAGATCTCGCGGGTGAAAGCGCTCTCGCGGTCGGTCACCCGCAGATCGTCCGGCAGCACGGCATGGATGCGGGTCTCGATGACCCTGGGTTCGGGAACCATGCGCCGCGCCTCAGAGTTTTTCGAGTTTCTGCAGCGTGCGCAGCCAGCGGGGCCGGGGCTCGTCGCCGAAGCTCGCCGGCCAGTTGGTGTAGGCGACCTCGCCGACATAGATGTCACCCCGGCTGTCCACGGCGAGGCCGTGCGGGGCGAGGAACTTGCCGGGCTCGAGGCCTGCGCCGTCCTCGCCGCCAAGCCGGGCGACCAGCGCGCCCTCATTGGTCACGATGGAGAGGCGGGGACCGAGATTGGGGTGGTGGCGGTTAACGGCCATGCCCGGCCCGAGCTCGCCGATGAAGCAATGCGGGCAGGCGCCGCGCGGCATGTAGAGGCCGCAGGGCCGGTGGAGATTGTTCCACTGCGCCTCGTAGCGCCCCTCCGTGTCGAACACCTGGACGCGGTGGTTCTCGCGGTCAGCGACATAGATCCAGCCTTCATCATCGGCGACGATATTGTGGACGATGTTGAACTGCCCGGGGTCGGAGCCGCTCTCGCCCCAGGTCTTCACCAGCTTTCCGTCGGGCGAGTATTTGTGGACGCAGGCATTGCCGTAGCCGTCTGAGACGAACAGGTGCCCGTCCGGCGAGAGCGCCGTGTGGGTGCAGCGGTGGAAGGGCTCGTTGCTCATGAAGGGCGCCGGCGTGCCGGGCACGCCAAGCGTCATCAGCACCTTGCCCTCCGGCGTGCAGGCGGTGACGGTGTGGGCGCCATCATCCGTCAGGTAGAGGGTCTCGTCCGGGCCGATATGGATGCCGTGGGCGCGCGGGAACAGGCCCTCGCCCCAGGAGCGCAGGAAATTGCCCTCGCGGTCGAACACGATCATCGGGTGCTCACCGCGGTTGAAGACATAGACCTGGTCCTTGCTGTCCACCGCAACCGCGGCGACATCGCGGAACTCCCAGCCGTCCGGCAGCTTCGCCCAGTCCTCGACGACCCGGTAGCGATGCTCGCCGCTTCCCAGAATGACCGCCATGGCCTCGCCTCCTTGCTCTCGCGCGACGCCGGATTGTCCAATGCCGGAACTGCTACGGCAAGCGGGAAGGCGGATCAGAAGCCGGCGATGGCGGGGAGCGCCTCCTCGGAGAAGAGCGTGAGGTTGGCGACCGTGTCCTCGTGGCTCAGGAACCCGCCCTGTCCCATGATCAGCAGGTGCTCGAAGCCGCCGACGGCCGCGGCGAATTCCTCGACCTGTCCGACCACCTGCGCCGGCGTGCCGGCGAAGGCGACGCCGGCGGCCATATAGTCTTCAACCGTCCCGTCCTGCATCAGGAAGCTCGAGCCGTCGCGGCGCTGAATGAGGCGTTCGGCGCTGCGGATCATGGCTGCGGTCGGGCCAGCAGGCGAGTAGCCGGGGGGATGGAAGAACTGGGACTGGACGCGCGGCGTGGTCCGGCTGTAGTCGAGGATCTGGTGCGCGCGCCGCTTGCCCTCGGCCTCCGTCTCGCCGACGCCGACAATGCAGAGATAGGCTAAGCGGTCGGGCCCCGCGGTGATGCCCGCCTCGGCCGCGCTTTCCCGATAGGCGCCATAGACCACGGGCGTGTGGACATAGCCGGTGTTGAGCGCCGCAATCACATAGCCCTTGCGAGCGATGCGGGCGGCCGAACCGGGGCTCGCCACCGTCATCCAGATCGGCGGATGCGGCTGCTGCCAGGGGCGCGGCCAGACATTCACCTCGCGATAGTGGTAATGCCGGCCCTCCCAGTTGAACGGCCCGTCATGGGTCGTCAGCGCCTTGACGATCAGGTCATGCGCCTCCCAGAAGCGCTCATCCAGCTCGGCCGGGTTGGAATTGGCGGGGTTGATCTCGAACGGCGCGCCCTTGACGAAGCCCATCTCCACCCGGCCGCGGCTGATGACATCCAGCATGGCGTATTCCTCAGCCACGCGGACGGCGTCCATGCGGTTGCCGATCGGCATGCCCAGGCAGAGCAGCCTCGCTTTCTGCGTCTCCCGCGCGAGGATCGCCATCGGGATGGTGCAGACCGAGGTGGTGCAGGTAGCCGTCGCATGGTGCTCGTTCACCATGATGTTGAGGCCGAGCCGGTCGCAGAGCGCCCATTCGTCCAGATAGCGGTGGTAGAGGTCGGCGCCGGTCCGGGGGTCGTAAACCCGGCTCGGGATCACATTGCGCAGGCCGTCGGGCAGCGACTCCCAGCCCGGGTGGTACGCCATTTCGCTGAAATGCCAGACCTGCATCACACGCTCTCCAGAAAGGCCCGCACCGCCTCGGCTGTCGCATCGGCCTGCTCGATATGGGGGTAGTGCCCGGCATTCGCCACGGTCTCGAAACGCGCGTCAGGCAGCCGGTCCGCCAGCTTGCGGCCATAATCCGGCGCCGCAAAGCCGTCGTTCTCGCCCCAGAGGACGAGTGTCGGCAGGGCGGCGCGGTGCAGCCATTTCGCCAGCAGCGGATTGTGCATATAGGGCTTCCAGCCGTACCAGGCGGCCCATTGGCGCTCCAGCGCCAGCGCCTCCATCGCTGCCTCGTCGAGCGTGGCATGGTCCGGCGCCCATGCGGCGGGGTCGTGGAAGAGCGCCCGCGCCCTGTCCGCCTCCGGCATGAAGGCGAGATCGGCGAAGTCCCGCTCCTCGCGCCCCGAGAGCTTAACCCCGACCGGGGCCAGCAGCGCCATGCCTGCGATGCGCGAGCGGTCCCGCACCGCCATTTCGAGCGCAACCCAGCCACCGAGCGAAGCGCCGACAAGGATGGCGTCGTGCGCATCCAGCTCTTCCAGCAGGTCCAGATAGCGGTAGGCGAGGTCGTCCACGCGGCGGAAATCCGGGTCGGGCGGCGTGCCGTCATAGCCCGGATAGAGCGGCGCATGCAGCACACGGCCCGCGCCCAGCCGGTCGAGGAACGGCCCGCCCATGGCGGTGAAATGCTCGCCGTGGAGAAACAGCACCAGGCTCATGAAATTTGCTCCCCCGGGATTCCGCGCAGGGCGGTCCCGCCCTCACGCCTTCTCGAAATCGATCTTCTCGTTCGCCGGCGCGCCGGACAGGCGGCGGCGCAGGCAGTCGAGCGCCAGCTCCACGCCGCCCTGCCGCGCCCGTCTCGCGCCGCCGATCAGCATTGCAGTGCGCTCGAAGCCGTCCTCCGGCCCGACGAGTGCAATCCGCACTTGCCCGGTTCCTGCATCGATGACGACGGCAAGGCCGTGCGTCGCTCCATCCGTCCGGCGCACGCCTTCGGCGAGCTCGATCGGCGAAGCGTCGTCCGGCAGACCCAGCGATCGCGCCACGGCGGCCGCGCCGCTGCCCGAGGACGCGCGCAGAAAGACCCCGCCTTCCCCGTCGGCCGCCGCCATCCGCGCACCGAGGCCGCCATGCGAGCCGGTTTCGACGGTGCTGAGCGAGCCGTCTTGCGCCTGCAAGCAGTGCAGCACGGCGCCTTCCAGCGTGCCGTCGTCCTCGGCGACGATGAAATGGCCGAGCCGGCGGCGCACTTCTGCTTCGATAGGCGCCAGCAGCGCCTCGGCTGCGTCCCGCGTGGGCGCGGCGACGGCGAGTTTGGTCTCCAGCTGCGGGTAGTGCGACTGGAAGCCGAGTTTGACCCGGCCCTCCGCGTCCATCGCCTCGACGCCGGCCAGCAGATGGTCGGCGCGGGATTCGCCGATGCCGAAGGAATGGAAACGCTTGAGGTGGATGACAGCGTCGATGCCGCTCATGGCGCGCAGACGCGGGACCAGTTCGTTCTCGGTCATCACATCGAGTTCGGACGGCACGCCAGGGGTGAAGAAGAACCGCGCCCCGCCGATGTCGATGGCGAAGCCGCAGGCCGTGCCGACCGGGTTGTCGATCAGCTCCGCGCCTTCCGGCAGCATGGCCTGCTTGCGGTTGTTGGGCGGCATTTCCCGGTTGCGCCGGCGGTAGAAGGCCTGGATGGTCTCCAGCCATTCGGGCCTGAGGCCGAGCGCCACGCCCGCCGCCTCCGCCGCCACCTCCTGGCTGAGATCGTCCACCGTCGGCCCGAGACCGCCATTCACGATCACGGCGTCGGCGCGCCCGGCGGCAGCGTCGAAAGCGGCGCGCAACTCCGCGCGGTCATCGCCCACCGTGGTTTCACGCATGACCGGCAGGCCGAGCTCCGTCAGCCGCCGGCTCAGGCGGCTGAAATTGGTGTTGACGGTCTTGCCGGTCAGCACCTCGTCGCCGGTGCAGATCACTTCGATGCGCAAACGCTTCGCTCCCCCGATGGCCTGCGGAGATAGCAATTCGCCGCGTTTGCCGCAAATGCGGGCCGGGAGTCGGCCCGGCTCGGAGGCCGGGCCTCGTTTGGCAAGCGGTGTCCGGGTGCCGAAGAGGATTATCAGCCGGATTGCATCTTTGTCCGCTCGAAACTGATTCGCAGCCGCGTACCCGTGGCTAAGGCGACCTTCTCCAGCGTCCGGGTGGACGGGTTGACCGGACCTCCTATGTGAGCGCCATCGTTGCCGGCGTCGCCATCATCATGGTCAGGGCGCCGAGAGTGAATGCGGTCGGCGCGTCCGGAACCGGCGAGCAGCGGCACCGGTCCCCGGATGGCGCCCGGCCGCCCTCCATGGTCGGCCTCGGACAGATCGGGGTAATCCTGTACGGCATCGCGAAAATGAGCGAGGCCGACAAGGCTTGGGCTGCCACTCACCGGGAGCTCGTCGAGGCCGAAGCCAGGAGGCACGAGCAGTCGATGACGGCCCTCCGCAGGCTTGTCCGGAAAACCGCCCCGCGCGGCTGGTAGTCCGCTCGCTCGTTGTCCCGCCGTCCGGCGCGCGGAGCGGGCGACGCCGATTTGAACCCGGAGATATCCGCGTCTATCGCTCATCCTGCAGCGGCGGCTCCTGAGCCGGCCGGGATCCCGTCCAGCGGGTTTGCCGACCCTGGTCGGGCGAAGAGCGCCGGAACGGCGTGTTGCCGACCACCTTGACGACGTCTCGCACCTGTGGTTCGTCGATCCTCCGGCAATCAGCAGGCTGCGTACATGCTGGGAGGTCCCACGCGTCAGAACCACGTCGAGCTCGTCTTCGTCGGAGATCAGGAAATCGTCGCGCATATGCGGTCCAGCGGGTTCTCCCCGAAGACCGGCAGAAGATGGCCCGCCATCTGATAACGGACCGTCCGCTGCGTCGAAGGCTTGTAAGCGTCGAAATGCGCTTCCTTCCACGGACCGGTGACGAAGTCCCGAAACAGCGGGGCCGAAGGCGCCGCCGCCTTCCCCTCGAGTTCCGGGCTCGCCCGGCGAACGTGGCATTCCCGGCGGGCTTCTTCCAGGCTCTTCACACCGACCGGACCGAGCGAGACGCGCTTCGTGCGCCTGCCCGCGTCCAGCAACAGCACATAGCTGCGCCCGCCGGAGGGACGGACCCGAATGCCGAGGCCGGAAGCGCGGCTGTCCCAGCCGGTGTAAGAGCCTAACGGCGGTTCGTGGACGCTCCCCGGGCAGTGCAACCCATCGCACGCGGCACGCGCAAACCCGCTCGCCGTCGCCCCCTCGCCCGGCGCCTTCGCGAAAACGACATTCGATCCGTACCCCTACCACTTCGCGATGAGTGCGGTCCCCGCCTTCGAAGCGGGCGGAAAACGCGAAACGAGGCGTTCGGTCAGGCGATCGCGGACCGGGCGGTGTGCCGGATTGTTGAACAGGTTCTCGTGCTCGCCCGGATCGATCCTGAGTTCGAACAGCTCGCCCCAGCCTCGCTCGCCGTTCGGGTAAAGCGTCAGGCGCCACTCGTCGGTGACGATGGAGTGGTTGTAGACGCGCGCGTCGATGCGTGGGTGGAACTCCAGGAACCGCTCGCGGCGCTCGAGCCGTCGGCCCTCGAACACCGGCTCGAGACTCTCCCCGTCGTCACCGATTTGCGTCGCGTCCTCACCGGCAAGCCCGAGCAGCGTCGGTGCGAGATCGAGGTGGCTGCTCGGCGCTGACGTCCGTTCCCCCCGGGGAATGCCTGGCCCGGCCATGACGAAGCTCACCCGGCAAAGGTCGAGATAGGGCGGCGGGCCCTTGTGCAGGAGCCCGTGGTTGCCCAAAAACTCGCCATGGTCGGAGGTGAAGACGACCACGGTGTCGTCGCGCATTCCCATTACGTCGAGCTTCGCGAGCACCCGCCCGAACTCGTGGTCGATTTGCGCCTCCGCGCCCCTCGTGAGCGCGACGGCCCGGGCGAGGCTCTCGGGCGAAATGGCATCCGTCACCGTCATGCCGCCCTGTTCGACCGGCGGCGCATCGTTGTCGATCCAGTCGGCACCGAGGTGCGCTCGGACATAGTCCGGCATCCGCTCGAGCTCCCCGGGCGCCACCCGAGGCGGAGGCATGTCAGCAGGGTTGAAGCGATCGGCCCAGGGACGAGGCGGGCTGAACGGATGGTGCGGATCGGGAGTCGAGACGAAGAGCAGGAACGGCGGCCGCGCTCGCTCGATGAACCGTATCGCCCGGTCGGCGATCCAGGCGTTGTAGTGGAGCGTCCCCGGAACCGCCGATGTCCAAGCCTCCTCGAGATCGGAAGGCGGTCCATCGAGCGCCGCCCCTGGTTGATAGAGCGCGACGATCTCCGGATGATGCGAACGAAGCCACTGCGCGTAGTGGCCGCCATCGGTCGCGAGCAGCGACTCGCCGATCACGAAGTCGACGGAGTCGTATCCGAAGTAGGGCCCCTTCCAGCTCGTTCCAAGCCCTGCCTTCCAGAATGGCACCGACTCCGGGTAGCCGAAGGAGAGGTCGGCCATGATGGGCTGAAGATGGAGCTTCCCGACCGCGTGCGTGTCATACCCCGCCCGGGACAGAATACCCGGCAAGGTGGCAAGGCCATCGTGCATCGTGCGCCCGTTCGTCGTCATGCCGTGGTGGCGCGGGTAGAGCCCCGTCAGCATGGTGCCTCGGCTCGGAGAGCAGATCTGATTCGGGGTCAGGTGATTATCGAAGCACATGCCTCGAGCGGCGACCGCGTCGATGGCGGTCGTGCGGGCAAGGGCGTTGCCGTAGCACCCAAGAGAGTCGGCGCGTTGCTGGTCAGTGCAGAACACCACGATGTTGGGACGATAGGCCAAGAAACACCTCGCTCCAGAGAGGGAGCAGCACGACCGCTCTTCTCTGCAACTATAGCGGGGCCGGAAAACGGTAAGCCATTGGCGTAGGCCGCCTGTCGCTTTTGTCCGGAATCGCGGAGATTGCGCGCTGACCTCCGACAGGCACAGGCAAAAGGGTCAGAACAATTCTTCGCTTGCGATCGCCGCGCCCTCGGCGAGCGCCCGGAGTTTTGCGAAGACGATTTCCTGGTCCACCACGCCGTATCCCGCAAACGTCGAGAACCCGCAATCGGTTCCGGCGATCACCCGCTCCCGGCCGACGATGTCGGCGAAGCGCAGGATACGGTCAGCGACGTTGCGCGGGTGCTCGACATAGTTGGTGGTGCTGTCGATCACACCGGGGATGAGCACCAGATCGTCGGGCAGGTCGGCGTCCCGCCACGCCCGCCATTCGTGGCCGTGGCGGGGGTTCGCGGTCTCGAACAGCAGGCCTCCCGCCTTCACCTTGAGGAGCACGGGAAGCACCTTCTCCATCGCGATGTCGTGGGTATGGGGTCCCTCGTAATTTCCCCAGCAGATGTGCAGCCGGACCTGCTCGCGCGGAACGTCGGTCAGCGCCTCGTTGATTACCTCGACATGCATTTCGGCGATCCTCAGGAACGCTTCGTCCTCCAGTTGCGCAAACAGCACATGCCGGCCGAGGGCGAGGTCCGGCGCGTCGATCTGAAGTGTCAGGCCCGCCGCCGCGATCGTCTCGTATTCGGTGCGCATCGCAGCGCCGAGGTCCCGCACATAGGATTCGTGATCCGGGTGGATATCGGACGGCTGGAACTGGGCGATGACGCCGGGCGAGGCGGAATTCATGAAACCGCCCGAAAAGCCCGTCTTTTCAAGTGCGCTACGGAACCTGGCGATGTCCTCGTCCAGAGGGCCGGTGTCCTTGACCGCGATCGGTCCGACGCACCGCGGACTCCGGTAGGTCGGCGTGCCGCCGCTCTCCGCGAGCTTCTTCAGGTAGTCGGGAAAATCGGAGAGGTCCGCCGGCGGCCGCCGCGGGCTGTCCCCGTCGAAGCCGGTCAGGCGGTCCTTGATATAGGTGGCGTAGGAGATCTTGCCGAGCTCGCCATCCGAGGGCAGGTCGATACCGACGGCGCGCTGCCGCGCAACGATGGCATTCACCGCATCGTCCAGGCAGGCCCGAAACGCGGCCGGATCGAAGTCCTGGCCGTGCTCGCGCGCGAAGAGCCCGGCGGCAACGTCCTCGCGCCTTGGAAGGCTGCCGACATGGGTCGTCTGGATATGGTCGGTGTTGAACATGCTGCTTCCCTTGTCCGACTTGTCCCGTTAAGTCACTCGATCCCGGCGGGCGCCCATATGAGCGTTCCGTCCCGGTCGCGGACCGGCTCCCCCGGCAAACGCGCACTGCCTCGCACCGCCAGGCGGCCCGGCACCACCCGGTGGTGGGAGAGGATCGACGAACTCTCGATCTGCTCCATCATCAGCTCGATCGCCGCGTGGACCATCGGCGCCACCGGCAGCGTGAAGGAGGTGAGCGAAAAGCTCGGCCAGTCCGCTGCCCCGACATCGTCGTAGCCGACAATGGACACGTCCTCCGGGACGCGCAGCCCAAACTCGTGCCTGGCGACCTCCATGACGGCGAGCGCCATGTGATCGCTGCCGACGAAAACCGCGTCGGGCGGCTCGTCTGCCGCGAACAGACCGCGCGCGGCGGCCCGGGTATCCGCCAGTTCGAGATTGCCCTCGGCATAGCCGATCCGCGCAATTCCGTGCCGCAGCAACCCCTCGCGAAAACCGGCCTCGCGGTCCCGGTTGGTCGAGGAGGTCGCCGCACCCGCGATATAGGCGAAGCGGCGGTGACCACCGGCGACCAGGAACTCGGCGATCTGCCGTCCGCCCTTGCGGTTGTCGCTGGTTACGCTGGAGCATAGCGGGTGCTCGGTCATGCGGTTGAACATGACCACGGGCACGCCGGCGGCGGCGCATTCGTCGGACAGGTCCGAGGAGAGCGTCGTGGATGCAAGCAGGAGCCCGTCGACGCGGTACTGCATGACCTGTTCGAATACCGGGTCGGAATGGCGGTCCTTGAACCCGGTGAACAGCAGCATCTGGTAGCCGCGCTGCTGCAGCCCGGCGGCCAGCTTCTCGAGAACGTCGGGATAGATCAGGTTGTCGAGATAGGCCATCACGACGCCGATGATGCGCGAGCGGTTGGTGATCAACGACCGCGCCATCGCGTTCGGGCGGTAGCCCAGCTCCCGCGCCACCGCGAGAACCTTCTCGCGGGTCTTGGGAGCAACGCTTGCGCCCGGCGTGAAGGCCCTCGAGACGGCCGACTGGGAGACGCCGGCCCGGCGCGCGACTTCCTCCGCAGTCACCGCATGCCGAGCGGTCGCCGCAGGCCCGCCTTCCGGGCGGGGTGTCCCGTCTTCGCCAGCGGACATCCCCGTCCTCCGCCCGGGCAGCGCGCAGCCGGCTATTGTTCGAACCGGGGCGCGGCCGGATTGTCGCTGCCACGCACGACATAGGCGAGGGCGCGTCCCGGCCCGCTGTTTCGGAAGCTGCGGGGAATGCCCACCGGAACCGACATCGTGTCGCCCCGTCGCATGACCACCTCGCCTTCCGGCCAGGAAACGCTGAGCTCGCCGTCATGTACGAAGACCACCTCGGGCTCGAAGCGGGTATGCAGGGGAATGCGCGCGCCACTCGTCATCCGCAGTTGGCGCAGGGCGAACCCATGCGGCCACCCGCCCCCGATCGGGCCTGCCGGGAACCCGTCGGCGGTATCGACCACATTGAGGACCCCGCATTCCTCGATGCCCTCGCCCGCGAGACGGGAGGCGGGATTGGCAGCCATGTTGCAACCGCGGCAGAGGCCCCTTTCCATCTCCGCCATCGGCGGCGTCGCCCAGGCGGCCAACTGGGCCGGCGAGGGCGGCTCCTCGGGTTCGGCGCCGGGCGGGAGGCCCTCGCCGTCGGCGACCTCGATCAGCTCGCCGCCCTTGAGCAGGCGAAGCCCCGTCCGTTCGGCGCGCGCAAATACCTCGGGCGCCCAGGCGACCTGACCGGGATCGTCACTGCCGAGCACGACCCAGAGAAACCCCAGCCCCTCGTCGAGCTTTTCGAAGCCTCGGAACATGTGCACCGGGATGGACACAACGTCCCCCGGCCCAGCGTCGAGATGGCCGTCCTCCCTGTCGGGACCGAACAGGATGCGCCAATGTCCGCTATGGACGACGAAGACCTCCGCGGTTGTGTGGGAATGCTGGGAGTTGACGCAGCCGCCGGGCTGGCGCGCGCCGCCGATGTTGAATCCGTGCGGCTCGGCGATATGCACATACTGCCCGGGGTTCTCGGCAACGCCCGGACCGATGATGCAGAAATTCTCCTTCTTGTCGGAGCCGGGGGTGCGGGAATCGAGGAAGGCGGCCTCGCAGGGGACGAGATCGTCGTAGCGAACGAGCCTGCTTTCCATCGCGTTCTGGGTCCAGGAAGTCACCAGCTAGTCTCCTTGCGGGTCGCGCGGCGCCGACGGCACACGTTCGCCGCTGGCGGAATCGAACAGATAGATTCGCGAGGCATCGACCTCGATGCCGACACATTCGCCGATACTGTGCCGCACATGGCGGTCCGCCTTGGCGGCGATCCGGTTCCCGCCGACCTCCAGCGTCACCAGCACACTCTCGCCGGTAAGCTCGGAAGCGTAAACCGGCGCATCGAAATGGCCTTGGCCCGCCGCTGTCAGTTTCAGATCCTCGGGCCGCACACCGAGCACGAGACCGCCGCGCGGAGGTGCGGCGACCGGCGCGATCGCCGTTCCGCCGACCCGGAACCGGTTATCGGCGACCTCGCCCTCCAGCAGGTTCATCGCCGGCGAGCCGATGAACCCGGCGACGAAGAGGTTCTTCGGTTCGTTGTATATCTCGTCCGGTGGCCCGAGCTGCTGGATTCGCCCCTCGTTCATGATCGCAACACGGTCGGCGAGCGTCATCGCCTCGATCTGGTCGTGGGTGACATAGACCGTGGTGATCTGGAGTTCGTGGCTGAGATGCTTCAACTCGGCCCGCATGGTGACCCGAAGCTTGGCGTCCAGATTCGACAGGGGCTCGTCCATCAGAAAGGCCTGCGGGCGGCGCACGATGGCCCTGGCGAGCGCGACACGCTGGCGCTGACCGCCCGAGAGCTCGCGGGGTTTGCGCTCGAGCAGGTTGCCGAGCTGCACCTTCTCTGCCGCCGCGCCGACGCGCTCACGGATCTCCGCTCCCGGTGTGCGCCGGACCTTCAGGGGATAGGCGATGTTCCCGAACACGGTCATGTGCGGGTAGAGGCCGTAATTCTGGAACACCATGGCGATGTCCCGGTCCTTCGGCAGAGCCTCATTGACCATGCGGTCCCCGATCCACACCTCGCCCTCGGTCGGATCCTCAAGCCCGGCGATCATGCGCATCGTCGTGGTCTTGCCGCATCCGGACGGTCCCAGCAGGACCAGGAACTCGGTGTCCGCGATCTCCAGGGACTGGTTGTCGACCGCGACGACATCCCCCCATCGCTTGGTCAGACTGCGCAACGAGATTGTCGCCATCCCACCCTCCGGTTCCCTGCCGCGACCGTTCGGTAGCCACCGCGACAGTGCCGGGCAAGCCCCGAGCGCAAAGAAAATTGCATACGCATGCAAAAAAAGCTAGCGGCCTTGAGTTCAATTGTGCAACTTAGTCCCAAGCGGCATCCGGGCCGAAGGCTTTCCAATAGAGGATCGCCTTTATGAGCCGGGTAGAGTTGGGTCTGGAAACCCCGTCCGGTTGTCGGAACAACATCTGTCGGAGGAAACCATGCAGACAACCCGAAGGACGCTGATCGGCACACTTGTGACCGGCGCGGTTGCGGCCGGACTGGTCTGCGGCGCGACCCTTGCGAACGCCGCTGACGCGCTGCCCTACGGCCTCAAGCCCGGCAAGCCCTATGCCGGGACGAAGCTGACCTATCTCGCCCCGGTGGCCGGCCAGTATGAAGGCCACGAAGCGAGGGTTCAGGAGTTCACCGACCTGACCGGGATCGAGGTCGAATTCGAATTCATCCCCTTCCGCAACCTTCTGGAGAAGATCCTCGCGATCAAGGTTGCGGGCGATGCCGACCCGGACCTCATCAACTACAAGGACGACTGGGGACCGGGGCTGAAGGATCTGTTCGCGCCCATCGACGAGATGATGGGGGCGGACGAGGTCACGCTCGACCGCTACTACCCCGCACACCAGCTCGGGGTCACCTATGACGGCATGGTCTACGGTCTGCCGCTGCGCGGCCATGCCCAGCTCATGTTCTACCGCAAGGACTTGCTGGAGAAGCACGGGCTTCCGGTGCCGAAGACATGGGATGAACTCGCCGAGGTGGCGAAGGTCATCAAGGACAAGGAAGGCATCGGCATCGGCATGTACTACTCGCCGAAGGCCGCCCAGAACGTCGCGGTGTGGATGAACATACTATGGAGCAACGGCGGCGACCTGTTCAAGGACGGCAAGGTAACCTTCAACTCGCCGGAAGCGGTCGAGGCGCTCAAATACTATGTCGCGCTGGAGAACGACCTGCAGGTGAACTCCGAAGGCGCCAAGTCCTTCGAGCAGTATGACGGCTCGCTGTCCATGGGTGCCGGGCAGAGCGCGTTCTTCATGGGCTGGTGGTGGCATTACGGCTCCCGCATCCTTGGCAAGAACACCAAGCTCACGCCGGAGCAGGTGGGTTTCGCACCTTTGCCTGCGTTCAAAGGCGACAAGTCGACGACGTTCGCGATGTCGATGCCGACAGCGATTAACGTCAACTCCAGCAAGCAGGAAGCCGCCTGGGAGTTCCTGAAATGGGTCAGCAACCCGGATCTGGAGAAGCGCAACGTCATCGAGAAGGAAAAGCGCAACGTCATCGTCGCGCTGCACAAGAAGAACATGATGGACGAGGAGGTCAATGCGGCGAACCAAGGGCTGCAGATGGCCGCTGCGGGCAGCCTCGAGAGCTCGCGGATCTTCCCGCAACTGGCCGTCTGGCCAGAGGTCATGCAGGTTCTGGCCAACGCCATCTCGGATGCGGTCAGCAACGGCGCCGATCCCAAGGAGGCCCTAGATGCAGCCGCCGAGCAGGCGCAGAAGCTGGTTGATCGCGGCTAAGGCGCGGCGGCTAACGGAGGTGTGAGCCAGGCGCATTGCGATGCGTGACCGACACCTGAAATATCTGTTGATGATGCCGGCCTTTCTCCTGGTCACGGCAACCGTCATCTACCCGCTCGGCTATGCCGGCATCATCAGCTTCATGGACTGGCGCCTGAGCCGGTCTCGCGTGCCGACCGATTTCGTCTTCCTGGACAACTTCTCCCGCGCCTTCCTCGAAGACCCGTCCTTCCTCAACTCACTCGGCGTCACCATTACCTTCGTCGCCGGATCGGCGGGCGGCGCGGTCTTGTTCGGACTGCTGATCGCGCTGCTGCTGGCGCGCCGCGGACGCACCTATTCGGTTGCCCGCACCGTGCTCGTGCTGCCGTTCGCCATGTCGCCCGCGCTCCAGGGCACCTCGTTCCGCTTCTTCCTCAACCCCGAGTTCGGGATCTTCGATGCGGTTCTGGATGCGCTGTTCCCCTTCCTCGCCCATGTCGACTGGCTGGGAAGTTCAGGCTGGGCGATGACCTGGCTGATTCTCACCGACATGTGGCACTGGGGGCCGTTCCTGTCGCTGATGCTGATCGGCGGGCTGCTATCGATCCCGCGCGATACGCTCGAGGCGGCGCGTGTCGATGGGGCATCGGCCTGGACATCGTTCTGGACGGTCGTCCTGCCGCAGCTCATGCCGGTGCTCGCCATCGCCTTCGTCCTCAAGACGGTCTTCTCCTTCAAGATGTTCGACTATGTCTATCTTCTGACGGGCGGCGGCCCCGGCGAGTCGACCAGCACGATGACCTACTATGCCTTCCGCATGGGGTTCGCCGCCTACGACATGGGCTATGCATCCGCGATCGCCTTCGTGCTCGCGCTGCTGCTGGTCGGCGTGTCCGCGGTCTATTTCCGTCTGCTGTTCCCGAAGGGGGAGGCGAGGTGATGGCGGTCTCCCCGCGGCGGCGCGGACATATCGTCTTCTGCCTGCGCGGCATCGCCATTGCGGTCCTGCTGGCGGTGCTGCTGGGGCCGATCGCCTGGATCTTCCTCACCTCGATCAAGCCGCTCTCGGAAGTCTATACGATGTCGCTCTGGTTCGAGCCGACGCTCGACAATTTCCGCGCCATATTCGAGCGGCCCTTCTATGTCGGCGACCGGCTGCTGAACTCGGTCGCGATCTCGGGCTTCACGGTTCTGATCGGTGTTCCCGTCGCGCTGGCTGCCGCCTACAGCTTCTCCCGCTTCGCGATGAGGTTCAAGAAGACGCTGTTTCTCGGTGTGCTGGCCACCCAGTTCGTCCCGCCCATCGTCGTGGTGCTGCCGTTCTTTCTCATGTTCCGGCAGCTCCATCTGCTCGATACCTGGACCGGCATGGTCTGGATCAATCTGTCGATCGTGCTGCCCTTCGCGATCTGGATGCTGAAGGGGTTCATCGACACCATCCCGGTCGAGATGGAGGAAGCGGCAATGACGGACGGAGCGACACGACTGCGCGTCATCCGGGACATCGTGCTCCCCGTCACCATCCCGGGCGTGTTCGTTGCCGGGATCTTCTGCTTCATCTTCTCGTGGAACGATTTTCTCTACGCGCTCATCCTGACCAGGAAAGAGGCGGTCACCCTGCCGGTGACGCTGAGTACGTTCTATACCGAGGAAGGCGACCGCTGGGAGCTGATGGCGGCGACAGGAACCTTCATCCTGCTGCCCATGTTCGCGATCAGCTACTTCGTACAGCGGCACTTCGTGCAGGGTGCAACCCAGGGCTCCGACCGCTGAGCGGGGCCGTGCGCCCGGAGAGGATTATCCAGTGGGACGCAACATACTCTTCGTGACGACCGACGAGCAGCGCTGCGACGGGCTCGGCTGCTACGGCGGACGGATCGCTCGGACCCCTGTCGTGGATCGGCTGGCGGCGGAAGGCGTGCTGTATGAGCGCGCCTACGCTCAGAACGTCACCTGCATGCCTGCGCGTTCCACTATCGTCACCGGCCAGCACGTCAACACCCATGGCGTCTTCCGCAACGGCTACTCGCTACCCGAAGCCGACCCCAGTATCGCCACCATGCTGAAACGGCAGGCCGGCTACCGGACGGCGTTGGTAGGCAAGGCGCACTGGCAGCCGATGGTGGATTCTACCGCCTTCGAGGCAACCGCTGCGACCGCTGACAATCACGGCCCCTATCGCGGTTTCGACCATCTCTCGCTCGCGGTCCACAGCGCACACTCCTATCGCTGCGTGACGCATTACAGCCGCTGGATGGCGGACAACCATCGCGAGCAAGTTGAGATGTTCTACCCACCGGTGGGGCCCAGGAACGGCCCCAATAATCTGCGAGGCGGGGAGACCGACGCGATCCAGGTCCATTTCAACGGTTGTCCGCGCGAACTCTACCACACCGAATGGGTGGCGGACCGGGCGACCGACTGGCTCGCCACCCTGGGCGCCGGCGACGACTGGTTCCTCTGGGTAAGCTTTCCCGATCCGCATCACCCCTTCGATCCACCTCGTTCCGAGCTCGGCCGAGTCCCCTGGCGCGATCTCGACCTGCCGCCCGGCCATCCGGGCTCGCACGAGAAAGCGGTTGAACTGCTGTCACGAAAGCCCAGGCACTGGCTGGACTTCTATCTCGGCAAGGCGGACATCGCCGAGGAAACCCCGGACGATTTCGTGCCGTCGTCGATGACAGCGGACAATGTTCGGGAAATCGACGCGATGGTGCATGTCCAGAACGAGTTGATCGACGAGGCGCTGGGACGAATTCTCGATTGGCTGGAGGCGCGCGGGTGGCTCGCGGAGACCGACGTCTTCTTCACCACCGATCATGGCACCACCCAGGGCGATTTCGGGCTGATGTTCAAGGGGCCGTTCCATGTCGACGCGCTGATGCGGCTGCCGTTGATCTGGTGGCCGGCCGCAAGCGCCGGGCTCGACGTGGCGGGGACGCGCATCGACGATCCGGTGGGTCATGTGGACCTCGCGCCTACATTTGCAGGGATTGCCGGGCTGGACCGGGCGTCGTGGATGGAGGGCGCGGCCCTTCCGCTTGCACCGGCACCGGAGCGGGAGCACGCGATTTGCCAGTGGGATGCGGAGAAATCCGGCCTGGAGATACGCCTGCGATCGATTTACGACCGCTCGGGGTTCCTCTGCACGGCTTACGCGCCGACCAACTATTACCATGGCGGCGAGGGCGAGTTGTATGATGTCCGGGAAGACCCGCGGCAATGGGTCAACCTCTGGGACGACCCCGGCTACCGCACCGTCCGGGACGAACTGGTCGGCAAGATCCGCGAAGGATTCCCCGAGCCGCGCAACCCGCCGCTGGAGCGTCGCTCGCGAACCTGATACTGGCGCGCCGTCGGGCCGCAATTCAAGCTGCAGGGGAATGCGTGTCGGCGGTGGATTGTGCCTCTCAACAGGCAGCGGAAACGTTCCCGGTCACAGGGGTGTCGGCGCCGAACCCGCCAAGGGGCGGCGCTCCATTCGCATAGCACGGTCGAGGTGTTCATCCCGCTGTCCGGGCGTTGATCGGTCTTCCGGGGCGGCGAGGGCGAGAGCGAGGTTATCCTCGATACGTTCGATCGCGTGTCGGTACCGGCTTAGGTTGTTTTCCGCTTCAAATCGCTGCATTGGGGCAGATTCGTGTCATACGGGTTCGTATCCGCATGCATTGAAGATGCTTTTGCGTCCTGTCGTCATTCGGCGCCCGACCCTGACCTCTTCGAATACCCTGGGACCAACGGGCTACCGTGCCGGTCGGTGTCCAATCTACACGCCGATCAACATCGTTTCTCGACAGTCCCGGGCGGCACCGGCAAGATCCCGGCTGCCGCGTCGCCCATCATGATCTCTGCCATTGCGGCTCCAACCCGCTCCGCTGCCGCCTCGACGTCGCGGTCGGCGAGGTGAGCGTAGCGGAATGTCATCCGCACGTTGGAATGTCCAAGCAGTCTGGAGACCACCGGCACCGGCACGCCGTTCATGACCGCATGGCTCGCCATGGAGTGACGCAGGTCGTGAAGGCGCACGTCTTCGATACCGGCTACGCGGCGAACCCGGTACCAGAGCGGCAGGTCGGAACTGCGCGGGCGGGAGGGATCGAGAGGCGAGGGAAAGATGAACAGGCCGCCTGTGCGTGGCTGCCGATCAAGAACTGCCCTTGCCTGCCTGTTTAGCGGCACTGTCCTGGGTCCCGTCTTGCTGTCAGCAAGGACTAGGGCGTCGTCGCGAACCTCGCTCCAGCGCAAGCTCATGATCTCGCCTTTGCGGCAACCCTGCAGCCGGCATCGCTTTCAACCGGCGACCGAAACTCACCCGGTTCCTGTCCAGCGAGGAGCTTGGTCGTCTCCATGCCGCGCTCGACCGGCATGCCTGCGGGAAGAGTGGCCGGCAGCAGGCCGACATCATCCGCCTCCTGCTGTTCACCGGTTCATCCGTTTCCTGCCGGCCATTGCTCAACCCTCCAGCGCGGTGCCGACCGTCTCGGCGGCATCGCGCACCATGGCGTCGGCAAGGTGGATGTATTTCAGCGTGGTCTCCGGCCTGCGGTGGCCAAGCAGGCGGCCGATGGCCAGCACGGTCTCGCCCTGCCTGAGCGCCAGACTGGCCACGGTATGGCGCAGGTCGTGAAGATGCAGGTCCTCGAGGTTCGCCTCCTCCCGGACCGTGAGCCAGAGCCGGTCCAACCAGTTGGCGCTTCGAGGTCGGTCGCCCTTCGATGCCGGGAACATCCAGTGCCCCTTCCGCTTGAGGGCATCGAGAACGCCCCGGGCCGGTTCGGACAGCCAGACCGTCCTGGGCCCGGTCTTGCTGTCGCGTAGGAACAGGTGGCCGTCGCGGTAGTCTGACCATCGAAGTGTCAGGATTTCGCTCTTGCGGCAGCCCGTGAGCAGCAGCAGGCGGATGACGGCGACTTGCCGAGGCCATCGCGCCTCGTGCGCCGAGAGCCTTGCGGACAGGCGGCGGATTTCGTCGTCGGAGAGGAAGCGCTCGCGGCCCTTGCGGCGATACCGCCTGATCCCCCGGCACGGGTTGGAGCCTTCGGGGCGCATGCCCATCCGTTCCGCCTCCCCCATGATGACGGACAGCACCGGCATGGACCTGTCGGCGGCGACCGGCGTCGCGCGCAGGCGGGCGAACCAGTTCCTCACCTCCTGCCGGTCGATATCGGCGATCGGCCGCCCGTTGAAGTGCGGCAGCAGCTGGTTGCGAAGATAGCTGCGGTTGACAACGACCGTCCGGGGCTTCCAGACCCGCTCATAACGTTGGAAGACCGTCTCGGCGACGGCTTCGAAGAGGGTCTCGCCGGGCGCATGGGGCGCCTCTTCGCCGCGCCGGACGGCGGCGAGCATTTCGGCGGCGGAAGCCCGCGCTTCCATGACGCTCATGGTCCCGGCGTCGCCGACGACCTTCCAGATGCGTTCGCCGCGATGCTGGCATTGGATGAAGAACCGCCTGCGACCCGAGGGCGACACACGGACGCCGAACCCCCTGAGCTTGCCGTCGCGAATATCGCGGACTACCTTGCGGGCCTTGAGTGCCCTGACACGGGCTTCGGTGAGGGTGGTTCGGGGCATGCGGTTTCTCCCGGCTCCGGTTGCGCCCGGGGAACAAACGGTTACAATCCGGTTCCCCAGTTGCACTTTTCTGGGAGAAAAAACGACGCTAACTCAGACAGTTAGCACCACAGGTGCGGGTTCGGGTGTAAACCCCGGCCTGCGTGGATTTCGGCAATCTGGAGGCTTTCGCATCATGGGACGCGACACCCTGGGTGCGCGCCGGACCCTTCGGGTCGGCGGCAGGGACTATGACTACTATGCGCTGGAAGCGGCGGAGGCGGCTGCGGGCGATCTTTCGCGCCTGCCGGTCTCGCTGCGCATCCTGGCCGAGAACCTGCTGCGCCACGAGGACGGGCGCACGGTGACGGTCGATGACATCGCGAGCTTCGGCGCCTGGCTGAAGGACCGCAAGGCCGGCGCCGAGATCGCCTTCCGTCCGGCGCGTGTGCTGATGCAGGATTTCACCGGCGTGCCCGCCGTGGTCGATCTCGCCGCCATGCGCCACGCCATGGCCGAACTCGGCGGCGACCCGCAGAAGATCAACCCGCTGAGCGCGGTGGACCTCGTCATCGACCACTCAGTCATGGTGGACTCCTACGGCAGCGCCGACGCCTTCCGCGCCAATGTCGGGCGCGAGTTCGAGCGCAATCGCGAGCGCTACGAGTTCCTGCGCTGGGGCCAGTCCGCCTTCCGCAATTTCCGCGTCGTGCCACCCGGCACCGGTATCTGCCACCAGGTCAATCTCGAATATCTGGCCCGCACAGTCTGGACCGAGGAAGCGGGCGGGCGCACGGTCGCCATGCCGGACACCGTGGTCGGCACGGACAGCCACACCACCATGGTGAACGGGCTCGGTGTGCTCGGCTGGGGCGTCGGAGGCATCGAGGCCGAGGCCGCGATGCTGGGCCAGCCGATCTCCATGCTGATCCCGGAAGTCGTGGGCTTCGAACTCACCGGGCGCATGCCCGAGGGCGCGACGGCGACCGACCTCGTGCTGCGCGTGGTCGAAATGCTGCGGGCCAGGGGCGTGGTCGGCAAGTTCGTGGAGTTCCACGGGGCCGGCCTCGACGCGCTGGCGCTCGCCGACCGGGCCACCATCGCCAACATGGCGCCCGAATACGGCGCCACCTGCGGCTTCTTCCCCGTCGATGGCGAGACGCTCAACTATCTGCGCTTCACCGGGCGCGAGGAGGATCAGGTGGCGCTGGTCGAGGCCTATGCCAAGGCGCAGGGCCTCTGGCGCGAGGCGGGCATGGCGGCGCCCGTCTTCTCCGACACGCTCTCGCTCGACCTGTCTTCCATCGAGCCGGCGCTTGCCGGGCCGAAGCGCCCGCAGGACCGCGTTTCGCTTTCGAGCGTGCCCGCAAGCTTCGAGCAGGCCGTGGCCGAGATCGGCGGGGGCACCTCGCAGCCGGTCGAGGGCTCCGATTACACCATCGAGCCCGGCCATGTGGTGATCGCCGCGATCACAAGCTGCACCAACACCTCCAATCCGAGCGTGCTGGTCGCCGCCGGCCTGCTGGCCCGCAACGCGCTGGAGAAAGGTCTCAGCGTCAAACCCTGGGTCAAGACCTCGCTCGCTCCCGGCAGCCAGGTGGTGACCGACTATCTGGAGGCCGCCGGCCTGCAGGGCCCGCTGGATGCGCTCGGCTTCAACCTTGTCGGCTATGGCTGCACGACCTGTATCGGCAATTCCGGCCCGTTGGCGGAACCGATCGCCGAGGCCGTCGAGACGGGCGACATCACCGTCGGCGCCGTGCTCTCCGGCAACCGCAATTTCGAGGGCCGCGTACATGCCCAGGTGAAGGCGAACTATCTCGCCTCGCCGCCCCTGGTGGTCGCCTATGCGCTCGCCGGCTCGCTCAAGGCGGACCTCGCGCGCGACCCGCTGGGAGAGGACGGCGAGGGCAATCCCGTCTTTCTGCGGGACATCTGGCCGAGCGACGAGCAAATCCGCCAAACCCTTGCGAGCGCGCTCTCGCCGGACATGTTCCGCGAGCGCTACGGCAATGTCTCCGAGGGGCCGGCGGAATGGCGCGAGATCCGCGTGCCGGCGGACGAGACCTATCGCTGGAACGACGGCTCCACCTATGTCCGCCACGCGCCCTATTTCCAGGACATGGCGCGCGAACCGGCGCCGGTCGCCGACGTGACCGGGGCAAGGGTGCTGCTCTCACTTGCGGACAGCATCACCACCGACCACATCTCGCCGGCGGGCGCGATCAAGCGCGACGGGCCGGCGGGCGACTATCTGATCGGCCACCAGGTGCGGCCCGTGGAGTTCAACTCCTATGGCGCCAGGCGCGGCAACCACGAAGTGATGATGCGCGGCACCTTCGCCAATATCCGCATCCGCAACGAGCTCGCCCCCGACACCGAGGGCGGCTTCACCACGCACCGGCCCTCCGGCGAGGTCATGTCCGTCTATGACGCCGCCATGCGTTACCGCGAGGAGGGCGTGCCGCTGGTGGTGTTCGGCGGCAAGGAATACGGCACCGGCTCTTCGCGCGACTGGGCCGCCAAGGGCTCGGCGCTGCTCGGTATAAGGGCGGTGATCGTGGAGAGCTTCGAGCGCATCCACCGCTCCAACCTGATCGGCATGGGCGTGCTGCCGCTGGAGTTCACCGGCGGCATGACGCGCAAGGCGCTCGCGCTCGACGGCAGCGAGACGGTCGATGTGCTGGGCGTCGCCGACGGCCTGAAGCCGCGCTCGACGCTCACCTGCCGGGTGCGCCGGGCAGACGGGACTACAGAGGAATTCGAGGTCCGCTGCCGCATCGATACCGAGAACGAACTCGATTACTACCGGCATGGCGGCATCCTGCCCTATGTGCTGCGCAACATGCTGGCCGAAGCGGCCTGAGCGGGTCGAACGGAGGACAATGGCCATGACGCGCCCGACCGTCGCGGTGATCGGCACCGGCGGCACGATTTCCTCGCTCGGGCGCCACAGCCTCGAGATCGCCACTTATGTGGACCACTCCACTGTGCTCGAGGTCGGGGACCTGATCGCGAAGGTGCCGGAGCTCGACCGCGTGGCGGATATCGTGCCGGTGCCGTTCCGCGCCATCCCCTCGACCGCGATGGGGCCGGCCGTCTGGCCGGAATTGCTAGCCCTGGTTCACGAGACCGCCGCGCGGCCGGAGATCGACGGCATCGCCATCACCCACGGCACGGCGACGCTGGAGGAAACCGCCTATTTCCTCAATCTCACGGTCGAGACGGAGAAGACGGTGGTGCTTGTCGGCGCGCAGCGGCCGGCGTCGGGGCTTTCAACGGACGCCTTCATGAACCTCGTGAATGCCGTGCGCGTGGCGGGCGCGCCGGAAGCGCGCGGCATGGGCGTGCTGACCCTGCTCAATGACGAAATCCACGCCGCGCGTGAGGTCACCAAGACGCACAGCGCCCGCGCGCAGACCTTCAAGGCGCCGGATTTCGGCGTGCTGGGCCACGCCGATCAGGACCGGATCGCGATCTACCGCCGGCCGGTGCGTGTGCATGCGCCGGCGGCCGCGCGCGAGCTCGGCCTGCCGGCGCGCTTCCCGCGTGTTGAGATCGCCTATTCCTTTGGCGGCTCGGACGGGGCGGTGCTGCGCGCCATGGCGGATATCGGCGCGGAGGGCATCGTCATGGCGGCGCTCGCCCCCGGCATGCCGACACCGGAAGAGCATGAGGTGATGGAGGAGGTCATGGCGCGCGGCGTCACCTTCGTCATGGGCACCCGCGCCGGCGCCGGACGCCTCGTGCCGCTGGAGCACCGCCGGCCGAAGGGCACCGTACTCGCCGACAATCTGACGGTGCAGAAGGCCCGTGTCCTCCTCATGCTCGGCCTCGCCCGCACGAAAGACCCCGGCGAGCTGCAGGCCCTGTTCGACCGATTCTGACGCGGAGACCCCTCCAGGTTACGGCGTAGCGCCCGGAGCGGCGCCTACCCCGCCATCGCCGCCGCAATTGCGGCGAGCGCCTCGGATGCGCGGGCGCCGTCGGGGCCGCCGGCCTGGGCCATGTCCGGGCGCCCGCCGCCGCCCTTGCCGCCGAGCGCCGCCGCGCCGAGGCGCACAAGGTCCACGGCGCTCAACGAGGGCGCGAGGTCGTCGGTGACGCCGACCACCAGCGAGGCCTTGCCGTCATTCACCGCCGCCAGCGCCACCACGCCGCTGCCGATCTGCTGCTTCAGGTCGTCGGCGATGGCCTTGAGCTCGCGCGCCGGCACGTCCTCCAGCACCTGCCGGCTGAGGCGCCGTCCGCCGATTTCCTCGAAGGCCGGCCCCGCGCCGCCGGTCGCCGCCTTGCGGCGCAGTTCAGCGATCTCGCGCTCCATGCGGCGGCGCTCCTCCAGAAGCTGCGCCACGCGCGCCGGCACCTCGCGCGGCGCTGTGCGCAAGGTCGAGGCCGCCTCATCAAGCAGTCCGAGCCGTTCGGCGACATGGGCCTCCGCGCCTTCACCGGTCAGCGCCTCGATGCGGCGCACGCCGGCCGCAAGCGCGACCTCCTCGACAATGACCAGCTGGCCGATATCGCCTGTCTGCGCCACATGCGTGCCACCGCAGAGCTCGACCGACCAGGGCCGTCCGTCCCCGTCCTCGCCGCCCATCGTCACCACGCGCACCTCATCGCCGTATTTCTCGCCGAAAAGCGCCATCGCGCCTGCTTCGATGGCGTTGTCCGTCGCCATTAGGCGGGTGTTGACCGGGGCGTTCAACCGGACGCGGTCGTTCACCGCCCTGCCGACCGTTGCGATCTCATCCGCCGCCATCGGCTTCGGGTGAGAAATGTCGAAGCGAAGCCGATCCGGCGCCACCAGCGAGCCCTTCTGCGCGACATGCGCGCCGAGCGTATCCCTGAGCGCGCGGTGCAGCAGATGAGTCGCCGAATGGTTGCGCCTGACCGCCGCGCGCCTCTCGCCGTCGACCCGCAGCTCGACCGCATCGCCGACAGCGAGCGCGCCTTGCTCGAGCCGTGCTGTGTGGACATGCAGGTCGCCCAGCTTCTTCTGCGTGTCGGCTATGGCAAGGTGGGCGCCGTCGGGCGCCCTCATCGCGCCGCTATCGCCGACCTGTCCGCCCGATTCGCCGTAGAACGGCGTCTGGTTGACGACGACCAGAACCTCGCCGCCGATCTCGTCGAACCGCTGGACTTCTTCGCCGCCGGCGACCAGCGCCAGCACCTCGGCTTCCGCCGCCAGCGTCTCGTAGCCGAGGAATTCCGTGGCGCCCAGGCGCTCGCGGAGGTCAAACCAGAGCGTCTCCGCCGCCGCCTCGCCAGAGCCGGCCCAGGCCTTGCGAGCCTCGGCGCGCGCGCGCGCCATCTCCGCCTCGAAGCCTGTCTCGTCCACGCCCCGCCCGCGGCCCCGCAGCACATCGCGCGTGAGATCGAGCGGGAAGCCAAAGGTGTCGTAAAGCCGGAAGGCCACTTCGCCGGGCAGCGCCGCGCCCGGCCCGAGGCCGGCCTCCGCTTCGTCGAGCAGGCGCAGGCCGCGCCCGAGCGTCCGCTTGAAGCGCTCCTCCTCGATCCTGAGCGTCTCGGCGATTAGCGCCGCCGCCCGGACGAGCTCCGGGAAGGCCCCGCCCATCTCGCGCACCAGCGCCGGCGCGAGCCGGTGCAGCAGCGGCTCGCGGCAGCCGATGATTTGGGCGTGGCGCATGGCGCGGCGCATGATCCGGCGCAGCACATAGCCGCGCCCCTCATTGGCGGGCAGCACGCCGTCGGCAATAAGGAAGCCCGAGGCGCGCAGATGATCGGCAATCACCCGGTGCGAAACCGCGTGCGGCCCGTCCGCGTCCACGCCGGACGCCTCGGCGGAGGCGAGGATCAGCGCCTGCATCAGGTCGATGTCATAATTGTCGTGCTTGCCCTGCAGCACGGCGGCAAGCCGTTCCAGCCCCATGCCGGTGTCGATGGAGGGGCGCGGCAGCGCGATACGTTCCTCCGGCGTCACCTGCTCGAACTGCATGAAGACCAAGTTCCAGATCTCGATGAACCGGTCGCCATCCTCGTCCGGGCTGCCGGGCGGGCCGCCGGGGATATGCTCGCCATGGTCGTAGAAGATTTCCGAGCACGGGCCGCAGGGGCCGGTATCGCCCATCGCCCAGAAATTGTCCGAGGTCGGGATGCGCAATATGCGGCTTTCCGGCAGGCCGGCAATCTTCCGCCAGAGGTCTGCCGCCTCGTCGTCCTCGGCATAGACGGTGACCAGGAGCCGGTCCGCCGGCAGGCCGTATTCGCGCGTCACGAGGTTCCAGGCGAGCTCGATGGCGACATCCTTGAAATAGTCGCCGAAGGAGAAATTGCCCAGCATTTCAAAGAAGGTATGGTGGCGGGCGGTGTAGCCGACATTCTCCAGGTCGTTGTGCTTGCCGCCGGCGCGCACGCATTTCTGCGAGGTGGCGGCGCGGTTGTAGGGCCGCCGCTCGCCGCCGGTGAAGACATTCTTGAATTGCACCATGCCCGCATTGGTGAACATGAGCGTCGGATCGTTGCGCGGCACCAGGGGGCCGGACGCAACGACCTCATGGCCGTGCCGGGCGAAATAGTCCAGAAAGGCCGTGCGGATTTCGCTCGCGCTCGCCATGCGTCGCAATCCTCCAGGCTGAGGCGGGGAAGGCGGGTTTGTACCGGCAGGCCCGGCGGCTGTCCACCGGTGGCCGCGACCCGCCGCCGCCGAGGCGCCGGCTCAGTCGTTGGCCAGCGCCGGCAGGTCCTGCAGATAGGCGAGCACGGCCTCCAGCGGCTCCACATCGCCGAATTTGGCGTCGATGTCGAACAGGTTCCACTCCATCACGCCCGGCGCCCGGTCGCCCACCGCTTCGCGCACCACGATAGGGCGGAAGCCGTCGGCGATGGCGTCCTCGACGCTGTGGCGCACGCAGCCCGCCATGGTGACGCCGGTGACGATGACCGTGTCCACGCGCTGCGCGCGCAGATAGCCGGCGAGCCAGGTGCCATGGAAGGCGCTGGCGCGCTTCTTGAGGATCACCTGCTCGCCGGGTTCGGGCGCGAGGCGGTCATCTATGGCGGTCGCTTCCGAGCCCTCCAGCAGGCCCTCGGTCGGGATCTTCAGATGCCAGAGGCCCGTATCCGGATGCAGGCCGGTCGGGCTGCGATAGGCGGTGGAGGTGAAGACGACGGGGATGCGCTTCTCCCGCGCCGCCGCCAGCAGGGCCTGGTTGGCGGGAATGATCTCTTCCATGTTGTCGCAGGTGAAGGGATAGCCCGGCCGGGTCCAGGCATTGGCCATGTCGATGACCAGCAGCGCCGGGCGCACGCCATAGCCGATGCGCCGCTGGAAGCCGCGCTCCCGGTAGATTTCCGTGTCGGCAGCGAAAATGGTCTCCAGGGCGGCCTTCACTTCGGGCGTGGTGGCGGGCATGGGGCGGTGCATCCTTTGCTTGCGGCGTGCCGGAGGTGGTTCCCGATACGATAAAGCCGGCCGTTCTCCGCCGTCAAAGGCGGAAGCCGCGCTCATCCGCCGTCCGGATACCAGAGCACCACCCGGCCCGGCGCCGGTTGCGTCATCCGTAGCCTGCTCTTCGAGGGTCGGTACACCTTGGCGATAAACGGAGGATGGTGTTCACGCGCAAACCGCCCGATAGTCGGAATCGACCGGGCGAAATTCTCCGCCAGCTCCCTGTGCGACGCCTTTCCGACGACGATAAAGAGCCCGACCCTCGCGCGGATTACAGCCTCCTTCTCATTCGGTCTGTACCTTATGTGCCGATCTCTCGATATAGCAAACCAGCCCCGGCTGCCAATTTCACCCAGCCATTCTTCGTCCGCGGTATCCTCCGGAAAGAGATCGTCATGCCTCCTTACCTGGATACCGGAAGCCTCCAGAACGTCCGGCAAGACACAGCTTGTCCATATTCATAGGGAATCCTCATTCGCCACCAGTCAAATCACTTGCCTAACGCGAGCTGTCGTAGCTATGATCTAGGTAGGCGGTGTCCGTCAATGGCGTCTATGGCTGCATTCTGTTGCAAAGGAGATGACGATGGGACGACGAGGAGGCTATATCGGAGGTTCTACTGTTTTTGGCCCGGGATCTAGTTTGTTTGCCTATACCAAAGCAGAGCCGGAGTATCATGAACCAAGCGAACGGGAATATAGTGTTGATGTTGTTACACACAAGACAAATGGGACGTCTTCGGACGACCCCAAAGGTCAATCAAAGACTAAACAAACTGTTGAAACAAGAAGGGTAACGCCAAAAAAATCAGATGAGTCTAGAGTTTCCTTGTTGATTGTTAGAACACTCCCTCAACATACAAATAAAACTAAAAAAATCGAAAGTTACGGGGACATAGGAATGAAAATTCTGGGGCTGGATCCAAAAAAACATTATCTGCAAGTTACACTTGTCGATAATTTGAATCATGCGAACGAAAGTTATACTGCGTTTCTGCCTGATGATCTAGCGCATGATATAGTTGTCGGTAAGGAGGTTAGGGTAAAAATGGTCGCCTGTGTAAGTAGCGATTTTTCTGATTGGCTGGTGGAACGTCTAAATTAGCCGCACTCGGCGCCGCTGATAGACACGGCCAAGGTCCCGGTCTGGGAAAAATATCACACTTATGCAGCTTTCTCGTAAATTGCTGCCCTTCTTACGTCATCTAGCGTCAAGTTATAGTCGTTTGCAATTTCCTCTTCGGTTTCGTTCGCATCCAGTCTGGCAACAATCGCGCCTGTCGAAACTCCCCGAGAGGCAATAACAGGCCGTCCAAAAGCAACATATGGATCTATGACAATCTCTCTTTTTTCTCCATCGAGAGGGAAGAAGCGTTTTGGAAGGCGATATTCATCCCAGTCAATAGATTTCAACAATGCTTCCAATACTGCTTTCATGGCAAGCTGACCTGCCTTGGTCACATTGATTAACTCTCCATATTTTTCAAGAAAGATTTCTCCTGCGCTTGTTCGCAACTGATCGCTCAGAAACAATCTCTCTGTCCTGCATGCCCTTTTTGCCGTGTCCGTAGCGACAAGCGCAAACTTGACCGAGACACCATGCTTTGTCCTGAGTGCGCGAAGCGTGTAGCATTCGACAAGATTATTGAAGGACAGCCGCAAGGGACTCGCGCAAGCGGGCTCGATTAGCGGGCCCGGAAGATTAGGCCGGGGCACATCGGAACGATTCAGGACTTGTACCCATGACCGCAGCGTGGGTGCGGGGATTTTCAGATAGCCGGCTGCTTCCGGAACCGTATAGGCTGGCCGGTCTCTGACGTCTTCCTGTATCGATTTGCTCTGCGCCAGCGCCTCGCCCGTCTGCCGGGTCGGCGGCAGCATGAATCAGCGCCGCGTGGAAGGCAATGGCCGCCTACAGGTCCTTGAGCGAGTCCCGGTGGACCTGGGCGTTCCAGGCGTAGTGGGCCACCTGCCGGCGGAAGCCTTCGAGCGCCTCCGGGGCGAGGTCGCGCATTTTCTTGGCGGGCGAGCCGGCCCAGAGTTCGCCTGCCGGCAGGCGCTTGCCGGGCGCAAGCAGGGCGCCGGCGGCCAGCATCGCATCGCCCTCGACCACGCAGCCGTCCAGCACCGTCGCACTCATGCCGATAAAGGCGCGGTCCTCCAGACGGCAGCCGTGGATCATGCAGCGATGGCCGACCAGCACCTCATCGCCGATCTCGGTGTCGAAGGCGCCGCCGGTGACATGCACCACCGTCCCGTCCTGGATATTGGCGCCCGCGCCGATGCGGATGCGGCCGACATCGCCGCGCACCACGGCATTGTACCAGATGCTGGATCCGGCCCCGATCTCGACATCGCCGATCACCACCGCGCCCGGCGCGATGAAGACATCCTCGGCGAGCTTCGGCCAGATGCCCCGATAGGGCAGGACCATGCCCCTCACGGATACAGCGCTTCCAGTTCGAGCCCGGTCGTCTCTTCCCAGCCCTGCATGGCGTTCATGTTCTGCACCGCCTGGCCGGAGGCGCCCTTGACGAGATTGTCGATGGCCGAGACCAGAATCGCCCGGCCGGGTGCGCGGTCCGCCGCCACGCCGATATCGCAGCGATTTGTGCCGCGCACATGGCGCGTTGCCGGCGCGCCGGCGGGCAGCACATGCACGAAGGGCTCGCCCGCATAGCGCGCCCGGAGCCGTTCGCGCAGCCCGTCCGCCGTCTCTCCATGGGCGAGTTCGACATAGATGGTGGAAAGGATGCCCCGGTTCATCGGCGCCAGATGCGGCGTGAAGCTGACGGTGACAGCCGCGCCCGCCGCCTCGCCAAGGCCTTGCTCGATCTCGGGCGCATGGCGGTGCCTGCCGATACCGTAGGCGTGGATGCCGTCCTGCACTTCCGCGAACAGGACGTCCTCGCGCAGAGACCGCCCGGCCCCGGTGACGCCGGACTTCGCGTCCACAATGATGTTCCGGGTCTCGACAGCGCCCGCCTCGATGAGCGGCACCAGCGGGAGCTGCGCGCTCGTCGGGTAGCAGCCCGGATTGGCGACCAGCCGCGCGCCCGTCACTTCCGGGCGCTTGATCTCGGTCAGCCCGTAAACCGCGCTTTTCTGCAGTTCCGGCGCCCGGTGTGCATGGCCGTACCATTCCGCATAGATGTCGATGTCCGCGAGGCGGAAGTCGGCCGACAGGTCCACCACCTTCAGATGCGCCGGCAGGGCCGCGATCGTTTCCTGCGTCGTGCCGTGCGGCAGGCAGCAGAACACGATGTCATGGGCGCCGAAATCCACATCCTCGATGCGCACAAGGTCCGGCAGGCCGAGCGCGGCCAGATGCGGGAACACCGCCCCGAAGGGCGCGCCCGCGCGCCGGTCGGCGGTGAGCGTGCGGATCTCGATATGCGGATGGCGGGCCAGCAGGCGGATCAACTCCGCGCCGGTATAGCCGCTCGCGCCCAGGATCGCCGCCCGGGCCCGGTTTCCGATCTGGGGCATGGGCGCTCTCCCTTCCCTTGGGTGCGCGGTCTCCCGCGCCGGATACCGCGCTAGCGTTTCGAGAACTGGAAGCTGCGCCGCGCCTTCGGCTTGCCGTATTTCTTGCGCTCCACGCGGCGCGCATCGCGGGTCAGGAACCCGCCCTGCTTGAGCGCCGGGCGCAGGCCCGGCTCGAAGCAGGTCAGCGCCTTGGCGATGCCGTGGCGCACCGCGCCCGCCTGGCCCGACTGGCCGCCGCCGCGCACCGTGCAGATCACGTCATACTGGTTCGTGCGGTTCACCGCGACGAAAGGCTGCGCGATCAGCATGCGGTGGGTCGGACGCGGGAAATAGGCCTCGCCTGCCCGGCCGTTAACCATCACCCGCCCGGCGCCGGGGCGGATCCAGACGCGCGCCACCGATTCCTTGCGCTTGCCGGTGGCGTAGGCGCGCCCGAAATTATCGATCTGCGGCGCGGCCGGGGTTGCCGGGGCCGGGCGCTCCGGTGCTTCCTCGCTTTCGAGGACCTGTTTCAGGTCGGCGAGCGTGCGGGTTTCCTCGGCCATGGCCTTCAGGCCCTCCTGGCGTTCTTGGGATTCATGGCGGCGATGTCCAGCGGCGCGGGCTTCTGGCCGGCATGGCGATGCTCGGGGCCGGCATAGACATGCAGCTTCGAGATGACCTGCCGGCCGAGCTTGGTCTTGGGCAGCATCCGTTCGACCGCCTTGACGACAATCTGCTCCGGGCGCCGGGCCCGCTGCTCGCGCACCGTCCGCGAGCGCAAGCCGCCCGGATAGCCGGTGTGCCAGTTATAGACCTTGTCGTCTTCCTTCGCGCCGGTCAGCGCCACCTTGTCGGCATTGACGACGACGATATGGTCGCCGCAGTCGATATGCGGCGTATAGAGCGCCTTGTGCTTGCCGCGCAACCGCATGGCGACAATGGAGGCGAGCCGCCCGAGCACCAGCCCGTCGGCATCGATCAGCCACCATTTCTGCTCGACCTCGGCCGGCTTGGCGGAGTATGTGTTCATCCGTCCCTCTTCCCTGGAGCGACATGGGCGGCGCAACATAGCGGCATCCGAGCGCCTGTCAACGCGCGACCGCCCCCTTGCAGTGCGGGAGACCGAACCGATGAGCGAACCAATCCTGCTGCGCGCCGACGCGGACGCTGTCGCCACGCTGACGCTGAACCGGCCGGCGCAGCGCAATGCGCTGTCCCGCCCGATGATCGCCGCGCTCTCCTCGGCGCTGGACGATATCGGCCGGGACCGCTCGGTGCGCGCCGTGGTGATCGCCGCCAACGGCCCCGGCTATTGCGCCGGGCACGACCTGAAGGAAGTGCGCGCCAATCCGGACCGCGCCTTCTACGATATCCTGTTCGCCGAATGCAGCCGGCTGATGACGCGCATCGTGCGCCAGCCCCAGCCGGTGATCGCCTGCGTCCACGGCATCGCGACCGCCGCCGGCTGCCAGCTCGTCGCCAGTTGCGACCTCGCCGTGGCGAGCGAGGAGGCGCGGTTTGCGACCCCCGGCGTCAATATCGGCCTCTTCTGCTCGACGCCGATGGTGGCGCTTTCCCGCGCCGTCTCGCGCAAACACGCCATGGAGATGCTGCTGACGGGCGACCTCATGGACGCCCGGACGGCCCGGCGCTTCGGCCTCGTCAACCGGGTCGTGCCGGCGGCCGCGCTCAGGGACGAGACGCAGGCCCTTGCGGCCAGGATCGCCGGCAAGTCGGGCGCGGTGGTGAAGGTCGGCAAGGAAGCATTCTACCGCCAGCTCGAAATGGGGCTGGATGACGCCTACGACTATACGAGCGGCGTCATCGCGGCGAACATGGAGATGCGTGACGCCGAGGAAGGCATTGACGCCTTCATCGCCAAGCGCGAGCCGGTCTGGCAGCACCGCTGAGGGCGGCGGGGACGGCCCCGCACTGAACCGGCGCTAATAGGTCGCGCGGCCGCCGGAGACGTCGAAAACGGCGCCGGTCTGGAAGCTGCACTCCGACGAGCAGAGCCAGGCGGTGATATTGGCGACCTCCTCGACCGTACCGAAGCGCCCCAGCGGAATCTTCGAGCGCATCATCTCGATATGCGCCTCGGTGATCTGCTTGAAGATGTCCGTTTCGACCGCCGCCGGGGCTATGCAGTTGACCAGTACGCCGGTGCCGACCGTCTCCTTGCCGAGCGACTTGGTAAGCCCGATGACGGCCGCCTTGGCCGCGCTGTAGGCGGCTGCGTTGGGATTGCCCTCCTTGCCGGCGATGGAGGCGGTGTTGACGATGCGCCCGTAGCCGCGCTCGATCATGCCCGGCACGACCGCGCGGCAACCGTAATAGACGCCGTGGAGGTCGAGATCGATGACGGCGTGCCAGTCCTCGAGCGGATACTCCCAGGAGGTCATGGCAGGCCCGGCGATGCCGGCATTGTTGCAGAGGATCGAGACCGGGCCGAGCCCTGCTTCCGTGGCGGCGAGCGCGGCCTCGACGGCGGCGTAATCCGTCACATCGACGGCGAAGGCGGCCGCGCGCCCGCCGAGTGCGGCCGCCGCCGCTTCGCCCGCTGCCTCATCCCGGTCCCAGATCGCAATCGCCGCGCCGTCGCGATGGAGGCGCTGCGCCATGGCGAGGCCGATACCGCGCCCCCCGCCCGTCACTATGGCCGTCTGGTCCTTGAAGTCGTATTGCGCCGTCATGGCCTCTCCTGTGTTTTCCTCGTCCCGCCTTCCGGGATAGCCTGTCCCCAAGCCTGCAACACATGGAGCCGCTATGGCGAGCCTGAAAGACATGGCCGGACACCGGGGCGTCAAGCTCGGGGCCTGCATCATGGAATTCGAAAGCCCCGGCATCGGCCACATATACCGCGCGGCCGGGGCGGATTTCGTCTTTGTCGATTGCGAGCATAGCGGCATCGGCATAGGGGGGCTGAAGCGCATACTGCGTTATCTGGAAGCGGCCGGCATGCCGCATTTCGTCCGCCGGGCGGGCAAGACCTATCCCGATATCGCCACTGCCCTTGACGCAGGCGCGGAGGGGTTGCTGCTGCCGATGTCCGGCACCGCCGAGGAGGTCCGGGCGCTTGCGGGATACATGAAATACCCGCCCGATGGCGGGCGCGGCGTGGCGCTCGGCATCGCACATGACCGCTACGCCGCCGGTCCGCCGGCAGAGGCCCTCGCCGCCGCCAATGCACGCACCGTCTGCATCCCGCTGATAGAGACGGCTGAGGGTGTCGAGAATGTCGATGCCATTGCCGCATTGCCCCAGGTCGATCTGTTGTGGATCGGCCATTTCGACCTGAGCTGCAGCCTGAGCGTGCCGGGTGCGTTCGACCATCCGGATTTCGTCGCGGCCCATCGGCGCATCGTCGCGGCCGCCCACGGCGCCGGCAAGAGCGTCGGCCGCCTGGTGGGGTCGCCGGAGGAAGGCCGGCGCCTGATCGGCGAGGGCGTCGATTTCATCTGCTATGGCACCGATGCGAGCCTGCTGCTCCAGGCGGCCCGGGCCGGCTTCGACATCATGCGCGGATAGTGTCCCGGCTTCGAAGTTCGTACAATTTCGACCGCTTGGGGGGGGGCTTCGGCCCGGCGTCCCGATGCTTTTCCCGCCATGCCTGGAACAAGTCCGGCATGACGGGATGGGAGCGGCAATTGCGCGCAGGGTCCCTCGCCGCCCGCCGCGCGGTAGATCGAATTGACTTGACTTGGATCAAGAAAAGCAAATCCTGTCAAAAAGGGAACGCTGCCCCGCAGGCTATGCTGTCCCGGCATGGAATTGCTCCGCGCCGGCATTTTCCTTCCGGCTTCCGGTCCGTTAGTCAGTCGGCCTCAGGTCGGCGCTGTATCGGGCTTTCGATGATGGTCCGCCGCGCGGCGCTTGGGTTCGACACCGATCGGTCAGGCGACACATGGTCCGCATTCTGCGAATTGCTCCGGTCCGGATTGCCGGCTGACAGGCCTCATGTTCGAGAAGCGCAGCGATCTGGTCCGGTTTCTCGCCATCGTCGAAGCGGAACGAATCGCGGCGGCGGCCGAAAATCTGTCCATTACCCAGCCGGCGCTCACCCGCATCGTCGCCCGCCTGGAGCGCCAGTTCGGGGGCAGGCTGTTTGAACGGCTGCCCCACGGCGTGCGCCCGACCCCGCTCGGCGCCACCGTCGCGAGCCTCGCGCGGCGCCTGCTGCGCGAGTTCGAATCTGCGGAAGAGGCGCTGGACACGGCCCGGTCGGGGCGGACGGGCCGCTTCCGCATCACCGCCAGCCCGACATGGGGAGAAACCGTTCTTCCCGCAGCCCTGGCCCGCTTCCACGAGGATTGTCCGGGGATCGAGATCAGGACCGATATGGCCGGCCGGGCCGAGGGGCTCGGGCTGCTTGTCGCCGGGAAAAGCGACCTGCATTGCGGCGGCATGGACACTGGCGACATCCTCGACGCATCGCTCAGGCGCGACCATTTCCTGGAAGAGACCTCGGGCATCGTCGCATGGCGCGGCCATCCGCTCTTCTCCGGGACCGTCGGCCCTGAAGACCTGGTTCGCTGCCCCTGGATCGCATTCTGCCGCGACCCGGCGCTGGCCCGCCTGCTTGACCGGCTTTACGAGACCACGAATGTTCGCGCCGGCATTGTCGTGCAAGCCGGGAGCGCCTGCCTGTCCCTCCTGAACGGCAGCCGCTATCTCGCCCTGCTGCCCCTCCCCTTCCTGGAACATCTGCCCGGGCGGTTCCTCCGCCCCGTGCCGGTCGAGGCAGGGCTCTGCCGCTACCGGTCGGGTTATGTCATGCGCCGCTCAGCCGAAGAGCTGCCGTCCTTCCGGCGTCTGGTGAAGATCGTGCGCGAGACGGCTCTCGAACTGAGCGGGTGATACGCAGGAGGCCCGCTCATATCCCGGCCCGGCCGCAGCCCCCTCCTTGCCACCCCGGACGGCGCATCCCCTTGTCGCCCCGGACGGAGCGGAGCGGAGATCCGGGGCCCAGCCGGGCGCGGTCCCTGCCGAGGGGTCCCGGCATTTCTGGGTCCCGGATCAAGTCCCATAAGCGCTAACTTGTTTTGCATTGGTTTTGCAGTCCGGTTATTCTGGCTGCGGATTAGTGCGGGGCGTTTTGGTTATGGAAGAGGACTGGTGGGTTTTGCGGTCGCTTTTGCCGTCGGGCTGGCGCGAGCTGGGGCGTGTGAGCGGGGCGCTGAAGGGGTTGCGCACGGCCAAGTCGGCGGAGGTTTCGCTTCGGGTTCTGCTGCTTCATCTGGGGTGCGGACATTCTCTTCGCGAGACGTCGGTGCGGGCGCGGGAGTCGGGTCTGGCGCGTCTGTCGGATGTGGCGGTTCTGAAGCGCCTTCGCAAGTCGTCGGGCTGGCTTCGGGGTCTGTGCGCGGCGCTGTTGCGCGAGCGCGGTGCGGCGCCGTGCGGAGGTTTCGAGGTGCGGACGTTCGATGCGACCACGGTGCGCGAGCCGGGCCGCACGGGATCGTTGTGGCGGGTTCATTACAGCCTGCGGCTGCCGTCGCTGCGTTGCGATTTCTTCGAGGTGACGCCGGCGCGCGGGTCGGGCAACGGGGAGCGTTTCACGCGGTTCCCGGTTGGGGCGGGCGATCATATCCTGGCCGACCGGGGCTATGCGACGGCGTCGGGTCTGCGCCATGTGTCGGCAGCCGGCGGGTGGGTCACGGTGCGGGTGAACACGGTCGCCCTGCCCTTGCAGGCCCCGGACGGGACGCCGTTCGACCTGCTTGCGGCGGTATCGGGGTTGACCAGCGCCGGGGCGGTTGGCGCGTGGCCGGTCTCGGTCGGCGTCTCGGTTGGCGGCCCGCCGGCGGTGCCAGGCCGCGTCTGCGCGGTTCGCAAGTCGGTCGAGGCCGCCCGGCGGGCGCGCAAGAAGGCGCGCCGCGAGGCCCGGCGCCAGGGGCAGCAAGGTCAAGCCCGAGACGCTCGTCTATGCCCCGATTATGTGATCGTCTTCACCACCTTTCCCGAGGACAGGTTCGGGGCCCGCGAGGTGCTCGAATGCTACCGCCTGCGCTGGCAGGTCGAACTCGTCTTCAAGCGCCTCAAATCGCTGGCCCGGCTCGGCCACCTGCCCAAGCGCGACCCCGAAAGCGCCCGCGCCTGGCTCTACGGCAAGCTCCTCCTCGCCCTGCTGGCCGACAAGGCAATCCGCCACGCCCGCGCCGTTTCCCCCTGGGGATACGACCTGGCGCCGCCGCCGAACCCCTAGCCCCTGGCGCGAGTTCCGGTTCGTCCTCAACCAAATGCGAAACGCCATCGAACCACGCTGCGCCCTCAAGGGCATCTTCAACTCATGGAACGCCATCTCACACGCCCTCGCAGAACCGCCAAGACGAAGAAAACCGCAACTCAATCAATGGTTCGAACCATGACAAGTTAGCGCTTATGGGATCAAGTCCGGGACGACAAATTGGGGGGCGAGGGCGCAAAGCCCCCCTCCTGTCACCCCGGACGGCGCGTCAGCGCCGAGCCGGGGTCCAGGGAGCCATCCACCACGCTCCCGGGTATTTTTTCTCATCAAGGCTTGACATCCGGAAATCCGTGATAGGATGAGCGGAGAGGAGGGAGCCGGCATCCATGGGGCCGGTTTGCCTCCTCTTTTCGCGCCGGCGCGAAAAAAGAACCCGTAGAAACAGGAGGGAGAGCTATGTCCTGCATTTGCCTCGTGCGCGCGGGCGCAATCAGGTGCGCGAACCGCGCCGGCGCTGCCATGCGCCCGCGCGCATGCGAAACGCGCGCAAAACAGGGTCCCGGCGCCGGCAGGCCAGGGGGCGGGAGGAAGGGAACAAAATATGATATTTCATGACACGCTACCGGGTTTCCCCTATCCGGGTCGCTTGGGGCGGCGGCGTCCCCGGGATTGGACGGCGCATGCGCTTCGTGCCATGAGGGACGGCCGCGCTGAAAGGAGTTGCACCGCATGGCCCTGATCGCCAACCGCACCAAGGAGAAGCTCGCAGCCGGGGAGCTTGCGCTCGGCCTGGGCCTCCGCCTCGCCCGCATGCCGGAAATCGCCAAAATCGCCGCCGTCTGCGGCTATGACTGGCTGTTCGTTGATATGGAGCATGGCGCGTTTTCCGTCGATACCGCCGCACAACTCTGCGCAGCGGCGCTGGACGCCGGCATTTCGCCCATCCCGCGCGCCGCCGCGCATGAGCATTTCCATGCGACACGGCTGCTCGACTCAGGCGCGCAGGGCATCGTCGTGCCACATGTGGACAGCGCCGCCCAGGCCGAGGCGGTGCGCGACAATTGCCTCTATCCGCCGGTCGGCAGGCGCTCGGTGGCCGGCGGCATGGCGCAGCTCGAATACGAGGCCCTGCCGGTGGGCGAGGCCGCGCGCCTCATCAATGGCGCGACGCTCACCGTGGTAATGATCGAGACGTCCGAGGCCGTCGCCGCAGCGGACGAAATCGCTGCGGTCGAGGGCATCGACGCGCTTCTGATCGGCACCAACGACCTTTGCGCCACAATGGGCATACCGGGGCAATTCGGCGATGAGCAGGTCGTCCACGCCTATGATCGGGTGATCTCGGCGGCGCGCAACAATGGCAAGCATGCGGGTATGGGCGGCGTCTATGACGAGGACCTGGCCGGGCGTTATATCGGCATGGGCGCGCGGCTGGTGCTCGCCGGCAACGACCTGCCGCTTCTGATGGGCGCCGCCAGGGCGCGCGCAGCCTTCCTGCGCCGGCTGGCGTAACGACTGCAGCGGCCCTGTGCGGCGAGGCCGGAGGCGAATCATGACATTTCGTGACCTATCATAACGGTTCGCCTCCTCGTGCGGGACAGCGCGCGTTCCGCCGCCGCCATCCCTATACTCGCCGCCATGCCCTGAAGCCGGAGCCGCCATGCCCGCCGCCTCGCTCGATGTCCTTGCCGTCGGAAACGCCATGCTGGACGTGCTGGTCCGGACCGACGACGTCTGGCTGGCCGCCCAGGGCATCGAAAAGGGCGTGATGACGCTTGTCGGCGAGGCGCACGCCGCCTCGCTCCACGGCAAGGTCACGCCGGCTGCCGAGAGGTCCGGCGGTTCGGCGGCCAATACGGCGGCGGGCCTGGCGTCGCTCGGGGCCCGGGCCGGCTATATCGGACGGGTGCGGGACGACGCTGCCGGCGCCGCCTTCCGCCGCGACATCCGCGCGGCGGGCGTCAATTTCGAGACGCCGGCCGCCACGGCCGGCGCCGCCACCGGGCGGTGCCTCGTGTTCGTCACGCCCGATGCGGAACGCAGCATGCTCACCATGCTGGGCGCGGCCGCCGAAATCGAACCGGCGGACATCGACGAGACTGCGGCGGCCAGCGCGGCAGTCACCTATCTGGAAGGCTATCTCTGGGACGCGCCGGCGGCCAAGGCCGCGATGGTGAAGCTGGCGGACGCCGCCCGCGCCGCCGGGCGCAAGGTCGCGCTCACCCTCTCCGACCCCTTCTGCGTCGCCAGACACCGGGAGACCTTCCTCGAACTCATTGCCGAACGGGTGGATATCCTGTTCGCCAACGAGGACGAGGCGGTATCGCTGACCGGGGGCGGCGATCTCGCTGAAGCGGCGGGCGCGGTCGCCGGGATGGTGGAGACGGCAGCGCTGACGAGAGGCGCCCAGGGCTCGCTGATCGTATCCGGAGACGAACGGCGGGAGGTGCCCGCGGCGCCGGCCGCCCGGCTTGCGGACACGACCGGCGCCGGCGACCTCTATGCGGCGGGCTTCCTGCACGCCTACACCAATTTGCGCCCGCTCGCGGAATGCGCCTGGCTGGGAGGCCTTGCGGCCGCTGACATCATCGGGCAGATGGGCGCGCGCCCCGCCGCCTCTCTCGCCGGCCTGCCCGCCGCCGCATCCGCGGGCATCGGGAACCCATGCGCGGCCGCCTGATCCCGCAGCTCCGACTCTGGAGCGGCGTCGTTCTGTTCGTCTATGTTGCGGGGCACTTGCTGAACCACAGCTTCGGCCTCGCCTCGGTGGAGGCGATGGAGGCCGGGCGGCGCGTCTTTGCCGGCATCTGGCGCAGCCCGCCGGGCACGGCGCTGCTGGTCGGCAGCTTCGCCGTCCACGGCGCGCTTTCGGTCGCGCGGCTCTTTCGCAAGCGGGACCTGAGGATGCCGGTCTGGGAGGCGGCGCAGCAGCTTCTGGGCCTCGCAATCCCGTTCCTGCTCTGCCTGCACATGCTCGGCACGCTCGGGCTCTCGCTGCGTTTCGGCATGGACCCGAGCTATCCCTTCGTCCTCTGGGCGACCTGGAGCGACCCTTGGCAACAGATCGCGCTCATGGCCGCAGCCTGGACGCATGGCTGCCTCGGCATGCATTTCTGGCTGCGCCTTCGGCCCTGGTACCGGCAGGGCCTGCCATTCTTCTTCGCGGCCGCGCTGCTTCTGCCGGCGCTGGCGCTGGCGGGCTTCGCGGTCGGCGGGCGGGATGTGCTGGCCATGGCGGCGGCGGAATCCGGCTGGGCGCGATCCATGCTGGAAGGCATCCGCTTCCCCGGGCGCGCCGGCGTCGAATGGGTCGAGGGCATGGAGGCGCGGATGAGCGCCATGACCGGCATGGCCGTGGCCGCGCTGGTCGCCTGGCGCCTGGTCCGGGCGCTCCGGGCGCGGCGGCAGCAGCCCGTTCGAGTGACCTACCCCAGCGGGCGCACGGTCCGCGCCGAGCCCGGCGCCACACTGCTGGAAGTGAGCCGCGCCGCCGGCATTCCGCATGCCTCGGTTTGCGGCGGCCGGGGGCGCTGCTCCACCTGCCGGGTGCATATCTCGAGGGGCTTCGACACGCTGCCGCCGGCGGATGAGAGCGAACGCGCGCTCCTCGACCGCATCGGCGCGCCGGAGCGGGTGCGCCTCGCCTGCCAGACGGTTCCCGCGGGCGATGTCGCCCTCATGCCCCTGCTGCCGGCCTCGGCAGGGCCGGCGGAAGCACGGGCGCGGACGGGCAGCGAGCAGGGCGCCGAACGCGAAATCGCCATCCTGTTCGCGGACCTGCGCGCCTTTACCAGGCTCTCCGAGAACAAGCTGCCCTATGACGTTGTCTTCCTGCTCAACCGCTATTTTCTCACCATGGGTCGCGCAGTCGAAGAGGCGGGCGGCCATGTGGACAAGTTCATCGGCGACGGCGTGATGGCGCTTTTCGGCATTGACAGCGATGCCGGCGAAGGCTGCCGCAATGCGCTGCAGGCAGTGCACGCCATGGCGGCGGCGCTGCGCGAACTCAACGCCGCCATGGGCGAAGAGCTGCCGGCGCCGCTGCGCATCGGCGTCGGCCTGCATGCCGGCGCGGTCATTGTGGGCGAGATGGGCTACAGCCGCGCCACTTCGGTCACCGCCATCGGCGACGCCGTCAATGTCGCGAGCCGTCTGGAGCCGATGACCAAGGAATTCGCCTGCCAGGCCGTGATCTCGCAGCGCGTCGTGCGCCTCGCCGGAGCCGACTTCTCGGCGATACCGTCGCGCCTGGTCGAGATCCGCGGCCGCGAACGCCCGCTCCGCGTCTACCCCGTGGCCGACGGCGGCGATATCCCTCTGCCGGCCTGACGCGGGAGCCCAGCATGGAAATAGCGCCTCCGCCCGCTTGGCGCGACCGGTTCGGCCGGGCGGCGGAGGCCTTCTGCAACCGGCGTGTCGCCATGATGCTGGCGCTCGGTTTTTCCAGCGGTCTGCCGCTGATGCTGACTGTGAAGGTGCTGAGCGCCCGGCTCGCCGAGGCCGGCGTGGACCGGACCAGCATCGGCCTGTTCACGCTCGTCACGGCGATCTATGGCCTGAAATTCCTCTGGACGCCTGCAATCGACCGGCTGCGGCTGCCCTGGCTGACAGGCCGCTTCGGCCGGCGGCGGGCCTGGATGCTGGCGACCCATTTCGCCTGCATGGCGGCGATCCTCGGTCTCGGTCTCTCGGATCCGGTCGACGATCTCGCGACGGTCGCGCTCTTCGCTTGCCTGGTCGCGTTTTCCTCCGCGAGCCAGGACGTCGTCATCGATGCCTACCGCATCGAGATTCTGGACGAGGGCCAGTACGGCCCCGGCGCCGCCGTCTTCGTCAAGGGCTTCCGCATCGGCATGTTCGCCTCGGGCGCGGGCGGGCTGTTCCTCGCGGATGCGCTTGGCTGGGCGGGCGCGCATGCCGTCATGGCCGTGCTTCTGCTCATCGGCGTCATCGTCACCCTGCTCGCGCCTGAACCGGCCCGCGCCTGCGACCCTGAGGCCGACGCGCGAGGGCGCCGGCTCGCGGACCGGGCGGCGGCCTGGGGCGGGGCTGCTGCCGCCGGCTTCGCAGGGGCGGTCCTGGCGCCGCTTGCGGAGTTCTTCGCCCGGCCCGGATGGGGCGCCGTGCTGGCTTTCATCCTGTTCTACAAGCTGGGCGACGCCGCGCTCGCCGCCATGGCGATCCCGTTCTATATCGAGCTCGGCTTCTCGACGTCCCAAATCGCGGCGGCGGTCGAGACGGGCGGCTTCATCGCATCGCTCGCCGGCATTGTCGCCGGCGGCCTCGCGGTCCATGCGCTGGGCCTGCTGCCCTGCCTGCTGACGGCGGGCATCCTGCAGGCGCTCTCCAACCTCGCCTTCATCCTGCTCAACGAGGCTGGCAACGACATTGCGTGGCTCGCCGGGATTGCGGCGCTGGAAGGCTTTACCGCCGGGCTTGGCACCACGGCCTTCCTTGCCTGGCTGATGGGCCTCTGCAACCTTTCCTACACGATGATGCAGTTCGCGCTGCTCTCCTCGCTCATGGCGTCCGCCCGGATCGTACTCTCCGCACCCTCCGGCTGGATCGTGGATAGCCTGGACGGAGACTGGAACATGTTTTTTGCGCTGACGGCGCTCGCCTGCCTGCCGGGCCTGCTGCTGCTGCGCCCGCTCTGGAACCGGCAGGAACGAGGGGAAGCTGGCCCATGATCGAGCTGTTCCGCGGAGACATCACGACGCTTGAGGTCGATGCCATCGTCAACGCCGCGAACGAGACACTGCTTGGCGGCGGCGGCGTGGACGGCGCCATCCACCGCGCCGCCGGGCCGGAACTGCTGGCCGAATGCCGCGCGCTCGGCGGCTGCCCGACCGGCGAGGCGCGCCTCACCGCCGGCTACCGCCTGCCGGCGCGCCATGTGATCCACACGGTCGGGCCCGTCTGGCGGGGTGCAGGGACCGAGGACGCATTGTTGACCGCCTGCTACCGCAATTGCTTTGCGCTTGCGCAGGCGCACGGGCTCCGCTCCCTCGCATTCCCCGCCATCTCGACGGGCGTTTACGGCTTCCCGCCGGACCGTGCGGCCGGCATCGCCGTTGCGGCGGCGCGGGCCCATGGCGAAGGCTTCGAGCGCATCGTGTTCGCCTGCTTCGACGAAACGACCGAGGCGCTCTATTGCGGGGAGTTGTCCAATTGAACCTTCACGGCCAGAGGGCGTCGAGGAGGCATGAGACCGCCTCGAAAGGCGGAATGCGAGCATAGCACGCCAGCGGGCGGAAACGCCGGCTACATGTCCAGCCCCAGCAGCCGGAAGGCGGTTTCGAGCCGGGGCGGCGCCGGCGCCTCGACCTCGAGCCGGCCCTGCCCGCGCGGATGGTCGAGGGCGATGGCACGGGCATGCAGATGCAGACGCGACTCCAGGCCGATACCCTCGAGAAACGCCGCCCGGCCGCCATATTTGCCATCGCCCAGGATCGGGCAGCCGATAGCCGCCAGATGCGCGCGAAGCTGGTGCGTGCGGCCCGTCAGCGGCCGGAGCGCAAGCCGGGCGGCGCGCTTGCCGGCGCGCGCCAGCGTCTCGTAGTCGGTGACGGCGCGCTTGCCCTGGGCATCCGCAGCGACCCGCTCGCCGCCTGGCCGGCCGCGTTTCGCCAAGGCAAGCGCAATGCGCCCGGCACGCGGCTCCGGCACGCCGGCAGTCACCGCCCAGTAGAGCTTCTCCGCCTCGCGCGCCCGGAAGGCCGCCGTCAGCCGCGCCGCGTCGGCCGCGCTGCGCGCCAGCAGCAGCACGCCGCTCGTGTCCCTGTCCAGCCGGTGGACCAGGCGCGGTCGTTCCGGCGCCTCGAAGCGCAGCGCCTCCAGCATGCCGTCGAGATGGCGCGCCGTGCCCTTGCCGCCCTGCACGGCGAGACCGGCCGGCTTGTCGAGCGCGATGACCGCTTCGTCGAGATGCAGCACCCAGCCGCGCACTTCCTCGACCAGATGCCCGGGCAGCGGCGCGGGCCGGGCCTCGGGCGGCGGTGCGAAAGGCGGCAAGCGCACTGTCGCGCCCGCTTCGAGCCGGTCACCGGCCCGCGCGCGGCGTCCGTTCACGCGCACCTGGCCCGTACGCAAGAGCTTCTGCAGCCGGCTCTGCGGCAGGTCCGGCCGCCGGCGCGCGACCCAGCGGTCGAGCCGCTGCCCGGCTTCATGGGCGGCAACCTCCGCAAGCTCCACTCTGGTCATAACAACAGGCGCGCGAGCCGGGCGCCGGCGAGGAAGGCGAGAATTCCGAGCGCGACGGAGCCTGCCGTGTAGAAGGCCGCGCCCGCCCACGCGCCCCTTTCGGTCAGCGCGACTGCGTCCAGCGTGTAGGCGGAGAAGGTGGTGAAGCCGCCGAGGAAGCCGACGGTGAGGAAAGTCCGGAGTTCAGCGGAAAGCGAAAGCCCTTGCGCCAGCAGGGCCGCCACTAGCCCCATCGCCAGCGAGCCCAGCACATTGACCGCCATGGTGCCCGCCGGAAAATCCGGTCCCAGAAGCCGCGTCACCTGCGCGACCATGAGCCAGCGCGCGAGCGCCCCGAGCGCCCCGCCGGCGGCAACTGCGAGCCAGAGGCTCACGGCCTGCGCCGCCTGGACCAGGCGGCCAGCCGCTCCGCGATTTCCGCCTCGGCGCCGCGGCCGTCGGGCCGGTAGAATTGCTGCCGCGCCATGCCGTCCGGGAAGTAATTGACGCCGGCGAAGGCGTCCGGCTCATCGTGGTCATAGGCATAGCCCTCGCCATAGCCGAGCTCCTTCATCAGCCCGGTCGGCGCGTTCAGGCTGTGCATCGGCGGCATGAGCGAGCCGGTGTCGCGCGCCGAGCGCATGGCCTCGCCAAAGGCCGCATAGGCGGCGTTGGACTTGGGCGCCGTCGCCAGATGCAGCACGGTCTGCGCGAGCGCAAGCTCGCCCTCCGGGCTGCCAAGGCGCTCATAGGCCTCCCAGCCGGCGAGCGCGCCGGGCAGCGCGGCCGGGTCTGCGAGCCCGACATCCTCGGACGCAAAGCGCACCAGCCGGCGCGCGATGTAGCGGGGGTCCTCGCCGCCATCGAGCATCCGCGCGAGCCAGTAGAGCGCCGCATCCGGGTCCGAGCCGCGCAGCGCCTTGTGCAGCGCGCTGATGAGGTTGTAGTGGCCTTCTCGGTCCTTGTCGTAAACCGGCGCGCGGCGCTGGGCGGTGCGGGCGAGGCCGGCAGCATCGAGCGGAGGCCCGCCGGCAACTTCCTCGGCCAGGTTGAGCAGATAGCGCCCGTCACCATCCGCCAGCGCCTTGAGCGCCGTGCGCGCGCCCTCGTCGAGAGGCAGCGTTGCGCCCAGGCTCGCCTCTGCGCGCTTGAGCAGCGTCTCCAGCCCGTCCTCGTCGAGGCGGCGCAACACCATAACCTGCGCGCGGGAAAGCAGGGCGGCGTTCAGCTCGAAGGACGGGTTCTCCGTCGTCGCGCCAACCAGCACCACCGTGCCGTTCTCCACCCAGGGCAGGAACCCGTCCTGCTGGGCGCGGTTGAAGCGGTGGATCTCGTCCACGAACAGCATGGTGCCCCGGCCGGTCTCGCGTCGACTCTCGGCCTCGGCGAAGACCTTGCGCAGGTCCGCCACGCCGGAAAAAACGGCGGAGAGGGCGGTGAAATGCAGGCCCGCCGCCCCGGCCAGCAGGCGCGCGATCGTCGTCTTGCCGCAGCCGGGCGGTCCCCAGAAGACGAGTGAGGCGAGCCGTCCGGCCGCCAGCATCCGCCCGACCGGACCGTCAGGCCCGAGAATGTGGTCCTGCCCGACGACCTCGTCCAGCGATGCCGGGCGGAGTCGGTCGGCGAGCGGACGGGGCGCGTCGTCGGTGAGCCCGGCCGCCTGGAACAGCGAGCCCGTCATCGGAAGACTGTCGTCAGCGAACGCCCGCTGCGCCATATCGAGATGCGCCACGGGCGGTCGCCGGTTTCGAGAATGGCCTCCGCCTCTGCCGTGCTTCCTGCCTCCTGTCCGTCTATGCTGCGGAGCAGGTCGCCCGGACGGAAGCCGTGGCGCCGGGCAGGCGACCCGCGCGCCACATCCACGATCAGCACGCCAGCGTCGGGTCCGCTGAAGGCGAATTCCTCGATAACCGCCGGCGACAGGTTGACGATCTCGGCGCCAGCGAGCGGGTGCGGCCCCGTCAAACTCCTGCGGTCGCGCGGCGGGATCTCCGGCGGAAGCGCGACCGGGACGGACAGCACAACCTCCTCGCCGCGCCGAAGAATGCCGAATTCCGCCGCGCCGCCCTGCTGGAGCGTCGTCATGCGGAAGCGCAGCGCCGCCTCATCCAGCACCGGATGCCCGTCTATCGACAGGATGACATCGCCCCGCGCCCCGCCGGCGCGCGCGAACGGCCCGTCGGCGCGGACGTGCTTGACCAGGAGGCCGCCCGGCCGGGCGAGGCCAAGCGCTTCCGCAAGATCGGGCGTCACGGGCTGGCTCTCGACGCCCAGCCAGGGCCGCACGACACGCCCGCCCCGCCGGGCGGTCTCCACCATGACCCGCACCAGGTTGGACGGAATGGCGAAGCCGATCCCGTGTGACCCGCCGCTCCGGGAGAAGATCGCCGTGTTCACGCCGATGACCTCGCCGCTGAGACTGACCAGCGCGCCGCCCGAATTGCCGGGGTTGATGGCGGCGTCCGTCTGGATGAAATAGCCGGGGCCAAGGACCGAAGGGCCGGTGCGCGCCAGAGCGGAGACGATGCCGGAGGTTACCGTTTGTCCGACACCGAAGGGATTGCCGATCGCCAGCACGAGGTCGCCGACCTCGAGGTCGTCGGAATTGCCCAGAACCGCCGGCTGGAGCGTTTCGCCATCGAGTTCGGCCCGGAGCATGGCGAGGTCGCTGCGCTCGTCCGAAGCCACAATTCGCGCCGGGAACTCACGCCGGTCAGCCAGCACCACCTTGATGTCGCCGGCATGTTCGACGACATGGTGGTTGGTCACGATCAACCCGTCCGCGCCGACAACCACGCCGGAGCCGAGCGAGTTCTGCGCGCGCCGCCGCGGCCGCTCGCCGAAATCGAAGAAGCGGCGGAAGAAGGGGTCGTCCAGGAACGGAAAGCCGGAAAAGGGCGACCGGCGCTCGATCCTGCGCCCGGTGGCGAAAATGTTGACGACTGTCGGTCGGACGGCGCGCACCACCGGGGCGAAAGAGAGCCGCAACTGTGCGGCCGACTCCGGTGCAACAGGGCGGGGGTCGTGGGCATTCGCCGGCGGACAGGCCAACAGCAGCGCCGCCAGAACCCATCGGAAGATCGTCGGACGGCGCATGCGGGCTATCGCAGCGCGCGCAGTTCCTCGTCCGTGGGAAAGCGTCCCGCCGCCTTCTTCGAGAACAGCATTTCGCCGCCTCGCCGGACTTCGAAGACGCCGCCCCGGCCCTTCACCAGTTCCACGGCGAGCCCGGTATTCGTCTGCAATATGTCCCTCGCACGGAGGGCGCGCGGCTTGTAGTTTCAAGCCACGCAATATTCGATCGACAGGGTCCGCTCGGACATGGGGGGCGCCTCCTGGCGAGGGATGTGCCGGCATGGTGACCCCAACGGGGATCGAACCCGTGTCTCCACCTTGAAAGGGTGGTGTCCTAACCTCTAGACGATGGGGTCTCGCCGAGGCCCGCGCAATACCCTGTCCGGCCCGGTTTGGCAAGCACCGCGCCTGCCGACGGAAGCCGGCCGCGACGCCGGCCGCTTGATACCGTCCAGGCCATTGGGCCCACTCCAGGCCGAGTGTCATGGAAGGTCGTGTTTCGTCATGATCCGCATGCCGAAGGCGTATAGCCCCCGTTCACTTCCGGCATGGGCCTCCTTTCGTTCCCCGCCGGCGCCGGGACCCTGTATCGCGCGCGTTTCGCATGCGCGCGGGCGCATGGCAGCGCCGGCGCGGTTCGCGCACCTGATTGCGCCCGCGCGCGAAGCAAATGCAGGACATAGCTCTCCCTCCTGTTTCTACGGGTTCATTTTTTCGCGCCGGCGCGAAAAGAGGAGGCAAACCGGCCCCATGGATGCCGGCTCCCTCCTCCGCACTCATCCTACCACGGATTTCCTGGTGTCAAGTCCCGATGGGAAAAAATGCCCGGGCGTGGTGGATGGCTCCCTGGACCCCGGCTCGGCGCTGACGCGCCGTCCGGGGTGACAAGGAGGGGTGCGGGAGCGACAAGAGGGGCTGCGCCCCATCTGCGGCGACAGGGGGAGGGACCGCCCCTGCTCCCCCAACTGTCGTTCCGGCCTCCCAATTTGTCATCCCGGGCCCCCAAACTGTCGTCCCGGACTTGATCCCATAAGCGCTAACTTGTTTTGCATTGGTTTTGCAGTCCGGTTATTCTGGCTGCGGATTAGTGCGGGGCGTTTTGGTTATGGAAGAGGACTGGTGGGTTTTGCGGTCGCTTTTGCCGTCGGGCTGGCGCGAGCTGGGGCGTGTGAGCGGGGCGCTGAAGGGGTTGCGCACGGCCAAGTCGGCGGAGGTTTCGCTTCGGGTTCTGCTGCTTCATCTGGGGTGCGGACATTCTCTTCGCGAGACGTCGGTGCGGGCGCGGGAGTCGGGTCTGGCGCGTCTGTCGGATGTGGCGGTTCTGAAGCGCCTTCGCAAGTCGTCGGGCTGGCTTCGGGGTCTGTGCGCGGCGCTGTTGCGCGAGCGCGGTGCGGCGCCGTGCGGAGGTTTCGAGGTGCGGACGTTCGATGCGACCACGGTGCGCGAGCCGGGCCGCACGGGATCGTTGTGGCGGGTTCATTACAGCCTGCGGCTGCCGTCGCTGCGTTGCGATTTCTTCGAGGTGACGCCGGCGCGCGGGTCGGGCAACGGGGAGCGTTTCACGCGGTTCCCGGTTGGGGCGGGCGATCATATCCTGGCCGACCGGGGCTATGCGACGGCGTCGGGTCTGCGCCATGTGTCGGCAGCCGGCGGGTGGGTCACGGTGCGGGTGAACACGGTCGCCCTGCCCTTGCAGGCCCCGGACGGGACGCCGTTCGACCTGCTTGCGGCGGTATCGGGGTTGACCAGCGCCGGGGCGGTTGGCGCGTGGCCGGTCTCCTCACTTGTCATCCCGGCCCCCGAGCCGGGATCCAGTCACGCCCGCCCCCCCCCGGCAGGGACCGCGACAGACTGGGCCCCGGATCTCCGCTTCGCTCCGTCCGGGGTGACAGACGGGGGGCTGCGCCCCGTCCACGGTGACAAAGGGGGGCCTGTGCGCCGTCCGGGGTGACAGGAGGGAGGCTGTGTCCGGGGTGTTAGGCGGAGGCGGGGTTTTCCGCCGATTGTGCCTTCCGGGCGAGCAGGGCGCGGTCCACCTTGTTGGTGCTGGCGAGCGGCAATTCGGCGAGGAAATGCACCCGGCGGGGGTGCATATAGGCCGGCGCCTCGGCTAGCGCATGCGCCTTGACCGCATCCGCATCCAGCCGCGCGCCCGGGCGGGTCGCGACGAAGGCGACCGGCATGTTGCCGCGCACCGGGTCCGGCACCGGCACAAGGCAGGCCTGGGCGATGTCCGGATGCGCCTCCAGCACCGTCTCGACCTCGGACGGCCAGACATTCTCGCCATTGACGGTGAACATGTCGTCCACCCGGCCGACGAAATAGTAGAAGCCCTCGGCGTCGCGGCGCATGACGTCGCCGGTGCAGTAGAAGCCGTCCGCGGTCACCGCCTCGGCGGTCTTGGCCGGAAGGTTGAGATAGCCCGGCATATTGGCGGGACAGCGCATCTGCAGCTCGCCCTCCTCCGCATCGAGATCGCCGCCGGCGGCGAGGCGGACATCCACGCCGTCGAGGCGCGCGCCGAGCGCGAGGTCGGGCGTCGGCAGGCCGCCCGGATGCGCGCCGAACACGACCGGCCCCGCCTCCGTCGTGCCATAGGCATAGGCGATGCGGGCCCCGGGGAAGACGCGGCGCGTCTCGGCGAAGAGTGCCGCCGTGGCCGGCGCCGAGCCCATCGTCACCACCTCCACGGCGGAGAGGTCGAGCCGCGCGATCGCCTCCCGCTCCTGCAGCGCGAGCGCGATCATGGTCGGCACGGAGGTGAGCCAGGTGCAGCCGAAGCGCGGCACCGCCTCCAGGTAGCGCAAGGCGGTGAACTGCCCCAGCAGCGCCATGCTCGCATGGCCCGCCAGCAGGAATTTGGAGCTGGCGAGCGCGTTCATGTGGTAGAGGGGGGCGGCGACCAGATAGCGGTGGCGGGCGATCTCCGGATTGGCGCGGAGGCGCATGTCGATCACCCAGAGATGGCCCGCATGGGTGAGCGGCACGCCCTTGGGCAGGCCCGTGGAGCCCGAGGTGTAGAGGATCTGCGCCACCTCCCCCGCCGCCGGAACCACGGTCTCGAACGCGCCTGGATCGAGGAAGGCCTCGAAATCCGGGCCGAACGCCACCGCCGGCAGGCCCTCCGGCGCGCGGTTCCGGCAGGCCTCGTCCACGAAGACCAGCCGGGCGCCGCTGTCCCGCAGCACATGGGCCACGGTCTCGTCCGGGAAGCGCCAATTGACCGGCACGGCGACGAGGCCGGCGCGCATGGCGCCCAGATAGACGGCCAGCCAGTCGGCGCTGTTGGCGGCGAAGAGCGCGATGCGCTCGCCGCGCGCGAGCCCCCGGGCGCTGAGCGCCCGGGCCACAGCGCGGGCGCGCTCGTCCAGCCAGCGATGCGAGCGCAGGGGTGCTGCGTCCCAGTCGGCCGCGTCGATGATGGCGGTCCGGTCCGGGTCCCGGTTCCGGTCCGCAAGGTCGCCGAGATTGATGCGCATGGGCGCGGGTTCCCCTGTTGCGGGCGCGGCAGAGAATAGCCCCTGCCGGTCCGCCTGTCCCCGCCTGCGCAGCACTGCCGCACCCGCTGGCGCGGGCCCCGCGCCCGTGCTATTCGCGGCCCCATGACCGAGACGCTGCCGCTCACCGTCGCCGGGCTCCAGGCGAAGATCGACGCCTCGCCCTTCAATGCCGGCATGGGGATCACCGTGACCCATGCCGACGCCGAGGCCGAGGAAGTGACCATGCGCCTGGAGATGCGCCCGCAATTCGAGCGCGCGCACGGCACCGGGCAGTATCACGGCGGCGTCATCTCCGCCTTCATCGACACGGTCGGCGACTATGCGCTGGTGGTGAACCGGGGCGGCGGCGTGCCGACCATCAACTACCGCACGGACTTCCTGCGCCCGGCCTCGAACACCGCGCTCATCGGCAGGGCGAAGGTGCGCCGGGCGGGGCGAACGGTCGCGGTGGTCGATATCGATGTTCACGACGAACAGGGCAGGTTGGTCGCGGTCGGCCGCGGCACCTACGGCACACAGGTCGGATGAGGAAACCTTCGATGCTGAAACATGTCCTTCCCCTTCTCGCTTTCCTCGGAGCACTTATCGTGACGGACGCCCAGGCCCAGAATCCCAAGGTCTTTTTCGATATCGAACTCGACGGCCGGCCGGCGGGCCGCATCGTGCTGGAGCTGCGCAAGGACGTGACGCCGAAAACGGCGGAGAATTTCCGCCAGCTGGCGACCGGCGAGCCCGGCTTCGGCTATGCCGGCTCGCGCTTCCACCGCGTCATCCCCGATTTCATGATCCAGGGCGGGGATTTCACCAGCGGCGACGGGCGCGGCGGCAAGTCGATCTACGGCGCGCGCTTCGAGGACGAGAATTTCACCCTGAAGCACGACCGGCCGGGCCTGCTCTCCATGGCCAATGCCGGGCCGGGCACGAATGGCTCGCAATTTTTCATCACCACCGTGCCGACGCCCTGGCTGGACGGCAAGCATGTCGTCTTCGGCCATGTGGCGGACGGCATGGACGTGGTCCGCAAGATCGAGCAGGCCCCCAACAACGCCGCCCGGATCGCGGCCTCGGGCGAGGTGGAGTAGGGGGCAGGACCGTTCGGCGCGGTTCGCGGCCGGCCTCCCAGGCTGCGTCAGGACCGGCACAATATCCGGCACCGCTCATGCCGGCTTCTACACCCTTTCTGCCCGGCCGGCGGTGGCGGCCGGGCCGGGCGATTTGGCCGTTGCGCCGCCGACGGCCAGCGCACCGGCCATGATCAGCGCCAGACCGACAAAGGCCTCGACCGGCAGCCGTTCGCCGAGGACAGCCGCGCCCAGGAACACGGCAACCGGAGGAAAGAAGAGCGGCACGAGAGAACTGCGGGTGGCGCCGATGCGCCGGACGACGACGAAATACAGGCTCATCGCAATCGCGGTGCAGACAACGCCGGTGACGAGCATCGCGCCGAGCGCTCCCATGCTGGGCGTGAGGCCGAGCGGCGCTTCCAGGATCAATGCCGGCGGCGTCAGGATCAGGGCGCCGAAGATCATCTGCCCGGTGGCCATGGCCGGCGGTGCGAGGCCGGGCTGCCGGCGGGCGTAGATCGCGCCCAGTGTGTGGCTCAAGGGGGCGAGGAAGGTGATGAAGACGGCGAGCGCCCGATCGCCGGAATTGGTCAGCGCCGACGGACCCATCACCAGCACGACGCCCGCCAGCCCGACCGCGGCGCCGATCAGACGCCGGCGCGTGAACGTCTCCTCGGCCAGGAACAGCGGCGCGAGAACGACCGCCAGGACCGGCATTGTGCCGAAAAGGATGCCGGGCATGCCGCTTTCGATATGCTGCTGGCCCCAGGAGAGCGACCCGAACGGGATCGCCCCCGTCAGCAGCCCAAGCCAGAAGAGCGCGATCCATTCCTGCCGGGTCCGCGGCATGCGCGCGCCGAACGCGCGCATCAGGGCCCAGCAGATGGGCGCCGCGATCAGCGCCCGCAACGCCGCAACGGTCAGCGGCGGCACTTCGGCGACGGCGATGTTGAGGAACAGAAAGGTGCTGCCCAGAAGCACTGCTGTCGTTAGCAGAAGGCTCCAGTCGGCTGCATTCATCGCTCGATTCATGGTGTCGGCCTCTCCGAAGGCGGCGCCCCACCGCTTGCATTTTACAAGTAAATAACATGATCACTTGCTCTTTGCAAGGAATTCCTGGACCGGTATGCTGGGAAGATGATTTACGAGCCCAATAGATGCCCATTCCGGTTCGGGCTGGGCGTATTCGGGGATCGCTGGTCGCTGCTGGTTATCCGCGACATGATGTTTCGCGGCTTTACCCGGTTCCAGGACTTCATGAATGCCGGCGAGGGCATTTCGTCGAACGTGCTGTCCGACCGTCTGCGCCAGCTCGAAGCCCGGCAGATCGTCACCCGGGAAAAAGATCCGGCCGACGGACGCAAGGTCTTGTACGAGCTCACCGACAAGGGAAAAGATCTGCGCCCGATGATGCTGGCGATAATGGCCTGGGCCGGGAAACACGACCCGGAAACGAACGTGACCGGGGACGTTGACCGAAGCTGTACGGACTGATTGTTTCCGGGGGTCCCGTTAGGTCCCGGAACGTCGAGCGGCGAAAACGCGGAGGCGATGCAGGCTTGCATCCCGGGAGGCGTCCGCACACGGCCCGGCGCGCACGATTGCATGGCACTGGAACCCGTCGCGCCATCGTGCAACACTCGGTCTATTGACCGGCCCGCAAAAGCGGCCAGGCCAGTCCGACTACGCCCGCGGGGTACGACCACCGCGTTGCGGACATGGGGGAGATCGTTCCATGCGCCGTTGCAAAGAGGACTCCGTTTCCAGAACCGGGAGGAAGAAATGATCAAGCGAACGCTTCTGGCGGCGACCATGATGGCCGTCGTTACGGCAATGTCGACGGGCTCCGCGCTCGCAGCGACATTGATGAATATCGGCTACGCGACGGCCGAATTAAATCCCTACGGCACATTCATGAACACCTTCGCCGACCGTCTGAACAAGCTCACCGGCGGAGAAGTCCGGGTCAAGGTCCATTGCTGCTTCAAGATGGGCGGCGAGCAGGACATGTTCAAGAAGCTGCAGCTCGGGACGCTCGACGGCACCCTGATCGCGCAGAACAATGCCGGCCCGTTCTATCCCAAGATCGACCTGCTGGTCCTGCCCTACATGCTGCAGAACCTCGAACATGCCTACAAGGTGGTCGATGGCGAGGCCGGTCAGAAGATCTGGGGCGCCATGCCGGAAGAAGCGGGTGTCCACCTGGTGAAGATCGTACTGGTCTCGTTCCGACACCTATACAACTCGAAGCAGGCGATCAACAGCATCGAGGATTTCAGGCCGCTGAAATACCGGGTCCCCAAGAATGTCGTGATGGTGGATACCTACAAGGCGTTCGGCTCCGATCCCGTCCCGATGGCCTGGTCGGAAACCTTGACCGCCGTGCAGACCGGAACCGTCGATGGCGGCGACCTCCCGCTTGACGGCATTTTCACCCAGAAGTTCCACGAGGTCGCCAAGCATATCGCGCTGACGGGCCATTTTGCGCTGACGCCGCCGTTCTTCGTCAGCACCAAGTTCATGGACAAGCTGACCGACGAACAGAAGGAAGCGCTCTACATGGCCGCCGATATCGCGGCGGCGGCGGCGCGGGCGCATGTCAGGATCGGCAACGAAGGGTTTACAAGGAAGCTCAAGGAGTCCGGTGTGCAGTTCACGACCCCGGACACCACACCCTTCATCGAGGCGGCCGCCGAGGTGCATGAGGCCTTCGCGGCCGAACGCGGCGCCGAATATGTCGAACTGATCGAGGCGATCAACGCCCTCGCCAACTAGGCGGACACTTCGGCAAACGAGCGGCCGCGACGGGGCGGAGGTTCATCGACCCCGCCGCGGCCCTCGGCCTCTACCCGGGTTCTCATTCCACGGCGGGCTGCATGCCTTCACTCAGCACAGTCTTCGCGTTCCTTGAACGGCGAGCCGAAGAAGTCGTTGCGGGCGTCTGCGTCACCGTGATGGCGTCGCTCGTCTTCTTCCAGGTCGTGATGCGCTATGTGTTCAGCTCGCCGACCTCCTGGTCGGACGAAATCGCCGTCTATGCGATGCTCTGGTCCGTCTATATTTCGGCCTCCTGGGCGGTGCGCGAACGCACCCACATACGGGTGATGAACCTGATCCAACTTTTCCCGGGCCGGATGGCGCTCGGTCTGGCCGTGCTGAGCGACCTGGTCTGGTTCGTGTTCGCCATATACCTGACCTGGCAGAGTTTCCTGCTGCATCTTTCGATGTGGGAACTCCCCTTCAATTCGCCGGTGCTGGGCGTTGCCCAGAAGTGGCCGTATCTGTGCCTGGTCGTCGGTTTCGCCCTGATGACGGTCCGTCTCATCCAGGTCTATTACCATTGGGCCCGGGACGGCATCCTGCCGACGGCGGTCCCCGAAGACGGGGCGGTTCTCCATGATTGAAGCGCTCTACATGTTCGGGACGCTGGTCGTCACCATCGCGTTCGGCATTCCGATCCCGATCGCGGTGGCGATCGCGACGCTCGTCGGCTACTTCCTGATCGACATTCCGGTCGTGGCGCTGGCCCAGGCCATGTACACCGGGGTCGAACCGTTCCCGCTCCTGACCGTGCCCCTGTTCGTACTCGCCGGCGCCTTGATGGAGCGCGGCGGCCTCGCGCTGAGGATCGTGGCGATCGCCCAGTCGCTGATCGGCAACTACATGGGCAGTCTCGGCCTGGTGGCCGTGCTCGGGTGCACGTTCTTCGCCGCCCTCTCGGGTTCGGGCCCCGCAACGACGGCGGCGATCGGCGCCGTCATGATTCCGGCGATGGTCCGCGAGCGCTACGACCCGGCCTATGGCGGCGCGATCGTCGCCTCCGGCGGTGCGTTGGGAAGCCTTATTCCGCCGAGCAACCTGATGATCATCTACGGCGTGGTTTCGGACACTTCGATCCCGCGCATGTTCCTTGCCGGCGTCCTGCCGGGGCTGATCGCGAGCGCATTACTCCTGATGGTCACATGGCTGATCGCGCGCCGGCGCGGCTATGGCGGGCAGACTGATCACAGTTTTGCATGGGTGCGCGTCGGGCGGGCCTGCTGGGACGGCAAATGGGCTATCGGTGCTCCCGTCCTGATCCTCGGCGGCATCTACAGCGGGGCCTTCACGCCTACCGAAGCGGCTTCGGTCGCGGTGGTTTACGCCTTTCTCGTCGGTCAATTCGTGCACCGCGAGCTGACCTGGGACGCGATCCTGTCATGCCTGAAGACCACGGCGATGATCTCGGGCGCCGTCCTGATCATCGTCGGTCCGGCCAAGGCCTTCGGCGAATTGCTGAGCCTGATGGACGTGCCGTTCCTGATCGGCGAATTCCTGACCGGCTTCACGGACAGCAGCTTCATCCTGATCCTGGTCATCGCCGCGATCCTGATCGTCACCGGCATGTTCCTCGAGTCGATTGCCCAGATCATCCTGCTGACCCCGCTGATGCTTCCCATCGCGGTTTCGATCGGCATCGACCCGGTGGTGTTCGGAGTGATCATGGTGATCGCCTGCGAGATCGGCTTCCTCACGCCGCCGGTCGGGGCAAACCTGTTCGTTGCGACACGATTGACGAATTTGAGCATCGACAGGATTTCGGTGGCCGTGATCCCGTTCCTGCTCACCTATATCGTCGTGATCGTCCTGATCGCACTGTTCCCGGACTTTGTGCTCTGGCTGCCGGACCTCGTCTACGGACCGGGCGGATAGTCTCGCTACCCTGACCTCTTTCCGGCGTTTGGAGCAAGCGTCTCCTGCCCGCCCTCAGGGCGCGCCGCCGTCCACGCGGATGACGGAGCCGGTGGTGAAGCCGCGGGCGTCGGAGGCGAGGTAGAGGGCGGCGGTGACGATCTCCTCCGGCGCGCCGCTGCGCTGGAGCGCGGCTTCGGCATTGCAGCGCGTCTCGTCGTCCCAGGCATGCGAGATGTCGGTGAGGAACCGCCCCGGCATGATGGCGTTGACGCGCACCTTCGGCGCATATTCGCGCGCGAACGCTTCCGTTACCGCGTTCAGCGCCGCCTTGGCGCCGGCATAGGGCGCGAGCTCCGGGCGCGGGCGGATGGCGCCTGTGCTGGAAATATTCACCACCGCGCCGCCCCGGCCCTCCGCCATGGCCGCGCCCAATATCGCCGTCAGCCGGAACGGCCCCTTGAAATTGAGCGCGATCACCTTGTCGAACAGCGCCTCCGGCGTTTCCAGCGAGGAGGGGGCAAGCGGCGAGGAGCCGGCATTGTTGACCAGCACGTCAATGCCGCCCGCCGCCGCCCAGGCGCGCTCCGCCAGATCTTCCAGCGCGTCCCAGTCCGAGACATTGCAGGGCATCGCCCAGGCGCGCCGGCCGAGCGCCTCGACCTCCGCCGCCACGGCCCGGCAGGACTCCTCGCGGCGCGAGACGATGACCGCATCGGCCCCGCGTCGGGCGAAACCGAGCACCATCTCGCGGCCAAGCCCCCGGCTGCCGCCGGTAACGAGCACGGTCTTGCCGGTGAAGTCGAACAGCGGGTCGGTCATGGACGGTGCTCCATTGCCTTTGCTTGTCCTCGGGGAAACGATCCCGCCGGAGGTTAGCCCGGATCACGGGCGCGTTCACCGAGATTTGAACACAACCCGCCGACTTGGCGTTTGGCGGATGGCGGGACAGTTCCTATCCTGCGGCAATGCATGGGATAATGACGGCGCCCGCGCCAACCGACTGCCCCTGCTGAACCCCTGACAATGTGAAAGGACATCCAATGACGACCTCGACACTCAAGGGCCTTGCGGTCGCCAGCGCCGTTGCCGCGGCGCTCGCCATGCAGACCGCGACACCGGCTGCGGCCGGCGACAAGGAAAAATGCTACGGCGTCGCGATGACCGGCCAGAACGACTGCGCCGCCGGCCCCGGCACCACCTGCGCCGGCACCTCCACGGTCGACTACCAGGGCAATGCCTGGAAGCTGGTGCCCAAGGGCTCCTGCATGACCATGGAGTTGCCTGGAGACCGCAAGGGCTCCCTGGAGGCTCTGGACCGCGATCTTCCGAGCTGAGGACGGCCCGCGGCCGCGTCCCGGACGCCTCCGGGACGCGGCAGGCTGGCTCCCGCCCGCCGGAAGGGGACTCGCGATGGACGGCATGGACAATGCGTGGGGCGGCCTGCCCCGCAAGGCCGGCGTCGGCCACAAGCCCCGGCATCTGCAAGACATCCTCGCCGCACCCGGCCCGGTCTCCTGGGTCGAGATCCATGCGGAAAACTATATGGCCGACGGCGGCCCGCGGATCGCCGGGCTGAAACGCCTGGCGGCGCGCTTTCCGGTATCCTGCCACGGCGTCGGCCTCTCCATCGGATCCGAAGGCCGCCTTGACGCGGAGCATCTGGGCCGCCTGGCGCATCTGGTCTCCTGGCTCCGGCCCGCCAGCGTCTCCGAGCATCTGGCCTGGTCCGGCCATGGCGGCGCGTATTTCGCAGACCTGCTGCCCCTGCCTTACGACGAGGCGACGCTCGGGCGCGTCTCGGACCATATCGACGAAGCGCAGGAGCGCCTCGGCCGCCCCGTCCTGCTCGAAAACCCCGCCAGCTATCTGGGCTTCTCCGGCAGCGCCATGGCCGAGATCGAGTTCCTCGGCGCGGTCGCCGCACGCACGGGCTGCGGCCTGCTGCTCGATATCGCCAATGTGCATGTCTCGGCAGTCAACGGCGCCTGCGGTGCGGAGGCCTATCTCGACGCCTTTCCCATGGACCTTGTCGGGGAAATCCACCTTGCCGGCCATGCGGTGGAGGCGGACGAGCATGGCGGCCCGCTGCTGATCGACGCTCACAACAGCCCCGTCCCCGACCCCGTCTGGGCGCTGTTCGCCCGCACACTCGCGCGCTCGGGGCCGCTGCCGACCCTGATCGAATGGGACAATGACGTGCCTGATTGGCCGGTGCTGGCGGGCGAGGCCGCGCGCGCCGACGCCCTGCTGGCGGCCTGCCATGCCTGACTGGCAGGGCGCCTTCGCGGCGGCGTTGCTGGACCCGGCGAAGCCCGCCCCCGGGGGCCTGGTGCGGCCGGATGGGCGGGCGGCGGGCCGGCGTTTCGACATCTACCGCAACAATGTCGCGGTCGCGCTCATCGAGGCCCTCGGCGAGGCGTTCCCCGTGGTGCGGGCTGTCGTCGGGGCGGAATTTTTCGAGGCGATGGCGGGCGTCTATATACGCGCCCATCCGCCCTCCTCGCCGCGCATGATGGTCTATGGCGAGAGTTTCGCGCCCTTCCTGGAGCGCTTTCCGCCGGCGTCCGACCTGCCCTATCTGCCGGATGTGGCGCGGCTCGAATATACGCGCCGGCTGGCCTATCACGCGGCCGACGAGCCCGCCGCCGACCCCGCCATGCTGGGCGGGCTCGCCGCGGCCAGGCTCACGGAAGCGCGGCTCCGGCTGCAGGCCGCCTGTCATGTCCTGCGTTCGGCGCATCCGGTCCATGCGATCTGGCGCTACAACGCGACCGGGGACAAGGCCCCTGTGCGGCCCGCCGCCGAGGACGTGCTGGTGTCGCGGCCGGGGGACGAGGTGCTCGTGCAGCTCCTGCCGCCGGGCGGGGCGGCGTTCCTGTTGGCGCTCCGGGCGGGCGCGCCGCTCGGCCGGGCGGCGGAGCGGGCCGCGGCGGACGCGCCGGCCTTCGATCTCGCCGCCAATCTCGCCTCGGCCTTTTCCGCGCGCATCGTCAGCGCCATCTCAATCCCGTAGGACAAGCCGGGAGACCCCTCGATGAATGCCCTCTACCGCCTCGAAGACGCTATTCTGGGCCCCCTTGGACGGCTGCTGGACGGCGCCGTCGCGCCGACGCTCGCCCGCCTCGTGTTCCTGGCGACCCTCGCCACCTTCTTCTGGGCCTCGGCCGCGACCAAGCTGGGGGAGGGGGTCGGCGGCCTTTTCGCGCCGTCCGCCGGCGCCTATGTGCAGATCCTGCCGGCGCAGATGGAAGCCGTCGGCTATGACGAGTCGAAGCTCGGCCTGCTGGCGGACCTTGTCGTGCTGGCCGGCATGTGGGCGGAGTTCGTCATTCCTGCGCTGATCGTGCTCGGCCTCTTCACCCGCGCGGCCAGTCTCGCGATGATCGGCTTCATCCTCGTGATGAGCGTCGTCGATATTGCGGGCCACGGTGCGGATGCGGCGACGATCGGCATGTGGTTCGACAATGTGCCGGACGCGAAAATCCTCGACCAGCGGCTCTTCTGGATCCTGCTGCTGCTCATCCCCATAGCCCGCGGCGCCGGCCCCCTCTCGCTGGATGCCTTGCTGAGGCGCGGCGGCGCGTAGCCCCGGGTTTCCTGTTGATTGCGGCTTTCAACAATTCAGACTAGTCGTATAGCCTGGTCTGAATTGCAGGAGTAGCCGCTATGGACGCTATCGGGGCTTACGAAGCCAAAACGCATCTGCCGAAATTGCTCGACCGGGTCGCCCGTGGCGAAAGTCTTACCATTACGCGGCACGGCAAGCCGATAGCGAGACTGGTTCCGGTCGCCGGTGACCGCGAACGCGCCCGCGAGGCGGCCGCGCGGGTCGTCGAACGCCGTCGCCACCTGAAGCTGGCGCCTGTCGCGGAGTTGATGGAGACGGTCCATGAGGGGCACCGTTATTGATGCCCATCGTCATCGACTGCTCCGTGCTTCTGGCCTGGAGCTTGGCTGAAGAGGAAGAAGAGGCGGCAACCGAAGCCATTCGCAGAACGCTCGAGACAGGGGCCGTGGTGCCGCAAATCTTGTGGTACGAGCTGCGCAACGCCCTGTTGATGAATGGGCGTCGCGGTCGAATCGCTCCGCAGCAACTGGCGAACACTTTGACTGACATTGATGCCCTGGGCATTGAGGTCGATGACGATCATGACGGGACGGCGACATTCGCTCTTGCGCGCCGGCATTCCCTGACCGTTTACGATGCAGCCTATCTTGAGGTTGCCTTTCGGCGGGACCTGCCGCTGGCAACCTTGGACCGGCGGTTGGCCAGGGCGGCGGCGGCGGAGGGCGTGGCCTTGATCGGTCTTGCCGGTGAACATCGGTAACGACCCCGGGCCGGTGGGCGTCGCGCCGCATTCCTGACGAATTTACGGCGCGGGCCGGGCCGGGCTATCCTCGTCCGGACGCATCGCCGGCAGGGAGGACATGATGGCGAAGGGTTACTGGGTGAGCTGTTACCGGTCGATCACGAATCCCGGCGCGCTGGCCGCCTATGCGAAGCTTGCGGGGCCGGCGATAGAGGCCGGCGGCGGCCGGTTCCTCGCGCGCGGCGGGCGGGTGCAGGCCTATGAGGCGGGTATCGCGGAACGCACCGTGGTGGTCGAGTTCCCGAGCTTCGAGCAGGCTGTCGCGACCCATGATGGCGAAGCCTACCGGGCGGCAGCCGCAAAGCTCGAAGGCGCTGTCGAACGCGACCTCAGGGTGGTCGAAGGCGTCGATTGATGCCTCCGAAGCGCGATGACGCGGCGCGGCCTGAATGATAGTCTGGCGCCCGAAGCACCAATCAGGGAGGCCTTGAGTCATGACTGTAACCGCAATCGTCCGCATCCCGCTTGCTGCCGGCATGACGCGCGAGGCGGCAACGGCCGCATTCGAGGCCTCCGCCCCGCGCTATCGCAGCGTCCGGGGGCTGGTGCGGAAATACTACCTCTTCTCCGAAGAGGCGCAGACGGGCGGCGGCGTCTATGTGTTCGAGTCGCGGGAGGACGCCGAGCGGCTCTATGACGACGCTTGGAAGGCCAATATCCGTGAACGCTACGGCGCCCCGCCGTCGATAGAGATCTTCGAGTCGCCGGTGATCGTGGACAACGACGCAGGCGCTATCTCCGTCGCCGCCTGACCCGTCCGGGCCTCGGCGCCCGCTACGGCGGACTCCAGGGGTTCACGACAAGGAACGTTCGGGCTTTCGAAGGCCCCGGCGTCCCTCGCTTCTCGCCTACCGCTCGCCGTAATGGCGGCGCCAGATCGGGCCGATCACCGGATGGCGGCGAACGGCCTCCCCGATCCGGGCGAGGCGGGGCGTCTCCGTGTCGCCGCGATACCAGAAGCGGAACATGGCGAGGTAGATATCCGCCACCGTCATCTCCTCACCGAGCAGGAACGGCCCCTCGACATGCGCGTCGATGAGCGTGAGCGCCTCTCCCATGCGGCGGATCGCGGCGGTCCTGACCGCATCATGGCCTTCCGTATCGTCGGTGAAGCGGAACGGGTAGCCCCGCCGCAGCACCGCCTCGTAGAGATTGATATTGGCGAAGACCGTCCAGCGCAGGAACGCGCCATGTGCAGGCGTGCCGGGTGGCGGCGCCAGGCGCTTCTCCGGGAAGGCGAGCGCGAGATGAACCAGGATCGCCGAAGTTTCCGTCATCACCGAACCGTCCGGCAGGACCAGCACCGGCAGCTGGCCCCAGGGATTGGTGGCGCGAAAGCTCTCCGGCAAGGGCGTTCCCCGCTTCGAGTCCAGCTCGACCAGGTCGAACGGCGCTTCCGCCAGGGCCAGCGCCGCCTCGACGACGAACCCGCCCGAGCCCGGACGGTTGTAGAGGGTGTAGCTCATCGACGGCATCCTCACCGCGCCAGCATGGCGACCCAATTGGCGTAGAAACGCTCGCCGGCGGCGCGCCAGCGGTCTCCGGGCGGCTTTGCGGGGTCGTCGTCCGGGTAGTAGGCCTTTGGCACCGGCACATCGTCGCGCCGGCCGAGGTCGCGCCGGTATTCGTCGTCGAGCGTCATCGCTTCATATTCGAAATGGTTGAGCGCGTGGACATGGCCGAGCGCCGGCTCCGCCACGGCGCCGGCATTGGCCTCGTCATGGTCGAGCAGCAGGTCGAGGCCCGCGCCGGCCCGCGCGAGGTCTTCGCGGCGGGTCTCGGTATGGCGCGAGACCGGCATCGCCACTGGCCCCTCCAGACCCGCAAGGGCAGGGCTTCCGGGCGCGGCGATCCGGTGTTCGAACACGCCGAAGCGCTTTTCCGACAATGTGTGCTTGGGCACGCCGTGATAGCGGTAGAGCGCCGCCTGCGCCGCCCAGCAGAGCGTGAACAGCGGCGTCTTGCGGGCGCGCAGCCCGTCCAGCAGATGCGCGATCTCCTCCCAGTAATCGACCGCCTCGAAATCGAGCAGTTCGATCGGCGCGCCGGTCAGGATCACGCCGTCCGCCGCCTCCGCCGCTTCCAGCCCGCCGTAAAAGGCGGCCATATGCCCGGGATCGGCGTTCTTGCCCCGGTAGCGCGCCGGCACGGCGAGCGAGAGCGCCACATCCGGTCTGGCAAGGCTGAGCTTGCGGGCGATCTGGCGCTCGGTCTTTTGCTTTTCCGGCATGAGATTGACCAGCAGCACGCGCCGGGCCGGCCGGTCGTCGGAGAAGAGCGGCACGCCCTCGCGCGCAAGCTCCGCCGCCGCCGGCAGTCCCTCCGGAAGCCGGATCGCCATCAGTCGCCCCGCCTTTCCGCCTGGCGCCGCTGGCAGACGGCGATATAGCTGTCCAGCCGGTCGCCGCCATGCTCCCAGAGGATGGCGAGGAACTCGTCCGAATCGGGAATCCCGCCCTTGGGGAATATGTCGGCGGTCTCCAGCGTCAGCCCCTGCGCCGCCAGGCGCTCATAGCGCGGGCGGCGGAAGGCCAGCAGCTCCGGGAAGAGCGGCTGCGCGAAGCCCACCGGGTCGACGCTCGCGCCGTCCTCCGGCATGTTCGCGAGGCGCGGCGTCAGGAAGTCGGGATGGTAGAAGAGCGGCTTGGGATGCGTGCGGGCGCGCGCCTTCAGTGTTTCCTCGAAGGCGGCGTCGGCGCGGATATAGACAATGAGGCTGTGGTCGGTCAGGCGCTCCAGAACCGGGTCCCCCGGATCTTCGGGATCGACCACCTCGCAGAGCGAGCCCGAGGCGTCGTTGACGAAGCTCTCGCAGCCGTAAAGCCGCCAGCCCTTGGCGATGAAATCCGGCATGTCGAGCATCGACTGGATCTCGGCGTCCCGGTAGAGGCGCTGGCGGTGCAGGAAGGTCCGCTTGTCCAACCCGCCAGCGCCGGGATCGCCATACATGCCGAGGAAGGTGGAGACCGGCTCCAGATTGTCCACGGAGATATTGTGGTTGATGTAGATCGAGTCGGACCGCAGCAGGTCGGCGACGAACCGGTCCTCCATCGACATGATCTTGAATTTGATATTGTCGAGGATGTGCTCGGCCAGATAGCGCGTGCCGATGCGGTAGTCGGCGGAATAATGGAACCAATTGGCCGACCGGCGCAGCGAAGTCGAGAGCATCGTCTTGCCGACGCCCGACATGCCGAGCAGCGTGATCGCGTGGGGAAGCGCCCGGAAATCCTCGAAGCTGCCCATGACCGTCCTCACCCGGCGAGGCGGGGATGCAGCCAGGCGGCGGCGGCGAGCAGACCGGCGTCGCCGCCGATCCGGCCGACGAGCTGCACCCCGACCGGCAGGCCGTTTTCGCCCGTGAGCCCCGGAAGCGTGATGCAGGGCGCGCCCAGCGTCGTCCAGATGCGGTTGCATTCGGGTGAGCCGGTCCAGCCGAGCCCTACCGGCGCCTCACCCGGCGCGGCCGGGGTGATGAGTGCGTCCACGCCGTCGAAGGCGCTGTCGAACGCCGCCCGCGCCGCCTCGCGCACGCTGAGCGCCCACAGATAGCGTTCGCGCTCGATATCGAGGCCCGTCTCCACGACCTGGCGGATGGCCTCGCTCATGTCCTCCCGGCGCATGCGATATTCCCAGGCGAGCAGCCTCGCGCCCTCATAGGGCATGATGACATCGTGGGCCGCCGGCACCTCGTCGCAGGGCGGCGGCAGCGCCAGATCGTCCGGCCCGGCGCCGGCAGCCGCGCGCGCAACCTCCATCGCCTCGGCCGATGCCGGCTCGACGCAATGCCAGGCCGGGCTGGGGCACATGGCAAACCGCGCCGGGCGGGCCTCGACACGCTCGATGGGAATGCCGGCCATCGCCTGCACGAAGGCGCCGGCGTCCGCGACCGTGCGCGCCATGGAGCCCACCGTGTCCAGCGTCTCGGAAATCGGCTTGACGCCCGCGCGCGGCACCGTGCCGAAGCTGGGCTTGAAGCCGACCGCGCCGCAATAGGAGGCCGGGCGCACGACGGAGCCCGCGGTCTGGGTGCCGATGGCGACCGGAACCTGCCCGTCGGCGACCCCGGCGGCCGAGCCCTGCGAGGAGCCGCCCGGCGTGTGGGCCGGGTTTGCGGGGTTCATGGTCTTGCCCGGGTGGCGCATGGCGAATTCGGTCGTCACCGTCTTGCCGAGCACGACCATGCCGGCCTCGCGCAACAGCGCCACGCATGCCGCGTCCCAGGCCGGGCGGTTGCCGGGCGTGTAGATCGGCGAGCCGTAGCCGGTCGGCATGTCATGCGTGTCGATGATGTCCTTGATGCCGGCCGGCGCGCCGTGCAGCGCCGAACGCGGTTCCTCCCGGTCGCGCTGCCGCGCTTCCGCCAGCGCCGCCTCCGCATCCAGGTGGATCCAGGCGCCGACCGCCGCATCGCGCGCTTCGATACGCGCAAGGCAGGATTCGACCAGCGCCTCGGACGTCAGGTCGCCGGCCCGGATGGCGGCGGCGGCGTCGAGTGCGGAGAGGAGATGGGGAGCGGTCATGAGCGCCTCGCGAAACTGCGGCCGATGAGTTGGCGGTGGATCTGGTTGGTCCCTTCCCAGATCTGGGTGATCTTGGCGTCGCGCAGCAGCCGTTCGGCGCGATACTCCCTGATATAGCCGTAACCGCCGTGAAGCTGCACGCACAGATCGGCGGCTTTCATGGCGAGATCCGAGGCGGAGAGCTTGGCCATGGAGGCCTCGATGCCGATATCGTCCAGCCCCTCGTCCACAAGGCCCGCCACATAGCCGAGCCAGAGCTCCGCCTGGGCCAGCTCGGTGGCGAGGTCCGCCAGCATGAACTGGATGCCCTGGAACTCCGCTATCCGCCGGCCGGACTGGCGGCGCTGGCTGATATAGGCCACGGCGTCGTCGAAGGCGGCGCGCGCAATGCCGAGCGCATGGGCGGCGATGGAGGGCCGCGACTTGTTGAGCGCGCCGAACAGCACCTTCAACCCCTCGCCCGGCCCGAGAATCAGGTTCTCGCGCGGCACCCGCACGCCCTCGAAGGCGAGCGCGGCGGTGGAGCTGGCGCGCAGGCCGAGCTTGTCCTCCAGCCTGAGCACATCGATGCCGGCCGCCTCCTTCTCCACGACCAGCGCCGTGATCGCCGCGCGCCCGTCCTCGATCTCCGCCCATTTGCCGAACAGCACATAGACATCCGCCACATCGCCGTTGGTGATGAAGGTCTTGGCGCCGTCTATGACGATCTCGCCGCCATCGGGGCGGAAACGGGTGCGCATGCCGGTCGCGTCGGAGCCGGCCTCGGCCTCGGTGATGCAGAGCGCGGCGAGGCCGCCATCAGCGATGCGCGGCAGGATACGGCGCTTGAGGTCCTCGCTGCCGAAATCGATCACCGGCTTGATCGCGTGGAACACGGTGGACCACACGATGCCGGTCGCCGCGCAGGCTCGCGCCAGCTCATGCGCCGCGCGAATATAGCAGGCGAAGGAGAGCCCGGCCCCGCCATAGGCCTCGGGCACGAACATGCGGTTGAGCTCGAGTTCGCGCATGGCGGCCAGATTGTCCCAGGGAAAGCGGGCCTTGGCGTCGAGGGCGGCGGCGGCCGGCGCAATCGTCCGTTCGGCAAGGCGCTTCACGGCCTCCAGCACCGCCGTCTCCTCCTCGGGCAGCGCGTTTTCGAGCCGGGCGTCCAGGCGGGCGAGAACGGTCACTGGTTCACGCTCTGGGCGCCGTCCATCACGATGGTTTCGCCGGTGAGATAGTGGATCTTCTCGGCGAAGAGCAGGGCGACAAAGCGCGCCACCTCGTCCACCCGTCCGGGCCGGCCGACCGGGATGCGCCGCTCCAGCCAGGCGCGGAAGCGCGGATTGGCGAGGATTTCGGCGTTCATGTCCGTCTCCACATAGCCGGGAGCGACGGTATAGACCGAAATATTGTCGCGCGCCCATTCCACGGCGAGGCAGCGCGTGAGGCCGGAGACCGCGGCCTTGGAGGCGCAATAGGCCGTGTTGCCGCGCACGCCGAGCCGCTCCCAGTAGGAGCCGAGATTGACGACGATGCCGCCGCCATTCGCCTTGAGATGCGGATAAGCGGCCTGTGCGGCGGCGAAGACGGCGGTTGTGTTGACAGCCATGGTGCGGGCGAAGTCCTCCACGGGGAAGGTCGCGCTTGGCCCCTGCTGGTGGAGGCCGGCATTGTTGACCAGCCCTTCGAGGCCGCCGAGGTCATGCGCCGCCGCGTCGAGCGCGCGGGCGAGGCCGGCCGCGTCAGTCACGTCCACAGGATATGCCGGCAGGTCCAGCCCTTCCGGACCGCGCCCGGAGCGCGTGAGGCAGGCCACCGCAAAGCCCCGCGCCGCCAGCGCCGCCGCAATGCCCGCGCCAATGCCCCGATTGGCCCCCGTCACCGCAATGGCCGCCATCACCCCTCCCTATCCGCCGGTCCGCCGCCCGGGCGCGAGAATGGCACGGATGACGGCCGCTCGTCAGCCCGGATGCATGTCACAGGAGATAGCGCCGCAAGCTGTTCCGGAGGGGGCAGCGGCGCTTGAACCCGCTGTCGGGAAGGCCCTGTTTGGCGAAACATGGCGTATCATGACATCTGCCGGGTTGTGCGAAGGGGGCGGCGGATCATGAGCGGCGGTTTGGATTTCGAGGATTACCTGGCGCAGGTGGAGGCGTTTGCGCGCGCGGAGCTGATTCCGAACGAGGAGCGGGTGGAAGAGCTGGGCCATGTGCCCGAGGACCTTGTGCGGCGGATTTGCGAGATGCGCCTCTTCGCCATCTCGATCCCGGAGGAATACGGGGGCCTGGGCTTGAGCCAGGAACAGCAGGTGCGGCTCACCTTCGCCTTCACGCAGGCCTCGGCCGTGTTCCGCGCCCGCTTCTCCACCACGATCGGGCTTTGCAGCCAGGCGATCCTCGACTTCGCCACCGAGGCGCAGAAGCGGAAATATCTGCCCGCCATGGCGGAGGGCCGCTGCACTGGCGCCTTCTCGCTGACGGAGCCCGATTACGGCTCGGACGCGGCGAACCTCGCAACGACGGCGGTGCGCGACGGCGCAGGTTATGTGCTGAACGGCACCAAGCGCTACATCACCAATGCGGCGGACGCCGACATGTTCCTCGTGATGGCGCGGACGGGCGGCCCCGGCGCGGGCGGCGTCTCGGCCTTCGCTGTCGATGCCGGCACGCCGGGCATAAGCGCCGGCGCGCCCTTCGAGATGATGGGGCATCGCGGCTCCCGGGTCTCTGAGGTCTATCTGGAGGATTGCCGCGTGCCCGAGGAGGCGCTGGTCGGCGGGCAGGAGGGGCTCGGGCTCAAGGCGGCGCTGCGCGGCATCAACCATGCGCGCACCCATGTCGCCGCCACCTGCGTCGGGCAGGCGAAGCGGTTGGTCGGCGAGGCGGTGCGCTATGCCCGCAGCCGCCGCCAGTTCGGCAAGGCCATCGGCGAGCATCAACTCGTCCAGGCTATGCTGGCCGACATGCGCGCCGACACCTATGCGGCCGAGACGATGGTGCTGGACTGTGCCCGGCGGTTCGAGCAGCGCCCGCTGCCCTTCGCGGACATCGCCTGTGCCAAATATTTCGCCTCCGAGATGGTGAGCCGCGTCGCCGACAAGGCGGTCCAGATCCTTGGCGGCCAGGGCTATATGGCCGAGAACGCCGTCGCCCGGCTCTATCGCGACACGCGCCTGTTCCGCATTTTCGAGGGCACCTCGCAGATCCAGCAGCAGCAGATCGCCCGCGCCATGCTGCGCGAAGCGCCATAGGCGCATTGAAACCGCCGCCCGGCAAGGCTAGGAAAGGGCGGGACAACAGCGCGGCGGGGACACGGTCATGGCGCTATCCCTGAAGCAGGCGGTTCGTAAGACCGCCATGCAGGCCATGCTCATGCGAGAGCGGCTGGAGTCGGGCCATGCCTACAACCCGGTGCTGCGCCGGAACACGCAGAATCCCTATCCCGCTTATGCGGTTCTGCGCGAGAGGGGCCAGGCGCATCGCAGCCGGCTGATGAACGCCTGGGTCTTTGGCCGGTACCCGGATGTGGACGCCATTCTTCGCGACTGGCGGCGCTTCTCCAATGACGGCAGGAAGGAGAAGACGCCCGGCAAGCGGACCGTCATGCCGGGCCTGGGCGCGCCCTCCATGCTGTCGCTCGACCCGCCGGACCACCGCCGGCTGCGCGGGCTGGTCAGCAAGGCCTTCACGCCAAGGGCGGTGGGCGCACTGGAGCCGCATATCCGCAGCCTGATGCATGAGCTGCTGGACGGGATCGGCGACCTTTCCGGCTTCGACCTCATGGAAGTCGTCGCCCGACCGCTGCCGGTGATCGTGATCGCGGAAATGCTGGGCGTGCCGCCGGAGGACCGGCCGCGCTTCCGGGGCTGGTCGGACAGCCGCGCGCGCGTGCTGGAGCCGACGATCACTGCCGAGGAGCGCGCGGATGCCGATCGCGCCGCAGACGCCCTGGACGCCTATTTCACGCCGATCGTCCGGGAGCGCCGCACTGCGCCCAGGGACGACATCCTGAGCGGGCTCGTGCAGGCCGAGGAGGAGGGAGACCGGCTGGACGAGCAGGAAATGCTCACCATGCTGCGGCTGCTTCTGGTCGCCGGCAACGAGACCACCGTGAACCTGATCGGCAACGGCATGCTCGCACTGCTGAGGCATCCGGAGCAATTGCAGCGGCTGCGGGACGACCTCTCACTCATCCCGTCGGCGGTGGAGGAGTTGTTGCGCTACGATTCGCCCGTGCAGCTTGACCTGCGGCGCATTGTCGAGGATTGCGAGGTGAACGGCTTTCCGGTGAAGCGGGGCGAGGACATCGTGGTGCTGATCGGCGGCGCGAACCGGGACCCCGGGCAGTTCGAGAACCCGGACAGCCTCGATGTCGGGCGCGAGGGGGGCAGCCATATTTCCTTCGGGCGCGGCATCCATGCCTGCATCGGCGCGCCATTGGCGCGGCTGGAGGCGCGCATCGCCATCGAGGTGCTGTTGGAGCGGTTTTCCTCGCTCCGCCTCGCCGGCCCCCCGCCCCGCTTCCGCCCCAGCATCGTCCTGCGCGGCCTGGAGTCACTCCCGGTAGCGGCGGCGGCGTAGGTCCGCCTACCCGCAGGCGTATTCCGCGGCGAAGTGGCCGGCGCGGCGGCCGAAGACGCTGCCGGACATGAGGCCGGAGCCGCCCGGATAATTCTCGAAGAACAGGCCGCCCACCAGTTCGCCCGCCGCGTAAAGCCCGTCCATCGGGCGCCCGGAAAGGTCCTGCACACGGTTGCGGTCGTCGATCTGCAGGCCGCCGAAGGTGAAGGTGACGCCCGTGGTGGTGACGAAGGCGACATAGGGCGGGCTGTTCAGGGGCAGCGCCCAATTGGTCTTGTCCGGGCTCAGCCCCTCGGTCGAGACCCCGTCCAGCACGGCGGGGTTGTAAGCGTTGGAAGACCGGCAGGCGGCGTTGAATTCGCGGACCGTCTTCGCCAGCGCCTGCGGATCGATCTCCAGTCCGGCCGCAAGCTCCTCGATCGAGTCCGCCTCCACCTTGGTGATCTCGCGGATGCGGTATTCGTCGCGCAGCATGTGGACAGTCTTGGCGTCGAAGATCTGCGCGCACCAGCGATGCGGCTGCTCCATGATGGCGCGGCCGAAGCGCACATAGGTCAGGTTGCGGTAGTCCTCGCCCTCATCGACGAAGCGCTCGCCGTCGAGGTTCACCATGATGCCGAGCGGATAGCTGTGCTTCTGGAAATTGTCGCCGACGGCGCGGTCTCCATAGGCCGGGGCGGAGATATCCCAGCCGACGGAATGGCAGCCGGACCAGTTGCCGTGCGGGCGCGCGCCCGCCTCCAGCGCCATGCGGATGCCGTCGCCGGTGTTGTGGCGGGTGCCGCGCACACGCGCCAGGTCCCAGCCATGCCCAAGATAGCGCGCGCGCATCTCCGGATTGGCCTCGAAGCCGCCGCAGGCCAGCACCACAGCCCCGGTCTCCAGCACCTCATAGCCCTTCGGCGTGCGCAGCCGGAGGCCGGTAATGCGCCCGGTCTCGTCCTGCACAAGGCCGGCCGCACCCGTCTCGTAGCGGATCTCGACACCGACCGCCGCCGCCCGGCGCAGCAGGAAATCCACCAGCCCCGCGCCGCCGCCGACCGCCTCGATATTCACGCCGCCATAGAAGACCTGCTTGCCGTCCACCTCATAGGACTGGCGGCCGAACATCGGCACGAAGCGCACGCCGTTCCCGCGCAGCCACGCCATGGCCGGGCGCGATTCGTCGATCAGCGTCCAGGCAAGGTCCTCCTCGGCCTGGTGGCGCGTCACCTTCATCAGCGTGTCGTAGAAATACTGCCGGTCATGGGTGGGCAGCTCGATGCGAGCCTTCTCCGCCTCCGAGAGGTCGGTCAGCACGTCCGTGCAGACATCCTCCAGCCCGTCATGGACGAAGCGGAAGCCGCCGGCGGTAAAGAAGGAATTGCCGCCCCGCTCGTCCTCCGGCGCCTTCTCCAGCACCACAACCCGCGCGCCCTGTTCGCGCGCCGAAATCGCCGCACATAAGGCTGCATTGCCGCAGCCGACCACCGCGACATCCCATGCCGTCATCGTCTCGGTCCCCCGGGTTCGGGTCTTTGTTCAGTCTTCCAGCAGGCCCGTGGCGGAGCCCAGCACGACGGTCTTGCCGTCCTGGTTCTTCGTCTCGATGCCGATTTCCGCCAGCGCCCGGCCGTCCTCCTCGCGGATCTCCTGCACGGTCGCGGTCGCGGTCAGCGTGTCGCCCGGCCAGACCTGGTTGGTGAAGCGCACGCCGTATTTGCGCACATTCTCCGCCCCGAACAGGTCGGTGACGAGCATGCCGGTCATGCCCATGGTCAGCATGCCGTGAGCGAACACGCCCGGATAGCCGGCGGCCTCCTTGCAATAGAGGTCGTCGGTATGCAGCGGGTTGTAGTCGCCGCTCGCGCCCGAATACATGACGAGCTGGGTGCGTTTCAGGTCCTCGACCACAACCTTCTCGAAGGTCTGGCCGACCGAGATTTCGTTGGCTTTCATTTCCGGGTCCCCCTTATCCCTGATCGACCGGTCGTTCTGTCCTCACGCCGACGCCGCGCGCCCGGCAGACATGGTTTCCGTCCCGGTCGTAATAATCGACCAGGCGCTCGGTGAAGGTCAGCTTGCCGGCGCGGCGGCTTTCCTTCTCCCAGGTCTCGCCCTGGCTGTAGCGCGCGGTCAGCACCTCGCCCGGCCGGATCGGGCGGGTATATTCGAAATGCTGCTCGGCATGCAGCCCGCCGGAGGTCGCCGGTTTGCCCTCGACGCCGGACGGGCCGCCGCCGGAGCCGAACCAGGCCTCGTCCTCCTTGATGCGCAGCGGATAATCCGGGTCGAACTGGGCCACTGCTTGCGGGAAGGTCGGCGGGACGGCGCGCGCGCCCATCGGGTTGCCTTCGCCATCGCCCGGATGGTGGTAGTCGGGGTTGTAATCTCCGATCGAGCGGGCGAACAGCATCACATGCGCGCCCTCGACCGGGAAGGTGACCGTCTTTTCGTCCGACACGGGGCCTCGCCTCCTTGCTTCGGTGCCGATCGGGCGACTATAGCGGGGCCATGGACGCGGACAAGAGCGCGCTTCACCTCATCAAGCTGTCGGTCGGCTCCGAGAGCATCGAGGGGCTGACGGCCTGGCAGGAGGCCCGCCGGGCCCATTGGAAGGCCGTGGAGGGCCGCGCCATCGCGAGGCACATCACCCGCATGACGCCCCGGCGCGGCGATGAAATCCTGGCCGGCGGCGGGTCCATCTACTGGGTCATCAAGGGCTTCGTGCAGGCCCGGCAGCGCATCCTCGCCTTCGAGCCGGCGCCGGGGGCAGGCGGCAGGCCGAGCTGTGCCATCCTGCTGGACGATGCGCTGGTCCGCATCGCGCCGCGCGCCCACCGCCCGTTCCAGGGCTGGCGCTATCTGCGCGGCGAAGACGCGCCCCCGGACCTGCCGCCCGGCCTCGACACGGAAGGCGACGCGCTCCCCCCGCAGCTGGCCGCCGAACTCGCCGAGCTCGGGCTGCTGTAGGAACGGAAGCCACTTGTCGCGGCGGCCCGTCGCCGTCCTCACGCTGCGAGTGCGAGCAGGCGGTCAAGGTCCAGATGCGTCTCCAGATGGTCGGCGAGGCCGTCGAGCGCGGCGTCGATTTCCGCGTCATATGCCCGGCGCCGCTCCGCGCCCATCTGCGTGAGGACGCGTTCGCGGAAGCCGTCATTCGCGAACAGGCCGTGGCAGTAGGTGCCGAACACGAGCCCGTCCTCCGAAACCGCACCTTCCGGCCGTCCGTCGAGATGCAGGAACGGCCGCGCCAGGCCCGGTCCGAAGCTCCGGCCCGTATGGATTTCGTAGCCGGAAAGCCCGTCGGCGGTCCGGATCGGGACGGTGCGCTTCTCCGCCTCCAGCACCGTCTCGATATCGAGCAGGCCGAGGCCGGGGCTCGACCCCGGCGACCCCTCGATCCCGTCCGGGTCCGACACGATCCGGCCCAGCATCTGGAAGCCGCCGCAAAGACCAAGCACCCGTCCGCCCCGGCGCAGATGAGCGCGGATGTCGATATCCCAGCCCTGGTCCCGCAGGAAGGCGAGGTCGGCGCGCGTGTTCTTGCTGCCCGGCAGCACGGCGAGGTCGATATCGGCGGGCAGGGCCTCGCCCGGGCACAGGAAGCGGACGCCGACATCGCCGGCAAGCGGGTCGAGATCGTCGAAATTGGCGATACGCGGATAACGGAAGGCCGCGACGCGCGGCGGCCCCGCCGGCGCGCGGTCGGCCTCCAGCGCCATGGAGTCTTCCGCCGGCAGTTTCCGCGCGTCCTCGAACCAGGGCACCACGCCGAGGCAGGGCAGGCCCGCGAGCCGCTCCAGCGCCGGAAGCGCAGGGTCGAACAGGGTCGGGTCGCCGCGGAACTTGTTGACGATATAGCCGCAAAGCCGCGCCGCATCGGCAGGCGGCAGCACATGGCGCGTGCCCGCAATCGCCGCGATGACCCCGCCCCGGTCGATGTCGGCGACCAGGGTCACCGGCAGCCCGGCGGCTTCCGCGAAGCCCATATTCGCGATGTCGCCCGCGCGGAGGTTGATCTCCGAGGCGCTGCCGGCGCCCTCCACCAGCACGAGGTCGGCATGCGCCGCCAGCCGGCGGAAGGCCCCGAGCGCGCCCTCAAGCAGGCCGGCCTTCAGGCGTGCATAGTCCCTGGCGTCCGCCCGCCCGACGGCGCGGCCCGCCAGCACGATCTGCGCGCCGAGCTCCGATTCGGGCTTCAGCAGCACCGGGTTCATATCCACATGCGGCGCCACCCCGGCGGCGCGCGCCTGGAGCGCCTGGGCGCGGCCGATCTCGCCGCCCTCGGGCGTGACCGCGGCATTGTTCGACATGTTCTGCGGCTTGAACGGCCTGACCCGGAGGCCGCGCCGCGCCCATGCCCGGCAAAGGCCCGCCACGATCATCGACTTGCCGGCGTCCGAGCCGGTTCCCTGGATCATCAGGGCTTTGGCCGCCATCGCGCCTCCCCGGCGGGCAACGCCGCCGCGGCTAGAACCGGGCCAGAAGCTCGCGGAGCTCGTCCGCCGCCGGATTGGCGTGGGCGCGGTCGAGGATGATCGACCGGGGCGTCGCATCGGGTGCGTAAAACGCCCGGTTCCAGTCGTTGCGCCGGGCGATCACGGCACCCTCCAGCGATGCGCCGGCGAACAGCCCCTGGCTCAGCGAGTAGCTGAAAATATCGGCGCCGATATTGGTCGTCATCGCGCCGTCAATGCCGGCTCCGATGGGGCCGGCCGCCACGGAAGCGTCGGCGCCGAGCTTCACCTGGTTGCTGAGCACGGACAAGAGCGCGCCGTCGCTGCGCAGCAGCAACATCGCCTCGGCCGTCTGGCCACCGATCTGAAGGCCGAAGCTGAACGACGCCATGGTGTAGAAGGCCGGATAGCTCCAGGAACCGTCCCGGTTGCGGCCCAGCAGCACGCCGCTGCCGCCTTCGCCGCCGAACAGGAAGGCGCCCTTGATGAGGTTCGGAAAGATCAGCACCGCCTTCACCTTGCCGATGAAGCGGCGGAGATTCGGTCCGACATCCTTGTTGCGCGTGAGGCGCTGCACGGTGATATGGGCCTTTTCCACGATCTCGGCCGCGTCCTTCTCGTCTTCCGACGCGGCGGCGGGCGCGGTCCACACGGCCGCGAGCAGGGCGGTCGAGACGGCGGCGCAGGCAAAAGCGCGGATCATCGCGGGCGGACCTCCTAGAATTCGATGCCGATCTGCGCCTTCACACCGGCGCGGAAGGGGTGCTTGACCAGGGTCATCTCGGTCACGAGATCGGCGGCCTGGATCAATTCGGGCTTCGCATTGCGCCCGGTGACAACGACATGCAGGCCGTCCCGGCGGTTCGCCAGCACGGACAGAACCCGGTCGAGGTCGAGATATCCGTAGCGCAGGACGATGTTCAGTTCGTCGAGGATCACCATGGCGTTGGACGGGTCGGCCATCATGGCCTCCGACATCTCCCAGGCCGCCTCGGCGGCGGCGATGTCGCGCGCCCGGTCCTGCGTCTCCCAGGTGAAGCCCTCGCCCATGGCGCGAATCTCGATCAACTCCGGGAAGCGGGCGAACACCTCGCGCTCGCCCGTCTTCCACACGCCCTTGACGAACTGCACCACGCCGACCCTGAGGCCGTTGCCGACGGCGCGGGCGGCCAGCCCGAAGGCGGCGGTCGATTTGCCCTTGCCCTTGCCGGTATGGACGATCAGCAGGCCCTTTTCGATGGTCTTGTCGGCCAGCATCCGGTCACGCGCCGCCTTGCGCTTGCGCGCCTTCTCATTGGCCCGGGCGTTGACGGCCTCCTCGTCGAGGGAGCCTTGGCTCATGGTTGCTCTCCGCTCGCCAGCGACCGGAGCAGATCATAGCCGAAATTGGCCCTCGGACGCCACAAGCTCCGGTCCAGCGCCTCCAGGAAGCGCGCCGCCGTCTCCCTGAGCGCGGCGGGGTTGCTGCGCTCCATGAAGGCGCGCACCTCTTCGTCCCGGATATAGGCGTCGAACAGCATCTCGAAATGCCAGTCCCGCACCGCGCCCGTCGTGGCGGCGAAGGCGAAGAGATAATCGACCGTAGCGGCGATCTCGAACACGCCCTTGTAGCCGTGGCGCATGACACCCCGGATCCATTTGGGATTGGCGGCGCGGGCGCGCACCGTGCGGGCGATCTCTTCCTCCAGGCTCATGATGCGCGGGCGTTCCGGGCGGGTGTGGTCGTTGTGATAGACCGCGGGCCGGCGCCCGGACAGCATGGCCGCCGCCGCCGCAAGCCCGCCCTCGAACTGGTAGTAGTCGTCGCTGTCCAGCAGGTCGTGCTCGCGGTTGTCCTGGTTGTGAACAACGGCCTCGACGCGCGCGAGCCGGCGTTCGAAGGCGCGGTGGGCCGGCTTCCCTTCCTCTCCCGCGCCATAGGCGTAGCCGCCCCAGGCGACATAGGCGCGCGCCAGATCCTCGGGGCCGTCCCAGCCGCCTTCGTCGATCAGCGCCTGCAAGCCGGCCCCATAAGCGCCCGGCATGGAGCCGAACACGCGCCAGGTCGCCTCGCGGAAACCGTCGCCTTCCGGCGTGTAGAGCGGGTTGTCGTCCTCGTCGAGCCGGGCAACGGCGCGCACCGCGCTGTCGAACAGGTCGATCAGGCCCGGGAAGGCGTCGCGGAAGAAGCCGGAAATGCGCAGCGTGACATCCACGCGCGGACGGTCCAGCACGCGGCGCGGCACGATCTCGAAGCCGGTGACCCGGCCCGAGTCGTTGTCCCATGTCGGCCGCACGCCCATCAGCGCAAGCGCCTGCGCAATGTCGTCGCCGCCGGTCCGCATGGCGCTGGTTCCCCATGCGCTGAGCGCCAGTGCGCGCGGCCACTCGCCGTGGTCGCGGACATGGCGTTCGACCAGCAGCGCGGCCGAATGCCAGCCGAGTTGCGCGGATGCGGGCGTCGGCACGGCGCGGGTGTCGATGGAGTAGAAATTGCGCCCCGTGGGCAGCACGTCGGGTCGCCCTCTCGTCGGCGCGCCGGAGGGTCCGGGCTCGACGAAACGCCCCGCGAGACCCGCCTTGAGGCCGGCGATTTCGGCCGCGCCCGAACGGTCCAGCGCCGGGGCCAGCGTCTCCTCAAGAAAGGCGAGCGCAGCGGCGCTCTCGGGTCCAGGCGCGGCGTCCGCGCCTTCCGCCAGCCGCGCCATCGCCGCCTCCAGCCGCTCCAGCGTGTCGCCGGCGGTGCGCCAGACTCCGCTGCCGGCGAGGAAGGCCGGGCGCGGGCCGGTCCAGGGTGCGGCAAGGTCCTCGCCGAGTTCGAGGCCGAGATCCGCCATGAGCGCCGGCAAGAGCCGCGAGCGCATGGCGGCCACCAGCAGGTCGCGCCGCTGCGAGCCCTCGGGAGAGGCGCCGAAGACATGCAGTCCGTCGCGGATCTGTAGTTCCTTCAACTCGCAGAGATAACCGTCGAGCTTGCCGAGTGCCGCCGTCTCGCCGTCGTCCGGGGCGATGCCGCAATCGGCCGCCAGGCCGCCCTGTTCCGCAAGCTCGAGGATCGCCTCGGCCAGCACGGGCAGGCGGCGCGGGTCGAGCGCCGATGCCTGGAAGTATTCGTCCACCAGCCTTTCCAGCTCCACCATCGGTCCGTGGCTTTCGGCGCGCGTCAGCGGTGGCGTCAGATGGTCGAGAATTGCGGCATGAGTGCGGCGCTTCGCCTGCGAGCCCTCGCCCGGATCGTTGACAATGAAGGGGTAGAGGTTCGGCACGGGTCCTAGCACGGCATCGGGGAAACAGTCCCGGGACAGCGCCAGCGCCTTGCCTGGCAGCCATTCCAGATTGCCGTGCTTGCCGAGATGGACAACCGCATGCGCCCCGAAGCCGCGCCGGAGCCAGCCATAGAAGGCGAGATAGGCAGGCGGCGGCGGCAGGGCGGGATCATGATAGCTTGAAGCCGGGTCGATATCATAGCCGCGCGACGGCTGCACCGCGACGGCGATATCGCCAAAAAGCAGCGCCGGCATGACGTAATCCCGGCGCGCGAGGCCCCAGCGCTCCTGCACCGCAGCCCTGGCGCCGGCGGGCAGGTCGTCCAGGAAGGCTGCGAACGCGCTTGCCGGAAACACCGGGCCTTCGGTCCGGGCGCGTTGCAGGCGGCGCATGAGGGCGTCGCCGTCCGCTGGCAGCCCTTCCGCCCCGAGCGCGCGGAGGACGGCGAGTGTCGAGGCCGGAGTGTCGAGGCCGACGCCATTGCCGATGCGCCCGTCCCGCGTCGGGTAGTTGGCGAGGACGAGCGCGATACGTTTCCGCCCCGGCTGCCGCAGCTTCGCCCAGTTGGCGGCGAGTTCGGCCACGAAGCGCGCCCGGTCCGGCACCGGCCGGTAGCGGGTGATGTCGCACTCCGTCGCCGCGTCGCGCCGACTCGGCGCCTTGAAAGACACAGCGCGCGAGATCAGCCGTCCGTCCAGCTCCGGCAGCGCGATGTTCATGGCGATATCGCGCGGGGAGAGGCCCCGCGTGCCCTCCCGCCAGGCGGCCTCTGCGCCGCCCGAGAGCACCGCCTGGATCACCGGGCAGTCATAGCGGTCGAGCGGACCGGGGCCGTCCTGGCCGCGCGCGGCGAAGCCCGTGGTGTTGACGATGACGGCCGGCGGCGCCGCCGCGAAAAGGCGCGCCAGCAGGTCGAGCGAGTCCGGGTCCTTGAGGCTGGAGATGGCGACCGGCCGGGGCGCGAGGCCCGACGCCGCCATTTCCGCCGCCAGCAGGTCTATGGCTCCGACATTGCCCGCCTGCAAATGCGCCCGGTAGAATAGCAGGGGCGCAAACGGGCCCGCGCCCGGGGCGGCCGCATAGGGCTGCGCGCGCGCGATCGGCGCGGGTTCCCGCCAGGGCGCGGGGTGGCCGAGCAGATGAGCCGCGTAGCGCAGGCAATTGAGCGCGTTGTCGGGGCCGCCCTCCGTCAGATAGCGCCAGAGGCGGCGGCAGGCTCCGGCGTCGAGGCTTGAGAAGGCGTCGAGCTCCGGGTCCGGCCGGTCGTCGCCGGGCAGCAGCGCCACCGGTGCCTCCAGCGCGCCCAGGCGCTCCACGCCATAGGGCCAGTAGCCGCGCCCGCCGAGCAGGCGCACCACCACCAGCCGGGCGCGGGACAGCACGCGCTCGACATGCAGATCGACGGACAGGTTGTGGCCGAGCGCCATGACGTTGGCGAGCCGGAGCGTCGGCGCGCGCGAGTCTTCGTCGAGGCGCCGCCGCTGGGCTTCGGCGAGCAGGGCGAGTTCCGTGTCGGCCGCGCTCAGGACCGCGATGTCGCCGGGCGTCTGGCCGAGATCGACCGCCTCGCCGTCCTCGATCGCACCGGGGGTTGCGGCTAGGAGATGCACCGTCCGCCGAGCGTCCGGGCGACGGCCTCGCGGTCGAGCCCGGCAAAGCCGATTACCACCAGCCGCGTTGCCGGCTTCTCGCCTGCCCGCCAGGGCCGGTCGTACCACGTCTGGGCGCGGGCGCCGACGCCCTGCACAGCGAGCCGCATCGCCTTGCCCTCGACTGCAGCGAACCCTTTGATGCGCAGCACATCGTGGCCCCGCGCGGCGTCCGCCATGCGGTCTGCGAGCGCAGCCGGCTCGACGGCGCCCGCCTCAACGGCGAAGCTCTCGAAATCGTCATGGTCGTGTTCGTCCTCGCCGTCATGATGCGAGGGGCGCGCGTCGAGGTCGTCCTCCGCCGCCGCCTCCAGACCCAGCAGCAGGCGCGCATCCACGGCGCCTCCCGTCGCGCCGACCGTCTTGACCGCGGGCGAGCGCAGGCCCGCCCGCACTCGGTCCAGCACGCCCTGCCAGGCGGCCGCGTCCAGCAGGTCCTGCTTGTTGACGACGACAAGGTCCGCGGCGGCGAGCTGGTCCTCGAACAGCTCCTCCAGCGGCGCGTCGTGGTCGAGTGCCGGATCGGCAAGACGCGACGCCTCCACGGCCTCCGGGTCCGCGGCGAAGCGCCCGGCTGAGACGGCCGCGGCATCGACCACGGCGATCACGCCGTCCACCGTGGTGCGGGAGCGCACCTCCGGCCAGGCGAAGGCCTGCACCAGCGGCTTGGGCAGCGCCAGGCCCGAGGTCTCGATCACGATATGGTCGGGCGGGTCCGGCCGGTCGAGCAGCGCCTGCATGGTCGGCAGGAAGTCGTCGGCAACCGTGCAGCAGATGCAGCCATTGGCGAGCTCGACGATATCCTCGTCCTCGCAGCCCTCGATGCCGCAGGCGCGCAGGAGTTCGCCGTCTATGCCGAGATCGCCGAATTCATTGACGATCACCGCCAGCCGCCGCCCCCCCGCATTTTCCAGCAGGCGGCGGACAAGGCTGGTCTTGCCCGCGCCGAGAAAGCCTGTGACGACGGTTGCAGGAATTTTCGGTTTCAGCATCGGTCGCATGCTTTCACGGCTTGAGCTGCAGGGACAGGCCGGCTGCGACGAACACGACGCGGTCCGCAACGCGCGCGACTTCCTGGTTCAACCGCCCCTGTGCCTCGCGGAAGCGCCGCCCGAGCGGCGTTGCAGGCACAAGCCCCATGCCGGTTTCGTTGGAGACCAGCACCGTCTGCCGGTGCCGCCCGGCGAGCGCTTCCAGCAGCGCGCCGGTCTCCGGTTCCCAGCCGGCGGCAAGCGCGTTGGAGAGCCAGAGCGTCAGGCAGTCCGCCAGCACCGGCTTATCGCGGGCCTGCCCGAGCGCCTCCGGCAGATGGTGGGGCGCCTCGATGGTCGTCCAGCAAGGGCCCCGCCGGGCGCGGTGGCGGGCGATGCGCGTTGCCATCTCGGCATCGCCTGCCTCGGCCGTGGCGATATAGACGGCGGGTCCATCGAACAGGGATTCGGCATAGCGGCTCTTGCCGGAGGCAGCGCCACCCAGCACCAGGGTCGTGGTGGTCATGGGGGTGTCTGGTAACGGTGTTTCGCATGCCGTTCAAGGCACGCGCCGCGGCTCGACTTTCACGGCGTGCCGAGGCATATCCCTGTCCATGTTCACGCTGCTCCGCCGTATCTTCGCCATCTATCTGGGCATCGGGTTGCTGTTGGGGCTGGTGGCGGGCTTCTCCCGCCTGTTTGTTCATGTCGTGCATGGTCTCGGGCCCGGCGAATTCGTGCCGGCGCTCGGCGACGCGGCCGTGTGGGGCCTCATGCGGCTCGGCCTCTGGCCCTGGCAGTTCTGGTCGCAGGTGGTGGCGGGCGAGCGCACGCTGCTTGGCTGGCTGCTGGCCTGAAGGCGCGGCCGCGCGCATAATCCGGGCCGGACTGCAGCAGGGGAAAGACGGTGATGGAGCTTGGATTCGTAGGCGTCGGCGCCATGGGCGCGCCGATGGCGGGACGGTTGCTGGACGGCGGCCACAGCCTGATCGTGCATGACATCCGCGCGGACGCGGCGGCGCCGCTCGCGGCGCGGCAGGCGCGCATCGCCGCAAGTCCGAAAGCGGTCGCGGACATGGCGGAGACTGTCATCGTCTCGCTGCCGACGCTCGGCGCCTGGCGGGAAGTCGGGCTTGGCGCGGAGGGGCTCGCGAAGGGCGGGCGAATCGCGAAACTGGTCAACACCTGCACGGTCGGCTCCGGCTTCATTCGCGAGATGGCGGCGGCTCTGGCCGACTGCGGCATCGAGATGCTCGACTGCCCGATCAGCGGCGGCCCGCCCGGCGCGGAGGCGGGCACGCTCTCGGTTATGGCGTCGGGCCGCCGCGCGCTGTTCGACGAATTGCAGCCGGCGCTGGCTTGTTGGGGACATACGGTAGTCCATGTCGGCGAGGAGCCGGGCGCGGCGCAGACGGTCAAGCTTGTCAACAATATCCTCTCGGCCGCCGCGCTCGCTGTCACATCCGAGGCGCTCGTGATGGGCTCCAAGGCCGGGGTCGATCTCGAGGCGATGCTGGAGGCGGTCAATGCCGGCTCCGGGCGCAACAGCGCCACGGTTGGCAAGGTCCCCACCTCGGTACTCGACCGGTCCTTCGCCTACGGGGCCGCCATGGACATCCTCATGAAGGATATCGAGCTCGCGCTCGCCGAGGCGGAGCAGCTGCAGGTGCCGTCCTGGGTCTCCGCGGCCGTGCGCCAGTTCTTCCGCCACTGGCACATGCAGGGGAAGGGCCGCGAGGACATCACCAGCATCGTGCAGATGGTCGAGGGCTTCGCCGGCCACACTCTGCCGAAGACCCGCTGAAGCCGCGCGGGGCTCAGCAGCGGCGCTCCAGCAGGCAGGCGTCGCCATAGGAGAAGAAGCGGTAGCGCTGCCCGATGGCGTGGGCGTAAGCCGCGCGCATGCGCTCCAGCCCGGCGAAGGCCGCGACCAGCATGAAGAGGGTCGAGCGCGGCAGGTGGAAATTGGTGAGAAGCAGATCAGCCGTCCGGACCTCCCGGCCGCCAGGGCGCAGGAATATGCCCGTCTCGCCCTCCCAGGCCGCGACCTCGCCCGAGGAATCCGCCGCCGTCTCCAGCAGGCGGAGCGCCGTGGTGCCGGCTGCGACCAGCCGGCCTTTGCGCCCCCTTATGCGCGCGGCTGCGTCTTCCGGGATGCGCCCCCATTCGCTGTGCATGCTGTGTTCCGCCGGGTCCTCCGCGCGGACCGGCAGGAAGGTGCCGGCGCCGACATGCAGGGTGACGGCGACCCGCTCGACCCCGCGCGCCTCCAGCGCCGCCAGCAGGCGGGGCGTGAAATGCAGCCCGGCGGTGGGTGCGGCGACCGAGCCCGGCTCGCGGGCGAACACGGTCTGATAGGCGTCCCGGTCGCGCGCATCGCCTCCTTTCGGGCGCTTGATGTAGGGCGGCAGCGGCATGGCGCCGTGCGCCTCCAGCGCGGCGTCGAGTTCCGCGCCTGCCGTCGAGAACGCTAGCGCGACCTCGCCGTCCCGGCGCCGCTCCTCCAGCACCGCTTCGAGCCCGCCCGGAAAGGCGATCCGGTCGCCTTGCCGGAGCCGCCGCCCCGGCCGTGCGAAGGCAAGCCAGCGCCGTTTGTCGAGGCGCTTGTGCAATAGGGCCTCCACCGCGGCCGCTCCGCGCCGCCCGAAGAGGCGCACCGGAATGACACGCGTGTCATTGACGACCATGAGGTCGCCGGGCCGCAGCAGGGCCGGCAGGTCGGCGATGTGGCGGTCCGCGAGCCTGTCGGCGACATGCAGCAGCCTGGCCGCGTCGCGCGGCTCCGCAGGGTGCTGCGCGATCAGCCCGGATGGCAGGTCGAAATCGAAATCGCTGGTGCTCAGGGTCAAGGGCCGCCGGGCTCCACCGCGGGCCGTGACCATCGCAGGCCGCGCGGGGCCTGTCAAAACGGGCCGGTATTTGAGATAAACGGCCCTCGATGCGGAAACGCTGGAGCGGGACCCAGGGCATGGCGATCGGACTTAAGGAAGGCCGCAGGATGGCCGCCCGAGCCCGCCGCTGGACCCTGGTCAAGCGGCTCCTGCTGCTGGCGGCGCTGCTGGCGGTCGGCGTGTTCGCCTATGAGACCGGCGCCACACGAACGGAATTCCGCATCGGGCGCCTGGAGGACAGGCTCAAGGACCAGAACATAGCCATCGCGCGCCTGGAGGACGAGAAGGCGAAGCTGGACAGCTTGCGGCTTGCGGCGGTCCAGAACGAAAAGGCGCTGCAGGCCCTTTACGACCGCGATGTGCCGACCGGCGCGCGCAAGGCGCTGTATGAGATGCTTGTGGAGCGGATCGACGCCGGCCTCGGCGAGGACCGGATCGCCTTTCTGCTGCGCGAGGCGGAGCCGGAGCCGGCCTGCGACCCGGAGCCGGTCACTAAGCGCTTCGTGCTGGCGACGCCCCTGCATGACGGGGCCAATACCTCGGCGCAATTCGCCGCGGGCGCGATCACCGTGACCGGGACGGGCGAGGCGGATCTGACGGAGGCCGGGCTGCCCCAGGCCTGGTTCGACCCCGCCGCGGCGGTCACGCTCCGCTTCACGGCCATCGGCGGCGATGCGACGGAGGCGGAGGGCAAACTGCCGCTCGACCATTCCGTTCGCCTGGCCGGCGACGAATACCGTTTCGCCGCCCGCGCCGGCGCCCGCTCCTTCGTCCGCATCACGGCGCTGCGCTGCGACTTTCCAGGCTAGACACCAGCGCGCCTGGCGCGCGCGGATACCCGAACCGTCGCCCTCGCCGCCCGCGCCAGTCAGGCAAGACGACGGCGGCAGCGAATTGCCGGTCCCTGTCCATTGCGGCGGAACGCTTCCGGCATGAGTCCTTGCGGGAGACGCCCGGCGCTACTTGTCGGCAACGGCCTCGATCAGGAATTGGCGCAAGCTCGGGATCGGGCAGGCGAGATGTCCGGCGCCGTCGTCCTGAAGCGCCCCCCCGGTGGACCAGATGGTCCAGATAGCCTTCCGGCCCCATGCCCGCCGGCAGCCGCCAGCCGCTTGCCGGGCGCGCCATCTCCTCGATGACGTCGAGCGCCCGGACATAGTCGAGCCCCTCCTCGGGGACCGCGGCCATCACCGCCGCCAAAAGCCGGCCGGATGCGAGCATTTCGGAGCTGCGCCGCGTCCTGTAGGCTTCCAGCCGCCGTGCCTCCGCCCCGGCCATGACCGCGTCTTCGCTTACGGAAGCCAGTGCGCCACCGGAGGCGAGCAGGCTCTCCGCCAGCGCGCGCATCCCGTTGCGCAGATGCTGCGGCCAGCGGTCCGATCGGTCTTCCAGAAGGGCCGCCCAGCGCGCCGCCTCCGTCTCGCCCGCCTCGACCCGGAAGCCTTCCAGCATCAATCTCACGGACTCCGCTGGTTGGCCCGGCTCCAGGCGTCCCAGCATGCGGACGGCGCCGTCTGACAGGCGCGAAATGCCGTGTTTCGCCAGCACATCGCGGGCGTTCCCCAGCCCCGCCAACACCGGCACAACGGGCAGGCCGTCCACCGCCTCATGCAGGCGCTGGAGAACCTCCACCTGGGCGGGCCCCAAATTTTGAACCTCGTCCACCAGCAGGCAGAGAGGGCGCTGCCAGCGTTCCGGCGGAAACATTTGCCGGAGGGCGCCGAAGCCGGCCGGCGGCGCGGTTTCAGCAGCCCAGGCGCCGCCGACGCCGCTGATGCCTATGCTGCCGCTGCGGGTCTCCGTGCACCGGAACCGCTCCGCTCGACGCGGGTCGAGACGCATCGCAACGGCCTCGGCTATGCGGTCGGGGTCTGCAAGCTCCCCCAGATGAACGAGGAGGACATGCGGCGCCTGCGGGCCGGCTTGCGTCCATTTCTCCTCAAGACGGGCAAGCAGGGCGGACTTGCCGGCTCCCGGCGCGCCCTGGATCAGGCGGGTGGCCCCTGCGGACCGCTGCCCGGACTGCGCGTGGCGCAGCGCCCGCGCCAGGGCGCGTTCGATGTCGTCGATTTCGTCGTCGCGGCCGACAAAGAACGCCGCATGCTCGCGGTCCGACGGCTCGCTGAAGAAGCGCAGCCCCTCGAGGTCCGGTCCGCCGTTTGCCACCGCCGCTTGTTCCCCCGAAGCGTTCGGCCACCGTTAAAGGCGGATGCGGAAGTCGTTCTGCCCGGAGCGGTCCTCGCCGCGCATCAGGAACAGCGTGCGCTCGGCATGGTCCACCAGGCCCTTCTCGCGGGCGAGGCGGGACGCGATGCCGCGGTCGAACACCGAGGTGGTCGGCATGTAACGCAGCGTCATGCCCCGGCGCGGCTGCTCCGAACGGTTGGCCTCCGAACCGTGGACCAGATAGACATCGTGCAGCGAGACCTGCCCGGCCTCGAGCTCGATGGGGACGGCCAGGTCCTCGTCGAATTCCTCCGCGCACAGTTCCTGGTTCAGCGTGTAGTCCGGGTCGTCATTTGTGTCATGCGCGCGGAGCCGCCTGTCCCTGTGCGAGCCGCGCAGCACGTTCAGGCAGCCGTTATCCTGCGTAGAGGCATCGACGGCAATCCACACCGTGCAGGTGGCGAGCGGGCGCACCGGCCAGTATTCGCCATCCTGGTGCCAGGGCGTCTTGCGCCCGTTCAGTGCCGGTTTGGCGAAGAAGCTGGAGTTCCAGAGTGCGATGTCCGGCCCCAGAACCTGCGCTACCATGTCCAGGATTTCAGGGACCCGCGCCCAGTTCAGGAAGGCTAGGTCGTGGGCCAGCAGATTGGGGCAGTAGTCGCGGAATTCGGGGCAGCGCGCGACCAGCCGGCCGTGATGCGCGCGGATATCCTCCAGGTCCCGTTCGGGCAGCCGGAAAGTCGGAGTCACATAGCCGTCTGTATGGTATTTTTCCAGTTCGGCGGCGCTCAACATTGTTTCCCCTCCCGAATCCGGGCTGCTATACTGGGCGGCTAACGAAAGACCGTTGCTCGACACCATAGCCGCTCCGGGAGCGACGATGAAGCTCACCATCGAACGCAGCCAGTTCCTGAAATCGCTCAGCCATGCGCAGAGCGTGGTCGAACGGGCCAACACCATCCCGATCCTGGGCAATGTCAAGCTCGAAGCGGCGGACGGGCGGCTGCGCCTGTCGGCGACCGATCTGGAGCTGGGCGCCGTCGAGACGGTGGACGCCGAAGCGGTCTCCGGCGGCGGCACCACGCTGCCGGCGCAGGTGCTCTACGACATCGCCCGCAAGCTGCCCGACGGCGCGCAGGTGGAGCTTGAAACCGAGGACGGCACGGACCGCATAAGGCTGCGCTGCGGGCGGTCCACATTCACGCTCTCCGCCCTGCCGCCGGAGGAGTTCCCGGAGCTCTCCAAGGCAGAATTCGCCTGCCGCTTCCAGCTTGCCGCCGAGGACCTGCGTGGACTGATCGACCGGACCGGCTTTGCTGCCTCGACCGAGGAGACGCGTTACTACCTGAACGGCATCTACCTCCACACCACCGAGCATGAGGGCGTGCCGGTGTTGCGCGCGGTCGCGACCGACGGCCACCGGCTGGCGCGCGTCGAGGTGCCGAGGCCCGCCGGCGCGGAGGACATGCCGGGCGGCGTGATCGTGCCGCGCAAGGCGGTCCAGGAGCTCCGCAAGCTGCTGGAGGGCGAGGACGGGGATGTATCGGTCGCGCTTTCCGAGACCGGCATCCGGTTCGTCATCGGCAATGTAGAGCTGACCTCCAAGCTCATCGACGGCACCTATCCCGACTATGAGCGGGTGATCCCGACGGGCAACGACAAGCGGCTCGAGGTTGAAAGCGGCCTGTTGGCGGAGGCCGTGGACCGGGTTGCGGCGATCTCCTCCGAGCGCACCCGCGCGATCAAGCTCGCCATCGACGCCGCCAGCCTGCAGCTTTCCGCCGCCGACCCGACCTACGGCACGGCGACGGAAGAGATCGACGCGCGGTTCGACGGGGCGGCGCCGATGGAGATCGGCTTCAACGCCCGCTACCTGCTTGAAATCCTGCGCCGCATCGAAGGCGGCACGGCCGCGCTCGAACTTGCCGATCCGGCGGCTCCCACACTGGTTCGCGACATGGTGGACTCCAGCGCGCTCTACGTGCTGATGCCGATGCGCGTCTGATCCGTGGCCGAAGCCGCCCTTCACGCATCGGGCGGGGCGCCCGTCGTCAGGCGTCTGGCGCTCAGCGATTTCCGCAACTATCGGAATGCGCGTCTGGAGGCGAACGACCGCTTTGTCGTGCTCACCGGGCCGAACGGCGCCGGCAAGACCAACCTGCTGGAAGCGCTGTCGCTGCTGGCGCCGGGGCGCGGGCTGCGCCGGGCCAGGCCGCGGGAGATGACGCGGCTGGGCGCGGAGCGCTGGACTGTGACGGCGCGGCTCGACACGGCCTTCGGCTCGGTCGATATCGGCGCGGGCCTCGGCGAGGGCGACCGACGGGTGACGCATATCGACGGCGCCGTCCGGCGCGGGCGCGACGGGGCGGTCGCGGTCGTCTGGCTAACGCCGCAGATGGACCGGTTGTTCCTCGACGGCGCGGGCGCAAGGCGACGCTTTCTCGACCGGCTCGTCCTTGCGGTCGATCCGGCCCATGCCGGGCGGGTGCAGGCCTATGAGACGGCCATGCGCCAGCGCCTCGCGCTTCTGAGGTCCGGAACTTCGGACGGCGACTGGCTTGCCGCGCTGGAGCGCAGCATGGCCGAGCGCGGCATTGCTGTCGCGGCCAGCCGGCGCGACCTCGTGGAGCGGCTGCGCGCGGCGCTCGCCTCTGCCGGCGGGCCTTTCCCCAAGGCCCAGGTCGCGCTTTCAGGCGCGGTCGATGCCTGGCTGGAGGAGATGCCGGCGCTGAAAGCGGAGGACCGGCTGGTTGCGGCGCTGACGGAGGGCCGCGCCCGCGATGCTGAGTCGGGGCGCACCGGCGCCGGACCGCATCGCAGCGACCTCGCCGTCGCCGACGCCGGGCGCGGCATGCCGGCCGCAGAGTGCTCGACCGGGGAGCAGAAAGCGCTGCTGATTGCGCTGGTGCTCGCCTCTGTGCGCCTTGCCGCGCAGCCGCCGCTGCTGCTGCTGGACGATGTCGCAGCCTTCCTCGACGAGAGCCGGCGCCTTGCGCTCTACGACGAGATCGGGCGGCTCGGCTGCCAGGCCTGGCTCACCGGTGCTGACGCCCGCGCCTTCGCACCGCTCGCCGACCGCGCGCTGCATATCGGCGTCGAAGACGCGGTTCTCACTTCCCTGCCGCCGGAGCGGCCATGACCGAACCCACGAACCCTTCCGAAGATATCCCGGCGACAGATGATGCCGGGGACTATGGCGCCGATGCCATCAAGGTGTTGCGTGGACTGGAGGCGGTGCGCAAGCGCCCCGGCATGTATATCGGTGACACCGACGACGGCACCGGCCTGCACCACATGGTCTATGAGGTGGTGGACAACGCCATAGACGAGGCGTTGGCCGGCTGGTGCGACACGGTGGAGGTGACGCTGGAGTCCGACGGCTCGGTAACGGTCTTCGACAACGGGCGCGGAATCCCGACCGAGATCCACGAGGAAGAAGGCGTGTCGGCAGCCGAGGTCATCATGACCCATCTCCATGCCGGCGGGAAGTTCGACAGCAATTCCTACAAGGTCTCGGGCGGGCTGCACGGCGTCGGCGTTTCGGTCGTCAATGCCTTGTCCGAAACACTCGACCTCACGATCTGGCGAAACGGGCGCGAACATGCGATGCGCTTCCGCCACGGCGAGGCGGAAGCCCCCCTGCGCGATACCGGCCCCGCCGGGGAGGACGGAAAGCGGACCGGCACCCGCGTGCGCTTCCTGCCCTCCACCGACACCTTCTCGAAGGTGGAATTCGACTTCGCTGTGCTGGAGCGGCGGCTGCGCGAGCTCGCTTTCCTCAACTCCGGCGTGCGGCTGATGCTGACCGACTCCCGGCGCATCGAGGAACAGCGCACCGATCTCCATTACGAGGGCGGGCTCCGGGCCTTCGTCACCTGGCTCGACCGCAACCGGACGGCCCAACATGAGTGCATCGCCATCCACGCCGAACGCAACGACATTGTCGTTGAGGCGGCTTTGCAGTGGAACGAGAGCTTCCACGAAACCACGCTCTGCTTCACCAACAACATTCCCCAGCGCGACGGCGGCACGCATCTCGCGGGGTTCCGCGCCGGCCTGACGCGGCAGGTCACAGGCTATGGGGACCGCATCGGCGTTACCCGCCGGGACAAACTCGCGCTCTCCGGCGAGGATGTGCGCGAGGGCCTTACCTGCGTGCTTTCGATCAAGGTGCCAGACCCGAAATTCTCGTCCCAGACCAAGGACAAGCTGGTGTCCTCCGAGGTGCGGCCGGCTGTCGAGAGCGCCATCAACGAGGCGCTCGAGGCCTGGCTGGAGGAGCATCCCAAGGAAGCGCGGACCATCGTCGAGAAGGTGCAGCGCGCCGCCCAGGCCCGCGAGGCGGCGCGGCGCGCACGCACGCTGATCCGCGAGCCGAAGAACAGCATCGCCTCGCTGCCGGGCAAGCTCGCGGATTGCCAGGCGCGCGACCCGGACATGGCGGAACTCTTCATCGTCGAGGGTGACAGCGCCGGCGGCTCCGCCAAGCAGGGCCGCGACCGCGGCTACCAGGCGGTGCTGCCGCTCCGGGGCAAGATCCTCAATATCGAGCGCGCCCGGCTCGACAAGATGCTCTCCAGCGACAGCATCGGCACGCTCATCACCGCGCTGGGCGCTGGCATTGCGGAGACCTTCGACGCCGACAAGGCGCGCTACCACAAGATCGTCATCATGACGGATGCGGATGTGGACGGCAGTCATATCCGCACGCTCCTGCTTACTTTCTTCTACCGCCAGATGCCGGCCCTGCTGGAGCGAGGCTATCTCTATATCGCTCAGCCGCCCCTGTTTCAGGTCCGGCGCGGCGGCCAGTCCGTGCGCTATCTGAAGGATGAGGCGGAGCTAGATGTGTTCCTGCTCGACAGCGGCCTGCAGAACGCCGTGCTGGCGCTGCATGACGGCAGCCAGATGGCCGGAGCGGACCTGCGCCGCCATATCGACGAGGTCGCGATCCGGGCGCGTCGGCGCATCGAGGCGCTGGCGCGGATCGTCGGCCATCGGGGCCTGGTGGAGCAGGCCGTGCTTGCGGGCGCGCTCGATGCGGCGGCGCTCGGGGGGGGGCGCGAGGAGACGGAAGCCGCTGCCGCCCGGGCGGCCGGCCGGCTCGAGGCGCTGGAAGAGCCGGCGGCGCGCGGCTGGTCGGCCCGCGTGGAGGACGATCTCAGCCTCGTCTTCGCTTATGAGAACCAGGGCGCGCTGCGTTCCTGGCGGATCGAGCGGCGCCTGCTGCAACATGTGGACGCCGTTCGGCTCAATCGCCGCGCCGGGCAGCTGGGCGCTGTCTACGGGAAGCCGGCGACGCTCCGCGTCCGCGACCGCGAGGACCGCATAGACGGCCCGTGCGGCCTTCTGGAGCGTGTGCTGGAGCACGGGCGGCGCGGGCTGACCCTGCAGCGTTACAAGGGCCTCGGCGAGATGAACCCGGAGCAGCTTTGGGAAACGACGCTCGACCCCGGGGCGCGCACGCTGCTGCAGGTGCGGGTGAATCATGCCGAGGAGGCGGGCGAGCTGTTCTCCACCCTGATGGGCGACCAGGTCGAACCCCGCCGCGCCTTCATCCAGGACAACGCCCTGAAGGTGGCGAACCTGGACGTGTAGGGCGGGCCCGCGGAGCGGTAGCGCGCCGGTCCGGCCTTTCCCCCGGGTCCCGAGAGCCTATTATCCCCCTCCTCCGGCTTCCGGCAGGAGAACGCCCCTTGGACCGCAGCCCGCTCTATATCTGGCTCGTCACCGCGACGGGGTTGCTGGCGTTCTTCACCATGGTGTTCTCCAGCACCATGGCCAATGTCGCGATCCCGCATGTGATGGGCGCCTACGGCATCGGGCAGGACCGGGCGCAATTCCTCGCCACCGCCTTCCTCGCCACCAACACGGCGAGCCTGCTCATCAACCGCTGGCTGGTTGCGCGTATCGGCCAGCGCCGCGCCTTCGCGCTCTCGCTCGTGCTGTTTGGCGTCGGCAGCATGATCTGCTGGTGGGCGCCTTCGTTCAGCCTGGTCGTGACCGGGCGCATCGTGCAGGGCCTTTCCTCCGGCATCGTCCAGCCGCTGGTGATGGTGGTGCTGTTCCAGGTCTTCCCGCCGGACAGGCGCGGACTCGCCATGGGCCTGTTCAGCATGGGCGTGGTCTTCGCGCTCGGCCTCGGCCCCGCCATAGGCGGCCTCGCCATCGACCTGCTGGAATGGCGCTATATCTTCCTCGTGCCGTTGCCGGCGGCGGCATTGGCATTGTTGCTGGGCTTCATCTTCATTCCGGAGCGCGAGCAGCGCGGGACGCCCCAACCCTTCGATGCGCTCGGCTTTTCGCTCATCGCCACCGCGATATTCCTGCTCACCACGGGCATCGCCTCCGGCCAGCGCGAGGGTTGGTTCTCGGACTACATGCTGGCCGTCTGGGGCGGGTTCATCGTCGCCGGCGTGGGCTTCGTGCTCTCGCAATGCCGGGCGAATGCCAGCCTGCTCGACCTCAGCCTTTTCCGGAATATCCGCTTCGCCGCCGCCGGAACGACCAGCTTCGTCTTCGCCTTCGCCTCCTTCGGCACGGTCTATATCTTCCCCGTCTTCGGCCAGATGGTGCCGGGCTACACCGCGACCGAGGCGGGTTCGCTGCTACTGCCCGGCTGCGTGGTCGCGGCCCTGCTGCTGCCGCTTGCGGGCCGGCTTTCCGACCGGTTCCCCGCCCCGCTGATCGTCGTCGGCGGCATGGCGGCGGCCCTGGCGAGCGCGGTGCTGATGGCGGGCGCGGACAGCGACACCGCCTTCTGGACCATCGCAGGCTATCTGCTGGTGAACCGGATCGGCGTCGCCTTCGTCACGCCCGCGCTCAACAACACCGCACTCGCTGCGCTGGAGCCGCGCCAGCTCGACAGCGGGGCGGGCGTGGTGAACCTGCTGCTGATGCTGGGCGGGTCCTGCGGCATCAACATCCTGGTCGTGGTGCTGGAACGGCGCATCGGCCATCACAGCGATGCCTTTGCCGCCACGCAGACCGCGGCCAACGACGCCACACGCGAACTTCTCGGCCGGGTGGGCGGCCTTCTCGGCCGCGCCGGCCTGCCGGACGGCGCGCGCGAACAGGCCGCGCTCGACTATCTGGGCCACATGGTAACCGCGCAGGCGAACATGCTGGGTTTCCAGGACGGCTTCATCGCCATGGCGGTGTTCTGCCTCTTGCCGATGCTGCCGGTCTGCCTGCTGATCGGCCGGACCGGCCGGGCTATTCGACGGTGACCGACTTGGCGAGGTTGCGGGGCTGGTCCACATCCGTGCCCTTGGCCACGGCCGTGTGGTAGGCGAGGAGCTGCACCGGGATCGTGTAGAGGATCGGTGCGACAAAGGGATCAACCTCCGGCATCCGCACCGCCGCCTCGGCGTCTGCGCCCACCGCCTCGATCCCGGCCGCGTCGCTCATCAGGATCACCCGCCCGCCGCGCGCCGCGACCTGGCGGATATTGGAGGCGGTCTTGTCGAACAGCCGGTCCGAGGGCGCGATGGCGACCACGGGCACGTCTTCGTCGATGAGCGCGATGGGCCCGTGCTTCAACTCGCCCGCGGCATGGCCGGCGGCGTGGATATAGGAGAGCTCCTTGAGCTTCAGCGCCCCTTCGAGCGCGATGGCGAAGCTGGTGCCGCGGCCGATATAGAGCACGTCGCGCGCGCTCGCGATGCGGTGCGCCAGCGCCTCGATGCCGTCGTCCTGCTCCAGTATGTCCGCCGTGCGCGAGGGCACTTCCAGCAGCGCTTCGGTCAGCCGCCCGGCTTCCCTCCCGTCTATCGCGCCCCTCGCAAGCGCCGCCGCGATCGCCAGCGCCGCCAGCACGACGAGCTGGGTGGTGAAGGCCTTGGTGGAGGCAACGCCGATCTCCGGGCCGGCGAGCGTGTGAATCACCGCGTCGCTCTCGCGTGCAATCGCGCTCTCCGCAACATTGACGATGGAGAGCGTATGCAGGCCCTGCCGGCGCGCATAGCGCAGCGCCTCCAGCGTGTCGATCGTCTCGCCGGACTGGGAAATCTGGAGCGCCATGCCGCCCCGCTCCAACGGCGGCTCGCGATAGCGCAGCTCCGAGGCGATATCGAGATCGACCGGCAGCCGCGCAAGGCTCTCCAGCCAGTATTTGCCAACGAGGCCGGCGTAATAGGCTGTGCCGCAGGCCGATGCCGTGACGCGCGGGACGGAAGCAAGGTCGATGCCGAGATCCGGAAGCGCAACCGTGCGCGTCAGCGGGTTGAAGAGGGCGCGTAGCGTGTCGCCGATCACGGTCGGCTGCTCGTGGATCTCCTTCTGCATGTAATGGCGGTAATTGCCCTTGCCGATCATCGCGCCGGCAAGCCGGTTGCGGCGCACGGGCCGCTCGACCGGCTGGCCCGCGGCGTCACGCACATCGGCGCGGCTGCGTGAAAACACCGCCCAGTCGCCTTCCTCCAGGAAGGCGACACGGTCCGTGAAGGGTGCAAGCGCCAGCGCGTCGGAGCCGAGGAACATCTCGCCCTCGCCCGGGCCGAAGGCAAGCGGGCTGCCGCGCCGCGCCCCGATCATCAGATCCGGCTCTCCGGCGAACAATATAGCGAGTGCAAACGCGCCTTCGAGCCGTTTCAGCGCCGCATGGGTCGCGGAAACGGGGTCCATGCCGCCTTCGAGGTTGCGGGTGATGAGCTGCGCCACGGTTTCCGTATCGGTCTCCGTAACGAAGACGCAGCCTTCCGCCTCCAGCTCGCGGCGCAGCACCAGGAAGTTCTCCACGATGCCGTTATGGACGACCGCTACGCGTCCGGTCGCATGCGGGTGCGCATTGGTCTCATTCGCCGCGCCGTGGGTCGCCCAGCGGGTATGGCCGATGCCGGACGCGCCTTCCACCGGCTCGGCCGCCACCAGGGCGCGCAGCCGGTCGATCTTGCCCTCCGCGCGCCGGCGGCGGATCGCCCCGTTGTCCAGCACCGCGATGCCGGCCGAGTCGTAGCCGCGATATTCCAGCCGCTTCAGCGCATCGATCAGCGGCCATGCGACCGGTCCATTGCCGAGTATGCCGATAATGCCGCACATAAGGCTCGCTCGCGGGCCCGGTCAGTCGCCGGAGGACTGGCGGCGGCGCATACGCAGCCGCGCGGCCCAGCCCTTGCGTTCGGTCTGCGGCGCACGCTCCACCACCAGCGCATCCGCCTCGACATTGCGGCTTACGGTCGAGCCTGCGCCCACCACCGCGCCGGGCCCGACAGAGACCGGCGCCACGAGCGCGGTATTGGAGCCGATGAAGGCGCCCGCGCCGATTTCGGTCCGATGCTTGCGGAAACCGTCGTAATTGCAGGTAATCGCGCCCGCGCCGATATTCGCGTTCGCGCCGACATGCGCATCGCCGATATAGGCAAGATGATTCGCCTTGGCGCCCGCCTCCAGCACGGCGTTCTTCACCTCGACGAAATTGCCGACTCCCGCTCCCGGCCCGACATCCGCGCCGGGCCTGAGCCGGGCATAGGGGCCGATGCGCGCTCCCGAGCGCACCACAGCACCCTTCAGATGGCAGAACGCCCGGATATCGACATTGTCCTCGACGGTCACCCCGGTCAGGAACACGGTATGCGGGCCGACGCTTACATCCCTGCCGAAGCGCGTGTCGTGGCTGAGATAGACGGTCTCCGGCATCGCCATCGTGACCCCGGCCTCGAAGGCGCGCTCCCTGAGCCGGCGCTGCATGACGGCCTCGGCCCGGGCGAGCTCCGCCCTCGAATTGACGCCGAGCGCCTCTTCCTCGGGCGCTTCGACCAGAGCGGTTTCAAGCCCCTCCGCACGCGCAAGCGCCACGATGTCCGTCAGGTAGTATTCGCCCCTGGCGTTGTCATTGCCGATCCGGTCGAGCAGCGGGAACAAGCAGCGGCCGTCCACCGCCATCACGCCTGCATTGCAGACCGGCAGGGCGCGCGCCTCCGGCCCGGCATCGCGCCATTCCATGATCGCCTCCGGCCGGCCCGTTTCGTCGAGGACGACCCGCCCGTATTCATTGGCGGCGGTGGGGCGCATCCCCAGCACGGCGACGGCAGCGCCGCCCTCCACGGCGTCGGTGAGCGCCCGCATCGTTTCTGACCGGAGCAGTGGCGTGTCGGCAAACAACACCAGCACCGCGCCCTCGAAGCCGGCAAGCGCCTCGCGGGCCGCCATGACGGCATGGGCAGTGCCGAGCGGCTCCTGTTGCACGACCGCCCTGGCCGGTGCGGCCGCCGCAGCGACCTCATCCATGCCGGGCCCGGTGACGCAGGCAACCCGCTCCGGGGCAAGACCTGCCAATGTGTCGATCACATGGGCGATCATTTCGCGTCCGGCGATCTCGTGCAACGCCTTGGGCTTCGACGAGCGCATGCGCTCGCCCCTGCCTGCCGCCAGCACCACCGCCGCCAGCGCCTGCCGCGCCATGTTGTGCCTCCGCTCCCGGAACCCGGTCCGAAACCTATGCGAAATTCGTTGCAGCGCAATCCACCGCGGTTCAAGCTTTGTTGCGGGTTATGACAATCGACACCATCATCTTCGATCTCGACGGCACGCTGGTGGACAGCGCCGCGGACATCGCCGTCGCGGCGAATGCGGCGCTGGCGGGCGAGGGCCTCGCCCCGGTGACCAGCGAAGACGCCGCGCATCTTATCGGCGACGGCGCGCGCAAGGCCGTCGAACGCGCCTTCGCGCTGCGCGGCGGGCCCAGGGACGAGGACGCGCTGGACCGCGGCACGCGCGCCTTTGCCAGCGCCTATGTCGATCCGGGCCAGCCGGTCCTCGGCCGGCTCTATCCGGAGGTCGCGGAGACGCTGGCGCTGCTGGCGGCGGCCGGTTTCAAGCTCGGCGTCTGTACCAACAAGCCGCAGGCTGCAGCTCACCGCACGCTGTCGGCGCTCGGCATCCGGGATCGTTTCCACGGGCTGGTCGGCGGCGACTGCACTCCCTTCCGCAAGCCCGACCCGCGCCATCTGCTCGCCTGTCTGGAGCCGCTTGGCAGCCGGCCCGCTTCTGCCGTTCTGGTGGGCGATTCACGGAATGACGAGGAGGCGGCTCGGGGCGCGGGCGCGTTGTTTGTCGGCGTCGGCTACGGCTACGGCCGGCCCTGCGGCGGCACGCCCCTTCTGGAGCGCTTCTCGGACATCCCGCGAGCGCTCGGCCTCTGACCCCTTTCCCCCGCCGACAAGGACCGTTCCCGTCATGGCTTACGACTATGTTTCCATCCGGCGCGAGGGCCGCGTCGCGACCGTTACCTTCGACCGGGGCAACCGGTTGAATCCGCTCTCGCTCAAGGCGATCGAGGAGTTGACCGACGCGGCGCTTGGCTTCCGCGATGACCTCGAAACCTCCGCTATCGTGCTGCGCACGCCCGACGGCAGCGGCTTCTCCGCCGGGCGCGACCTCGCGGACCCCGCAATGGAGCTGCGCCGCGACAAGCCGATGCTGGCCCGGCGCCATGCGGCCGGGGCCGGCAAGCGCCTCTGCGCCGCCTGGGAGGGGCTGGAGCAGTTCACCGTCGCCGCGATCGAGCGGTTCGCCATCGGCGGCGGGCTGGCGCTCGCGGCTGCGTTCGACCTTCGGGTGATGGGCCGGGGGGCGCATTTCCGTGCGCCGGAAGTCGCACTCGGGCTCTCCATGAGCTGGGGGACCATCCCGCGCCTCGTCGCGCTTGTAGGCCCGGCCCGCGCCAAGCAGATCCTCTGCCTCGGCAATGACCGCATCGTGTCCGCCGACGCGCTTGCCTGGGGGCTGGCGCAGGAGGTGGTGGAGGACGGCAAGGCGGCAACGCGCGCGCTTGAGCTCGCCGCTCGCGCCGCTGCCATGCCGCCCGTGCCGCTGCGCATGACCAAGACCACCGTCAACGCCATAGCCGGCGCGCTTGCCGGGGCTGCCATCCACATGGACACGGAGGAGGTGATGCTGACCGAGCTCACGGAAGATTTCGCCGAGGGCGTCGCCGCCTTCCGCGAATCGCGCCCGGCGAATTTCCGGGGAGCCTGAGGGGGCTGCGGAAGCGCCGCGCTACCTTTCAGGGGGCAGGCGCTGGTAGATGTCGTTTCCCCTGCCGGCAGCGGGACCGGTCTTCACCGGCGCAGGGTCATAGGCCGGATCTGTTCGGCTGCGCAAGAACAGAAAGGGACCTCTGGCCCCGGAGGTTCCGCCGGTGCTATGCTGCGTGCGGCCGTCAGGCGGGGTGTCCGGGCGGCAGTTACGGATCCCGAACAAGGATAGCGCATGACCGACAGGACGGGCAAAGGCGCCGGCGGTCGGTGGCGATGAACGCGCCGCTCGCGCCCTATGCCTCCTCCTCGCTCGCCATGCGCGGCCGGCGCCATCCGGAGCCGGAGGCGGCCGACCGCACGCCCTTCCAGCGCGACCGCGACCGCATCCTCCATTCCGCCGCCTTCCGCCGGTTGCAATACAAGACGCAGGTGTTCGTCTCGCATGAGGGCGACCACTACCGCAGCCGGCTGACCCACTCGCTCGAAGTCGGCCAGATCGCGCGCGGCATCTGCCGGAGTCTTGCCCTGGACGAAACGCTGGCGGAGACGCTGGCGCTGGCCCACGATCTCGGCCACACGCCGTTCGGCCATGCCGGCGAAGCCGCGCTCGACAAGGCGCTCGCCGGCTGCGGCGGTTTTGACCACAATGTGCAGACCTTGCGCATCGTTACCCGGCTGGAGGCCCGCTACGCCGCCTTCGACGGCCTGAACCTGACCTGGGAGACGCTGGAAGGGCTCGCCAAACACAACGGGCCTGCCGCGCCCGGCGCGGTGCCTCCGCCCATCGCGGCGCTCGACCGAGACATGGATCTCCGCCTCAGCGAGTGGCCGGGCCTCGAAGCGCAGGCCGCCGCGCTTGCCGACGACATCGCCTACAACAATCACGATATCGACGACGGCGTGCGCTCCGGGCTGCTCTGCCTCGACGACCTGCGCGGCCTGCCGCTTTTCGGCGAGGCCATCGCCGAGGTGGAAGCGCGCCACGGCAGGTTGCCGCCCGCGCGCCTCATCCACGAGACGGTGCGCCGCGGCGTGCGCGCCATGGTGGCCGACGCCGTGGCGGAGACCCGCCGCCGGCTCGCCGACGCCCGGCCGGAGACCGCCGACGATGTGCGCCGGTCCGGCCGGCCGCTGGTCACTTTCTCGGAAGACATGGTCGAGACCGACCGGACGCTCAAGGCCTTCATGCGCGAGCGGCTCTTCCGTCATCCCCATATCCTGGCGGAGACCGGGCGGGCCCGGATCGTGGTGACGGATCTGTTCGACGCGCTATCCGCCCGGCCCGGAGCGCTGCCCCCGGAATGGCGACAGCGCACGGAGGGCAGGGACGCCTGCCGGACAGCGCGCGTCGTTGCGGACTATATTGCAGGCATGACAGACCGGTTCGCCGATAGCGAACATGCCCGCCTTTGCAAGGGAGACCGCTCGTCCGGATGAATGTCTTTCGCGAACTCGGACAGGCCGTGCGCGCCGCCCTTCGCGAGGCGGCCGAGGGGCTGGACGCGCCTGCGGCGGGCGTGGAGCTGCCGCGGGACCCCGCGCATGGGGATTTCGCCACAAATGCGGCAATGACAACCGCCCGCGCCGCCCGGATGAAGCCCCGGGACCTCGCCGAAGCGCTGTCGGAGCGCCTTCGCGCCGACGGGAGGTTCGCGAGCGCGGAGGTTGCGGGGCCCGGCTTCGTCAATCTGCGCATGACGCCGGATTTCTGGCGGGCGCAGATTCCGGCGATCCTCGGGGCGGGCGCGGCCTATGGTGATTCGGATATAGGCGCCGGCCGGCGGGTCAATGTCGAATATGTCTCGACCAATCCGACCGGGCCGCTGCATGTCGGCCATGCGCGGGGCGCGGTGTTCGGCGATGCGCTCGCCCGCCTGCTCGCCAGGGCCGGATATGATGTCACCACCGAGTATTACATCAACGACGCCGGCGCCCAGGTGGATGCGCTCGGCCGCTCGGTCCATCACCGTTATCTGGAAGCGCTGGGCGAAGCGCCGGGACCGATGGCGGAGGACATGTATCCCGGCGACTATCTGAAGCCGGTGGGCGCCGCGCTCGCCGAGGAGTTCGGCGCGCATTACCGGGACGCCGGCGAGTCCCGGTGGCTGGCGCCCTTCCGCGACCGCGCCGTCGCCGCGATGATGGCGGCAATCCGCGAGGACCTCGCCGCCGCCGGTATCGAGCAGCAGGTGTTCACCTCGGAGCGCGCACTGGTCGAATCGGGCGGCGTCGAGCGCGCGATTGCCGGGCTGGAGCAGAAGGGGCTGGTCTATTGGGGTGTTCTGGACCCGCCCAAGGGCAGGAAGCCGGACGATTGGGAGCCCGGCCGCCAGCAGATGCTGTTCCGCTCGACGGAGGCGGGCGACGATGTGGACCGTCCACTGAAAAAATCAGACGGCGGCTGGACCTATTTCGCCTCCGATATCGCCTATCACATGGACAAGGCGGCGCGCGGCTTCGAGGACCTGATCGACGTCTGGGGCGCCGACCATGGCGGTTATGTCAAGCGGATGCAGGCGGCGGTGTCGGCCGCGACCGACGCCAGACTGGATGTGAAGATCTGCCAGCTCGTGCGCGTGCTGCGCGGCGGCGAGCTGGTGCGCATGTCGAAGCGCAGTGGCGATTTCGTCACGCTGCGCGAGGTGGTGGACGAGGTCGGGCGGGACGCGCTGCGCTTCATGATGCTGACGCGGCGCAACGATGCGCCGCTGGATTTCGACCTCGCCCAGGCAGTGGCCCAGTCACGCGACAATCCGGTGTTCTATGTTCAATACGCCCATGCCCGCTGCCGCTCCGTGTTGCGCCACGGGGAAGGAATCGGCGCGGCGAATGCGGAAGACCTGACCCGGCTCGAAGAGCCCGAGGAACTGGCGCTGATCCGTCGGCTGGCGGCCTGGCCGCATACCGTGGAGACAGCGGCTGCGGCGCATGAGCCGCACCGCGCGGCCTTCTACCTCATGGAGGCCGCGACGGATTTTCACGCGCTCTGGACGAAAGGCCGGGAAAACGCACGGCTGAGGTTCATCCAGGACGACGACCCGGCCGGCAACCGCGCTCGGCTGGCACTGGTCCGCGCGACCGCTATCGTCATTGCCGGGGGGCTCCGGACGCTGGGCGTCGAGCCGGCGGAGCGGATGTAAGGCGTGGCGGCGGCGCCCGACAGCCGACGCCACAAGCTCTGGCTGGCTGGTCTGGGCATGGTCTCGGTCGTCGCGCTCGCAGGATTGCTGTGGCTGGGCTATACGGCGTTCAAGAGGGGAAGCGATTCAGACCTTCCCGTCATTGCGGCGCCGGAGGGGGATTACAAGGTGGCGCCGAAGGATCCGGGGGGCCTCGAAGTGGACCATCAGGATGTCGCAATATACGAGGCGCTGGCGCGCGGCAGGCCGGGCGCGGCACCGGAGGCCATCGGCCCCTTGCCGGAAGCGCCCCGGCCGGTCGTCCCGCCTCCGGAGCCTGCGCCGTCCCCTGGCCCGGCGGAAAGCGCCGGGGAGACCATGCCCCTGCCGATACCGGCGCCACGAAACGATGGCGCAACCGCTTCGTCCGCGCCCGCAGGGCCGCTGCAGGAAGCCGCGATTGGCGTTTCCGTGCAGCTCGGCGCGTTCGGCACCGAGACCGCGGCGCGCGAGGCATGGGAAGAGCTGAGGAAGCGACATGGCGATCTGCTCGGCCGCATGGAGGCGGAGTTCGTCCCCGGTGACGAGGTTGTCCGCGTCCGCGCAGGGCCGGTATCGACGGCGGCGCTTGCGCAAATCGTCTGCGAACAGCTCAAGACGCGCAATGTCGACTGCTTCATCGTCCGTTGAGCGGACCGGATCGCGCCGGGCGCCGCTTGCGGCCGTCTTCGGCTGCGCAGGTCCGGCGCTCACCGCCTGGGAGCGGGATTTTTTCCGTGATGCGGATCCGCTCGGCTTCATCCTGTTCGAGCGCAATCTCGGGGACGCCGACGCCATCCGCAGGCTGATCGCCGGGCTGCGCGACGCCGTGGACGACCCCGGCGCGCCCGTGCTGATTGACCAGGAAGGCGGGCGCGTGGCCCGGCTCGGCCCGCCCGCCTGGCCGGCCTTTCCCTCGGCTGCCCGGCTCGCAGAAGGACCGGTCGCAGGCACGCGGGCGACGGCGCGCGCCATCGGCGCGATTCTGGCCCGGCTCGGCATCGATGTGAACTGCGCCCCCGTCGCGGATGTCCGCGCGCCGGGCCTTACCCATGAGGTGATCGGCGAGCGCGCCTTCTCCAGCGACCCCGCCATCACCGCGACCCATGCCCGCGCCTATGCCGAGGGCCTCCGGGATGCCGGCGTGCTGCCGGTGCTCAAGCACCTGCCGGGGCACGGACGGGTGGCGGCCGACAGCCACGAGACTCTGCCGGAGACGGATGCCGACGAGCCCTCCGTCAGGGCCTTCACAGCGCTCGCCGACCTGCCGGTGGGCATGACCGCCCATGTGCTCTACCGCAACTGGGACGCCCGCCTGCCGGCGACGCTTTCACCGGTAGTGATCGGTGACATCGTGCGCGGGCGCATCGGCTTCGACGGGCTGCTGCTTACCGACGACCTCTCCATGCGCGCGCTCGACGGCCCGCTCGGCGAGAGGGCCCGTCGGGCGCTCGATGCTGGTTGCGACATCGCGCTCCACTGCAATGGCGACCCCGCCGAGATGGCGGCGGTCGCAGCGGCGGCGGACCCGATGACGCCGGCGGCGGCGGCGCGCTGGCGGCACGCGCGAAACTGGCTGGAGGCGTCGTGAGCGGCGTCTCCGTGGAGGAATTCCTCTACCAGCTTTCGGTTTGGGCGCTGCCCCTGCTGCTCGCCGTCGGCTGCCACGAAGCGGCGCATGCCTGGACCGCATGGAAGCTCGGCGACGATACCGCCCGGCGCCTTGGACGAGTCACGCTCAATCCCGTTCGCCATATCGACCTGTTCGGAACGCTGCTGCTGCCGGGTTTGCTGCTCGCGACGGGCGCGCCCTTCCTCATCGGCTATGCGAAGCCCGTGCCGGTGGATTTCGCGCGGCTCCGGCCCGCTCGTCTCGGCATGGCGCTTGTTGCGGCGGCGGGTCCGGCCGCCAATCTTGCGCTTTGCGTCTTTTCTCTGGTGGCGCTTCAGGCCGTGGGATGGACACCTGACATGCCGGGGCGGGACTGGCTCGCCGAAACCGCCAGGAAGAGCGTCATCCTCAATGCCGTGCTCGCCGTCTTCAATATGCTCCCCGCGCCGCCACTCGACGGCGGGCGCATATTGACGGCGCTCCTGCCGCCTCGCATCGCCATGCGTCTCGCGCCCTTGGAGCGATACGGGATTGCCCTTATCCTTCTGGTGCTGTTCGTCCTGCCCTGGCTGCTGGCCAGGGCGGGCCTCGGTTTCGATCCTGCGGATTGGCTGATCTGGCGGCCGGTCGGGTGGATCGTTGAAGGGCTCGTGACGGTCATCTGAGCGAAACGATGGAAATGAGCGCGCCTGTTCTGGAAGTGGAAGGCCTGGAGCACGGCTATGACGGCGAGGCCGTGCTGGACGGGGTGAGCTTCGCGGTGGATGCCGGCGAGATCGTGTGCCTGCTCGGACCATCGGGCTGCGGCAAGACCACGACTTTGCGGCTCGTCGCGGGCCTGGAGCGCCCGGCGGCCGGCCGGGTCGCCATTGCCGGCGAGACCGTGACCGGGCCGGGCCTTGCCGTACCGCCCGAGCAGCGGCGCGTCTCGATGATGTTCCAGGATTACGCCCTCTTTCCGCATTTGAGAGTGCGCGACAACGTAACCTTCGGCCTGAACCGCCTTGCGCGCCGCGAACAGCGCCACCGGGCCGGCGAACTGCTCGACAAGGTGGGCATGGCTGCCTATGTCGATGCCTATCCTCATGTCCTCTCCGGCGGCCAGCAGCAGCGCGTGGCGCTCGCCCGCGCGCTCGCGCCGGAGCCCTATCTGGTGCTGCTGGACGAGCCGTTCTCGGGCCTCGACCCCGAGTTGCGCGGCCGGGTGCGCGACGATTCCATGCACCTGCTGAAGACCAGCGGCGCGGCAACGCTGTTCGTCACCCATAATGCGGAGGAAGCCATGATGATGGCCGACCGGGTCGTGGTGATGCAACATGGGCGCGTGGTCCAGAACGGTGCGCCCGAAGAGATCTATTGCGCCCCGGCGTCGCCCTTCGTCGCCGCCTTTCTCGGCGAAGTGAACCGGTTCGACGGGCTAGTGGCCGCCGGGCGGGTCGAGACGCCGCTGGGAGCCGTTGCCGCGCCCGGCTTCGCGGACGGCTCCGCGGTGCAGGTGCTGGTGCGGCCTGAAGCGATCCGCATCGGCGAACCGGAAACAGCGGGCGCGGAAGCCCGGATCGACGCGGTGCGCATGGTGGGCCGCAGCACGCTCGTCCATTTCACGCTCGCCGCCGCCGCGCGCGGCGTTTACGGCCGCGACGATCCGGAGGGCATCCACCTCCACGCTCGGTCCCCCGGCCGGGTGCCGGCCTGCGAAGGCGAGGTGCGCCAGCTTTCGCTGGACGGCGAGCAGGTCTTCGTCTTTCCCCGCGATTGAGCCGCGTTGCGAGCGGCGCGCGCTTCTGCGATAAGGGCGCCAGTAGCAGGAGGCACAGCATATGAGCATCGGTCCCTGGCAGGTCATTATCGTCCTGGTGATAATCCTCATCCTGTTCGGCGCCGGGAAGCTGCCGCGGGTGATGGGCGATCTCGCCAAGGGCGTGAAGAACTTCAAGAAAGGCTTGAACGAAGAAGACCGCGAGACGGCCATCGAGTCCAAGCCGGCGGAGACCGTCGCCGCCGAAAGCGAAAAAGACACCGCAGCCCGCACCTGACGGCCGGGAGGGCCGGCAACGCGCCATGCTCGACATCGGCTGGACGGAAATGCTCGTGATCGCGGTCATCGCGATCGTTGTCATCGGCCCGCGCGACCTGCCAAAAATGTTGAAGACCGTTGGCGGCTGGGTGCGCAAGGCGCGCGCGACGGTGCGTGAATTGCAGACCGGCATCGAGGACATGGCGCGCGAGGCCGAGCTCGACGAGGTCAAGAAATCCGTCGAGAGCGCGACCCGCATGGACGACTGGCTCGATGACAAGACGGTCGTCAAGCCGCCGGCAAGCCCGTCCGCATCCGCCGCTTCGGCGCCGCAGCCTGCTGCGGCATCGTCGGCCGCCGCGGCAGCCGATCCCGGCAAGCCGGCGAAACTCTGGTGAACCCAGGGGCGGAAGAAGACCAAGAGGCGCCGCTGCTCGACCACATTATCGAGCTGCGCAACCGACTGGTCTATTCCGTCATCGCGCTCCTGGTAGCCTTCATCGCCTGTGTTTCCGTCGCAAGCTATATCTTCGAATTCCTGACCGCCCCGCTTGCCCGCGCGCTCGGCGACGAGGCGGGGCGGCGGATGATCTTCACCGCGCTCTACGAGCCGTTCTTCGTCTATATCAAGATCGGCATCTATGCCGGGCTGTTCCTCGCTTTCCCGGTCATTTCCAACCAGCTCTGGCGCTTCGTCGCGCCTGGCCTCTACCGCCGCGAGAAGCAGGCCTTCCTGCCTTATCTGGTGGCGACGCCGGTGCTGTTCTTCGCCGGCGGGGCGATGGTCTATTACGCGGTCATGCCGCTCGCCTGGGAGTTCTTCCTGACCTTCGAGACGCCGGGCTCGTCGGGGGCGGAGGGTGAGGCAGGCGCGCTGCCGATCCAGCTCGAGGCCAAGGTCTCGGAATATCTTTCGCTGGTCATCAAGCTCATGTTTGCCTTCGGCCTGTTCTTCCAGATGCCGGTCGGCATCACCCTGGTCGTACGCGCAGGCCTCGTTTCCGCTGACCAGCTGGCGCGCGGGCGCAAATATGCTGTCGTGGTGGTGTTCCTGGTGGCGGCGGTGCTGACCCCGCCCGACATCATCAGCCAGGTCGGCCTCGCGCTGCCAGGGCTTGTGCTCTACGAGATCTCGATCGTGCTCGCGCGCAGGATCGAGCGCCGCCGGGCGCGTGCGGAGGCGGAAGAGGAAGCCGAGGCCGAAGGCTGAGATGGCGGTCGGCTTTTCGCTGACGGGCATGGACGGGCGTGCAAGGCGCGGGCGGCTGGAGACGGCCCACGGCTCCGTGGAGACGCCGGCCTTCATGCCGGTCGGCACGGCCGCAACGGTAAAGGCGCTTACCCCTGCCATGGTGGCGGAAACGGGCGCGCAAATGGTGCTCGCCAACACCTACCACCTCGCGCTCCGCCCCGGCGCAGCGCGGGTCGCGCGCCTTGGCGGCCTGCATGCCTTCATGCGTTGGCCCGGGCCGATTCTGACCGATTCCGGCGGCTACCAGGCCATGTCGCTCGGCAGCCTGGCGGAGGTCGGGGAGGACGGGGTGCGCTTCCGCAGCCATATCGACGGCGCCCGACTCGAATTGACACCCGAGCGCGCGGTTGAGGCGCAATACCTGCTGGATTCCGATGTGACCATGGCGCTCGACGAATGCACGCCCTGGCCCATCGACAAGGACGGGGCCGCCCGGTCCATGCGCCGGTCGATGCGCTGGGCCGAACGCTGCCGGGCCGCCTTCCGCGACCGGCCCGGCTACGGGCTGTTCGGCATCGTGCAGGGCGGCGTTCACGACGATCTGCGCGCGGAGTCGGCCGAGGCGCTCAAGGGGATCGGCTTCGACGGCTATGCGGTGGGCGGCCTCGCGGTCGGCGAGGGACAGGCGGCGATGTTCGAGGTGCTCGATACGGTGCCCGACGCCTTGCCGGTGGACCGGCCGCGCTACCTGATGGGCGTCGGCAAGCCCTCCGACATCGTCGGCGCGGCGGCGCGAGGCGTGGATATGTTCGACTGCGTGCTGCCGACCCGGTCCGGCCGGACGGCGCAGGCCTGGACCTGGGACGGGCCGCTCAACCTGCGCAATGCTCGCCATGCCGAGGATCCCGCGCCACTGGACGCCCGCGTCGCCTGCCCGGCGAGCCGCGACTTCAGCCGCGCCTATCTGCACCATCTCGTCAAGGCCGGAGAGATGCTGGGCGCAACGCTGCTCAGCTGGCACAACACCGCCTTCTACCAGGCCCTCATGGCCGAAATCCGCAGCGCCATCGGGCAGGGCCGCTTCGAAGACTGGCGCCGCGAGTTCGAGAGGCGGCAGGCCTCTTCCTCTCCCGACGGGATGACAAAGGGAGGCGGGCCAAGCTGACAGACATGGATGTGTGCACCCGAGAGGAACGCCGAAAACGGACATGGGATATGCGCCGGATGCAGCGGGTTTCGTGACACAGCATGACATCTCATGACACCGCGCGGCGGGGGTGCCTGCGCATGAGACTCCTTCTGATGACAGCGCTGGCATTCTTGCTCGCCGGCGGTCAACCGCCTCCTGTACGAGCGCTGCCGGCGGAGACGCTGGAGTCGGTCGTTTCGGTGTTGCCTGTATGGCCGGGCCGCCCGCAGGGCGGCGCGGGCGGGCGGGCGGGCGCTGCCCCGGAAGGCAGCGGTGTGGTGCTGCGGCCCGGGCTGATTGCGACCGCCTGGCATGTCGTGGAGCCCGCAAGGCGGATCGACATCCGTCTGTCCGACGGGCGCATCCTGCCGGCGCGGCTGGCCGCGAAGGACGCTGCTAGCGACATCGCCCTGTTGCGTGTGGATGCCGGGCTTCGGCCTATCGAGATCGGGCCGGCTCCGCAATTGGTGGCGCCCGTTTGCCTCATCGGCAACGCCTTCGGGCTCGGCCTGTCCGTGACATGCGGCGTGGTTTCCGCACTGAATGCGACCGATGCGGGGTTCAATCCCGTGGAAGACTTTGTCCAGACGGATGCCGCCGCCAATCCCGGCACCTCGGGCGGTGCCCTAGTGGACCGGCAGGGCCGCCTGGTGGGCATGATGTCGGCGATCTTCGCCTCGGAGGGCGACACCGATATCGGCGTGAATTTCGCCGTTTCGACCGGGCTGCTGATCCGCGTTGTCGAGGCGCTGATCGCCGATGGCAGGGTCGAATATCCCGCGCCCGGCTGGCGGCTGGCGGCGCCCGGGCGCGCCCGGCTGGCGAGACTGGCCGCGCCGGTTGTACGCGCGGTTGACGAAGACGGCCCGGCGGACAGGGCAGGCATCCGGCCCGGCGACAGGGTCCTGAGGATCGGGCCCCGTCGGGTGCGCACGCCGCGCGATGCGGTTGCGGCCTTCGCCGTCATTCGCGATCCCGGCACACCGGTCGAGATCGCCTTGCTGCGCGGTGGACAGGAACTCTTCGTTCGCCTGTCCTTCGATGCCGGGCCGAAGGCCTCAGGGATGCCGCCCGAGCCGGAGGCGCTGGCGGACTGCCCCCATCCGGCGCCGGTCTGCCGCATCCGGCAGGCGGTCTTCCCGGTTGCCAGCTTCGATCCGGCGGCAAGCGCGACGCGGATCGGACCGGCGCTTCTGGTCACCAACCGGCATGTCGTGGCGGACCGGCCGGACGCGGTCCTGCACACGCCCGACGGGCCGAGGGAGGCGAGGGTGGTCCCGTCAGCCTATTCCGGCGACCTGGCGCTGCTTGAGGTTCGGGGCCTGCCTGCGGAGGGATTTATCCCGGATCTTGCAGGTGAAGTGGCGGGTGATGGCGACTTCTACGCCGTCGGCATCGATATCGCCCGCAAGGAGGTGCGTGTTTTCGCGCCCGGCGGGCTGATCGCAGGGCCTGCAGAGGGCGCGGCGCTCGGGCGGCTCCACATCCGCGCGCGCATGCAGCCCGGCGTTAGCGGCGGCGCGCTCGTGGACGAAGCCGGCCGATTGGCGGGGATCGCCGTCGGCGGCGGCGAGGGGCGGTTCGAGGCGATGCCGGTGGAGAGCGTGCGGGCACTTCTGGCCTTGCGCGCGGACCCGAAGGCCGCGGATGTCACGCGTCGCTTGGGGATGGCGTTTGCGGCCTGCGCAGCCGGGATGGACGCCTTCCGGGGCCGCGCGGCCGATACAGCCGAACGCGACCGGCTGGCGGAGGCCTGCGCCGCGGCCGGAAACCACGGGCAATTGCTCGAAGCCGGGCGTCTCCTCGCGCGGGCCGGCGACTTCGACGGCGCCATCGCCCTGCACGCCCGGGCAGCCGGGCAGGTCCCGAACTCGATCAATGCGCGGATATCGCTGCTGGTGTCGCTGCAGCTCGCCGGGCGTTTCGAGGAAATGACAGGCCATGCGCGCCGCCTGATGGTTATGGCGCCCGAGGACCCGCAGGCCCTGCGGTTTGCCGTGCAGTCCGGCGTCTGGGGCAAGGCGCCGGAACTGGCGGAGGAGGCTTACCGGGCGCTCAGGAAGGCCGATCCGCGACAGGCCGAAGCCGCCCGGCGCTTCATCGACGCGGCGCCGCCCGCGCCGGCGCGCAGATGATGCGGATCAATCCGCGAGCGGGTCCGGAATCCAGCCTGCGGCAACGACGCCTTCCCGCTCATAGGGGGACGGCGATGCACGCGCCAGGATGCGGGCCTTGAGCGCTGCTGCGCCCAGGCCGGGCTCCCGCGTCAGCAGCCGGGCGGCCAGGGCAGCCAGGCGCGGCACCGCATAGCTGGAGCCGGAGGCAGTCCCGGACGCGCCGCGGAAATCGACGATCTCGAGATTCTCCGCCGGCAGCATGATGTCCACACTCAATCGACCCCAATTCGATCCCCGCGCGAGGCGCCCGAAGCCGTCCGCCGAAGTGACGACGAGGATATTTTCGAGCGTGGATGCTGCCGGAAAGACCGGATCCCTGTCGATATCACGGCCGTCATTCCCGGCCGAGACGACAGCCAGAATGTCGTGCCTGCCGAGCGCGCTTTCAAACCCGCGCCAATCCTCGGGATTGCGGCTGCCGAGCGGCATGGCGAGGATGCGGGCGCCTGCCTCGGCCGCGCGATGGACCAACGCGGCCATGCGGTTCATGTCGGGGCGCGGATAGCGAAACGGGATGAGCGCGGCGTCCGGCGCTTCCTGCGCAAGCACCGATGCAACCGCCGTGCCGTGCCGGATCGGCAGGAAGGGTCCGCGTGATGTGTCTCCGTCATAGGGCCAGGGGTCGAGGTCCCAATAGTCGTAGCCGAGCGGAATGCCCTCGCTGTCGCGGGCCAGCCGGTCCCGGAACGGCGGCAGGTCGTAGGCAAGCCCCGAGTCCACGAGCGCGACCCGAATGCCGCCGGGGTCCTGTCCCTCGGGCCACGGAACCTGCAGGGTCTCGGTCCATTTCACCGTCCTGAGGTCGCCTTCGAGCTGATCGAGATATTGCCGGCCGCCATCCTCTATCCGGATTACCCTGCCGGACCGGATCGCGCACCCTCCGTCGGCGATGGCCTGAAGCGACGGCCGCGCCCTTCCCGCATCATTTGCAGCATAGGAAACCAGCAATTGACGGAGCCTGCCGCCGAATTGCCGTCGTTCGACAGTGAGTTGGTCCGCTCCCGGCAGCAGCAAGCGCACGACGATTCGCCGGGGGTCGTCATTATCGGGCTGGCGGGTCTCGTCCAACAGCCAGCTGCCAGGCAGGGCGTCCTGCGCGTCGAGGCCGGAAAGCCCCGGCGCCGGGCATAGTCTTTCCACGACGAGACGCAGCCAGCGGGCCCCGTCCCGGTCGCTTGCGGTGGCCGGCCCCGCCGGCATCGCAATGGCAAATATGAGCGATGCGCCGAAGGACCGTGTGAAAAGGCGTCGCATGGCGACCGCCGGCATATCCGGGAGTGCAGGAGAAATCAAAGTCCGAATGACGGTTCCGCAGCCTGCAGCAGGATCGCCCGCCTGCGGACCCGTCTCGCGCAAGCCCGCGCCCCGCGCCCTAATGCTGCTTGACCCGGCCGCCTTGTCGGGACAACACTCCCGCGCAGGAATTCCAGGAGGAAGCGTTCCCATGCCCACCGTCTCTATGAATGTGAATGGCGAGGCCGTCTCGGGCGAGGTCGAGGCGCGCACGCTGCTGGTGCAATTCCTGCGCGAGCATCTGCGGTTGACCGGCACGCATGTCGGCTGCGACACCAGCCAGTGCGGCGCCTGCGTGGTCCATGTGAACGGCGCCTCGGCGAAGAGCTGCACCATGCTGGCGGTGCAGTGCGAGGGCGCCGATGTCACGACCATCGAAGGCCTCGCCGACGGCGACGACCTGCACCCGATGCAGGAAGCGTTTCGGGACAATCACGGCCTGCAATGTGGCTTCTGCACACCCGGCATGATCATGAGCGCGCTGGATCTCGCGAAGCGCAATAACGCGCCGAGCGAGCAGGAAGTGCGCGACTGGCTGGAAGGCAATATCTGCCGCTGCACCGGCTACCACAATATCGTGAAATCGATCATGGCCGGCGCTCGCGCCATGGCCGCCGGCCAGGGAGGCTGACCCATGCCGAAGGACGGGATCGGCGCATCCGTCAAGCGCAAGGAAGACTACCGCTTCATCACGGGCCAGGGTGCCTATACCGACGACATCGACCGGCCAGGCCAGACCTGTGCCGTTTTCGTGCGCTCGCCGCATGCCCATGCGCGCATCGCCTCGGTGGACACGAGCGCGGCGGCCGCCATGCCGGGCGTCATCAAGATCCTGACGGGCGCGGACTATGCCGCGGACGGGTTGGGCGGCCTGCCCTGCGGCTGGCAGGTTACAGGCAAGGACGGGCCGATGGTCGAGCCGGCGCATCCGCCGCTGGCGGCCGACCGCGTGCGCCATGTTGGCGACCAGGTGGCCGTGGTCATCGCCAATAGCGCGGCCGAGGCGCGCGACGCGGCCGAGGCGGTCGCGGTCGAATACGAGCCGCTGCCTGCCGCCGCCTCCATCGAGGCTGCAATGGCGGACGGCGCGCCGCAGGTGCATGACGAGGCGCCCGGCAATCTCTGCTATGACTGGGAGATTGGCGACAAGGCCGATGTGGACACCGCCTTCGCCGGCGCGCACCATGTCACGCGCATCGAACTGGTGAACAACCGCCTAGTGCCGAATGCGATGGAGCCGCGTGCGGCGGTGGCCGAATACGACCGCGCGACGCGCGAATACACGCTTTACACCACCAGCCAGAACCCGCATGTCATCCGCCTGCTGATGGGCGCCTTCGTGCTCCAGCTTCCGGAGCACAGGCTGCGCGTGGTGGCGCCCGATGTGGGCGGCGGTTTCGGCTCCAAGATCTTCCACTATGCCGAAGAGGCGATCCTGACCTGGGCGGCCGGCAAGGTCGCGCGGCCGATCAAATGGACCGCCGATCGATCGGAAAGCTTCGTCACCGACGCGCATGGCCGCGACCATGTGACGGTCGCGGAACTCGCGCTGGATGCGGACGGGCGCTTCCTCGGCCTCAAGGTGGATACGAAGGCCAATATGGGCGCCTATCTCTCCACCTTCGCGCCCTGCGTGCCGACCTATCTCTACGCGACGCTGCTGGCCGGCCAGTACACCACGCCGAAGATATGGTGCGGTGTGCAGGCCGTGTTCACGCACACCGTGCCGGTGGATGCCTATCGCGGCGCCGGGCGGCCGGAAGCGACCTTCGTCGTCGAGCGGATCGTGGAGAAAGCGGCGCACGAGATGGGGATCGACCCGCCGGCGCTCCGCCGGCGCAATTTCGTGCCGTCGGACGCCTTCCCCTACCAGACCCCGGTCGCGCTGGTCTATGACAGCGGCGACTATGAGGGCACGCTCGCAGCCGCGCTGGCGGCCGCCGATTACGATGGCTTCGCAGCCCGCCAGGCGGAGGCCGAGGCGCGCGGCAAGCTGCGCGGCATCGGCCTCTCGGCCTATATCGAGGCCTGCGGCATCGCGCCCTCGGCCGTGGTGGGCTCGCTCGGCGCCCGTGCCGGCCTCTATGAATGCGGCGAGGTGCGCGTGCATCCGACGGGCTCCGTCACCTTCTTTACCGGTACCCACTCCCACGGCCAGGGGCACGAGACGACCTTCGCGCAGATCATCGCGGAGCGCCTCGGCGTCGATATCGACGCGGTCGAGGTCGTCCATGGCGATACCTCGAAGATTCCCTTCGGCATGGGCACATACGGGTCGCGGTCGCTCGCCGTCGGCGGCTCGGCGCTTTCCCGCGCGCTCGACAAGGTCGAGACCAAGGCGAAGCGCATCGCCGCGCATCTGATGGAGGCGTCCGAGGCCGATATCGAGTTCGCGGACGGCCAGTTCACCGTGGCCGGCACGGACAAATCGGTGGGCTTCGGCGATGTCGCGCTCACCGCCTATGTGCCGCACAACTATCCCATCGAGGAGCTGGAGCCGGGTCTCGACGAGACGGCCTTTTACGACCCGGCCAATTTCACCTTCCCGGCCGGCTGCCATGTCTGCGAGGTGGAGATCGACCCCGACACCGGCACGGTGGAGATCGTCAATTTTGCCGCATCCGACGATTTCGGCAATGTCATCAACCCGATGATCGTCGAGGGTCAGGTGCATGGCGGCATCGTCCAGGGCGTCGGCCAGGCGCTGCTGGAAGGCTGCGTCTATGGCGAGGACGGCCAGCTCGCAACCGGGTCCTACATGGACTACACCATGCCGCGTGCGGACGATGTGCCGTCCTTCGTCGTCTCGACGCGGACCACGCCCTGCCCGCACAACCCGCTGGGCGTAAAGGGCTGCGGCGAGGCCGGCGCCATTGCCGCCCCGGCAGCCGTAATGAACGCCGTCCACCATGCGCTCGGTTCGCGCGGTGTGGCCCGAATCGACATGCCGGCAACCCCGGCCCGTGTCTGGCGGGCGCTGAACGCCGCCTGAGCCCAAGGAGTCCCCTTCCCATGCACGATTTTACCTATCACGCGGCGAGTTCGGTTGCGGACGCAGCCGCCAAGGCCGCCGCCGGAGAGGATGCGGTGCTGATGGCCGGCGGCATGACCCTGCTGCCGACGCTGAAGCAACGCCTCGCGCAGCCCTCCGATGTGGTCGATCTCGCCGGCGTCGCCGAGCTCAAGGGCGTCCGTGTCGAGGGCGGCGCGGTCACGGTTGGCGCGATGACAACCCACGACACGGTCGCGAATTCCGCCGAGGTCGCGGCGGCGATTCCGGCGCTTGCGGCCGTCGCCGGCCATATCGGTGACCCGCAGGTCCGCAATCGCGGCACGATCGGCGGCTCCATCGCCAATAACGACCCCGCCGCCGACTACCCCGCCGCGCTGGTCGGGCTCGGGGCGACGGTTTGCACCGACCGGCGCGAGATCGCGGCCGATGACTTCTTCGCCGGCATGTTCGAGACCGCGCTGGCCGACGGCGAGGTTGTCACCGCCGTGCGCTTCCCGGCGCCGGAGACAGCGGCCTACATGAAGTTCCCGAACCCGGCCTCGCGCTACGCCATTGTCGGCGTGTTCGTGGCCCGGACGACGGGCGGCGGCGTCCGCGTCGCGGTGACGGGCGCTGCCGGCTGTGTCTATCGCGAAACGGCGATGGAAGCGGCGCTGGAAGGCGATTTTTCGGCCTCGACGCTAGAAGGCATGACCGCGTCGGCCGACGATCTGAACGAGGATATCCACGCCTCGGCCGAATATCGCGCGCATCTGGTCGGCGTCATGGCGCGCCGGGCTGTCGCCGCCTGCGGATAAGCGGATGGCCTGGGCGTATCTGGCGCTCGCTATCCTGCTCGAGACCGTCGGCACCGGCCTGCTGAAGCTCTCCCACGGCTTCGAGCGGGTCGGGATCGGCGGTCTTTCGCTGCTTTCCTACGGTGTGTGCTTCTTCTTCATGGCGCTCTCGCTGCGGACGCTTCCGGTCGGCGCGGCCTATGCGATCTGGGCCGGCGCCGGCACGGTGCTGGTTGTGGTGGCGGGCGTGTTCCTGTTCGGCGAGAAGATGTCGCTGCTCAAGGCGGGACTGATCGCGATGATCGTGATCGGCGCCGCCGGCCTCAAGCTGCTGACCGATTCGGAGGCGTAAGGCCGACGGGCCTCTACCGCATGGCGGCGGCGATATTGCCGCCATCGACGGTGAGGACGGCGCCCGTTGTCTTGCGCGCGCGGGCGAGGGCGGCGAAGGCGCCGGCCACGTCCTCGGCCCGCACCTCGCGGCCGAGCAGATTGCCGCGCATATAGGCCTCCTCGCTGACGCCACGCGCCTGTGCCCTTGCGGCCACCATGCCGTCATCGAGCAGGCCGCTGCGGATGCGGTCCGCATTGACAGCGTTGGACGAGATGCCGTCACGGCCATAATCGACGGCGTATTGGCGCATGAGGGCGAGCGTCGCCGCCTTGGGCAGGCCGTAGGGGCCGAAGTCCGGGCCCGGATTGACCGCCTGCTTGGAGACGTTGAAGAGCAGGCTGCCGCCCGTCCCTTGCGCCTGCATGATGCGCACCGCGGCCCGGGCGACCGTCTGGTGGGCGAAGAAATTGAGTTCGAAGCTCCGTCGCAGTTCCGCATCCCCGACTTCGCCAATGCGCCCCTGCCAGGCCGCGCCGGCATTCGAGACGAGGATATCGACGCCGCCATGCCGCCGGCAGACTTCGGCGAAGGCCGCCTCCACCGCCTCCGGCCGGGTCACGTCGCATGCGAGGCTGTCCGGGCCGGCTTCGAGGTCCAGGCCGACCGGCTCGGCTCCTTCGGCGCGCAATGCCGCCATGACGGCGCGCCCGATGGCCCCGGCCGCGCCGGTCACCACGGCGACCCGGCCGGCGAGCGGCGGAGACGCGGTCTTGCCAAGCTTCGCCTGTTCGAGCGGCCAGTATTCGATCTCGAACAGGTCCTCCTCGCCGATGCTGGCGAACCGCCCGATGCGCTCGGCGTCGGTAATCACCTCGACGGCGGCCTCGGCAAGATCGGCGGCGATCGCGGCGGCTTTCGCGTTCCGGCCCGCGGCGAAGAGGCCGACGCCCGGCGCAAGCAGCACGCGCGGGGCCGGGTCGAGGGCCTTGCGGCCGCCACCGGCGCGCGCATTGCCGCGCTCGAAATACGCCATGTAGTTTGCCTCGAACCGGCGGATCGCGGCCTCGGCCCCTTGCGTGAACGCGTCCAGCGCGCCCGCCGCCGGCGGTGGCAGGAGCACAGGCCAGGACTTGACCCGGAGTGAGTGGTCTGGCGTGACCGTGCCGGCGAGCCCGTAGCGGGAAACCTCCGCCCCGTCCACGAAGCGCCTGATATGATCGCCACCCCGGAAGGCGAGCAGGAAGCGTGTGGATTCGCCGTCCGGCTCCGCCGGCGGGCGGGCAAGCAGACCGCGCAGCAGCGGCGCGATCTCTTCCGGTTGCGCCAGCCGGGCGGGCAGCGCGGCGCTTGCGAAGACCTTGGCAGGGACCGCCGCCAGATGCGCTTCCGCGCGGCTCGCGAGGCGGATCATGCGGTCATAGGCCTCGCGCGCAGTTCCGCCGAAGGTGAAGACGCCGTGATGCAGCAGGATCATGCCCTCGCAATCCGGCTGCTTTTCGAAGAGCTCGGCCGCTTTCCGCGCAAGCGCGAAGCCCGGCATGATGTAGGGCACGAGCGCGATGCTCTCGCCGAAGACCTCATGGCACAGAGAAGCCCCGTCCGGCTGGTCGGTCAGCGCCAGCACGGCATTGGCGTGGGTGTGGTCGATATAGCGGTGCGGCAGGAAGGCGTGCAGCAGGGTCTCGACCGAGGGCGAGGGGGCCGAGGGATCGAGCAGGGCGGACCGGTGCGCGGCGACCATGTCCTCGTCGGAGAGCGCGTCGCGTTGCCGGAGCCGCCGGAGCGGTTCGAGCCGGACCGCCGGCAGGCCAGGCGGTTCGATCCGCGCCATGTCCCAGCCCGAGCCCTTGACGCGGAGAACCTCCACCTCGTCGCCGGCGAGATCGGTCATGCGCGTCTTGAGTGAGGTGTTGCCGCCTCCGTGCAGCACCAGACGCGGCTCGCCGCCCAGGAGCCGCGTCGTATAGACCCGGAGCGCAAGGTCCCGGTCGATACCTTCCGCGCCGTAGCGCCGCACCGCGGCTTCCGCCTCCCGGTCGGACCAGAGATTCTTCATGGGCGCCTCTTCGCTCGCCGCCTGCGGGCGCTTATAGCCGCGAAACCCGCCCGCGCCCACAACCGCCGCTCTCCCGTCATCCCGCCCTCCCCACTTGTCATCCCGGCCTCGACCCGTATTAGGACGCCGACGTCAACCGCCGTTCGAGCTCTGCGAGGCAAGCCGTTCGGTCGGGGCGGAAGGCACGGGTTATCCACCAGTCTTCCAGGTCGCGGAGCAGGCGGCCGAGCCTCGGCCCGGCGGGGATGCCGCGCGCGCGGAGGTCGCGGCCCGCGAGCGGGAAGGGCGGGGGCGGGGGTTCGGCCAGCAGCACCTCGCCCGCCTCGCCGCCGCCGGCGAGCAGCAGGCGGTCGAGGAAGCGTGCCCGGCCCTCGCGGTAGAGCGTTGTATGGTCAAGCGGCTTCGATTGGGCGAGCGCCTCGAGGCGCTCCGACTCGGCTGCGCTGAGGCGGAGGCGGCCGGGGTCCGGGCAGGCCAGCAGCGCGGCGAGGCGGCGGACCGGGTCGGGACGCACGCCGAGCCGGGCTTCGGCCGCGATGGTGCGCGCGAGGCGGTCCGTCCTCTTGGCCGCCGGCAGGATCGGGCGGAACACATCGCGCGCCGCCATGAGCGCTGCGACTGGGGCGGGGTCGGGCGCAGCCAGCAGGCCCAGCATTTCTGCCCGGAGGCGTTCGCCGGAGAGCGTCTCCATCAGCGGCGCCATCCGGACCGCGGCGTCGAGGCTGGCGGGATGGCCGGGCAGCGTCCCGAAGCGGGCGGTGAAGCGAAAGAAGCGCAGCACCCGCAGCACATCCTCCCCTATGCGCCGCTCCGGGTCGCCGACAAAGCGGACCGTGCCAGCCGTGAGGTCCGCCCGTCCACCGAAATAGTCGAACAGCCGGCCCTCGGGCGTGGCCGACATCGCGTTCACGGTGAAATCGCGCCGGGCCGCATCCTCGCGCCAGTCGTGCGTCCAGGCGACGGTGGCGCGCCGCCCGTCGGTCTCCACATCGCGGCGCAGCGTCGCCACCTCGCAGGTGCGCGTCTCGCCGATGGCCAGCACCACGCCATGGTCCATGCCGTAAGTGCGGAGCTTGAGACCCGCCGCCTCCAGCCGCCGCACGACCTCCGGCGGCTCCTCCGGCGTGGCGATGTCGATATCGCGGACGGCATGTCCGGCAAGCGCATCGCGCACGGCCCCGCCGACAAAACGGCATGCGCCCAGCGCCCCGACGATTCGCGCGATGTCCGGCTCGCGCATCCAGGCCGCCGCCGGGGCGAAGCCGCTCAATCCGCTACCTTGCCCGGCACGATCTTCCCGTCCTCCACCCGGGGCGGGCTGTAGGTCCCCTCCGGGTCGGACGTGCCGGCGAGCGCCCAGTAGCCGAGCAGCAGTGCAACGAGGCAGAAGCCCGACAACAGGATCGCGTTCCAGGGCGCGTCGCGCAGCCATCCCGGTGCGGGCCGGCCGTCGCGAATGACGATCCACGCCATGTAGAGCAACAGCGGGATCGACGCCGCGAGCAGGAGCTGGATGATGGCCTTCAGCATGCCGCCCCCTTGAGCGTGTCGTGGAGATTGACCAGCATGCCCGCAGTCGCCCCCCAGATATGGCGCCCCCTGTAGGGCAGCACATAGTAGTGCCGTTCGAGCCCGTCGCGGAACATGGTCTCGCGCTTGTGGTTGGCGGGGTCCAGCACGAAGGCGAGCGGCACCTCGAACGCGTCCTCCACCTCGAAGGGATCGACGGTGAGCTCGAACGGCGGCTCCACCCAGCCGATCACGGGCGTCACCGCATAGGCGCTGGTGGTTTCATATACCTCCAGCTGGCCCAGCACCTCGACGAGCCGCCGGTCGAGCCCGACCTCCTCCTCCGTCTCGCGGAGCGCCGTTTCCAGGATGTCGGCGTCGGCCGGCTCCTGCCTGCCGCCCGGAAAGGCGATCTGGCCGGCATGCTGTTTCAGATGCTGTGTGCGCTGCGTCAGCAGCACCGTCGGGCCCTCCGCCCGCGCGACCAGCGCCACCAGCACGCCGGCGGGCTTGAGCGCGCGGCCGTTGGCGAAAGCGGGCCGGCCGTCCGGCAGCAGGTCGAAATCGCTGCGCTGCGGGGTGCTGAGCCCGTCCGGCCCGGAGGCGAGGCCGGCTGCGTCGAGGCGCGCGATCACCTCCTCACGTGTCATTGTCGAGCGCTCCCAGATCGAAGAAATGTCCGCCGCTCCACACGCCGTAGCCGCTCTCCGTCTCTTCCGCCAGTTCAGCCAGCTCGTACCAGGGCGCACGCAGCACCGCTGCCTCGATGCCGGGACGCACGAGCAGATAGGGCCGCGCGCCAAGCCGGAGCGGATGGGCGGGGCCGAGCGCCACCCATTCGTCGATATTGGTGCGGAAGCGGATCTGTTGCTGCCGGCCTTCCCCATCGGCCTGCATTTCGACTGCGACGAACGGCGCATCCTCGACCTCGATCCCGACCCGCTCCACCGGCGTCTCCAGCAGGTAGCCGCCGTCGGGTGCGCGTTTCAGTACGGTGCTGAACAGCTTCACCAGCGCCGGGCGGCGAAAGGGCAGGCCGTTGTGGAACCACACGCCATGGCGGTCTATGCGCAGGCCGCGTCCAGGCGGCGGCGCGCCCGCCGAATCTGCGCAGTTCTGGAGATTCCGAGCCATGGCGGTGCCATAATAGGGCAGTATGACGGCGCCGGAAGGCCCGCGTCATTTCTCGTGCGGGCGCGGCGGTGCAAGGAGGTCCCGTTTCATGCAGCCGATCCGAAGCGGTTCCGAAGACGCATCCGGGGACGCCCTCGCCCGGCGCATCGACGTGGCGGCGGGGCGCCTGGACGAAGCCGCGGATGCGGTCGGGGAGGTGATCTTCGGCCAGCCGGCGGTGGTCGAGCAGGCCATCGTCACACTGGTTGCGGATGGGCACGGCCTGCTGGTCGGCGTGCCGGGCCTCGGCAAGACCCTGCTCGTCGAAACCCTCTCGCGAGTGTTCGGCCTGGACCGGCGGCGGGTGCAGTTCACGCCGGATCTCATGCCGAGCGACATACTCGGCTCCGAGATCCTCGACGATGACGGCAACGGCCGCCGCTTCCGCTATGTCGAGGGCCCGGTGTTCACGCAATTGCTGATGGCGGATGAGATCAACCGGGCGAGCCCGCGCACGCAGTCCGCCCTGCTGCAAGCGATGCAGGAGCGTCAGGTCTCGGTCGCCGGCCGTCCGCGGTCCCTGCCCCGGCCCTTCCATGTGCTGGCGACGCAGAACCCGATCGAACAGGAGGGCACCTATCCGCTTCCCGAAGCGCAGCTCGACCGCTTCCTGTTGCAGATTGATGTGGACTACCCCGATATCGAGACCGAGAGGATGATCCTGCTCCGGACTACCGGCGGTGATGCGCAGGAGGCGCGCCCGGCCGTCTCGGTGGAAGAACTGCTGGAAGTGCAGGAGCTGGCGCGGCTCATGCCGGTCGGCGAGACGGTGCTGGCGGCGATCCTCGACCTGGCACGGCGCGGGCGCCCGGAAACCGCGGACGACAAGCGCATCGCCGACTGGGTCGCCTGGGGGCCGGGGCCGAGGGCCGGGCAGGCGCTGATGCGCTGCGCGCGGGCGCGGGCGCTGCTGCAGGGGCGGCTGTCCCCCTCGGTGGAGGACGTAAGCGCGCTGGCCGGACCCGTGCTGCGCCACAGGATGGTGCTCTCCTATGCCGCGCGGGCGGAGGGGATAGACGTTGACCATGTCATCGCCTGCCTGACCGCCCCGCTCGGCTGACGGAGGGCCGAACCCATGCCCGTGGCTGCAGCCGAACGGCTCGCCGCCGGCCTGCCCGCCCTGACGGTGGCTGCGCTCCGCGTGGCGGACACGGTGAGCGCCGGCGCCTATGGGCTGCGCCGGCCGGGGCCCGGCTACGATTTTTGGCAATTCCGCCGCTACCGGCCGGGGGACCCGGTGCGCGCCGTGGACTGGCGACGCTCAGCGCGGGAAGGGCGGGTGCTGGTCAGCGAGCGTGAACGCGACGCGGCGCAGACTTTCTGGCTCTGGGAGGACCGTTCGGCCTCTATGGACTGGCGCAGCGCGCGGGTGCAGGCGACCAAGGCCGAACGCGCCCGGCTGCTCGTCCTCGCGGCGGCCGCGCTGCTCATGCGCGCCGGCCACCAGGTCGCGCCCATCGGCCCCGCGCCCGGTCGTTACCGCCACGAGCGGCGCCTCGGCGAGCTTTCCCTGTCGCTTGATCGCGCACCACTGGTTGCAGGCCTGCCGCGCGACCTCGGCTTCGGCAAATACGCCCAGGCGCTGCTGGTCGGCGATTTTATGGACGGGCCCGGCGCGGTCGAGCCGCTGTTCCGCAGGCTGGCGGAGTCCGGCGTGCGCGGCCATATCCTGCAGGTGCTGGACCCGGCGGAGATCGACCTGCCGATGCAGGGACGACGGCGCTTCTTAGGGCTGGAAGGCGAGGGCGAACTGCTCGTGCGCCGCGTGGGAGGCCTCCGCGCCGCCTATCGAGAGCGGCTGGAGGCCCATAACGAGGCTTTGCGGCGCAGTGCCGCCAGGCTCGGCTGGACCCTGTTGCGGCACCGGACTGACACGCCGCCGGTCTCAGTGCTGCTGGCGCTGGCTGGCCAACTTGCCGAGAGGCCGGACCGGCTGTGCTGATGCTAGGCGCCATCGGCTTCGCAGCGCCGTGGTTCCTGCTCGCCCTGCTGGCCCTGCCGCTGGTCTGGCTGCTGCTCCGCATCACCCCGCCGCAGCCCGTCGCCATCCGCTTCCCCGCCATCCGCTTCCTGTTCGGTCTCCGGCAGGACGATGATGCGAGTGAACGCACGCCGCCCTGGATGCTGCTGCTCAGGCTGCTGATCGCTGCGCTGCTGGTGCTGGCGGCTGCCCGGCCCATCCTGGCGCCGGGCGCCCTGCTGGAGGGACAGGGCGAGGTGGTGCTCGCCATCGACGACGGCTGGGCCTCGGCCCGGCACTGGCCGGCCATGCAGGCTGCCGCCCGGGCCGTGCTCGAGGAAGCCGCGCGGCGGGACCGCCCGGTCCGGTTGCTGACGACGGCGCCCAGTCCCGACGGCACGCCGCCGGGACTGGGCGCCGGACCGCTTGCGGCCGGCGATGCCGCCGCCGCCGTGGCGGCGCTGGAGCCCAAGCCTTGGCCCACGGACCGGAGAGCCGCGGCGGCCGCCGTGCAGGCGTTCGACATGCGGCGGCCGGCGGCCGCCATATGGATCGGTGACGGGCTCGAGGACGGCGCCGCCTACGGTTTCGCCGAGGCGCTGCAGCGTCTCGGCAGGCTGGATGTGCTGCGGCCAGAGCCCGAAGCCCGCGCCCGGCTGCTGCGCCCGCCGAAGCGCGAAGCCAGGCGTGTGGCGGTCCGGGTGGAGCGAGCCGGACGCCGCGGGGCGGAGACGGTCACGGTCGAGGCGCTGGACGAGGACGGCCTGCGGCTGGCCGCCGTTGAAGTTGCATTCGCGGAGGGCGAGACCTCGGCATCCGCGTCCATCGAACGTCCGGATGAACTGCTGAACCGTGTTGCGCGCTTCCGCCTCGCCGGCGAGGCCGGCGCGGGCGCGGCGGCGCTGGTTGGCAGCGACTGGCGCCGGCGGAAGGTCGGGCTGGCGGCGACCGGCGCGGCCGGCCATCCGCTGCTGGACGACGGGCATTATCTGCGCGCGGCGCTCGCCCCGTTCGCCACGGTGGAGGAGGCCCCGGTCGCAGAGCTTCTGGAAGCGGGTGTCAGCGCGCTGCTGCTGACCGACGCCGCAGAGACCGGGCGGGCGGAGCGCGACAGGCTGGCCGAATGGGTGGAAGCCGGAGGCGTGTTGCTGCGATTCGCGGGGCCGCGGCTCGCCGAATCCGGCGCGGAATTGCTGCCAACGCCGCTCAGGCGGGGCCGGCGCGAACTGGGCGGCGCGCTTTCCTGGGCGCAGCCGCAGCGGCTCGGCGCCTTTTCCGGGGCGGGGCCGTTCGCCGGGCTGGAGCCGGTCGGCGACATCGCGGTGACCCGCCAGGTGCTTGCCGAGCCGGGCCCGGAGCTGGCGCAGCGAAGCTGGGCGGTGCTGGAGGACGGCACGCCCATCGTCACCGGCGCGCGCATGGGCGAGGGCTGGACGGCGCTGGTCCACACTTCCGCTAATGCCGACTGGTCCACCCTCGCCCTGTCCGGGCTCTATCCGCAAATGCTCGCGCGCCTTGCCGCTCTCGGTCGGGGGACGGCCGGGCTCGGCGGGCCGCTGGAGCCGGCGCGGATGCTGGACGGGTTCGGGCGGTTGACGGAGCCCGGCCCGGCCGTCATGCCGCTGCCCGACGTCGGCACCGTCGCGCCGCCGCCCGGCCCGTTCGCGCCGCCGGGCCTTTACGGACGGGAGGGAGGCTTCCGGGCGGTCAATCTCGGCGATGCGCTTCCGGCACCCGCGCCGCTTGCGGGCCTGCCGTCGGGCACGGTCGAGCGGGGCTTGGCGCCCGGCCGCGAGCGCCCGCTGACCTCCTGGCTGCTGCTGGCCTGCCTTCTTCTGCTGTTGGCGGACGGGCTGGCCTCGCTTGCCTATCGCGGCTACCTGCCGCTCGGCACGAAGGCGGCGCTGGCCGCCCTGCTGTTCGTTGGCTTTGGCGGCGGCGGCGGACTGCAGGCGCAAGAAGAACCGTGGAAGCTCGCATCGGAGCTGCATCTCGCCTATGTGCTGACCGGCGATGCCGAGGTGGACGAGACCAGCCGCGCCGGGCTCGCGGGGCTCAGCCGCGTGCTGAGCGAGCGGACCATGGTCGAGCCCGCAGCGCCGCAGGCGGTCGATGTGGAGCGGGACGAACTGGCTTTCTTCCCGATGCTGTTCTGGCCGGTTTCCGCGAGTCAGCCGCTGCTGTCCGATGCGGCGCGGGCGCGGCTCGCCGACTATGTGGCGACCGGCGGCATGCTGGTGTTCGACACCCGCGACAGCAGCGCTGTCGGGGGGCGGTTTGATATTCGCGGGGCGGCGATGACGCCGGAGCGCGAGCGTTTGAGGAAACTGCTGGCCGGCATGCGCGTGCCGCCGCTGACGGCCGTGCCGCCTGACCATGTGCTGACCCGGTCGTTCTACCTGCTCCAGAGCTTCGCCGGGCGCTATGCCGGCGGCGCGGTGTGGGTCGAGCGGGCGGCCTCCAGCCGTACGGACGGCGTGACTGGCTATCTGATCGGCTCGCATGACTGGGCGGCGGCCTGGGCCGAGGACTCCCACGGGCGCCCCCTGTTCGCGGTCACCCCGGGCGGCGAGCGCCAGCGCGAAGCGGCGCGGCGCTTCGGCGTCAATCTCGTCATGCATGTGCTCACCGGCAATTACAAGGCGGATCAGGTGCATGTGCCCGCCATTCTGCGCCGGCTCGACGGATGATCGCGACCGCAACCGATATCGCCTTTGCGCCGATGCTGCCCTGGTGGGCGCTCGGCGCTCTCGGCGCGGCGGCGCTGGCCGCGGCCGGACTCGCCATTGCGCGCCGCGCGCCCGGCGGCCTGCTGCGCCTGCTGCTCTCGGCGCTTCTGGTGGCGGCGCTGGCGCGGCCCACCCTCGTCTCGGAGCTGCGGGAGCAGGAGCGGGACGCGGCCATCATCCTGGTGGACCGCTCGGGGAGCCAGGAAGTGGGCGGGCGGACCCGCATGACGGATGAAGCCCTCGATGCGCTGGAGAGCCGGTTCGACATCCTGCCGCGCCACGACGTATTGATCGTCGAAACCGCCGGGAGCGGCAGGGAGAGGCCGGACCGGGGCACTTTGTTGCTCGCTGCGCTGCGCGAAGCCTGGGCGGTGGTGCCCGAACGCCGGCGAGCCGGGACCTTCCTCATCACTGACGGCCAGGTCCATGACGCCGCCGCCGATCTCCACGAGGCGGGCCCGGTCCATGTGCTGCTGACCGGCGATCCGGACAGGGATGGCGACCGGCGGCTGTCGCTCCGTGCGGCGCCGGCCTACGGCATTGTCGGCAAGGATGTCGAGATCGAACTGCTGGTGGAGGACCTGGGCCCGGAAGGCGCAGGGCGGGGCGGGGCCCTGGTTTCGATCTCGGCGGACGGCCGCCCGCTCAGGACGATCGGCGTCAGCCTCGGCCGCGCCGAGCGCGTGGCCCTTCCCGTCAGCCATGCCGGCGATACGGTGTTCGAGTTCGGGGTGGAGGCGGGGCCGCGCGAGCTCGACCTCGCCAACAACCGCGCCGTCGCCACCGTGAACGGCGTGCGGGACCGTCTAAAAGTGCTGCTGGTGTCCGGCCGGCCCCATGCTGGCGAGCGCGTCTGGCGCAACCTGCTGAAATCCGACCCGGCGGTGGATCTCGTCCACTTCACCATCCTGCGCCCGCCCTACAAGCAGGACGCCACGCCCATCCGCGAGCTCGCGCTGATTTCCTTCCCCGTGCGCGAGCTCTTCGAGCAGCGTCTGACGGAGTTCGACCTGATCGTCTTCGACCGCTATGCGCGCCGGGGCGTGATCCCGCAGCTCTACCTCGCCAATGTCGCTGACTATGTGCGCGGCGGCGGGGCGCTTCTCGACGCCGCCGGCCCCGCCTTCGCCTCGCGCATCACGACGCTTTACGAATCGGCGCTGAGCGACATCTACCCCGCCGGTCCGACGGGCCGCATTCTCGTCGAGCCGTTCCGCCCGGTCCCGACGGAGGTCGGGCGGCGCCATCCGGTCACCGGCCCGCTGGTCGCCGGGACGGCTGAGCCGCGCTGGGGGCGCTGGTTCCGCCAGATCGACGTGGACCCCGAGCGCGGCCGGACCCTGCTGTCCGGCGCGGAAGGCCGCCCGCTGCTGCTGGTGGACCGGGTTGGCGAGGGGCGCGTCGGCCTGCTCGCAAGCGACCAGGTGTGGCTCTGGGCGCGCGGCTACCAGGGCGGGGGGCCGCATGCCGAATTGCTGCGCCGCCTCGCCCACTGGCTGATGAAGGAGCCGGATCTGGAGGAGGACGCGCTGACCGCCGCCATCGCGGGCGGGCGGCTGGAAGTGGAGCGGCGCCGGGCGGAAGCCGAGCCCGAGCCGGTGACGGCGCTGGCGCCGGACGGGCGCACGCTCGCGGTCGAGCTCAGGCCGGCCGGTCCCGGCCGGTGGCGGGGCGCGGTCGAGGCGGATGCGGTCGGGGTCTGGCAGGTGCGATCCGGGGAAAAGACGGCGATTGCGGGAGCCGCTGTCCGGAACCCGCTGGAATTCGAGGATCTGCGCCCTACCGCAGCCCGGCTCACACCGGTTGCGGAGGCCACGGGCGGGCGCGTGTTGTGGCTCGCCAGGGACGCTGTGCCGGAAGTGCGCGCCGTCAGGCCGGGCGCGCGCATGTCCGGGCGCGGCTGGCTTGGGTTGCGCGATAACCGCGCCTATCGCGTGACCGGCATAGAGCGCACGCCCCTCCTGCCGCCCTGGCTGGCGCTGCTGCTCGGCGCGGCCCTCCTCGCCTGGCTGTGGCTCCGCGAGGGCCAGCGGGGGTAGAGGTCACTTTGTTGTCCGCCTTCGAACCCGCCGGACGCACTGAAACGTGATTCGTGCATAAAGTAGTCCGTCATGCCCGGGACAACTCAGGGCATGACGGACGTGAACGGCTCAAGCGATGGTGCTTGTGCCGTTGATGCCGGACATGTGCCTGCCACACCGCCAGGTCCTTCCGGTCGCTGGCGTTGTGGCTGGCGTTATCCCGCAAGGCGGAATGGTCCTCATGAATGGCGGCGTGCTGGCGGGAAACGGAGATCCGATGCCTGCTACATGCCGTCAATGTCGGCGAACATGAAGTCGCTGGCGCCCAGGTCTTCAATGTCGAAATTCGACAGCCGGATCGAATTCTCGCCGGCGAATTCGATGACCACATCGTCGCCGTCCTGACGCATGGAGAGCTGCGAGAAGTCTGTGATGCTGCTCCCTCTGAGGTCGATCAGGTCCTCGCCGTCAGTGAAGTCTGTGATCGTATCATGTCCGCCCGAGTCCGGGACCGTATCAGCGTCGCCCGAATAGGGTTTATAGACGAAAATGTCAGCACCCGAGCCGCCGGTCAGGGTGTCATCGCCTCCCCCGCCGGTCAGGGTGTCGTCGCCTGCCTCGCCGGCCAGGGTGTCGTCGCCTGCCTTGCCGGCCATTACATCGTTACCGGCGTCGCCCGTCATGGCGTCCTGGCCGTCAGTGCCGATTGCCATTGTGACGGGAAGTTCGAAACTGTCCTTGGTGAGCTGGTCGATGGACGTGACGCCCCAGAGAACGATCGTCCCGCCGCCCCAGTCCGACAGGTCTATCTGCACGCCAGTGCCCAACTGCGCATCGTTTATGACAGTGAAGGTTTCCTGCAGCGCCTCCCAGCCGATGGGCTCGCCACCGAATCCGGTGAGATCGATGATGTCGGTTCCGGGCTCGAAATCTCCGATCGTGTCATTGCCGTCGCCGGGCAGGAAGATAAAGGTGTCCGCTCCGGTCCCTCCGGACAGCGTGTCGTTCCCGGCGCCGCCGAAGATCGTGTCGCCGCCGCCGCCGCCGCTCAGCACGTCATTGTTGGCCGTGCCCAGGATCACATCATTGCCGTCAGTGCCTGTCTCGGTCGCCATTTGTCTGTCCTCCTTTGTATACAACCGACCTTCATCGCCGGCTCCGGTCCGCCGGGACATCAACAGGATTGCCCATATCCCGACAGGGGCAAGATTGAGGATGCTGGAAGATAAAATACAATACCGTTTTCTTATATGGACTATAGAAAAAATTTATCGGCGAGGCATAGTTGAGCAACCCATCGCCCCGGACCGGCCGGCCCCCGCAACAGCGGGGCTCGGTATCTAGCGCGGCCGGGACGGCGAGAGCACTCGATACAAACCAGGGTGAGATGGGTACATGCTGCAGGTAGAAAATAGGGGAAACCGGCTCACTATTTCATCGCCTCGGGCCCTGGGAGCCCGTGTGGCCACTTTGGCGTCCAGCTTGACTACGGGCGAAGAACCAGCCGGCCGGCGGCCTTGCGGTCCATGATGGCGCGCAGCGCGGCAGGGGCTTCCGAGAGCGGCAATTCGGCGGCGATATGGGGGCGGATGCGCCCGGTCGCCGCCCAGTCCAGCAGCGCCTCGGCCGAGGCGCGCAGCCGGTCGGGCCGGCGCTTGCGGTAGTTGAACAGCGCAAGGCCGAGCGCGGCGCGGTTCTTCACCAGCAGGTGGTTGGCGCGGAAGGCGGGAATCGCGCCGCCGGCAAATCCGACCACGACATGCCGCCCGCCCCAGCCGAGCGAGCGGAAACTCTCCTCGAAGAGCGCGCCGCCGACGGGGTCGAACACGGCATCGCAACCTTCGCCGCCGGTCTCGGCCATGACGCGCTCACGGATCGATTCCGCCGGGTATGTCACGACCGCATCCGCGCCCCGCTCTGCGGCGAGCGCGCATTTCTCCGCCGTCGAGGCGGCCGCGATGACACGCGCGCCGAGCGCCTTGCCGACCTCCACCGCCGCGAGCCCGGTGCCGCCGCCCGCGCCCAGCACCAGCAGGGTCTCGCCGGGTGCGAGTCGCGCTTCCCAGAACAGCCCGGCATGGGCGGTGAGATAGGCCGCGCCCAGCGCCGCGGCCGCCGGCATTGAAACGCCCTCCGGCAGCGGGAAGGTCTCCGCCACCGGTGCAACCGCGCACTCGGCATGGCCGCCGTCATAGACCAGCGCCATCACCCGGTCGCCGGGCGTGAGCCCTTCGACGCCAGCACCCGCCTCCGCCACGCGCCCGGCGACCTCCATGCCCGGCGCGAAGGGCAGTCTGTGCTTGTTCTGGTGCAGGTCGCGGATCATCAGCGTGTCCGCGAAGCTCACGCCCGCCGCCTCGACCCGGATCGCCACCTCGCCGGGGCCCGGCTCCGGCGCCGGCAGCGCTCCCAATTCGAGTGCTTCCGGTGGGCCGAACGCCCGGCAGACAATGGCGCGCATCAGTCCCGGTAGCTCGGGTCGATCCGGTCCATCTTGCGCATGAGCGCCGAGAATTCGAGCGCGCCCATCGCCTCGTTGCTATCGCGCCCGGCAAAGGCGTTGGTGTCCCGCCCGGAGCGGGCCGCGATGTCGTCGGAGAGCACCCGCAGCGTGCCCGCCGCGCCGGCATCCACCTGGACCTGGCAGGCGCGCTCCAGCCGGTAAAGGCGCGCAAACGCCTCGGCGACCGTGCGCCCGACGGTCAGGAGGCCGTGATTGCGCAGGATCATCGCCTTCTTCTCGCCGAGCGCCGCCAGCAGCCGCTCGCGTTCGTCGAGATAGAGGCTCGGCCCCTCATAGTCGTGATAGGCGATGTCGTCGAAAAAGGTGGTGGAGGTCATCGAGATCGGCAGCAGCCCCTCCTCGACTGCGGCGATCGCCATGCCCGCGCGCGTGTGGGTGTGCATGACGCAATTGTTGTCGCCGCCCGCCATATGGATGGCGGAATGGATGATGAAGCCGGCGAAATTGGCCTCGTAGTCGCCTTCGACGACATTGCCGTCCAGGTCTATGCGGACCAGGTTGGAGGCCGTCACCTCCTCGTAGTTCAGGCCGAAGGGGTTGATGAGAAAATGGTGGTTCGGCCCCGGCAGGCGCGCGGTGAGGTGGCCGTAGATGAGCTCGGTCCAGCCGAAATGGTCCACCAGCCGGTAGGCGCAGGCGAGTTCGGTGCGGACACGCCGCTCCTCGTCCAGTTCATCAAGTGCGGGATAGAGCCCGCTCGTCTGCATGCCGTCCATGATCCTGTCCTCCTCAGCCGATATCAGCCGGCGCCAGCGCCGCGCCGATATCGCCGGCCTCGTCCAGAGCGCCGACCGCTTCGATCAGTGCCTCGGCCGGCCCGGCGCCCAGCAGTGGGGCGGCGAGCGCCCGGAATTTGCCCTGCAGCTTCTCCCACTGCCGGCTGAGATCGTCTGCCGGAATCCCGACATCGCTGGCGCCGCGCAGCGCCACGCCATTGCCGAGATGCACGACGACATCGGCGCCGAATTTCGGCAGGTCCTCCGACCCCTCGACCGAGACCGTTTCCCGGATCGCATGCACGTCGGGCCGGTCCAGATTCTCGTCGAAATAGATGTCGAGCGCGCCGGTCGCCTGTTTCGTCAGCCCGAGGCCGACATTGTAGGCGAGGCTGAATTTGGCCTCGAGACCGGTCTCCGGCGCCGGGATGTTGCACATGCGCAGCGCATTGACCGGGACCTTCACCTCCACCCGCTCCACATCGCCGGCGTCGAAGGCGGGGTTCTCCGCAATGGAGAGGCAGGCCTCGATGGTGGCGTGGGTGCCGTAGCAGGCCGGATGGTATTTGAAGAGGGTGTCGAGGATATGGAAGCGGTCCGGCTCCTCCAGCAGCGCCTCCGGCCGGAAGGTCTCGGTCTGGGTGTCGGTGAAGCCCTGCACGCAGTCGAGCACGTCGTCGCGGCTGGTGAAGCCGCGCTCGGCAAGCGTGGCCGCCATGAGGCCGTTCTGCGCCGCCTTGCCGGCATGGAAGGGCTTGCACATGGTGCCGAACATGGATTTGAGCCCGGCCGCCTGCGTGCCGGCGATGCCGAGCGCGCAGGCCGTGCGCTCCGCATCAAGGCCGAGCATGTTGGCCGCTGCCGCTGCCGCCCCGAAGGCGCCAATCGTGCCCGTGGCGTGCCAGCCCTTTGCATAGTGGCTGTCTCCGAGCACGCGGCCGAGGCGGGCCTCGACCTCGATGCCGGCGACAATGCCGGCGATGACGCGCCGGCCGTCCAGCCCGCGGCCCTCCGCCAATGCCAATGCGGCCGGCGCCACCGGCGCGGTGGGATGGCCGGTCATGGCGCCCAGCACATCGTCGAAATCGAGCGCATGGCCGGATGAGCCGTTCACCAGCGCCGCCAGGCCCATCGAGGTCCGGCCGCCCCCGCCGAAAAGTGTTGCGCGCGGCGCGCCGCCTTCCTCGGCCGCCTCGGCCCTGAGCATGAGGGCGAGCGGCTCCTGCGAGCCGGCGAGCGTGACGCCGAGCCAGTCCAGCAGGCACTGGCGAGCCATGAAGCGCGCGTCAGCCGGCAGGTCCTCATAGCGGATGCCCGAGGCGAACCGCGCGAGTTCGTGCGTGACGTGCGGGGTTTCGGCTTTGCGGCCTGCGGTCTGGCGCATGGTTCCGGTCCTCCTAGCCTTCGATGTTCGCGCAAGCGCCGCCGGATGCGTCAGTTGACGGCGCTTGTCCCGGCGTCGGCGCGCTGGCCGGCCGCCATTTCCCGCAGCTTGCGGTCGATCTCGTCCCGGTGCAAGAGGAAGCGCTCCAGCGCCTCGCCCTTGAGGCTCCTGCCGCTCGGCAGCTTGAGCTTCACCGGGTTCACCTGGCGCCCGTTGACGAGCACCTCGTAATGCAGATGGGGGCCAGTGGAGCGGCCGCTGGAGCCGACATAGCCGATGACCTCGCCCTGCTTCACCCGTTTGCCCTGGCCGAGCCCCTTGGCGTAGCGGCTGAGATGGGCATAGGCGGTGTGGTATCCGTCCCGGTGCCGGATGCGGATATAGCGCCCGTAA